>NZ_CP150917.1:5715000-6437446 GCF_039908645.1 Pseudomonas helvetica
CAACCGACTTCATAACAGACCCGCAAGGCTCAGATTCAAAGGGAACCAACCATACAAGATCGCGCACCAAATACAAGTTTTGCCCGGCGCACGGACGCCAATCCGCGAACAGAGCATTCGCGACTTGCTTAAGAGATGATTTGGTTATATTTTATACAGTTATTTCATCTTCATCATGTCATTCATCTTTTCCAATTCATCTTTTCCAAAGTCAAATTACCTATGATCACAGAACCGTCTAAAGCGCCGCCGCTTTATCCGAAGACCCACCTGCTCGCGGCAAGTGGCATTGCTGCCCTCCTCAGCCTGGCGCTCCTGGTATTCCCTTCCAGTGACGTTGAAGCCAAAAAGACAACCCTGAGTCTTGAACTGGAACGTCCCGCAGAACAACTGACACAAGATCAAGACGCTGCTGACGCCGTCCAAGCCACAAACGAGCCGGTCGAATCTCCATTCGCCCAGATCGAAGACAGTACCGACGATAGCAAGGAAACGGCTAAAGCAGCCCCGGCACCAGCCGTTGAAGAGAAGAAAGCGCCAGGCCACCGGGAAGTGATCGTTGCCAAAGGCGACACGCTCTCCACATTGTTCGAGAAAGTCGGGCTTCCAGCGGCTTCGGTGCACGACGTATTGGCCAGCGACAAGCAAGCCAAGCAGTTCACCCAGCTCAAACACGGCCAGAAACTCGAATTCGAACTCGGCCGCGACGGCCAGTTGACCAATCTGCACAGCAAGATCAATGACGCTGAAAGCATCAGCCTGAGCAAAAACGCCAAGGGCTATACCTTTAACCGCATTACAGCCAAGCCAACCGTGCGCTCCGCCTATGTTCACGGCGTGATCAACAGCTCGCTTTCGCAATCCGCGGCGCGTGCCGGGCTGTCCCACAGCCTCACCATGGACATGGCCAGCGTGTTTGGCTACGACGTCGACTTCGCCCAGGATATTCGCCAGGGTGACGAGTTCGACGTGATCTACGAACAGAAAGTCGTCAACGGCAAAGCTGTCGGCAATGGCCCTATTCTTTCCGCCCGTTTCACCAACCGTGGCAAGACGTACACCGCCGTGCGTTACACCAACAAGCAAGGCAACAGCAGCTACTACACGGCCGAAGGCAATAGCATGCGCAAGGCGTTCATTCGTACGCCGGTGGACTTCGCCCGTATTAGCTCGCGTTTCTCCATGGGTCGCAAGCATCCAATTCTGAACAAAATTCGCGCGCACAAAGGCGTCGACTACGCAGCGCCTCGTGGCACGCCGATCAAGGCTGCCGGTGACGGCAAAGTGCTGCTGGCCGGTCGCCGCGGTGGTTACGGCAACACCGTTATCATTCAGCACGGCAACACCTACCGCACGCTGTACGGACACATGCAAGGCTTCGCCAAAGGCGTCAAGACTGGCGGCAACGTCAAGCAAGGCCAAGTGATTGGCTATATCGGCACTACCGGACTCTCGACCGGCCCGCACTTGCACTACGAGTTCCAGGTCAACGGCGTTCACGTCGACCCGCTGGGTCAGAAACTGCCAATGGCCGATCCGATCGCCAAGTCCGAGCGCGCACGCTTCCTGCAACAAAGCCAGCCGCTGATGGCGCGCATGGAGCAAGAAAAAGCCACCCTGCTAGCCTCGAGCAAACGCTAAGCCATGGCGCTCTATATAGGTGTGATGTCCGGTACCAGCCTTGATGGCCTGGACATTGCGCTGATCGAGCAAGCACCGGCGATCAAACTGATCGCCACGCACTACATTCCCATGCCCGAATCCCTGCGCACCGAGCTGCTTGGCTTGTGCGCCAGCGGACCTGACGAGATAGCCCGCAGCGCCATTGCCCAGCAAAACTGGGTAAAACTGGCCGCTCAGGGCATCAATACCCTGCTTGCAGATCAACACCTGAAACCTGATGACATCCGAGCGATTGGCAGCCACGGCCAGACTATTCGCCACGAGCCCGCACGCGGCTTCACCGTGCAGATCGGCAACCCTGCCCTGTTGACTGAACTGACCGGAATCACTGTCGTCAGCGACTTTCGTAGCCGCGACGTGGCTGCAGGCGGGCAAGGCGCGCCGCTGGTTCCAGCCTTCCATGAAGCCTTGTTTGAACAGCGCAGCGGCAACCGTGCAGTCTTGAATGTTGGCGGTTTCAGCAATCTCAGCCTGATCGAGACCGGCAAACCCGTCTCGGGCTTTGACTGCGGCCCAGGCAATGTCCTGCTGGACGCCTGGATTCACCAACAACGCGGCGAGACCTTCGACCGTGACGGCCAGTGGGCTGCAAGCGGCAGCGTAGAGCCCGTGCTGCTGAAGGCCCTGCTCGGTGATCCGTTCTTCCTGACCAAGGGCCCCAAAAGCACCGGCCGCGAAGTATTCAACCTGCAATGGCTGACACAACACCTTGCGCGCCTGCCCGCATTTGCTGCACAAGACGTGCAAGCCACGCTGCTTGAGCTGACGGCGCTGACCATCGTCGAATCGCTACAAGCCGCACAAGCCGATACGCAAGAGCTGCTGGTCTGTGGTGGCGGCGCCCATAACGCAACATTGATGGCACGGCTCGCCAGCCTGCTGCCAGGCGCCAAGGTCAGCAGCACTGCAAACTACGGCGTAGACCCGGACTGGGTCGAAGCCATGGCCTTTGCCTGGTTGGCCCATTGCTGCCTCGAAAGTATCCCGGCCAATCGTCCAAGCGTCACCGGCGCTCGCGGATTACGCGTCCTCGGCGCCATCTACCCCGTCTGAGCACCAGACAGCAAAACGCCGCAAAGCCGTGAGGCCATGCGGCGTTTGGTGATGCGCTGAGGTGCGATCAGATCGAAAACGAAGAGCCGCAACCACAGGTCGTGGTGGCATTCGGGTTCTTGATCACGAAACGCGAACCTTCCAGACCTTCCTGATAATCCACCTCGGCACCTGCCAGGTATTGGAAGCTCATCGGATCGACGACCAGGCTAACGCCTTCGCGCTCGACGATGGTGTCGTCATCGGCCACTTCTTCATCGAATGTGAAGCCGTACTGAAACCCTGAACAACCGCCGCCCGTAACGAATACGCGCAGCTTCAAGCGATCATTACCCTCTTCATCGACCAGGCTCTTCACCTTGTGCGCGGCACCGTGGGTGAATTGCAAAGCCGTGGGGGTGAAGGATTCGACGCTCATGCTGACTATCTCCCGGTGTTACACCGCCATAATGCGTGATGACGCGCATTATCCGCTTCTCCCAGAAAATCGGTCAACTATTGTTACGGTATATCAATCAACACAATGGTCAGCCCGGAATACAAAAAGGCCCGTTAAACGGGCCTTTCTGCTGAGCGGGGGAAAGCTTAGGGCAGCATGCCTGCATGGGACAGACCCAAGCGCTCATCCAGACCAAACAGGATGTTCAGGTTCTGCACCGCCTGACCCGACGCGCCCTTGACCAAATTGTCGATCACCGACAGCACCACCACCAGATCGCCATCCTGCGGACGATGAACCGCAATACGGCAAACGTTGGCACCCCGCACACTACGGGTTTCCGGATGGCTGCCAGCCGGCATGACATCGACGAACGGTTCGTTCGCATAGCGTTTTTCAAACAACGCCTGCAAGTCTATGGAGCGGTCGACCACGGTTGCATAGAGCGTGGAGTGAATACCGCGAATCATCGGCGTCAGGTGCGGCACGAAAGTCAGGCCGACGTCCTTGCCTGCTGCGCGACGCAGCCCCTGGCGAATCTCAGGCAGGTGACGATGCCCTTTAACGGCATAGGCTTTCATGCTCTCGGAGGTTTCGGAATACAGCGAACCGACGCTTGCACCACGACCAGCACCGCTGACACCCGACTTGCAGTCAGCAATTAGGCGCGAAGTATCGGCAAGACCTGCTTCGAGCAACGGCAGGAAGCCCAGTTGCGTGGCGGTTGGATAGCAACCCGGCACCGCGATCAGGCGTGCTTGCCTGATCTGCTCGCGATTGACTTCTGGCAAGCCATAGACCGCTTCTTCCAGCAACTCTGGCGCACCGTGCGGCTGGCCATACCACTTGGCCCATTCGTCCGCGTCCTGCAGACGGAAGTCTGCCGACAGGTCGATGACCTTGGTCCCGGCCGCCAGTAATTCACCGGCCAGCGCATGCGCTACACCGTGTGGAGTGGCGAAGAACACCACATCGCAGGCACCAAGGGTTTTGATGTCCGGAACGCTGAACGCCAGGCCGTCGTAGTGGCCTCGCAGGTTCGGGTACATGTCGGCAACGGCCAGGCCTGCCTCGGATCGGGAAGTGATCACTACCACTTCAGCTTGCGGATGTTGCGCCAACAGACGCAGCAATTCGACACCGGTGTAACCCGTGCCGCCGACGATACCGACCTTGACCATAAACCTGCCCTCAACGAACCCACTGGAAAGCCGTCGATAATAGGGCGCGCACCGCCCTGCGACAACCGTCAAGGTGACGTACGGAGGCCCAAGCCTCTACTATTCGGGCTACCGTGAACCTGGGAATAACTAAAAATGCTTTATCTGTGGCTCAAAGCGCTTCATATCGTCAGCATGGTCTGCTGGTTTGCCGGCCTGTTTTACCTGCCACGCCTGTTTGTCTACCACGCTCAAAGTGAAGACAGCATCAGCAAGGAGCGCTTCAGCATCATGGAGCGCAAACTGTACCGCGGGATCATGGGCCCGGCGATGATCGCCACACTGGCTTTCGGGATCTGGCTGATCAGTCTCAACCCCAGCGCCTACTTCGGACAAGGTGCCTGGATGCATGCCAAATTGACCCTGGTAGTGATCCTGATCGGCTATCACCACATGTGCGGTGCACAGGTAAAACGTTTTGCCCGTGGCGAAAACACCCGCAGCCATGTCTTTTATCGCTGGTTCAATGAAGTGCCAGTTCTGATATTGCTGGCTATTGTAATTCTGGTCGTCGTACGGCCGTTCTAATCATAATTAGCCGCAACTTATCGGGGTACTTCCAATGTCGCTGCCCGCTTTGCTCGAACAACGTTTGCGTCTGCCTGTCGTGGCAGCACCGATGTTCCTGATTTCCAATCCACAGCTGGTACTCGCCTGCTGCCGCAATGGTGTGGTCGGCAGCTTTCCAGCGCTGAACCAGCGTGAAAGCAGCGGCTTCAAAGCCTGGCTGGAGGAAATTGAAGCGGGTCTGGCGCTATTGGAAAATCCTGCGCCGTATGCGGTGAATCTGATCGTTCACAACAGCAATCCGCGCCTGCAAGCGGACCTGGCAATCTGCATCGAACACAAGGTTCCGATCGTGATCACCAGCCTTGGCGCAGTGAAAGAGCTGGTCGATGCGGTGCACGGCTATGGTGGCCTGGTTTTCCACGACGTGACGACTCGACGCCATGCGGAAAAAGCTGCCGAGGCCGGCGTCGATGGCTTGATCGCCGTAGCGGCAGGCGCCGGTGGCCATGCCGGGACCTGGAGCCCGTTTTCGCTGATTGCCGAGATTCGCCAGTTCTTCGACAAAACCCTGCTGCTGGCCGGTTGCCTGAACCATGGCCACGAGATTCTCGCCGCGCAACTGCTCGGTGCGGATCTGGCGTACTTCGGTACGCGCTTTATCGGCACCACCGAAAGCCATGCCCCGGAAGCCTATAAAGAGATGCTGCTGACTTCCAGGGCCGCCGACATTGTCCATACGCCAGCGGTGTCCGGGGTGCCGGCAAGCTTCATGCGCCAAAGCCTGATAAACGCCGGTTTTGACATAGATGCACTGCAAGGCAAGGGTGAAGTCAACTTCGGCGCCAAACTCAAACCCTTGAGCGATGAAGCCAAAGCCTGGAAAACCGTCTGGTCAGCTGGCCAGGGCGTGGGTGAAATCGACGACCTGCCAAGCGTCGATCAACTGGTCGCAAGGCTGGACGCCGAGTACCGAAAGGCGCAGGAATTCGCAGCTCAACTACCCAAACGCTGGCCGCGCTAACGCACAAGGTTTGGCCAGCCGATTCTGGCTGGCTTAAACTGCCGAGCACAGCCCCCTGACTCGCGACAAGGATGCCCCGACATGAGCGAACACCGTTTCAAGATCGTCTTTGACGGAGCCCTGCTTCCGGGCGTCGACATCACCACCGCGAAACTCAATCTCGCCCAACTGTTCAAAAGCGACGTCGCGGCCATCGAACGCCTGTTCAGCGGAAAGCCTGTCGCGCTCAAGCACGACCTGTCCCACGCAGACGCACAAACCTATCTGAATGCCCTGTCGAAAACCGGCATCGATGCACGCATTGAAGCCGAGCCGTCGATCAAGCTCAATCTGACCGACATTCACGATTCGTCGTCCGCCGCTTACACGGCGCCCACACTCGGTAACAACGAATCGCCCTATAGCCCTCCTCGCGCGCCCGTTGGTGAAGCGTTGCCAGCGTTTTCGGAACTCAAGGTGTTTAGCGTGCAGGGTCGAATCGGGCGCCTGCGTTATCTCGCGTGGTCATTGGTGGCGCTACTGATCATGGGCGCTATCGCTGGCGTTTTTGGACTCAGCCTGCTGAGCGGCAATCAAATAGTGCTGAGCACAATTGTTTGTGTCGTTGCGTTCGTGGCGTACCTCTACATAAACATCACCATCAGCGTGCAACGCCTGCACGATCTTGGTTGGTCCGGCTGGCTGTGGTTTCTGAATCTGGTGCCCTTTATCGGCAGCCTGTTTCCATTTGCACTCGCGGCGCTACCAGGAAACGTCGGGGCGAATCGCTATGGCGCGCCGCAGCCCCCCAACAGCACGGCTGTCAAAGTGCTGTGCGGGCTGTGGCTGGTGGTGATCGCAGTGTTTTTTGTCGGCGCGCTTGCCGGTGGCCTCAGCACCCTGACCGAAGAGTACGAAAGCACCTCGACCAGCAGTTATGGAAGCAGTGAGCCGGCCGATGCGGTTGAGGCAGACGATGCGGCGAAAGCAGCTCAGCCCCCTGTAGACTATGAGAAAGAATAAACGCGCTCGGTTCCTGTGACATCTCTGTCCACAGGCCGCGAGCCGTTGCGATGGAGAATTGCATGACCCGTTACGCTCTGATCACTGGCGCCTCCAGCGGCATCGGCCTGGCCATGGCCGAAGCGTTGGCGCGACGCGGCCGCAGCCTGATTCTGGTGGCCCGTCAACGTGATCAGCTGGAAAGTATTGCCATCGAACTGACCCAGCGCTTTGGCGTCGAGGTGCTGTTCCGCGCCTGTGACCTGGGTGAACCGCTGCGCTTGTCCGGTTTTCTGCTGGAACTCGAAGAGGGTGACCGACAGATCGACCTGCTGGTCAATTGCGCCGGCATCGGTACCTGCGGCCCGTTTCTCGCTCAGGACTGGATGACCGAACAAGACTTGATCGAAGTGAATATCCTCGCCCTGACCCGCCTGTGCCACGCCATTGGTAACAGCATGGCCTTGCAGGGCGGCGGGCAGATTCTGAACGTCGCCTCGATGGCCGCCTTCTACCCCGGCCCATGGATGAGCACCTATTACGCCAGCAAGGCGTATGTACTGCACTTCTCCGAAGGCTTGCGGGTCGAGCTGAAGAAGTGCGCGGTCAAGGTCTCGGTCCTCTGCCCCGGCCCGACGCGCACGGCGTTTTTCCGCACCGCGCAACTGGACACCGACAAACTGGCCAACAGCAAAATGCTGATGAGCCCCGAGGAAGTGGCCCTCTACACAGTGCGTGCGCTGGAGAAGAACCGCGCAATCATCATTCCCGGACGCCTCAATCGCTGGTTCGCGCTGTTGCCGCGCTTCGGCTCGCGCTGGCTGACCCGAACCATCGTAGGCATGGTCAACAAGACGCACTGTCCGCGCTGAGCATCACTAAAAGTAAAGCTAACAGGCTGGGCTCGGGCATCTCCCGTGAGTACACTCAGCCCGGACCAACACAATGGAGAAACAGCTGTGGATACTCTGTTCACCAAAATCATCAACAGAGAAATACCCGCCAAGATCATTTACGAGGATGACCAGGTCCTGGCCTTCCACGACATCGCCCCGCAGGCACCCGTGCATTTCCTGGTAGTCCCGAAAAAGCCGGTGCGCACGCTCAACGACCTCACCGAGGACGATAAAGCGCTGGCCGGGCACATTCTGTTCACCGCCCAGCGCCTGGCACTGGAGCTGGGCTGCGAAGAAGGCTTTCGCGTGGTCATGAACTGCAATGAACTGGGCGGCCAGACCGTTTATCACATTCATATGCACGTGCTGGGTCAGCGCCAGATGCACTGGCCACCGGGCTGATCCGTCTCCCGAGCTTGTTGTGGCGAGGGAGCTTGCTCCCGCTGGGCTGCACAGCAGCCCCCATCTTTCTTCTGCTCCCCAATGAAACTCGCGGACTGACTTAACGACCGCTTCGCGGCCGAGCGGGAGCAAGCTCCCTCGCCACAAAGCCAGTATCTGCAAATGCCAGGCGGTCTTCTGCAATGACCCAGCGCAAACCTAACCCGGCCGATTGCGGTAAACTGGCCGCCGAGATTCTTCCCGGAGGTCAGCATGACTACCCAACGTCACTACTCGCCGATTGACCGTCTTCTGTTGCAAGCCGACACCGCCATGCGCACGTTGCTGCCCTTCAGTGGCCAGCCTTGCCGCCCGTCGCCGGCCATCGTGCAGCCAGAGGCGAAAATGAGCGACGAAGACACCCGGCACGTCGCCGGCCTGATGCGCATCAACCATACCGGTGAAGTCTGTGCCCAGGCGCTGTATCAGGGCCAGGCCCTGACTGCCAAGCTGCCGCAAGTGCGTGAGGCGATGGAACACGCAGCCGAAGAAGAAATCGATCATCTGGTCTGGTGCGAACAGCGCATCCGCCAACTGGGCAGCCACACCAGCATCCTCAATCCGCTGTTCTACGGTATGTCGTTCGGTATCGGCGCCGTCGCCGGACTGATCAGCGACAAAGTCAGCCTGGGGTTCGTCGCAGCGACTGAAGATCAGGTGTGCAAACACTTGAACAAGCACCTTGAGCAACTGCCAGTCGAGGACGAGAAGTCCCGGGCCATTCTTGAGCAGATGCGCATCGATGAAGAGCAGCACGCCGAAAGCGCGCTCGACGCTGGAGGCTTCCGCTTCCCGGCACCGATAAAATTCGGCATGAGCCTGATGGCCAAGGTCATGACCAAAAGTACCTACCGGATCTGACCCGTAAAACCTTCGTGTCTAGTCCTGAAATAGGTTTACACCTGTTTCACTTCAACGCCCGATGCACCGCATCGGGCGTTTTGTATTTCAAAGACAGGTGCGGTCGCTCGCCGTTATAGATCGATACCGACTCACTCACCATCTTCTTCGCCTGCGTCAAATCCTGCGGTCGCTGGAGCATAAGCTCTGTCTTTAATATCCCGTTGACCCGCTCTGCCAGGGCATTCTGGTAGCAGTCATAGCCATCCGTCATTGAGCACCTGATGCCGTGTCTCGCGTGCAGTTCCTGGTACATTCCCGAGCAATACTGGCTGCCTCTGTCCGAGTGATGCACCAGCGACTGCTCCGTTCGGCGGTATTTCACCGCCCGGCGCAACGCATGCGCTACCGACTCGGCGTGCAGGCTTTCATGGACGTGATAGCCCACGATCTTTCGCGAAAAAGCATCCGTCACAAGGCTCAGATAGGCCACACCTTCCTGGGTTGGCAAATAGGTGATGTCCGCCACCCAGACTTGTTCCGGGCCGCTTGCAACAACCTGATCAGGACCGGGCTTGAGCAGGTTCGGATGGCGTCGAAAGCGATGATGGCTGTCGGTCGTCTTGTGGTAAGCCCGCTTGCGGGCCACCAATAAACGCCTTTCGCGCAGAATCGAAAACAGCCGATCTCGACCCACTTGCAGCTCAAGTTGAGGCTGGCAATGCAGCAAGTAATGCAGCTTTCGGGTGCCCAAGCGCGGCTGTCGCTGACGCTTTTGCTGAACGAAGTCGGCAACTTTCTGGTCCAGAACGAGACGAGCAGCATCGGCGCGATTGCGTTTGTAGTAAGCCTGTCGGCTTATCCCCATGAACTGGCAAGCCCTGCTGATACTCAGGTTTTGGACTCGCTTTTGCGCGAGGACTTGCCGGGACGCTTTTTTATGACAGAAAGGCCGTAGTCATTCTTCAAGACATCCACGACAGCTTCGAAAAACTGCGCTTTCTGATTGGACAGAGCTAGCTGCTCTTCAAGCTCTTTGATGCGTTGCTCTGGCGTTAATGGTCGGTTTTTGTCGGGCATAGACCCCATCCTCGGCGAGCCAATGTATGTGCCTGGGCTCCAATCTTGCCGACCGTGCTTGCGTAACCACGTCAGAACGGTCGTTTTGCCTTGAATCCCGTAGCGCTCCTGAGCCTCTTTATAACTCAGCTCGCCTTTTTCGACCTGGTCGACGACCGACAATTTAAAAGTCAGCGTGTAGTCTCGCTGACTACGCCTTTTTGCTGATTCCATTACTCCCTCCTGAAAATAGATCAGAAGGTGTAAACCTTATTCAGGACGGGACATCGAGCACAAAAAAGGGCGCTATCTCAGCGCCCTTTCTTTTGCCGATCTTTATTTCAAAGATCAGCTCGACATGTTGCGTGCGTAGAAAATCTCGAGCATTTCGTGTTTCACCCGCTCAGTCACCTGAGCACGTTGCTCAGAGGACAGGTTGCTGGTGGCGTCGCCGAACAGGTAGTTATCCAGTTCGAAGTTCTTCAGCAGCATTTTGGTGTGGAACAGGTTTTCCTGGTACACGTTCACGTCGGTCATCTGATAAGCGTCGCGAGTGTCTTCGGAGAGGTAGTTCTGAATCGAGTTGATCTCGTGATCGATGAAGTGCTTCTTGCCTTCGATGTCACGGGTGAAACCGCGCACGCGGTAATCCACGGTCACGATATCCGAATCGAACTGGTGAATCAGGAAGTTGAGCGCCTTAAGCGGTGAAATGACGCCACAAGTCGACACATCAATATCCACACGGAACGTTGCGATACCGTCCACCGGATGGATTTCCGGGTAGGTGTGCACCGTGATGTGGCTCTTGTCGAGGTGGGCCAGGATGATTTCGGGCAACGGGCCCGGCGACTCTTCAATCTGACTGTCGGTCGGGGTCACCGGCTCTTCAGAGATCAGAATCGTGACGCTGGCGCCCTGGGGTTCATAGTCCTGACTGGCGATGTTCAGGATATTGGCACCAATGATATCGACAACTTCTGTGAGGATCTGCGTCAGGCGCTTGGCGTTGTACTCTTTATTGATGTACTCAACGTAAGCCTGCTGGTCTTGCGGAGTTTCCGCATAGCAGATGTCATAGATGTTGAAGCTCAAGGTCTTTGTCAGGTTATTGAACCCATGGAGCTTGAGTTTGCTTTTCACCGTTTAAAAACTCTCTATGTATGCGGCCCGGCCGCGTGATCAAGCATGCCCGTCAGATGCGAACGACGCACCAGCGTAGGACGGTTAACACCTCTTCGCGATGGCGATTTTGGTTGTCTGTTCGGGTGTGTGATCTGTCGGTTGACCGATCACGGCCCTGAAAAAAGTGGCGCATTATGCAGACCTGGGCCAATGATCGCCAGAGTCTGCACTGCATTTATGATAGTTGAATGTCGAATCAACCTAGTTCGATGATTTCGTAGTCGTGGGTGATGGCGACACCGGCCGCACCGAGCATGATCGACGCCGAGCAATACTTCTCCGCCGACAGCTCGATGGCGCGTTTGACCTGGGCTTCTTTCAGTGCCCGGCCCTTGACCACGAAGTGCATGTGAATTTTGGTGAAGACCTTGGGATCTTCAGTCGCACGCTCGGCTTCGAGGAAGGCTTCGCAGCTCTCCACGGCCTGGCGGGACTTCTTCAGGATGCTGACCACGTCGAAATTGCTGCAACCGCCCACACCGAGCAGGAGCATTTCCATCGGACGGACACCCAGGTTCCGACCGCCAGCATCAGGCGGACCGTCCATGACCACCACGTGACCGCTACCGGACTCACCGAGGAACATGGCTTCGCCAGCCCATTGGATGCGTGCCTTCATCGCCAAGACTCCACTGTTAAAAAAGGGTCGCCAGCTTAGCACAGGGCCTTCGGTTGACAGCGACTGGCATCAGCGCAGGCAACACACTTACAGTATTGATAAATTATCGAATAACGACGGAATGTGTCTGTTAAGCTGGCGCCAATTTCATGGCACTTAGCCTGCTGTTTTTCGGCCGTCATCAGCAATTCATAAAAAACCACAACACACCGTGCAGTCTTTTCGGGATACAACCATGGTTGCTATTACCCCAACACCCAAAATCAAGAACCTCGACAAGTTATTGATGCATTGCCAGCGCCGTCGCTATCAGGCCAAGAGCAATATCATTTGCGCGGGCGATCGTTCGGATACGCTGTTTTTCATCATCAAGGGCTCGGTCACCATTCTCATCGAGGACGACGATGGTCGGGAAATGATCATCGCCTACCTCAATGCCGGGGACTTCTTCGGCGAGCTGGGTCTGTTCGAACAAGCCGGGCAGGAACAGGAGCGCAGCGCCTGGGTTCGCGCCAAGGTCGAATGCGAAGTGGCCGAGATCAGCTACTGCAAGTTCCGCGAGCTGTCCCAGCAAGACCCGGACATTCTCTATGTGCTCAGTGGCCAGATTGCCCAGCGCCTGCGCAATACCACACGCAAGGTCGGCGACCTGGCGTTCTTCGACGTCACCGGGCGGGTTGCGCGCTGCTTGCTGGAGCTGTGCAAACAGCCTGACGCCATGACGCACCCGGACGGCATGCAGATCAAGGTTACCCGTCAGGAAATCGGCCGGATCGTCGGTTGCTCGCGGGAAATGGTCGGGCGCGTGCTCAAGGACCTGGAAGAACGCAACCTGGTCAACGTCAAAGGCAAGACCATGGTGGTCTTCGGTACCCGCTAAGCCGACATCACCTCGGCGAGCATTTGCCGATACAAGGTGTCCAGCCGCGCGATGGCATCCGGGGCGGCGAATTGTTCATGCAGGGCGATATGGCTCTGCGCGCGAACCCGCTGCTCCAGACTGCACGCCTCGTTAAAACGGTTCACCGCCTCAACCATCGACTCCCGCTCGTCGTCCAGCAACAGCGCACCATGCACCAAACCCACCGGACGCTGACCACCCTTGCTCTGGCGCCAGCGCTGAGCGGTGCCGACCATTTTGCGGCCATCGAGATTGACGTTGAAACGCCCATCACAGAAAGCGCCCTCGACTTCACCCAATGAAGGCTTGCCACCGAGTTCCGTCAGCAGCGCACAAATCGGATCACACAGACGCCGATAAGCGGTTTCGATCCTACCGTGGTCACCTTCGCTGCGCGGCGGTGCATACACCAGCGCGATATTGACCGTCGCAGCCGACTGTGGCACCGGTTCACCGCCGGTTTCACGCAACAAAACCGGCCAACCGTGTGCCGCCGACGCTTGGCAAGCGGCCTCAAACCCCGGCAGACGGCTCAAGCGCCGGGGCATGACCAGCGCTCGATCGCTCGGCTGCCAGAACAGCAATCCAAACTCCTGGTCGCCGGCACAGACCGTCGCCAACAAATCCTGCTCGGCACGCAGACCGGCTTCGACAGTCAAGGCAATAGGGTGAGTCATGGCAGTGCGAATCCTTTGCGGTGGATACAAAAAAGCCGGCAACGCCGGCTTCTTCATTGAATCAGGTTCAGTCGAGTGTAGAACCGCTGACCGCCACGCCACGCTCTGGAAAGAACAAGCGTTGCAGTTCAGTGCCCGGGTTCTCGGCGCGCATGAATGCTTCACCGACCAGGAACGAATACACCTCGCTGATTTCCATCAGCTCGACATCGGCGCGATTGAGGATGCCACTTTCAGTAATGACCAGGCGATCGCGCGGGATGCGCGGCAGCAGATCGAGCGTGGTTTCCAGGCTGACATCAAAGGTGTGCAGATTGCGATTGTTCACGCCGACCAGCGGAGTATCGAGAACCTTCAAGGCCCGCTCCAGCTCATCACCGTCATGGACTTCGACCAGCACGTCGAGGCCAACACCTTTAGCGACGGCTGCCAGTTCGGCCATTTTCACGTCATCCAGCGCGGAAACGATCAACAGCACGCAATCAGCGCCCAGCGCACGGGCTTCGACGATCTGATAAGGATCGATCATGAAGTCCTTGCGGATCACCGGCAGCTTGCACGCCGCACGCGCCTGCTGCAGATAAATGTCGGCGCCCTGGAAGAAATCGACATCGGTCAGCACCGAGAGGCAGGTTGCCCCGCCCTTCTCGTAGTCCCTGGCGATTTCGGCCGGCACGAAGTTCTCGCGAATCACGCCCTTGCTCGGCGAAGCCTTCTTGATTTCAGCAATCACCGCCGGTTGTTTGAGCTTGGCCTGGGCAATCAGCGCCTTGGCAAAACCACGCGGAGCATCGGCCACCCTGGCCAGTGCTTCCAGCTCGGCAAGCGTTACGCGAGCGCTGCGCTCAGCCACTTCCTCGACTTTGCGGGCGAGAATTTTCTCTAGAACCGTCGGTACACTCATGCCTCATTCTCCACTCTGAATACCGCGGTAAACGCACCCAATTCTTCAAGCTTTTCACGCGCAAGGCCGGTATGCAGCGCGTCATGAGCCAGGGCAACGCCCTCTTTCAGGCTGACCGCATGATCAGCGGCGTACAACGCAGCACCGGCATTGAGCACAATCATTTCTGCAGCTTTCTGACCGTTCTCGGTTTTGCGCCGTCCCAAGGCATCGCGAATCAGTTCGAGCGAAGCCGCCGGGCTTTCCACCGCCAGGCCGTGCAGGCTCTGGCTCTTCATGCCCAAGTCTTCAGGCTCGACCCAATACTCGCTGATCTGGTCATTCTTCAATTCAGCAACAAAGGTTGGCGCCGCCAGACTGAACTCGTCCAGACCATCCTTCGAATGCACCACCAGCACATGTTTGCTGCCCATGCGCTGCAAGACTTCGGCTAACGGTCGGCACAACGCCTGACTGAACACGCCCACCACCTGATGTTTCACGCCGGCCGGATTCGTAAGCGGGCCGAGCATGTTGAACAGTGTACGCAGGCCGAGATCGCGGCGCGGGCCGGCAGCGTGTTTCATCGCACCATGGTGCGATTGGGCGAACATGAAGCCGATGCCGACATTGTCAATGCAACGCGCCACTTGAACCGGCGTCAGGTTCAGGTAGATCCCGGCCGCCTCCAGCAAGTCGGCGCTGCCGCTTTTGCCCGATACCGCACGGTTACCGTGCTTGGCCACGGTGCAACCCGCCGCCGCCACCACAAACGAGGAAGCCGTCGAAACGTTGAAGATGTTCGCACCATCACCGCCAGTGCCGACTACATCGACAACACCGTCGAGGGTTTTCAGCTCGACCTTGTCCGCCAGTTCACGCATGACCGAAACGGCGCCGACGATCTCGTCGATGCTCTCGCTTTTCATGCGCATGGCCATCATGAACGCGCCAATCTGCGCATCTGTGCATTGCCCGGTCATGATTTCGCGCATCACATCGCGCATTTCATCAGTGCTCAGGTCCAGATGGCCGACGATACGGCTCAGGGCAGTCTTGATATCCATGGAAAGTCCTTAGCGCGTGCCGCCGGTTTGTTTGAGGAAGTTGGCGAACAGCTCGTGGCCCTGCTCGGTCAGGATCGACTCAGGATGAAACTGCACCCCTTCGATGTTCAGTGTCTTGTGGCGCAGGCCCATGATTTCATCGACCGAGCCGTCTTCGAGCTGAGTCCAGGCGGTCAGTTCCAGGCAATCGGGCAAGGTTTCACGCTTCACAATCAGCGAGTGATAGCGGGTGACCGTCAGCGGACGGTTCAGACCTTCGAACACGCCCTTGTCCTCGTGGAATACCGGGCTAGTCTTACCATGCATAACCTGGCGGGCGCGCACTACATCGCCACCGAACGCCTGGCCGATGGATTGATGACCCAGGCAAACGCCGAGAATCGGCAGCTTGCCGGCGAAATACTTGATGGCTTCGATGGACACGCCGGCTTCGGTCGGGGTGCATGGACCGGGAGAGACGACGATGCGCTCGGGCTTGAGCGCTTCGATTTCGGCGATGGTCAGCTCATCGTTGCGCACAACCTTGACCTCGGAGCCTAGCTCACCAAGGTACTGCACAACGTTGTAGGTAAAAGAGTCATAGTTATCGATCATCAGCAACATGGTTTGAAACCTCTTGAATTCACTGACTTTTGAGACGGCCTTCGAATGATTTACCCGCAGTCTTGCAACGCTCGGTCAGTTGCTGGAATGGAACCGGCAAAAGCGGCATTTCATACGGGTAAAGAAGGCAAACAGGCACAGGTCCGGCCGGGCCGGCAGAGAAAGTTCAGGCGCGCCAACGCCAACGGGCGTGGGCCTTGATGACTTGATCCAAGAGTTTGCTGACGATCAACACGGGGAAGGTCTCATTCATACGTTCCCGCACAGTAACTTAGCTGAGCAGAGGGTGCAATATGGCGCAGAGCAAGCAATCGATGCAGCCTTTAGCCATAGCTAAAACGCGAAAGTTTTTGGTACTGTCGTTCCGTTCACTACAACAATAAAATAAATGGACTTGCTCATGATCAAACAGACGATGTTTGTACCGCTCGCCAGTTGTGTTCTTGCAATGGCCTGCGCCCAGGCGATTGCGGCCCCCGCTCCCTATACGAAATTCATTGTCTTTGGCGACAGCCTGAACGACGCCGGGCAATTTACCGATACAGGCGGCCCCGCAGGCGCAACCGAGCGGTTCACCAACCGCGTCGGACCGACCTACAAGGATGGCAACGGCGAGGTTCGCGCCGCCAACTCGACGCAGTTACTGGGGGGGAAACTGGGGTTTTCACCCGATCAAACGGCCGCTTCGACCTCGGCGGTCCGCGCCAGTGAAGGCCTGCCAGACGGTAACAACTGGGCGGTAGGTGGATACCGTACCGATCAGATCCTCGACTCGATCACCACCACCTCGGACACCGGTGAGCGCAGTCGGCCCGGTTACCTGCCGAGCAACAACTTTCGCGCTGACCCGAACGCGCTCTATTTCCTCTCCGGTGGCGGTAATGACTTCCTCCAGGGCCGGGTAACGAGTCTTGATCAGGCCAATGCCGCAGCCGATCGACTGGTCAGCAGCGTGCAAACGCTGCAACAGGCCGGCGCCAAATACATCATGGTCTGGCTACTGCCTGATATCGGGCTGACCCCGGCGATCAATGGCAGCCCGTTGCAGGCCTTTACCTCCCAACTCAGCGCCCAGTTCAACACCGAACTGGTCAGCCAGTTGCAGCACGTCAATGCCGAAGTCATCCCGCTCAACATTCCGGCGCTGCTCAAAGAGACCTTCGCCAACCCGGCGCAATTTGGCCTGGCCACCGACCAGAATCTCACCGCGACCTGCTTCAGCGGTGACAGCTGTACGGAAAACGCCCGGTACGGGATCAACAGCGCCACGCCGGACCCGACCAAGCTGATCTACAACGACTCGGTGCACCCGACCGAAACCGGGCAACGCCTGATCGCCGATTACGCGTATTCCATACTGGCAGCCCCCTGGGAACTGACGCTGTTACCGGAAATGGCCCACGCCACCCTGCGCGCGCATCAGGATGAACTGCGCAACCAATGGCAATCCGACTGGGAAAACTGGCAAAACGTCGGTCAGTGGCGTGCGATTGTCGCCGGTGGCGGTCAGCACCTGAATTTTGATGATCAACGCAGTGCAGCCAGTGCCGATGGCAACGGCTACAACCTGAACATTGGCGGCAGCTATCGTCTCGACGAGGCCTGGCGTGTTGGCGTGGCTGCCGGTTTCTATCGTCAGAAGCTGGAAGCGGGCAACGACAACTCGCAGTACAAACTCAACACGTACATGGGTACGGCGTTCGCTCAATATCAGCAAAATCGCTGGTGGGCTGACGCGGCAATGACGGCTGGGCATCTGGACTACGACAGTCTCAAACGCAAGTTCGACCTGGGCGTCAACGAACGCGGGGAGAAAGGCAGTACCAATGGCACGGTGCTGGCGGTCACCGGTCGCCTGGGTTACGACATCGCGCAGCAGGCAAGCAGCCCGTGGCACTTGTCGCCATTTATCAGCGCCGACTACGCCAAGGTGCAAGTCGACGGTTACTCGGAGAACGGCAACGACTCCACGGCACTGACCTTCGGTGACCAGAAGCGCACCTCGAAGCGCCTCGGCGTCGGTTTGCAGGGCAAGTACCAAATCACCCCGCAGACTCAGGTGTTCGGCGAGTTCGCCCACGAACGCGAATATAAGGACGACACCCAGGACCTGACCATGAACCTCAACAGCCTGCCCGACAACCATTTCACCCTGCAAGGCTACACCCCGCAAACCAACCTGAACCGCCTGAACCTGGGCGTCAGCCAGAAGTTGACTCCAGACCTGGCGCTACGGGCCAGCTACAACATTCGCAAGGATGACGACTTCACCCAACAAGGCATCAACGTGGGTGTCAGCCTGGACTTCTAAACCGCAGGCCATAAAAAACGCTGCCTCCTCACGGGGGCAGCGTTATTTTGGGCGCTCTCTGATGTGACGAGCAAGCTTGCTTCGCGCTCTGCTGCGAAGCAGTCGCCATGAAGGGGCCTGCCACGCAGGCCAGCGGGAGCAAGCTCCCTCGCCACAACAAGCTCCTTCGTTACAGCTCAGTCTTGTGGGGTTTGCTCGGCCAGGGCCACAGCGCGGAACATCGCGCGGCGCTTGTTCAGGGTTTCTTCCCATTCGAGCGCAGGCACCGAATCAGCCACGATGCCACCACCGGCCTGCACATGCAGTTCGCCGTTCTTGATCACCGCAGTGCGGATTGCAATCGCGGTGTCCATGTTGCCGTTCCAGGCGAAGTAACCGACCGCACCTCCGTAGACGCCACGCTTGACCGGTTCCAGTTCGTCGATGATTTCCATTGCGCGAATCTTCGGCGCACCCGACAACGTACCTGCCGGCAGAATCGCCCGCAGTGCGTCCATCGCTGTCAGGCCGGCTTTCAACTGGCCAGTGACGTTGGAGACGATGTGCATCACGTTGGAATAACGCTCGATGACCATTTTCTCAGTGAGTTTCACCGAACCAATTTCCGACACGCGACCGGTGTCGTTGCGGCCGAGGTCGATCAGCATCAGGTGCTCGGCGATTTCCTTGTCGTCCGACAGCAGGTCTTCTTCAAGCGCCCGGTCGGCTTCCTCGTTGGCACCGCGTGGACGGGTGCCGGCGATCGGGCGCACGGTGATCAGGTTGTCTTCGACCCGCACCAGCACTTCCGGCGAACTGCCAACGACATGGAAGTCGCCAAAGTTGAAGAAGTACATATACGGCGTCGGGTTGAAGCAGCGCAGCGCCCGGTACAGATCTATCGGCGCGGCCTTGAAGTCGATGGACATCCGTTGCGATGGCACCACCTGCATGCAGTCACCGGCGAGGATGTACTCCTTGATGGTGTCCACCGCCCGCTCGTAATCGTCTTGGGTGAAACTGGAACGGAACACCGGATCAGCCGCTTGTTGCTTGCTGAAGTCCAGGCCGCGACGCGGAGTGATTGGCTGACGGAGCTTTTCCAGCAGCTCTTCCAGACGCGCCTGACCTTGCTCGAAGGCGTTGTCCTGCGACGGGTCGGCCAGCACGATGGCGTGCATCTTGCCGGCCAGGTTATCGAACACCACCACCGCATCGGAGACCATCAGCAAAATGTCCGGCACGCCCAGCGGATCCGGGTTCGGGCACTTGCCCAGACGCTTCTCCACGTAACGCACGCAGTCATAACCGAAGTAGCCCACCAGCCCGCCGTTGAAGCGTGGCAGACCGGCGATGGTCGGCACGTTGTAGCGCGCCTTGAAGGTTTCGACGAAGGCCAGCGGGTCTTCAACCTCGTGGCTTTCTACCTCGGCGCCATCGACCGTCACACTGACGTGGTGATCATGCACCCGCAGCACCGTACGGCACGGCAGCCCGATGATCGAGTAACGGCCCCATTTCTCACCGCCCTGCACCGACTCCAGCAGATAGGAATTGGGCTCGTCGGCCAGTTTCAGGTAGATCGACAACGGCGTGTCGAAGTCGGCAAGGGTTTCGCAGGCAAGCGGGATGCGGTTGTAGCCGGCAGCGGCCAAACGCAGGAATTCTTCGCGGATCATGAGGTGCCTCGTGGCGTGAGGGTCTAACAGTCAAGTGTGCAAACGCGCCGGATAGCCGGCCAGGATCGAGTCAGGCGCGCCAACGCCAGCGGGCCAGGGCCTTGATGACTTTCATCCAGAGTTTGCGAGTGACCACCACGATGGAGTTTCCAGGAGGGGATTGAACAGCGTCGGCCAACGTTATCTCAGCGGCTGGATCCAGGCAACCGGGAATTAGCTTGCGTAGATCGTCAATCACCAGCGCCGGGGACTCTTCGGCAATCGGCCGGCCATGGTTATAGCCATAGCTCAGGGCTACGCACTTCACGCCGGCCGCCTTGGCCGCCAGCACGTCGCTGCGCGAGTCACCGACAAACAACGATTGCGAGGCCGGTATGTTGGCCATTTTCATCACGAAAAACAGCGCCGCCGGGTCAGGCTTTTTCTGCGGCAGGGTGTCGCCGCCGATGATCCAGCGGAAGTAGCGGCCGATTTTCAGCTGATCCAGCAACGGCGCGACGAAGCGCTCCGGCTTGTTGGTGATCAGCGCCATTTCGACGCCCTGCTTGTGCAACCACTTCAGGGTGTCGCGTACACCTGGGTAAACCACCGTCAGTTCATGGCCGTCCGCGTAGGCTTCCATGAAGATCTCCAGCGCGTGCTCGGCCTCGACATCATCGACACTCGCGTGTTCGATACTGCCTGCCAGTGCACGACGGACCAGCACCGGCGCACCGTTGCCCACCCATTCGCGCACCGCGTCGAGACCTGCCGGGGCACGCCCGAGTTTGAGCAGCATGTTATCCACAGCCACTGCGAGGTCCGGCACCGAATCGATCAACGTGCCATCCAGATCGAACATCACCAGCCGCGGCAGACGCCCCGGGAACAACTGCTCAAAACCACTCATGGGCGAGCCAGCGCCAGTTCGGAGCGCATCTTTTCAATCACTTCCTGGTAGTTCGGCGCATTGAAGATGGCCGAACCGGCGACGAAGGTGTCAGCGCCAGCGGCGGCGATTTCACGGATGTTGTTCACATTCACGCCACCGTCGATTTCCAGACGAATGTCACGGCCCGAGGCATCGATCAGCGCGCGCGCTTCACGCAACTTGTCGAGAGTGCCGGGAATGAACTTCTGCCCGCCGAAGCCCGGGTTGACGCTCATCAGCAGGATCATGTCGACCTTATCCATCACGTACTTGAGCACGTCCAGCGGGGTCGCCGGGTTGAACACCAGGCCCGCCTTGCAACCGCCTTCGCGGATCATTTGCAGGGAACGGTCGACATGCAGCGTGGCTTCCGGGTGGAAGGTGATGTAGGTCGCGCCGGCGTCGATGAAGTCGCCAATGATGCGGTCTACCGGGCTGACCATCAGGTGCGCGTCGATGGGCGCGGTGATGCCGTATTTGCGCAACGCCGAGCAAACCATCGGCCCGATGGTCAGGTTTGGCACGTAGTGGTTGTCCATGACATCAAAGTGAACGATGTCGGCGCCAGCGGCCAGAACGTTGTCTACTTCCTCGCCCAGACGGGCGAAATCAGCGGAGAGAATCGACGGAGCAATAGCGAAGGGCTGCATGACGCACCTTTTTTGAGCAGAATCACGATGGCGCGCATTGTATACCTCATGCTTTGACGCGCGCACCGTGACCGCGATGATTGGGTCTGGTCCTAGTAGGCCGCTCGATAGATCTTCTCGATATCGGCGGTGCTCAATTTACGCGGGTTGTTGCGCATCAATCGCTCTATTCCTGCGGCCTCCACAGCCATCGCCGGGATTGCATCTTCTGGTATACCGAGGCTGTGCAGGCCTTGGGGGATTTCCACTGCGGCACAGAGTCGCGCCATGGCCTCGACCGCTTTATCTGCCGCCTCTTCAGCGCTCAACTGCGCCGTTTTCACCCCAAGCGCCTCGGCGATATCCTGCATACGCTCGATGCACGCCATTTTGTTCCAGGCCATGACATACGGAAGCAGCAAGGCGTTGCTGACACCGTGCGTCACGTTGAAACGTCCGCCCAGCGGATACGCCAAGGCATGCACCGCGCCGACCCCGGCGTTGCCGAACGCCATGCCGGCCATCAGGCTGGCGGTGGCCATGTCTTCACGGGCCTGCAGGTTCGAAGGATTGGTGTAGGCCTTGGGCAATGCCTTGATGATCAGCTTGATAGCGCCGATGGCCAGTGCGTCGGTGATCAGCGAGGCGTTGAGCGACAGGTAGGACTCGACAGCGTGCACCAGCGCATCGACGCCACTGGCGGCCGTCACGCTGCGCGGGCACGTCAGGGTCATTTGCGGGCTGACCAGCGCCACGTCCGGCAACAGATAATCGCTGATGATGCCTTTCTTCAGCTGCGCGACCCTGTCGGACAGTATCGCCACGTTGGTGACTTCCGAACCGGTGCCGGCGGTGGTCGGAATCGCAATCAGCGGTGGGCCTTTGCGCGGCACCTGATCGATACCAAACAAGTCTTCGAGCGCGCCGTGGTAACCGGCATAGGCTGCAACACTTTTGGCGATGTCGATGGCGCTGCCGCCGCCGAGTCCGATCAGGCCGTCATGCCCGCCTTCGCGGTAGACGCGCATGCAGTCTTCAACGATGGCGATTTCCGGGTCGGGCAACACCCGATCGAAAATCTCGTAAGTACGTCCATCCAATTGCGCCAGCGCCAGCTCCACCGTGCCGGACTTGACCAGCGCGGCATCGGTGACAATCAGTGGGTTGTCGACATCCAGACGGGTCAGCTCGGCGGCCAACTGCTCAATGGCGCCAGCACCGGTGAGCAGTTTGTGAGCAATTTTGAAAGAGGAAATACTCATGTGCGCAGCCTCTTATGAATAGGGGAGCTGGGCACAATAGTAGCTGGGGATTGGGGTTTGTCTGTTATTGCGCGAATGAAAGAGCCGGTTACTCCTAAAACCTGTGGCGAGGGAGCTTGCTCCCGCTCGGCCGCGAAGCGGTCGTAATCCGGTAATCGCGTTCCATCTGAATACTCTCGGTGGCTGATATTAGGGTCGCTTCGCGACCCAGCGGGAGCAAGCTCCCTCGCCACAAAAACAGATCCTTACACCTGTGCGGTACGCAGTTTCTCGCTGCGGCCACGTAGCCATTCCAGGGTCAGCAGCAGGAACACCGAGAAGGCGATCAGCAGCGTTGCCGCGGCGGCGATGGTCGGGCTGAGGTTTTCGCGGATGCCGCTGAACATCTGCCGTGGCAATGTCGCCTGTTGAGGGCCGGCAAGGAACAACGTGACGACCACCTCATCGAACGATGTCGCGAAGGCAAACAGCGCCCCGGAAATCACCCCCGGTGCAATCAACGGCAAGGTCACGCGGCGGAACGCCGTGAGTGGCGAAGCCCCCAGGCTGGCGGCAGCACGCACCAGGTTCTGGTTAAAGCCTTGCAACGTCGCCGATACGGTAATGATCACGAACGGCACACCCAGCACCGCATGCACGACGATCAGCGAGACAAAGCTGTTGCCGAATCCCAGCGGCGCGAAGGCCAGGTAGCTGGCCACACCGATGATCACCACCGGCACGACCATCGGCGAGATCACCAGCGCCATCACCAGCGCCTTGCCGGGGAAATCACCACGGGTCAGGCCAATCGCCGCCAGCGTGCCGAAGACCATCGCCAACACCGTCGCCGCCGGGGCGACGATCATGCTGTTCTTCAGCGAACGCATCCATTCGGCCGAGGCGAAAAAGTCCTGGTACCAGTGCAGCGAGAAACCTTGCAACGGGTAGACCAGAAAACTCCCCGAGTTGAACGACAGCGGGATGATCACCAGCACCGGCAGGATAAGGAACAACAGGATCAGCCCGCAGAGAATGCGCAAGCTGTAGAACCATACCCGTTCGATGGGCGACACATAAGGACTCAGCATTTCGATTCTCCCCTTAGCTCAAGCGCAGGCGGCTTGCGCCTACCAGCCAGCTGTAAATCAGATAGAGCACGACAGTCGCCAACAGCAGCAGCCCTCCGAGTGCGGTCGCCATGCCCCAGTTGATGCTGGTGTTGGTGTAGAAGGCGACGAAGTAACTGACCATCTGATCGTTCGGGCTGCCGAGCAGCGCCGGGGTGATGTAGTAACCAATCGCCAGGATGAACACCAACAGGCAACCCGCGCCGACACCGGCATAAGTCTGCGGGAAATACACCCGCCAGAAGCTGGCGAACGGATGGCAACCCAGGGAAATCGCCGCACGCATGTAGGTCGGCGAAATACCTTTCATCACGCTGTAGATCGGCAGAATCATGAACGGCAGCAGGATGTGCACCATCGAGATGTAAACCCCGGTGCGGTTGAACACCAGTGCCAGCGGCTTATCGATGATGCCCATCGCCATCAACGCGCTGTTGATCAGCCCGCCCGATTGCAACAAGACAATCCACGCCGCCACCCGTACCAGAATCGAGGTCCAGAACGGCAACAACACCAGAATCATCAGCAGGTTGCTTTGACGTGACGGCAGGTTGGCCAGCAGATATGCCAACGGATAGGCCAGCACCAGGCAGATCGCGGTAATGACCAGGCCCATCCAGAAGGTCCGGGCAAAGATCTCGAGGTAGATCGCCTGATCAGGGGTCGCCGGGGCAATTTCGCCGAGGTCGTCGATCCGGTGGTCGACCGCTGCCAGCAAGTAATACGGCGTGATGCTGCTGGTGTTACGGCGTACCGCTTGCCAGTAGGCCGGGTCGCCCCAACGTTCATCCAGCGCTTCGAGTGCATCTTTATAGGAGGCCGGCTCGGTTTTGAACGGCAGCGCTCGCGCGGTTTTGGTCAGCAGGCTGCGATAGCCGGCCAACTCCATATTCAGTCGCTTGGACAGATCGCCCAGGCTTTGATTTTTGCGGGCCTCAAGAAGGTCTTCGCTGGCAGCCTTGAAGACCGGATCCGCCGGCAAGCCTCGGCCATCCCAGGTCGCAATGGCAGCCACGGTGCGCGGCATCCCGCCGACCACTTCCGGGTTACTGACACTTTTGTAGAGCAGCGCCACGATCGGCACCAGAAACACCAACAACAGAAACAGCACCAACGGCGCGATCAGGGCCTGGGCCTTCCAGCGGTTGACCCGTTCGGCATGCGCAAGGCGCTGCTTCAAGGTGCGATTGGTGCCCTCGTTCAGGGGAACGGCGATGGCCATGGCGAACTCCGAAATTCTTCGATCAATCGTTAATGTGGGAGCGAGCTTTTGTGGCGAGCGAGCTTGCTCGCGCCGGGCTGCGAAGCGGCCCCAAAATTCTGTTAACAACTACCAATTTTGTGAGTGCTGCGCACTCAAGCGGGAGCAAGCTCCCTCGCCACAAAGCCCGCCCTCACAGGAGGGCGAGCCCTCTGCTTACTTCGCAGCCCACGAGTTGAAGCGCTGTTCCAGTTGCTCACCGTTGTCAGCCCAGAAGCTGACGTCGATCTGCACCTGGTTGGCGATGTTTTCCGGGGTGGTCGGCATGTCTTTCAGAATCTCTTTGGACAACAGCGGTACGGCTTGGGTATTGGCCGGGCCGTAGGCGATGTTTTCCGAGTAGGTTTTCTGCTGTTGCGGCATGACCGAGTACGCGATGAATTTCTTCGCGGCGGCGGCACGGGTTTTATCCAGGCCTTTTGGAATCGCCCAGGCATCGAAGTCGTAGATGCCGCCGTTCCATACCACTTTCAGGTTGCTTTCTTTCTGCACGGCAGCGATCCGGCCGTTATAGGCCGAGCTCATGACCACGTCGCCGGAAGCCAGGTACTGCGGCGGCTGAGCGCCGGCTTCCCACCATTGGATGCTTGGCTTGAGCTCATCGAGTTTCTTGAAGGCGCGGTCCTGACCGTCCTTGCTGGCCAGCACTTTGTAGACGTCTTTCGGCGCAACGCCGTCGGCCATCAAGGCGAATTCCAGGGTGTACTTGGCGCCTTTACGCAGGCCACGTTTGCCCGGGAATTTCTTGGTATCCCAGAAATCCACCCAACTGGTCGGAGCGCTTGCCAGTTTGTCGGCGTTGTAGGCCAACACGGTCGACCACACGAAGAAGCCCACGCCGCATGGCTGGATGGCACCCTTCACGTAGTCTTCGGACTTGCCGAACAGTGCCGGGTCAAGCGGCTCGAACATGTCTTCGTCACAACCACGGGACAGTTCTGGCGATTCAACCTCTACCAGATCCCAGGACACGCTCTTGGTGTCGACCATGGCTTTGACCTTGGCCATCTCACCGTTGTATTCACCGGCGACAATCTTGCCGTTGCCCGCGGCTTCCCACGGTGCGTAGAAGGCCTTGACCTGCGCCGCCTTGTTCGCGCCGCCAAACGACACCACGGTCAGGTCGGGGCCGGCCATTGCATGGGCCGCGCCCATCATGCCAAGTGCCAGTGCTGTGAGTTTCAGGGATCTCAACATTTATTGTTCTCTCCACGTGCGGGTTGGTGTTGGTGAAGCGGGGGCGATCAGTTCGCCTCTAGAAGTGGGTCGAGCGCGCGAACGTGTTCGACCTGCCAGCCAAGCGGTACCACGTCTCCGACCGCCAGCGCCGGATCGAGCTCGGCGATCGGCTGTTTCACGAAGAAGTCGGTCTTGCCGCAGACTTCCAGGCGAACACGGACGTGGTCGCCCAGATAGATGAATTCCGCCACCCTTCCCGAGAAGCGGTTGACGCACGATTCGCTGGAACCGTTAAGGCTCACGCGCTCCGGACGAATGGACAGCGTCACTGGCTCGCCGGTCTTGCCGACATTCACCGCCAGCGCCTCGACCTTTTCACCACGCCCCAGCTCAACCACGCAGCGGTCGCCGGTGTGGCTGTGCAAACGGCCGTTGAGACGGTTGTTTTCGCCGATAAAGTTGGCGACGAAGGTATTTTTCGGCTTTTCATAGAGTTCGCGCGGTGGCGCGATCTGCTGGATTTCGCCTTGATGGAAGACCGCCACGCGATCGGACATGGTCAGAGCTTCACCCTGGTCGTGGGTCACGTAGACCACGGTCACGCCGAGGCGCTGGTGCAGGTGCTTGATCTCCATCTGCATGTGTTCACGCAGCTGTTTATCCAGTGCACCCAGCGGTTCGTCCATCAGCACCAGTTGCGGCTCGAACACCAGCGCCCGGGCCAAGGCCACACGCTGTTGCTGACCACCGGAAAGTTGCGCCGGATAACGCTGGGCGAACGCATCGAGCTGAACCATGCTCAGCACGCGCTTGACCCGGTCACTGACGTCGCTTTTGTTCAGGCCACGAACGGTCAGCGGGAACGCGAGATTCTCGGCCACGGTCATGTGCGGGAACAATGCATAGTTCTGGAACACCATGCCGATGTCGCGCTTGTGCGGCGGCACGTTGTTGATCGCACGTCCGGCCAGCAGGATTTCGCCGGCAGTCGGCGTTTCGAAACCGGCGAGCATCATCAGACTGGTGGTCTTGCCGGAGCCGGACGGCCCGAGCAAGGTGAGGAATTCGCCTTTGCGAATCTCCAGGTTGAGGTCTTTGACGATCAGGTTCTCGCCGTCGTAGCTCTTTTGCACTCCACGAAAGCTGACCAGAACATCATTCGCTCCAGCGCTTGAATCGACCTCGCTCATACCTGCACCTTTGTATTCTTTATATGTAGGACTGCTGAGGACTAAGCCTAGTGGAGCCTGCAGACCGCGCAAATCGGGGTGCAGGAGAGAATCGCCTCAGCCGGATGGAAGGTTGGGTGTAGGGATTGCCCTACAAGGATGGCGGGATTGGGTATGTCGATAAACGATAGTGGCCAGCACCAGGCTGCAAGCCACAAAAGCCGCTGGGGTCGGGCTTTTCATCATGTCGCAAATGGACATGCCAACACGTTCCTGTAGCAGCTGGCGAAGCCTGCGTTCGGCTGTGCAGCAGTCGTAATCCGGTTAACGCGATCTGCCTGAAAGAAAGCGGTTGCAGGATTTGCGACGGCTTCGCCGCCGAACGCAGGCTTCGCCAGCTGCTACGAGTGTGTGGTGGACGCAGATCAGGGGTGGTGTCAGAGGAGCTTGTGCTCCATCGCGTACTTCACCAGTTCGGCGAGGGAGGTGATGTTGAGTTTCTGCATCAGCCGCGCCTTGTGGGTGCTGATGGTTTTGCTGCTCAACGCCAGTTGCTGGGCGATCTCATTGACGTTGGCACCCTGGGCCAAGCGCTCGAACACCGAAAACTCGCGCTCCGAGAGCAATGAATGCAGCGGCCGCGAATCCGTCAGGCCGACCTCGAAAACCATTCGGTCCGCCAGTTCCGGATCGATGTAACGCCCGCCTGCCGCGACCTTGCGAATCGCCGTCAGCAGCAACGCCGGATCGCTGTCCTTGGTGGCATAACCGGCAGCGCCGACCTTCAGTGCACGAGCCGCCATTTGCGCCTCGTCGTGCATCGACAGCACCAGGATCGCTGGCGGATTGTTCAGTGCGCGAATCCGCGGAATCGCCTCCAGCCCGTTAACCCCGGGCATGGAGATATCCAGCAACACCACCTCGCAGGGAATGTGGCGCAAGGTCTCGAGCAGTTGCTCGCCATTGCTCGCCTCCCCCACCACCAGCAAATCCTTGGCGAGGCCGATCAACTGTTTGATGCCTTCACGGACGATGGTGTGGTCTTCGGCTACCAGTACACGGATCACGCTTTTCTCCTCATTGATGGGTTGAGCGCCGTTAAAGATCGCAGCCTGCGGCAACTCCTACAGAGGGACGCCCCGATCTTTCATCAATCCAGCGGCACACATACGCACAGGGTCGTGCCCTCGCCCGGCTCACTCTCCAGCGACAACTGGCCGCCCATGATCAGCACCCGCTCACGCATGCCGACCACCCCGAAGGAAGTCGGCCTGCCTTCGGGGGCGACAAAGCCTACGCCATCATCGCTGACCGTCAGGCACAACTCGTCGCCTTCCTGCACCAGTGTCAGTTCAACAGTATGCGCCTGCGCATGGCGCATGACATTGGTCAGCGCCTCCTGAAGAATCCGGAACAGACCGATAGCCTTGGCGTCGCTGAGGGTCGGCAGGTTATCCGGCACTTGCACCAGACACGGGATCTGCGTGCGCGCTTCGAAACGTCGGGCCTGCCACTCGATGGCAGACGCGATCCCGGCATCGAGAATCGGCGGGCGCAAGGCCGTGGCCACGTCCCGTACCAGCTGGAACAGTTGAGCGATCAGGCGTTTCATGCTGTTGAGACGCTCACTCAAGCCCGGGTCGAGATCGGCGTAGGCCAGTTCGCACATCGAGGTTTCCAGCTTCAGCACCGTCAGCATCTGACCCAACTCATCGTGGACTTCCCGGGCAATCCGGGCCTTTTCCTCTTCCCGCACGCTTTCCAGGTGCGCAGACAGTTCACGCAATTGCTCGCGGGAGCTGGCCAGCTCCAGCTCGATGCGTTTGCTCTCGCTGATGTCCCAGACAATCCCGTCCCAGACGAATGCGCCATCGTCGAGCCGACGCGTGATGGCCTTGATCTCGGCCCAGCGCTCCTCGCCCTGGCGAGTGAGAATCCGGCCTTGCCACGACCAGTCACTGTCGGTGTCCAATGCGTGATCCTGGGTCTGGTGATAACTCGCCTTGTCATCCGGATGCACCAGACTGCGCAGGCCCATGTCGCGACGGCTCAAGGTTGCCGGTGAATAGCCCACCAGGCTCTCGCTGCCCTCGCTGATGTAGGCAAAGTCGATTTGCCCGGTCACCGGTGCCCGTTCCAGGCGAAAGACCAGGCCCGGCACGTTGGCGGCAATCCCCTGCAACCGGGCTTCGCTTTCCTGCAGGGCGGCCAGAGCCCGACGGCGCTCGGTAACGTCGTTGAGGTAAACGACCAGATACTCGCTGTCGCGAAACCGCAGAAAACTCAACGACACGTCGGCCGGCAAAATGCTGCCATCGGCGCGCACGCAGTTGGTTTCGAAACTTTGTGGCGCGTCTTCGCTGGCCCGGGCACTCTTCCACAGGCTCAACCAACGGTCCATGTGCAACCCGGGCTCGAAGTCGATCAGTGGCCGATCAATGACGCCACCCGGTGCATAACCGAGCATCGCCTCCGCCGCACGGTTGGCGTAACGCACATGACTGTCCCAATTGACCCAGAGGATCCCGACCGTGCTTTGATCAATCGAAAACTGCGTCAGGCGCAACGCTTCTTCGCTGGCCTCGCGCAGGGCAATGTCTTCGCGGGCTGCCAGTAAACGCTGCTCAAGGGTATGTTGCTGACGGCGCTGCCACAGCACGATGGCCATGCTGCTGAGGAACAACACAGCCAACAACAGGCAAAGGTTTTGCCAGAACCCCGGCGACTCGGTCAGGCGCGGGTATTTGGGTTGCAGCCAGCTCGCGTGCAACTGCTCAAGATCCTTGGCGGGAATCGCATGCAAGGCGCTTTCGACGATGCCGGCCAACTCCGGCCAGTCGCGGCGGGTCGCCACCCGTAGCAATTGCGGCAGGCCAATATCGCCGACCACCACCAACCCGGAGAATTCGGGTTCGATCGACAAACGGCTGAGTTGGGCTTCATCAACAACAGCGTAGCGGGCCTGTTGAGCCAGCAGCAGTTGCAGCGCCTCACGCTCCGTCGGCACGCCTTGCAAGTTGAGATTGCCGTAAGTGTTGCGTAGATAGTCGGCAATCGCACCCGGCATGCGTACAGCGACCCGCGAGAGGCTGTCGAGTTTCTCCAGTTCGATGGCACCGGCGCCCTTCTGTTCGCCAACCACCAGTTGCGGCACACGCATGTACGGGTCGCTGAATTGCCATAGACGCAAGCCGGCGGGGGTTTGGGTCATACCCGGCGCGAGGTCGACTTCACCTTCGCGCACGGCTTCTTCCAGTTGCGCGACATCAGGAAAGTGGCGCCACGAGAACTCGATATTCAGCGAGCGGGCCAGCCACTGCATCAATTCGATATTGGCTCCGGACAACCGCTGCAAGCGCCGGTCGTACTGTGCAAAAGGTGCTTGCAGTACCACACCCACGCGCAGTTCGCTGTGCTCAGCGAGCCACTGGCGCTGCTCGACGCTCAACGGCGCACCATGCGCAGGCAACGCCGGTGCCGCCCATGCCATCAAGGGAAGCCAGCAACAGCCGATAACCAACAGGCAGCGAAAACGCATCATCCGAAGTCTCACACACTGACAAATACTGACCAACCCATTAGGCTGCCGGGATTACTTCTGGCCTGGAATATCCGATGCCCCCTGTCTACCGCTTGGCACTGCCAGCATTGTGCCTGTCGCTGATCCTGCCTTGTGCCTTTTCAGCTCAGGCTGCCGCCCCGGCATCCGCTACCGCGGAAAAACCCGCCGAAGCAAAACCGGCCGAACGCCAGCCTCTGCCAGAGCGTAGCCAGGAAGAAGCCGTCGCTCTCGAACGAACGGTCCCCGCGCAAGAGCAACAGTCGTTGCAGGCCGGCAGTGACAGCTTTCTCGCGCTGTGGAAACCGGCCAATACCAGCACCCCAAAAGGTGCGGTGATTATCATCCCCGGCGCTGGAGAAACCGCTGATTGGCCTCAAGCGATCAGTCCCTTGCGGCAAAAACTACCGGATGCTGACTGGGGCAGCCTGAGTCTTACTCTGCCAGACCTGCAAAGCAATGCCCCGCAAGCGCGCGTCGTCAATGTCGCACCCGCGCCTGCCAAACCCGAGACCGGCAGCAAAGACGCCAGCACTGCGGCCCCCATCGAGCAAGTGGCCGGCGGTGAAGGAGATATCGCCGATCGCGCGGTTGCCGAGACCGGCGAAGAGCAAGCCAAGGCTGACGCCGAGCGGATCTACGCACGGATCGACGCAGCCATTGCGTTCGCCGAACAACAAAATGCTCGCAGCATCGTCTTGCTCGGTCACGGTACAGGGGCTTATTGGGCCGCGCGCTACCTGAGCGAAAAACAACCGTCGCAAGTCGCGAAATTCGTGATGGTCGCCGCGCAGACACCCGTGACAGTGAAACCCGGACTGGCGGAGTTGACCACCACCTTGAAGCTGGCGACCTTTGACATCTACTACAAGGACAAGGCGCTGGTGCAGAGCGCTGCCCTGGAGCGTTTGCAGGCCAGCAAACGCCTGAAGGCCTCGACGTTCAATCAGCTGGCGCTCAAGACTTTGCCAGGTAACAGCGCTGCCGAGCAGGAACAATTGTTCCGCCGTGTGCGCGGCTGGTTGAATCCGCAGAACACCGGGAGTTGATCGGCGGATACAGATTTATCGTCTGACCTATAACTGTGGCGAGGGAGCTTGCTCCCGCTCGACTGCGCAGCCGTCGCAAACTCTGCGCATTGGGTATCCCTGACGGAATGCGGTGGTCGTTTTGGGGCCGCTTCGCGCCCCAGCGGGAGCAAGCTCCCTCGCCACAGGGTTTTCCCTCCATTAGCCGTTAACGAAAATCCCGCCGCTCGCGTATCAACTTATAGGCGTTGTGCAACTCTCGGGTTTTGTCAGTCGCTTCGCGCACCTGGGAAGGAGTCGCCCCTGTGCCGGCAATCTTGTCCGGGTGATGGCGACTGAGCAAACGTCGATACGCACGCTTGATTTGCGACGGCTCACTGGTGGCTGACACCCCGAGCACCCGCAGCGCCTCCTGATAAGCCGCGGCACTGTTTACCAGTGTTTTTTTGTGCGGCTCGTAATCACTGGCCAGGGCATGCACCTGCTCCGGCGTCCACCCCAGCCACTTGCCCCACTGCAAAACCAGCTCAAACTCCGCGCTTCCGGCACGCCCGTCGGCCCAGACCATCCGCCAACAGGCGCGCAACACACCTTCGGCGGCATGCGGCTGCGCGCTTAAACGGCGCAGGTAGCTGCGCAAGTGATCATGCCCCGACTTGCCACGATTGAACGCCGCGATTGCACGTTTCTGCGCCGATTCGCTCATGTCCAGCGAACGCATTTCCTGACGCGCCTGGTGGATATGACCATCCACCACCCGGCCATCGCTCTTGGCCAGGCGTCCCAGCAATACAAACAGTAATTCATCGTTACGCAACATCGGCCGACCGCCGAGTCGCTCACGCAACTGCCCGAGGCTTTGCACCTGCAAGCGCCGATCCAGCGCCTGCCCCAACAATGCACCGAGTATGGCCCCCGGAATGCTGGCTATCGCAAAGCCCGCTCCGGCTCCGATCAGAGTCCCTGGCCACAACATATCAGTAGCTCGCTTCTATCAAGTGTTCGACCTGCGCCAGACGCTCATGCGTGCCGACATCGATCCAGTGCCCACGCAGTTGCTCGCCACTCACCTGCCCTTGCGCCATGGCGTCGCGCAACAACGGAGCCAGTTTGAAGGCGCCGTCCACGCACGCCGCGAAGAGCTTCGGATGCAGCACCGCGATGCCACTGTAGGTGAGCGTTTGCGTACCTGGCTGACCGTCCCGCACTTGACCATCGACCAGACTGAAATCGCCGCTCGGGTGATGGTCCGGGTTGTCGACCAGTACCAGATGGGCCAGGCCCGCCATCGGCTGACGCAATGCCGTGAAGTCGTAATCGGTCCAGATATCACCGTTGACCACCACAAAGGCCTCATCACCGAGGAGCGGCAAGGCACGGAAGATCCCGCCGCCCGTCTCCAGCGGTTCACCTTCCGACGAGTACTGGATGCTCAGGCCATAGCGCGATCCATCGCCCAGGTAATCTTCGATCTGCTGTCCCAGCCAGGCGTGATTGATCACCACCTCGCTGAAACCTGCCGCCGCCAGCGCTCGCAGGTGGTACTCGATCAGCGGCACCCCGCCAACGCGCACCAGCGGCTTGGGTGTGGTCAGGGTCAGTGGGCGCATGCGTTCGCCTTTACCGGCCGCCAGAATCATTGCCTTCATGCAGTCACTCCGACCGACTGGCGCAGACTGGCCAGCAACACATCCAGTTCCACCAGCTCAGGACGACGAGCAATCACTGCTTCTATATAAGCAAAGAAGCGCGGCACATCGCCGAGGTAACGCGGCTTGCCGTCGCGGTGGCAGATGCGGGCAAAAATGCCGATCACTTTCAGGTGACGCTGCACACCCATCAGGTCGCTGGCGCGCAGGAAGTCTTCGAAATCAGGCTGAACCGGAATACCGAGAGCCCCCGCTTGCTGCCAGTAGTTCGCCAGCCAAGCACGCACACGCTCCTCGGGCCAGCTGAGGAAGGCGTCCTTGAACAGGCACGTCACGTCATAAGTCACCGGCCCGTACACCGCGTCCTGGAAATCCAGCACGCCGGGGTTAGGCTCGCTGAGCATCAGATTGCGTGGCATGTAGTCGCGATGCACCAGCACTTTCGGTTGGGCCAGGGCACTGTCGATCAGCTTGTCGCTGACTTGTTGCCAGAGCATTTGCTGCGCCGAATCGAACTCGATGCCCAGCTCGCGCTTCACATACCACTCGGGGAACAGTTCCAGTTCGCGGCGCAACAGTGCCACGTCATAGCTGGGCAGTGGCGCATCCATCGGCAACTGCTGAAAAGCCAGCAACGCTTGCAAGGCATCCTTGAACAAATCGTCGGCATTTTCGTTGTCGATCACGTCCAGATAGGTCTTATTGCCCAAGTCATTGAGCAAAAGAAAACCGCGTTCAAGATCTTGTGCGTAGATTTTTGGCACGTTAATTCCGGATTTCGCCAGTAAAAAGGCGATATCCACGAACGGTTTGCAGTTTTCCTGGGGCGGTGGAGCATCCATCACGACGAAGCTTCTACCATCACCTTCCCAACGGAAGTAACGGCGGAAACTCGCGTCGCTGCTGGCCGCGGTCAATGTGGCCGGGGGGACGGCGCCCCATCCTTGCTCGGCAAACAGCGTTGCCAATTGCTCATCGAGCCAAACTTTCAGGTGTTGCAAGCGTACATCTTGGTCAGGCATTACAAGGGTCTCCGACGGCGCTAGCCGTCAAGCGGGTCATGCTTTATTATCCAGCATCTTTTTCAGACCATCGAGAGGCGTGCGGCCCACACCGCGGGCAGATGGCACGCAGGAAGCCCGGACTAATAAGATGGCATTGAAATCCCCCGCGTTTCGTAAAAAATTTCCGTTGTTGGTCACCGGCAGTTTGCTGGCCCTGCAACCTCTAGCCACTTCGTTCGTGGTCGCCGCGGAACAGTATGACTGCTCAGTCTCTGCTTCGGGTGCCTGGGACTGCGCGCCAAAAGCCAACGCAGCCCAATTGCCACCGCGCCCTGTACATGAAGGCAGCGCAGTCAGTTCGGGCAACGAGTCAACGGCCGAGAGCAGCACTGCAGGTGGCGAAACCGCCAACAAGCCTGTGCTGGTCACCGAAGCCAAGGGCCGCGCCCTGAAGTCGCGTAGCGCCGACTACAGCCACCTCGACTGGGTCCCGCGTGAGAAGCTCACCGCTGCCCAATTGGCTGAAACAGGTCCTTATTGCTCTGGTTCCTATATCGAACCAATTCGTCCTGGCATGAATGACACGACGAATAAAAGTGACGCCCCGACCTTTATCGGCGCCAAAGCCTCCCGCTATCAGCAGGAAGAACAGGTGGCGACCCTCGCCGGTGACGTGGTCATGCGCCAGGGCAGCATGCAGGTCGAGGCCGATGAGGCCAGCCTCCATCAAGCCGAAAACCGTGGCGAGCTGAGCGGTAACGTTCGCCTGCGCGATAACGGAGCCCTGATCGTCGGCGACCACGCTGACGTACAGCTCGATACCGGTGAAGCCCAAGTCGACAACGCCGAATACGTGATGCACAAATCCCGTGTTCGCGGCAGCGCGCTGTATGCGAAACGCGCCGAGAACGCGATCATCCGCCTCAAGGATGGTACGTACACCACGTGCGAACCGAACAGCAACGCCTGGCAGCTCAAGGGCAACAACATCACCTTGAACCCGGCGACCGGTTTCGGTACCGGGACCAACGTGACACTGCGGGTCAAGGACATTCCGGTGTTCTACACCCCGTATATCTATTTCCCGATAGATAACCGTCGCCAGTCCGGCTTCCTGCCGCCAAGCTTCAGCACCAGCACCAAAACCGGCTTCATGCTGGTCACACCGTACTACTTCAACCTGGCACCGAACTACGATGCCACGGTGTACCCGCGCTATATGAGCAAGCGCGGCCTGTTGATGGAAGGCGAGTTCCGCTACCTGACCAAGTCCAGCGAAGGTCAGTTCGGCGCCGCGTACCTCAACGATGATGACACTGAACGCAAGTTGCAGTCCGACTACGAAAAAACCCGCTACATGCTCAACTGGCAGCACAAAGGCGGGCTGGATTCGCGGATAATGACCGAGGTCGACTACACCAAAATCAGTGACCCGTATTACTTCCAGGATCTGCAATCCGATCAGATAGGCGTTCAAAGCCGCGACTTCGTGAATCAGCAAGGTGCGGTCACCTACCGTGGCGATACCTATACCGCCCGTGTGAATGCTCAGGCATATCAGCTGGCAACGATCGCCAACATTACGCCGTACAACCGCCTGCCGCAGATCACCTTCAATGGTTACCTGCCGCAACATCCTGGCGGCCTGGACATGACCTACAACACCGAGTTGGTGCGGTTTGACCGGAACCTGAGAACCGGCAACTTCTCTGACGAAAATGGTCTCCAGTCACCTTTCCTGGATACCAAAGTCTTCGGCTTGGCACGCGCCAACGGCAATCGCCTGAATGCGGCACCAAGTATCAGTCTTCCGCTCAACACGACCTATGGATTCCTGAAACCAACGCTCAAGTATCAGTACACTCAGTACGACCTTGATCTGGATAGCCAAGGTAAAAACGATATAGCCCTCCAAGGCACGGAAGGAGATCGCCTGAACGGCACCTTCAGCCGCAATCAGAGCCGCGGCGTGCCTATCGCGAGCATCGACAGCGGCCTGTACTTCGACCGTAACACCCAATGGTTCGGCAAGAACTATCGCCAGACCCTGGAACCTCGCCTGTACTATCTTTATGTACCCGAGAAAGACCAGTCTGACATCCCGATTTTCGACACCAGCGAAAGCACGTTCAACTACGCGTCGCTGTTCCGCGATAACCGCTTCACCGGCTCCGACCGTGTCGGTGACGAAAACAAACTGTCGCTGGGCGTGACCAACCGCTGGATCGAAGACAACGGTTTCGAACGTCAACGCATCAGCGTTGGCCAGGCCATGTACTTCAAGGACCGCGAAGTCCAGTTGCCAGGCATCGATGCAAGAACCCGTGCCGATGCGCACTCCAACGTCTCGCCGTATGCCCTGGAATACGAATATCGCTGGAACCGCGATTGGCGGACCACGGCTGATTACAACTGGGACCCGGACAGCCGCAAACCTCGCTCGGGTAGCGCGATGTTCCACTACCAGCCGGAAGACAATCCGAACAAAGTCATCAACGCAGGTTATCGCTATCGCAATGATCAGGTCCGTTATGACCAGACCACTGGTAAGTGGACTGTGGGTGGCGGTGACTATGGCACCCCTGGCACGCCTGGTTTCGTGAAGGATTACTACAAGATCAAACAGCACGACTTCTCGGTTATCTGGCCAGTCGTGCCGCAATGGAATGCCATCAGCCGCTGGCAGTACGACTACAACCGTAATCGCACCCTGGAAGCCTTCGGTGGTTTCGAGTACGACAACTGCTGCTGGAAACTGCGCCTGATCAACCGTTACTGGGTGTCATATGACGAGTTCAGTCAAGAAGCCCCGCAAAACGAAAAAGGCGACCATGGCGTCTTCCTCCAAATTGTCCTGAAAGGTCTCGGTGGCGTTACTGGCACCAAGGTAGAGAGCTTCCTCGACAAAGGCATTCAAGGTTATCGTGAACGTGAAGACCAAGCTTTCTGATTGTCTGCGCCCGCTGCTGCTGGGCGCGCTGTTCCTGGGTACCGCGGCTAACGCCGCGGTACAGTCCATCGACAAAGTGGTGGCTATCGTCGACAACGACGTGGTCATGCAGAGCCAGCTGGACCAGCGGGTTCATGAAGTTCAGCAAACCATTGCCAAGCGCGGTGGCGGCACACCACCAACCAGCGTGCTGGAACAGCAGGTGCTCGAACGCCTGATCGTCGAAAACCTGCAACTGCAGATTGGCGAACGCTCCGGCATCCGCATTAGCGATGAAGAACTGAACCAGGCTGTCGGCACCATTGCCCAGCGCAACAACATGACTGTGGATCAGTTCCGTGCGGCACTGACTCACGACGGCCTGTCTTACGACGACGCTCGTGACCAGATCCGTCGCGAGATGATCATCAGCCGTGTTCGTCAGCGTCGTGTGGCCGAACGGATTCAGGTGTCCGAACAGGAAGTGAAAAACTTCCTCGCCTCCGACCTGGGCAAAGTGCAACTCTCTGAAGAACTGCACCTGGCCAACATCCTGATCCCGACACCGGAAAGCGCCAATTCGGAAGCGATTCAGAACGCTGCGCGCCAGGCTATGGAGATCTATCAGCAACTCAAGCAGGGTGCTGACTTCTCTCAACTGGCCATCGCCAAATCCGCGAGCGACAACGCACTGGAAGGTGGCGACATGGGCTGGCGTAAAGCCGCTCAACTGCCACCTCCGTTCGACCGCGAGCTGAGCGCCATGTCAGTGGGCGATGTCACCCAACCGGCACGTACACCGGGCGGTTTCATCATCCTCAAAGTGTTGGAAAAACGCGGCGGCGGCAATCAGGTGCGTGACGAAGTACACGTTCGCCATATTCTGGTCAAACCGAGCCCGATCCGCGACGAAGAAAAAACCAAGGCTCTGGCTCAATCGCTCTACACCCGTATTTCTGCGGGTGAAGACTTCGCTGAACTGGCGAAAAGCTATTCGGAAGACCCGGGTTCTGCCCTTAACGGCGGCGACCTCAACTGGATCGACCCGAACGCGCTGGTGCCGGAATTCCGCGAAGTCATGGCCAAGACCCAACAAGGTCAGCTGTCCAAGCCGTTCAAGACTCAATATGGCTGGCACGTTCTGGAAGTCCTTGGCCGCCGCGCCACCGACAGCACCAGCCAGGCCCGTGAACAGCAGGCCATGACCGTACTGCGTAACCGCAAATACGACGAAGAGCTGCAAACCTGGTTGCGTCAGATCCGTGACGAAGCCTACGTTGAAATCAAGCTCCCTGGCGTCGACCAGGCGGCGAAGTGAACCCCAAGCGTTTTGCGCTGACACCCGGCGAGCCGGCCGGCATAGGTCCTGACCTGTGCCTGCTACTCGCCTCGCAAGCCCAGCCACATCCCCTGATTGCCATTACCAGCCGCGACCTGCTCCTTGAGCGGGCCGCGCAGCTGGGCGTGGTTGTCGATTTGCTGCCGGTAACACCGGCCAGCTGGCCGGACGTTCCGGCGCCGGCCAACAGCCTGTATGTCTGGGATACTCCGCTCAGCGCACCGGTTACCGCCGGACAACTGGACAAGGCCAATGCCGCCTTTGTCCTGGAAACCCTGACTCGCGCAGGCCAAGGCTGCCTGGACGGGCACTTCGCCGGGATGATCACCGCCCCTGTGCACAAAGGCGTGATCAATGAGTCGGGCATCGCCTTCTCCGGCCACACCGAGTTCCTCGCAGACCTGACTCACACCCCCCAAGTGGTGATGATGCTTGCCACTCGCGGCTTACGGGTCGCGCTGGTTACCACGCACCTGCCGTTGCGGGAGATTGCCGATGCAATCACCCCAGAGCGCCTGGAGCGGGTCACACGGATTCTGCACACCGACCTGCAACAAAAGTTCGGCATCGCCCGGCCACGCATCCTCGTTTGCGGACTCAACCCGCATGCCGGCGAAGGCGGACACCTGGGCCACGAAGAAATCGACATCATTGAACCAACCCTGGAGCGTCTGCGCGCTGAAGGCATGGACCTGCGTGGCCCCCTGCCCGCCGACACTCTGTTTACCCCCAAATATCTGGAGCACTGCGACGCGGTGCTGGCGATGTACCACGACCAGGGCCTGCCTGTGCTGAAATACAAAGGCTTCGGCGCGGCAGTCAACGTGACCCTCGGCTTGCCGATCATCCGCACTTCAGTCGACCACGGCACCGCCCTGGACCTGGCTGGCAGCGGAAAAATCGACACCGGCAGCCTGCAAGTCGCCCTGGAAACCGCCTACCAGATGGCCGAGACCCGTTTATGACCGAGCATTACCAACACCGGGCGCGCAAGCGTTTCGGCCAGAACTTCCTGCACGATGCTGGCGTTATCGACCGCATCCTGCGCTCCATTCATGCCAAGCCCGATGACCGTCTGCTGGAAATCGGCCCGGGCCAGGGCGCGCTCACCGAAGGCCTGCTCAATAGCGGCGCCCAACTGGACGTGGTTGAACTGGACAAGGACCTGATCCCGATCCTCAACCAGCAATTCGCCGGCAAGAGTAATTTCAACCTGCACCAGGGCGATGCACTGAAGTTCGACTTCAACAGCTTGAATGCCGCACCCAACAGCCTGCGCGTCGTCGGTAACCTGCCATACAACATCTCCACGCCGCTGATTTTCCACCTGCTGAACAACGCAGGCATCATCCGCGACATGCACTTCATGCTGCAAAAGGAAGTGGTCGAGCGTCTGGCGGCAGGTCCTGGCGGTGGCGATTGGGGTCGCCTGTCGATCATGGTTCAGTACCACTGCCGAGTCGAACACTTGTTCAACGTCGGCCCTGGCGCCTTCAACCCGCCACCAAAAGTCGACTCGGCGATCGTCCGCCTGGTACCGCACGCCGTGCTGCCGCACCCGGCCAAAGACCATCGCTTGCTGGAGCGCGTCGTTCGCGAAGCCTTCAACCAGCGCCGCAAGACCCTGCGCAACACCCTCAAGGCCCTGCTGAGCAATGCTGAAATCGAAGCCGCCGGCGTCGATGGCAGCCTGCGTCCCGAGCAGCTCGATCTGGCGGCCTTCGTCCGTCTGGCTGACAAGCTCAGCGAGCAAGTCGCCGAGCAGCCTGCCGACATCTGACAGGTCAGAAGCGTTATCGGGTAGGACACCAGCCTTCCAGTCTGGTTTACTACCCGGTACCTGGCCTAGACTGACCTCAATCAGTTACGCGCCCCGCTTAGCTTTTAAGGCCTCTTGCATGTCCGATCCTCGCTATCAGGTCGACGTCAGCGTCGTCACCCGCTATCTGGCAGAACAATCGCAACCCGAGCAGAACCGCTTTGCCTTTGCGTACACCATTACCGTACATAACAACGGCCTGCTACCGGCCAGGTTGCTCTCGCGGCACTGGGTAATTACCGATGGCGACGGCCATGTCGAAGAGGTTCGCGGCGCAGGCGTGGTGGGTCAGCAACCGCTGATCGATGTCGGCCAGAGCCACACCTACAGCAGCGGCACCGTGATGACTACCCGCGTTGGCAACATGCAGGGGACTTATCAAATGCTCGCTGAAGACGGTAAACACTTCGACGCTATCATCGCGCCATTCCGCCTGGCGGTGCCCGGAGCCCTGCACTGATGGCGACGTACGCCGTCGGCGACCTGCAAGGCTGCCTTGAGCCCCTGCAATGCCTGCTCAAGCGGGTTGCCTTCGACCCTGCAACGGATCATCTGTGGCTGGTCGGCGACCTGGTCAACCGCGGCCCGCAATCGCTGGAAACCCTGCGCTTTCTCTATGGCATCCGCGAATCGCTGGTGTGCGTACTGGGCAACCATGACCTGCACTTGCTGGCTGCCGGCTACAACATCGAACGCTTGCGCAAAGCCGACACCCTGCGTGAAATCCTCGAAGCCCCGGATCGCGAGGACCTGCTTGAGTGGCTGCGCCAGCAAAAGCTCATGCACTACGACGAACAACGCGATATTGCCTTGGTCCATGCCGGTATACCGCCGCAGTGGTCCCTGCGCAAAGCCTTGAAGTGCGCCGCCGAAGTCGAAGAAGCATTACGTGACGACAACCGCATCGCGCCCTACCTCGATGGCATGTATGGCAACGAACCGCTTAAGTGGGACGGCGACCTTAAAGGTGCTGCCCGCCTGCGGGTGATCACCAACTACTTCACTCGCATGCGTTTTTGCACCAGCGACGGCAAGCTAGATCTCAAGAGCAAGGAAGGCCTCGATAGCGCGCTACCCGGTTACGCCCCCTGGTTCTCACACCAGCAACGCAAGACCCGCGGAAAGAAGATCATTTTCGGCCACTGGGCCGCGCTCGAAGGTAAATGTAATGAACCGGGCATCTTCGCCCTGGACAGTGGTTGTGTCTGGGGTGGCTCGATGACCTTGATGAACGTTGATACCGGCGAGCGCCTGCATTGCAAATGCGATGCCCAGGGCCACACCTTGCCGTATGTCCCCCCAACGACCCCCGAACTATTGTCGGCCAGCGCCAAGCGCTAGGCTGCGCTTTCAGTCAGGCCACAGGAGCCCGCCATGAGCGAATTCAAACGCATCCCCCCAGAACAAGCCCAGGCATTGCGCGAACAAGGCGCGGTGGTAGTCGATGTCCGCGATCCGGCAACTTTCGCCGCACTGCACATCAGCGGATCGAAGCATCTGGATAATCATTCCCTGCACGCATTCATCACCGCCGCCGACCTCGACGCACCGACCGTAGTGGTTTGCTATCACGGTAATTCCAGCCAGGGCGCTGCGGCATATCTGGTCAGCCAGGGCTTTTCCGACGTCTACAGCATGGACGGTGGATTCGAGCTTTGGCGTACGATTTATCCCTCGGAAACAGCGCAAGGCACTGCCGAATAATTTTTTTCACACGCTCCAGCCCACGCCCGCCGTGGGCTGACGAACGGTAGTCATAACAAAACTACGCATTGCCCCCCTTACCTTGCAGATTCCGAACTATCCTTAGCCTCAGGCCATCCAAAACAGGGGAGAGCCGGTACACCGGCGCACGGATCATCGGGAGTAGCTTTCAGGGTTGATAGCTTTGAAGGTGTTCAGGGGGGTAAAAGGCAACTGCACTTTCAGTTGCTTGCCAGCATCCACTGATTGATCCGACGTCGGCTCCACGTATCGAGCGAGGTGACGTCATGAGTATCTTTAGCCACTTCCAACAACGCTTCGAGTCCACACGGCAGGAAGAGCTCACTCTGCAGGAGTATCTCGAACTGTGCAAAAAGGACCGTAGCGCCTACGCGTCCGCCGCCGAGCGACTACTGCTGGCCATCGGCGAACCGGAGTTGCTCGACACCTCGACCAATTCGAGACTGTCGCGCATCTTTTCCAACAAGGTGATCCGTCGGTATCCGGCCTTTGAAGACTTCCACGGGATGGAAGAATGCATCGACCAGATCGTCTCCTACTTCCGCCACGCAGCTCAGGGCCTGGAAGAGAAGAAACAGATCCTCTACCTGCTCGGCCCCGTCGGTGGCGGTAAGTCATCCCTGGCCGAGAAGCTGAAACAGCTGATCGAAAAAGTGCCCTTCTATGCCATCAAGGGCTCTCCGGTGTTCGAGTCTCCGCTGGGGCTGTTCAACGCCACCGAAGACGGCGCAATCCTCGAAGAGGATTTCGGCATTCCGCGGCGCTACCTGAACACCATCATGTCGCCTTGGGCGACCAAACGCCTGGCCGAATTCGGAGGCGATATCAGCCAGTTCCGGGTGGTCAAACTCTACCCGTCGATCCTCAATCAGATCGCCGTGGCCAAGACCGAACCAGGTGACGAAAACAACCAGGACATCTCGGCGCTGGTGGGCAAGGTCGATATTCGCAAACTGGAAGAGTTCCCGCAGAACGACGCCGACGCCTATAGCTACTCGGGCGCACTTTGCCGCTCCAACCAGGGCCTGATGGAATTCGTCGAAATGTTCAAGGCACCAATCAAGGTGCTGCACCCATTGCTGACCGCCACCCAGGAAGGCAACTACAACAGTACCGAAGGCCTGGGCGCGATTCCGTTCACCGGGATCCTGCTCGCGCACTCCAACGAATCGGAGTGGCACACCTTCCGCAACAACAAGAACAACGAAGCCTTCATCGACCGGATCTACATCGTCAAAGTACCGTATTGCCTGCGGGTCAGTGACGAAGTGAAGATCTACGACAAGCTGCTGTTCAACAGCTCCCTGGCCAAGGCCCACTGCGCACCCGACACCCTGAAGATGCTCGCTCAGTTCACGGTGCTCTCGCGCCTCAAAGAGCCGGAAAACTCGAACATCTACTCAAAAATGCGCGTGTATGACGGTGAAAACCTCAAGGACACCGATCCGAAGGCCAAGTCGATCCAGGAATACCGCGACACCGCGGGCGTTGACGAAGGCATGAACGGTCTTTCGACCCGGTTTGCCTTCAAGATCCTGTCGAAAGTCTTCAACTTCGACCCGCATGAAATCGCCGCCAACCCGGTGCATCTGCTCTATGTGCTGGAACAACAGATCGAACAGGAACAGTTCCAGGCGGAAACCCGCGAGCGCTATCTGCGCTTCCTGAAAGAGTACCTGGCGCCGCGTTATATCGAGTTCATCGGCAAGGAAATCCAGACCGCCTACCTGGAGTCCTACAGCGAATACGGGCAAAACATCTTCGACCGCTATGTGCTCTACGCGGACTTCTGGATTCAGGATCAGGAATACCGCGATCCGGAAACCGGCGAGATCCTCAACCGCGTAGCCCTCAACGAAGAGCTGGAGAAAATCGAGAAACCGGCGGGTATCAGCAATCCGAAGGATTTCCGCAACGAAATCGTCAACTTCGTCCTGCGTGCCCGGGCCAACAACAACGGCAAGAATCCGACCTGGCTCAGCTACGAGAAGCTGCGGGTGGTCATCGAGAAAAAAATGTTCTCGAACACCGAGGATCTGCTGCCGGTCATCAGTTTCAACGCCAAGGCCAGCAAAGAGGACCAGCAGAAACACAACGACTTCGTTACACGGATGGTCGAGCGCGGCTACACCGACAAACAGGTACGACTGCTTTCCGAGTGGTACCTGCGGGTCAGGAAATCGCAGTAATACGCTGCCGGTCAGACCGGTTGTCGTTAGCCCGAAGCCTGCATGACAAATTTCTGTTACACAGGTTTCAGGAAGGTGTTTGGAAATCGGCAGCGAAGTCCAGGCAACGCGCAGGTGGTACGGGAGGCGCAAGATCGCGCCTCCTGCCCCGCGCCCATTACCGCCAGACTTGCTCGCGATTTCTCAAGACAGCTTCTAAGGAGCAGTCATGAGCTATGTGATCGACCGACGTCTCAATGGCAAGAACAAGAGCACGGTAAACCGTCAGCGGTTTCTGCGGCGCTACCGTGATCACATCAAGAAGGCCGTCGAAGAGGCCGTCAGCCGGCGTTCCATTACCGATATGGAGCACGGTGAGCAAATCAGCATTCCTGGCCGCGATATCGACGAGCCAGTGCTTCACCATGGTCGCGGCGGCAAGCAGACCATCGTGCATCCCGGCAACAAGGAGTTCACCAGCGGCGAGCATATTGCTCGTCCGCCGGGAGGTGGCGGCGGCAGAGGCCCCGGCAAGGCCGGCAACTCCGGCGAGGGCATGGACGAGTTTGTGTTCCAGATCACCCAGGAAGAATTTCTCGAGTTCATGTTCGAGGACCTGGAGCTGCCGAACCTGGTCAAGCGCAACCTGAGCGGCACTGATACTTTCAAGACCGTGCGCGCCGGCATCAGCAACGAAGGCAATCCTTCACGGATCAACATCATCCGCACCCTGCGCTCGGCCCATGCTCGGCGTATCGCACTGTCAGGCAGCAGCCGGGAGAAACTGCGGGTAGCAAAAGAGGAACTGGCACGACTTAAACAGGAAGAACCAGACAATTTCGGCGATATTCAGGAAATCGAGGCAGAAATCGAACGCTTGAGCGCGCGCATCAACCGTGTGCCGTTTCTCGACACCTTCGACCTCAAGTACAACCTGCTGATCAAGCAGCCCAACCCCAGCTCCAAGGCGGTAATGTTCTGCCTGATGGACGTTTCCGGCTCCATGACCCAAGCCACCAAGGACATCGCCAAACGGTTCTTCATCCTGCTGTACCTGTTCCTCAAGCGTAACTACGAGAAAATCGATGTGGTGTTCATCCGCCACCACACCAGCGCCCGGGAAGTCGATGAGGAAGAGTTCTTCTACTCTCGCGAAACCGGCGGCACCATCGTTTCCAGCGCCCTGAAACTGATGCAGGAGATCATGGCCGAACGGTATCCGAGCAACGACTGGAACATTTACGCCGCGCAAGCTTCCGACGGTGACAACTGGAACGATGACTCGCCGATCTGCCGAGACATCCTGATCAACCAGATCATGCCATTCGTGCAGTACTACACTTATGTGGAGATTACCCCCCGCGAACACCAGGCCCTGTGGTACGAATACGAGCGTATCAGCGAAGCCTTTTCCGACACGTTTGCCCAGCAACAACTGGTCTCGGCCGGGGATATCTATCCGGTTTTCCGTGAACTCTTCCAGCGCAGGTTAGTGACATGACCGCCAAAGAGCAGAAGCGCCAACCCATATCTACAGGCTCCGAATGGACGTTCGAGCTGATCCAGGCCTACGACCGGGAAATCAGTCGTCTTGCGGCCCGCTACGCGCTCGATACCTACCCCAACCAGATCGAGGTGATTACCGCCGAGCAGATGATGGATGCCTACGCCTCCGTCGGCATGCCGCTGGGCTATCACCACTGGTCCTATGGCAAACACTTCCTCAGCACCGAGAAGTCCTACAGTCGCGGCCAGATGGGACTGGCCTACGAGATCGTGATCAACTCGGACCCGTGCATCGCCTACCTGATGGAAGAAAACACCATCTGCATGCAGGCACTGGTAGTGGCCCACGCCTGCTACGGCCACAACAGCTTTTTCAAGGGTAATTACCTGTTCCGCACCTGGACCGATGCCAGCTCGATCATCGACTACCTGGTGTTTGCCAAGCAGTACATCATGCAATGCGAAGAACGCCATGGCATCGATGCCGTGGAAGACCTGCTCGACTCCTGTCATGCCCTGATGAACTACGGTGTCGACCGCTACAAACGTCCTTATCCGATTTCCGCGGAAGAAGAGCGACGCCGGCAAAAGGATCGTGAAGAACACCTGCAAAAGCAGATCAACGACCTGTGGCGCACCATTCCAAAAGGCGCAGACAAGTTCAACGAGAAAGACAACGCACGCTTTCCGGCAGAACCGCAGGAGAACATCCTCTACTTCATCGAAAAGCACGCCCCGCTGCTGGAGCCATGGCAACGGGAAATCGTACGGATCGTGCGCAAGATCGCGCAGTACTTTTATCCACAGCGTCAGACTCAGGTCATGAACGAGGGCTGGGCGACGTTCTGGCACTACACCCTGATGAACGACCTGTACGATGAGGGCCTGGTGACCGACGGCTTCATGATGGAGTTCCTGGCCTCTCACACCAGCGTAGTCTTCCAGCCCGGGTTCGACAGCCCTTACTACAACGGCATCAACCCCTACACCCTGGGTTTTTCCATGTACCGCGACATTCGGCGCATGTGCGAAGCCCCTACTGAAGAGGATTACCGCTGGTTCCCCGAAATCGCCGGGACCGACTGGCTGTCGAGCATCAAGTTCGCCATGAGCAGCTTCAAGGACGAAAGCTTCATCCTGCAGTACCTGTCACCCAAAGTGATTCGTGACCTGAAACTGTTCAGCATTCTCGATGACGACCAGAAAGACGACCTGCTGGTGCCAGCCATTCATGACGAAGAAGGCTATCGGACCATTCGTGAAACCCTGGCAGCACAGTACAACCTGGGTAACCGCGAACCGAACATACAGATCTACAGTATCGACCGGCGCGGCGACCGCTCGCTGACACTGCGCCATCAGCAACATGATCGCAAACCACTCGGAGACTCCACCGAGGAAGTGCTCAAGCACCTGCACCGCCTCTGGGGCTTCGATATTCACCTGGAAACCCTGCAAGGTGACCAGGTAATGAAAACCCATCATGTCCCGCCAAAAGGCGAGCATAGCGAGGGCGAATACGGTCGGATGGACCTCGCCGTCATTCATCTTTGATGTCAGCCGGACCTCCGAAAGTTCGACGCAAGGGTTATCCTGTCGGGCTAACGGAGGTTTTTTATGCAGATTTATAAAGTCGGCGGCGCGGTCCGTGATCGCCTGCTCGGCAAGCCTGTTACCGACATCGACTGGGTGGTGGTGGGCGCCAGCACCGAAGAAATGCTCGCCAAGGGCTATCGCCCGGTGGGTGCCGATTTTCCGGTATTCCTTCACCCCAAAAGCGGCGAGGAATATGCGCTTGCCCGCACCGAACGCAAAAGCGGACGCGGCTACGGCGGCTTCACCTTCCATGCCAGCCCGGAAGTCACCCTGGAAGAAGACCTGATTCGTCGCGACCTGACGATCAATGCCATGGCCGAAGACGATCACGGTCGATTGACCGATCCGTATCACGGCCAGCGTGACCTTGAAGCGCGCCTGCTTCGCCACGTTTCCCCCGCGTTCGCCGAAGATCCTCTCCGTGTACTGCGTGTTGCCCGTTTCGCCGCACGTTATGCCGGGCTCGGCTTCACGGTAGCCCCCGAGACTCTGGACCTGATGCGTCAGCTCAGCGAATCAGGTGAGCTTGAGGCGCTGACCGCAGAGCGCAGCTGGAAAGAAATTTCCCGCGCCCTGATGGAAGACCAGCCGCACGTATTCATCCAGGTTCTGCGCGACTGTGGCGCCCTGAACGTCTTGATCCCCGAGGTTGAAGCGCTGTTCGGCGTGCCACAACCCGAAGCCCACCACCCGGAAATCGACAGCGGCGTGCACACTTTGAGCGTTCTCGAGCAGGCCGCCCTGCACAAGCAGCCGCTGACCGTGCGCTGGGCCTGCCTGCTGCATGATCTGGGCAAAGGCCTGACACCCGAGAGCCAGTGGCCCAGACACATCGCTCACGAGCACAAGGGCCTGAGGCTGATCAAAGCGGTCAACGAGCGCTTCAAGGCCCCGCGCGACTGCCAGGAACTGGCGTTGCTGGTTGGCGAGTACCACACCCATGGTCACCGCGCACTGGAACTGAAGCCGTCGACATTGCTGGAATTACTGCAGAGCTTCGACGTTTACCGACGGCCGCAGCGCTTTGAAGAATTCATCAACGCCTGCGAAATGGATGCCCGCGGCCGCAAAGGCCTTGAGCAGAGAAGTTATCCACAAGCGGATTATTTGCGAGGGGCGGCGACCGCCGCACGCACCGTGGCGGTTCAGCCATTGCTGGAGCTGGGATTCAAAGGCCCGGAGCTGGGCGAGGCGCTCAAGCGCGAACGGCTCAAGGCTCTGAAGGCCTACAAAGAAGCGGCGTCTGCTTGAAAAGCATCGCGGGCAAGCCTTGCTCCTACGAGACCTATGCCGAGCGTGTAAATGGCGTACGACACAATATTGTAGGAGCCAGGCTTGCCCGCGATGGCGTCATCAAGGTCACAGCAGATTCGAAGGGGTCAACTGCTCACCGCGCCACTCAAACGCAACCGGCGCCAATACCTGATCAATCTTCGCCTCACTCCACAGAGAGGCAAAACTTTTACCTACACCCGGATGCACCCTGTCCGGCGCTATCAGCGACAACGGCCACAGCACAAAGGCATTTTTCAGGATTTCCGCTCGAGGCAGGATCAATCCGTCGAAATTACCCACCAGATCGCCATACAACAGCACGTCGATATCCAACGGCAAGCCCTTGCGATCGGGGGCATAACGACCGTTGTCGGCCTCGATAAACTTCAACCGACGGTCCAGCTCCGTCAACGGAAGATCGGTAAACGCCGACACTACGAAATTGAAAAACGGACCGCTCTTGATCCCCACCGGCTGACTTTCGAACACCGCCGAACAGCGTATATCCACCAGAAAACCGGCAAGCGCTTCCAGCCCCGCCTGCAAATGAGCTTCGCGCTCGACATTGCTGCCGAGCCCGAGAAATACCTGAGTTAGCGACATCCGCGCTCGATCTCCACGCCCACGCCCGTTGCAGCCGGGATAGCCCCCGGCTTGGTCAGCTTGAGGCGCAGCCAGGTAATCTTGAATTCGCTCATCAAGACTTCGGCCAGACGCTCGGCAAAGGTTTCAACCAGTTGGTACTGCGCCTGCTCGGAAAACGCCTGAATACGTGCTGTCACGCTGGCGTAGTCGAGCGCCAGGGCCAGGTCATCACCCGCCGCTGCCGGGCGATTGTCCCAGGCGAAATTCAGATCAAGACGCAGGCACTGACGGATGCCGCGCTCCCAGTCGTAGGCACCGATCACCGTGTCGACTTCCAGGCCCTCGATAAACACTCTGTCCAAGCACTCTTCTCCGCAGCACGACAAGGGCGCAATGCGCCGTTAGAATCAGGGCGTCCTCGCCCGGAATAGTTAGCATGTTTTGGTTACTGGCGATCCTCGCCTACCTGCTTGGCTCTCTGTCCTTTGCCATTTTGCTCAGCCGCCTGACCGGTAATCCCGATCCGCGAATGAGTGGCTCGGGTAATGCCGGCGCCACCAACATGTTACGCCTGGCCGGCAAAAAACTCGCCGTCCTGACCTTGCTCGGCGACCTCTGCAAAGGCCTGCTACCCGTGTTGATTGCAGGACTTGCGGGCCTCTCGGTACAGCAACAGGCCTGGGTCGGCGTCTATGCCGTGATCGGCCATCTGTATCCGTTGTACTTCCGCTTTCGCGGCGGCAAAGGTGTTGCAACGGCTGCCGGCATGCTGCTGGGGCTTTACCCTCCGGCAGCGCTCCTCGCTATCGGCGCGTGGCTATTGACCTTCTACCTCACACGCACCAGCTCGCTGGCCGCCCTGATCGCCACGCCCCTGACCCTGCCACTGCTGGCCTGGCAGGAGCCGGGAGCATTGCTGCCCATGAGCGCACTGACAGCACTGATCGTTTGGCGCCATCGCGGCAATCTACGCGACCTGTTTGCCGGGCGCGAACGGCATTTTTAAATACTCTTGCCGAGTACGACCCTGACTCACCCGTCTTTACACAGGTGACAACTGCTCCATCGGCCAACGCGCCTGCACGCTGATCGCCAGACTTTCCTGCTGACCGGCCTGTAACCGCTGACACCCGGCAAAAGCGATCATTGCGCCGTTATCGGTGCAGAACTCCGGACGTGCGTAGTAAACGTCGCCCTTCATGTCGCCAAGCATTTTCTCCAGGGACACACGCAAAGCCTTGTTTGCACTGACGCCGCCCGCGATCACCAGACGCTTGAGGCCCGCCTGCTTCAGGGCACGCTTGCACTTGATGGTCAGAGTCTCCACCACTGCCTGCTGGAAGGCCAGCGAGATGTCGCTGCGTGTTTGCTCGCCGTCGTCCCCAGCGCTGACGCACTGCTGCCACGTGTTCAAGGCAAAGGTTTTCAAGCCGCTGAAACTGAAGTCCAGACCCGGCCGATCACACATCGGACGCGGGAACACGAAACGTCCGGCGACGCCTTGCGCGGCCAATCGTGCGATTTCCGGACCACCAGGGTAATTGAGGCCCATCATCTTCGCCGTCTTGTCGAACGCCTCACCGGCAGCATCATCCAGCGTCTCGCCCAACAACTCGTATTGACCGATGCCATCGACTCGAACCAGCTGGGTATGACCACCGGACACCAACAAAGCGACGAACGGAAATTCGGGCGGTTGCGGCTCCAGCATCGGCGCCAGCAAGTGACCTTCCATGTGGTGCACACCCAAGGCTGGAATACCCCAGGCAAACGCCAGTGCCTGAGCGCAGGACGCCCCCACCAGCAAGGCCCCGACCAGGCCAGGACCCGCGGTGTAGGCGATGGCATCGATCTCGGTCGGCACGCAGTCGGCTTCAGCCAACACCTGACGAATCAAGGGCAGCATACGTTTGACGTGGTCACGCGAAGCCAGCTCCGGCACCACGCCACCATAGGCGCGATGCAGGTCGATCTGGCTGAACAGTGCATCGGCCAACAGGCCTTTTTCACTGTCGTAAAGTGCGACGCCGGTTTCGTCGCAGGAGGTTTCTAATCCCAGTACTAGCATGGGTTTGCGCCTTGTTTAGGCTAAATTCGAAGGCGCGCATAATAGTCGCCACGTGATGCCCCGACCAGCGGTTTTCGATCAGAGGCTTTGCATTCCGAGCGATGAGGGGTTAACATCCGCAACCCTTAAAAACCGACGTCTTCAAGTGCACTTTTGCCGCGAGGATGTTGACCCCGGTAATGAATGAAGGTAGCTCTGGATGCCAGCCGTCAAAGTTAAAGAGAACGAACCCTTCGACGTAGCTCTGCGTCGTTTCAAGCGCTCCTGCGAAAAAGCCGGTGTTCTGGCTGAAGTTCGTAGCCGCGAATTTTACGAGAAGCCGACTTCTGAGCGTAAACGTAAAGCAGCAGCCGCTGTTAAGCGTCACGCCAAGAAAGTTCAGCGCGAACAGCGCCGCGCCGTTCGTCTGTACTAATACGCAGACGTTCGTAGCAAGCTTCTGCCAAGCCCGGCCCTCAGCCGGGCTTATGGCATTTGCGGATATCGCTTGATGCTTCACTGTCAAAGCCGCAGACGCGACCGAGACAAACCTGCTTCACACGTCAGACCTGGCTCTTTTGCCAGCGGTGCACGTCTCTTCTGACGAGCCTTCCAAGGCTACTGACGAGCACAACCTTTTACTGATTCCTCTCACGACGATCAGCCCAAGGCACGATTTTGCGTGCCCGCTTATGAGCTATCCGAGGCCTCCCTTTGGCCAATGCGGACTCAGCGCAACACTTTCAAACAGTCGAATACCGATGAGCACTAACGCCAGCGGATTTTCGGCAGATACACTTCCCGACAGCGAATACGCAGACGATACCGGGTCGAGCCGCACATCCTCCGCGCCTCAACATAATGACCAGCATCAGGCCGCCTTTCGCGCGGGTTAGATTTTCAGCGCAGTGATGACGAGAACGCCATGGCCGGGCTAATTCCCCAGAGCTTTATTGACGACCTTCTGAACCGCACCGACATCGTCGATGTGGTCAGCTCGCGCCTGCAAATGAAAAAAGCCGGCAAGAACTACACCGCCTGCTGCCCATTTCACAAAGAAAAAACCCCCTCCTTCAGCGTCAGCCCGGACAAACAGTTCTATTACTGCTTTGGCTGCGGCGCTGGTGGCAACGCCCTCGGCTTCATCATGGACCACGACAACCTGGATTTTCCCCAGGCTGTCGAAGAACTGGCCAAAGCCGCCGGCATGGAAATCCCCCGCGAGGAAAGCGGTCGCCCGCATAAACCGCGGCAACCGACCGACTCGCCGCTCTACCCACTGCTGACCGCCGCTGCTGATTTCTACCGCCAGGCACTGAAAAGCCATCCGGCGCGAAAAGCAGCTGTCGACTACTTGAAGGGTCGCGGCCTGACCGGCGAGATCGCCCGCGATTTCGGCCTCGGCTTCGCACCTCCGGGCTGGGACAATCTGTTCAAGCATCTGAGCAGCGACACCCTGCAACAAAAAGCCATGATCGACGCCGGCCTGCTGATCGAGAACGCCGAAACCGGCAAACGCTATGATCGCTTTCGCGATCGCGTAATGTTCCCGATTCGCGACAGCCGCGGGCGCATCATCGCGTTTGGCGGCCGAGTACTGGGCGACGACAAACCGAAATACCTGAACTCACCGGAAACCCCGGTATTTCATAAAGGCCAGGAACTCTACGGCCTGTATGAAGCACGCAAGAATAACCGCAATCTCGATGAGATCATCGTCGTCGAAGGCTACATGGACGTCATCGCCCTGGCCCAGCAAGGCCTGCGCAATGCCGTCGCCACACTCGGCACCGCCACCAGCGAAGAACACTTGAAGCGGCTGTTTCGCGTGGTGCCCAACGTGCTGTTCTGCTTCGACGGTGACCAGGCTGGCCGCAATGCCGCGTGGCGCGCCCTGGAGTCAACGCTTACGAGCCTGCAAGACGGACGGCGTGCGCGCTTCCTGTTCCTTCCCGAAGGCGAAGACCCGGACACGCTGATCCGCTCCGAAGGCACCGACGCCTTTCGCGCGCGGATCAATCAACACGCCCAGCCATTGGCAGACTATTTTTTTCAGCAGTTGATCGAGGAGTCCGATCCGCGCTCGCTCGAAGGCAAGGCCCACATGGCCACCCTCGCCGCGCCGCTGATCGACAAAGTCCCGGGAGCCAACCTGCGCACTCTGATGCGCCAGCGCCTGACCGAAATTACCGGTCTGAACAGCGAGGCAGTCAGTCAGCTGGTGCACAGCGCGCCACAGGATGCACCTCCCGCCTACGACCCCGGCATCGATTACGACGCCATGCCGGACTATTCCGACTACCACCAACCGCAAGAGGCCTATGTACCTCAACAGGAGTGGACGCCGAAAAAACCGGGCAGCGGCGGCAAGAAATGGGACAACAAACCCTGGGACAAGAAAGGCAAACGCGACGAGCGGAGCCCACCCCGCACCCCGATTGCTGTCGAGGCCCCCACCTTGATTGCGCTGCGCACACTAATTCATCATCCGCAACTGGCCGGCAAAGTTGAGACCGCCGACCACTTCGCAAATGAAAGCAACACTTATGCGCAACTGCTAATAGCCCTGATCGAGGCCGTGCAAAAAAATCCTAAGCTAAACTCTATCCAGCTAATGGCCCGCTGGCATGGAACCGAGCAAGGACGCCTGCTTAAAGCACTCGCGGAAAAGGAGTGGTTAATTGAAGGTGACAACCTTGAACAACAGTTTTTAGACACCATTACTAGGTTATCAGCGGGTCAGCACACGCAGACCCTCGACGACCTCATCAAGAAAGCACGGCAGCCAGGATTGACTGCCGAGGAAGCGAATCAAATAGCAAATCAGATGCGCGACCTACTAAAACGGAATGTTTCCGCATCAAACCCGACCTCAAGTGGCGCGTGAGGTCATAGCTAAGGTATAATCCTCGGCTTGTTTTTTGCCCGCCAAGACCTTCAGTGGATAGGGTGTTATGTCCGGAAAAGCGCAACAGCAGTCTCGTATCAAAGAGTTGATCACCCTTGGTCGTGAGCAGGGTTACCTGACTTACGCGGAGGTCAACGACCACCTGCCGGAGGATATTTCAGATCCGGAACAGGTGGAAGACATCATCCGCATGATCAATGACATGGGGATCAACGTATTCGAGGTTGCGCCAGATAAGGATTCCCTTATGCTGGCCGACGCCGATACCGACGAAGCAGCCGCAGAAGAAGCGGCGGCAGCGTTGGCAGCGGTTGAGACCGACATTGGTCGCACTACCGACCCAGTGCGCATGTACATGCGCGAAATGGGTACCGTAGAGCTCCTCACACGTGAAGGCGAAATCGAAATCGCCAAACGTATTGAAGAGGGCATCCGTGAAGTGATGGGCGCAATTGCGCACTTCCCTGGCACGGTTGACCACATTCTCTCCGAATACACTCGCGTCACCACCGAAGGTGGCCGCCTGTCCGACGTCCTGAGCGGTTATATCGACCCGGACGACGGTATTGCGCCGCCTGCTGCAGAAGTGCCGCCGCCTGTCGACCCGAAAGCCGTGAAAGCGGATGACGACACCGATGACGACGACGCTGAAGCCAGTGACGACGAAGAAGAAGCCGAAAGCGGTCCGGATCCGGTCATCGCAGCACAGCGTTTTGGCGCTGTGGCCGATCAGATGGAAATCACCCGCAAGGCGCTGAAAAAGCACGGTCGTGAAAACAAGCAGGCCATTGCCGAGATGTTGGCGCTGGCTGAGCTGTTCATGCCGATCAAACTGGTTCCGAAGCAATTCGAAGGCCTGGTTGAGCGTGTACGTAGCGCCCTGGATCGTCTGCGTCAGCAAGAGCGCGCGATCATGCAACTTTGCGTTCGTGATGCACGCATGCCGCGTGCCGACTTCCTGCGCCAGTTCCCGGGCAACGAAGTTGACGAAAGCTGGACCGAAGCACTGGCCAAAGGCAAAAGCAAATACGCTGAAGCCATTGGTCGCCTGCAGGCCGACATCGTTCGCTGCCAGCAGAAGCTGACCGCACTTGAAGCCGAAACCGGCTTGAAGATTGCCGAGATCAAGGACATCAACCGTCGTATGTCGATCGGTGAGGCCAAAGCCCGCCGCGCGAAGAAAGAGATGGTCGAAGCCAACTTGCGTCTGGTGATCTCCATCGCCAAGAAGTACACCAACCGTGGCCTGCAATTCCTCGATCTGATCCAGGAAGGCAACATCGGTTTGATGAAAGCGGTAGACAAGTTCGAATACCGCCGCGGCTACAAATTCTCGACTTATGCCACCTGGTGGATCCGTCAGGCGATCACTCGCTCGATCGCCGACCAGGCCCGCACCATCCGTATTCCGGTGCACATGATCGAGACGATCAACAAGCTCAACCGTATTTCCCGTCAGATGCTGCAGGAAATGGGTCGCGAACCGACTCCGGAAGAGCTGGGCGAACGCATGGAAATGCCTGAGGACAAGATCCGCAAGGTATTGAAGATCGCTAAAGAGCCGATCTCCATGGAAACCCCGATCGGTGATGACGAAGACTCCCATCTGGGTGACTTCATCGAAGACTCGACCATGCAGTCGCCAATCGATGTTGCTACCGTTGAGAGCCTTAAAGAAGCGACTCGCGAAGTTCTCTCCGGCCTCACTGCCCGTGAAGCCAAGGTTCTGCGCATGCGCTTCGGTATCGACATGAATACCGACCACACCCTCGAGGAGGTTGGTAAACAGTTCGACGTTACCCGTGAGCGGATTCGTCAGATCGAAGCCAAGGCGCTGCGCAAGCTGCGCCACCCGACGAGAAGCGAGCATTTGCGCTCCTTCCTCGACGAGTGATCACAAAACCCCCGGCCCTGCCGGGGGTTTTGCTTTCTGTAGATTAAATCCCCTTCGCTTCGCTCCCACCGCCTAGCCCGTCTACACTCGAAACATTCCCCCCCAAGCCATAACGAGACCGTTATGCCCAGACTGCCGGCCGTGCTTTTGCTATTGCTGATGACCTGGACCACAACGGCTGGCGCGCTGACTCTGAGCGACGAAGAACGTGTCTGGCTTGCGGCTCACCCGGAACTTCGCCTAGGTGTCGACGCTTCCTGGCCACCGTTTGAATTTCGCGACGAGCAAGGCCGATACCAAGGCCTTGCCGCTGACTACATCAACATCGTGCGTGATCGCCTGGCAATCAAGGTCACGCCCATTGAGCCTGTAAGCTGGACCGAAGTCCTGAAACAGGCCAAACAGGGCAAGCTGGACCTCTTGCCCGGCGTCATGTCGACGCCCGAACGGCAGAGTTACCTCGCGTTCACGCGGCCCTATCTGGACTTTCCGATCGTCATCCTGGCCCATGTGAAAGGTGCACAGCCGCACAAGCTGGAAGACCTTTACGGACTGAAAGTTGCCGTCGTGGAAAACTACGCCCCCCATGAACTGCTGCGCACCCACCATCCTGACCTCAATCTGGTCCCCATGCCCAATGTCAGCTCGACCTTGCAGGCGCTGGCCACCGACGAGGTCGACGCGGTAGTCGGCGATCTGGCCTCAAGCGTCTGGAGCCTTCGCCAACTCAAACTCGACGGGCTCTACGTCAGCGGCGAAACGCCGTATCGCTACCAATTGGCGATGGGCGTACCGCGAGACGACAAAATGCTGGTCGGCATTCTGGATAAAGTACTGGCGGACATGAGCCCGGGTGAAATCAGCGCCATCCAGGAGCATTGGGTCGGGAATGTCCTCGACCACCGCACTTTCTGGTCCGACCTGCTGATGTACGGCTTGCCCGGCGTACTGCTGCTGGTCACCGTTCTGGCCGTGGTGATCCGCATCAATCGCCGCTTGAGCTCGGAAATTTCCCGCCGGGTAGCCCTGGAACAGGAGCTGCGCACCAGCGAATACCATTACCGCGGCCTGGTGGAGAGCCTTTCGGCGATAGCCTGGGAAGCGCGAATCAGCGATTTTACGTACAGCTACGTATCTCCCCATGCCGAAGGCCTGCTCGGTTACCCCCTGTCCCATTGGCTGATTCCAGGTTTCTGGCGCAACATCATCCACCCCGCCGACCTCACGCGCTCCCAGGCATTTTGTGATCACGAAGTACTTGCCGGACGCGATTACAGCCTCGATTACCGGGTGATCACTGCCGATGGACGCTGCCTCTGGGTACGCGACATCGTCAGCCTGATAGAGCACGGCCACGAGCCAATACTGCGCGGGCTGATGATCGACATCAGCGAAGCCAAAAGAACCGAAGAAGCCTTGCGCCTCTCCGAGCAGAAGTTTGCCTCGGTGTTCCAGCAATGCCCGGACATTCTGGTCATTGCACGCCTGTCCGACGGTTGCCTGCTGGAGGTCAACGAGGCGTTCGAAGAGCAAATCGGCCTCACTGCCGGAGAAGTGATCGGACGGACCGCCACCGAGCTGAACATCTGGGGCATCGCCGGTGTCGGCCCCGGGCTCTTGCAGCGCTTGCAAGCCGGCAGTATCCGCAATCTGGAGATGCCCTTTCGTCGCAGTAATGGCCAGGTGTTCACCGGCCTGATCTCCGCCGAACCCTTCCAGCTCGACACCACCCCCGCACTGGTCGTGGTAGTGCGTGACATCAGCCAGCTCAAGGAAACCCAACAACAACTGCAAACCTCTGAAGAGAAATTTGCCAAAGCCTTTCATGCCTCGCCTGACGGCTTGTTGCTGTCACGCGTGAGCGACGGCCTGCTGATCGAGGTCAATGAAGGCTTCAGCCGCATCACCGGCTTCAACAGCGCAATGTCGCTGGACCGCTCGACCTTCGACCTCGGCATCTGGGTCAACCTGAATGAACGCAGGCAGATGCTCGACCTGTTGAAACGCGACGGCTTCGTGCGTGACTTCAGTTGCCATATACGCCGCAACGATGGGCAGATCCGTCTCTGCGAGATGTCCAGCCGGCCGCTGCCGATTGGCGATGACGATTGCATGCTGACCATCGCCCGGGATATCACCGAGCGGCATCTGATGCAGGAAAAACTACAACAGGCCGCCACGGTATTCGAGAGCACCGCAGAAGGCGTATTGATCACCGACACCCAACAGCACATCAGTGCCGTCAACCGCGCGTTTACCGAGATCACCGGCTACAGCGAAACCGAAGCCCTGGGCCATACGCCAAGGTTGCTCGCCTCAGGCCTGCATGACAGCGCCTTTTACGCGGCGATGTGGCATCAACTGACCGCCGAAGGGCATTGGCAGGGCGAAATTTCCAACCGGCGCAAGAATGGCGAGCTGTACCCCAGCTGGCTGACCATCAGCGCGGTGCGCAATAAAGACCGGTTCATCACCCACTTCGTTGCGGTATTTGCCGACATCTCCAGCCTCAAGCACGCTCAGGCCAAACTCGACTATCAGGCCCACCACGATCCATTGACAGGGCTGCCAAACCGGACGCTGTTTGAAAGCCGCCTGCTGACCGCACTCAACAACCAGCAAGAAAACGGTGGCCAGGGCGCAGTGCTGTTCCTTGACCTCGATCGCTTCAAACACATCAACGACAGCCTGGGTCATCCGGTTGGCGACCTGCTGCTCAAAGGCATCGCGGTGCGGCTCAAAGAGCAACTTCGGGACATCGATACCGTGGCGCGGTTGGGCGGTGACGAGTTCATCATCCTGCTGCCGGGCCTGCAGCAAGCCAGCGACGCCGACCATATTGCCAACAAGCTGCTGAACTGCTTCACCGCGCCCTTCCAGGCTGGCGAGCATGAGTTCTTCATCAGCGCCAGCATTGGCACAAGCCTCTACCCCAATGACGGCATCGACGTCGCCACGCTGGTCAAAAACGCCGATGCCGCGATGTACCGCTCCAAAGCCAAAGGTCGCAACAGGGTTGAAAGCTATACCCGCGACCTGACCGCACAAGCCAGCGAACGCGTGGCACTGGAGCATGAACTGCGCCGCGCAATCGAGCGCAATGAGCTGACGCTGTTCTATCAACCCAAAGTGAGTCTCAACCATCCGCGCCTGGTAGGCGCCGAAGCCCTGATCCGCTGGCGGCATCCAGCTTTCGGCGATGTTCCGCCCGAGCACTTCATCCCGCTGGCCGAAGAAAACGGCATGATCCTGCAAATCGGTGACTGGGTACTGGAACAGGCCTGCCTGCAGATGCACGAGTGGAACCAGCGCTATGAAAGTTTCGGCCCGCTATCAGTCAACCTGGCCGGAGCACAACTACGCCAGCCGAACCTGCTGGTCCGCATCGAACAACTGCTCAAGGACAACCGCCTCAAACCGGGCTTCCTGCAACTGGAAATCACCGAAAACTTCATCATGAGCCAGGCCGAAGAGGCACTTGAAGTCCTGCATCAGCTCAAACGTCTGGGCGTGCAGTTGGCCATCGACGACTTCGGCACCGGTTATTCCTCGTTGAGCTACCTCAAACGCTTGCCGCTGGATTTCCTGAAAATTGACCAGTCCTTTGTCCGCGGACTGCCGGACGACCCGCATGATGCCGCCATTGTCCGCGCAATTATTGCCCTGGGTCGCAGCATGCAATTCACGATCATAGCCGAAGGCGTTGAAACCCACGCGCAGCAGCAATTCCTGACTTCCGAGGGTTGCGAACAGATCCAGGGCTACATCGTCAGTCTGCCTCTACCCGCCGACGAATTCGCCGCAAGCTTTCTTCGTATCGCAGTTTCAGACTTTTCGGATAGCACAGCCGGGAAACCATCGCTATAATCCGCGGCCTACTGAGGGCCTATAGCTCAGTTGGTTAGAGCAGAGGACTCATAATCCTTTGGTCCACGGTTCAAGTCCGTGTGGGCCCACCAAACTCGAAAGCCGCGCACTGCGCGGCTTTTGTGCATCTGAGACATTCACTCTCGATGGATCATTTCCTTTCAATTCACTATCAGTGTCCACAAAACGTCCACAGAAACCGCTGACCCTATCAGATACCGAGCGTGAATGGACGGTATACCCACCCCTCAACATCCTCACCATCGATCTCCACAGATACATGACACCCGTTTGAGGTGCTATCTGCCGGGGAGTTGGCTTGCTGGCGATGAGACCCGTGCAGACGTCAAATTCCCCGGGGCCTCACATCAAAGGCCGTTTGCATCTTAGTCACCGCTTGTAGAAAATCATCGTCTTTTTGCACGAATGGATACGCGCATGAAGTTCGAGAAGACCACGCAGTACAGGTCCGAGGAAGGGATCGTCTTCAATCTGTCTCAAATCACCCTCATGGAAAGCGACCGAGGTCGCCTGCGCGAGCTGCACTTTGGCGAAGCGAAACGCGCCCATTACCAAGTCAACAGCATGGTCGTCGATATGTACGACCGAATGCAGGTGACGCGCTGGTCAGCATCGAGGGAGAGGTCCATGGCGGGATTGGCCCACAGCGCTCTGTCGTGACGCTGGTCATCAAGGTCTGAGGAACTGCACATGCCCTACATCATGCAAACTGTCGTCCTTCTGGTACTGGGCGCGATCCTCGTTCAGTTTCTGAAACCATACCCGTTGCGCAAGTGGCTGGGTTTGGCGCTGCTGGCAACGGGCTTGGTCAGCATCTTCAAGGTTGGTGAGCAGCAGGTGCTGGGCTTTGACCTGGAGCTGCTAGCACTGCTGGCCGTGCCGCTGGGCGTGGTGCTTTTCCTGACGCGGCGGCGGTTCACGGAGGGGGACTGAAGCCCTGGCACGATTTCTCGGTGCCGTCTCTGACCCAAAATCATATGGGACAACAGTCGATCAACAGCGCGTTGATCGATGATCTTAGCGTTGGACCTTGCCGGCGGATTGGGGGTTACTTTGAACATACTGGTAACTCCTAACGTAGGTTAGATGCCGCCAAAATCACTGCTAAATGATGGGTGGCGGCTGTAACGCAGGCCAGGTGCAGTCGGAAATGTGTAATGCTACATTGACCAGCCTCGCCAACTCTGCGGGCGCGGCCCAATTCTGATCCTAGACAGCACGGATCTAGCGCACATGAAAGGTCACCGCAATCGCCAACCTTTAAAGTCAGACTATACGCATGCCTTAGGCCAAGCCGCGTTTTGCTTCTCGATCTGTGAATGGAACGTGGTTTGGAGCTGCGAGAGAATTAGCCCGGGGGCACTACAGAAGATCGTGGGCGAAGAATTCACTGCGGGGCGAATTGCGAAACTCAAAGACTGCAAAATCAGTACAACCACGGTACAGTACTCAGCTTGAGCAACCTTCTCAAAATTACGCTTAACACCACGTATTACAGGGCCTCCAGCTATGCCAACCTACGTTCGCCTACGAACGCTTTCTCTAGGCATATCAGCTCGCCCAGCAACTCATAATCCTTTGGTCCACGGTTCAAGTCCGTGTGGGCCCACCAAACTCAAAGCCGCGCATTGCGCGGCTTTTCTGTAACCATGAGAAGTCCGGGACACCAAGCCCATGGCATTTACGCCATGCATTTGGCGAAAAAAACGTCTACAGTTCACGATTGCATGACGCCATACATACCCAGCGCAATGTCTTGTGCATTTTTGAGTTCGCGCGCCTTGGCGCAAGTAGCAGGTCATCGGTCGGCTCGATAGAAAACCCACGTCGCACGAGCGTGTCGGGCTTGGTATTCGAGACCCTTTCCTGACCCACATTCGATATCAAGCGCTCATCAGGCTACATCGAAGCCCCATGACGAATGACGCGCTATCAGATATCTTGAAATTCGGTATCGATGCCAACCACCGACAAGAATAAACAATCGATGCCATTGGCATGACCAACGGACACCTGATGAACGCAAGCGAAAAATATTTCATGATCGATAACAAACTTAGTTATGTGAACGGGTTCAATGAGTGTCACAACATAGAAACAGGAACTGTTTTCATCATTGCCTCCGGCAGTTCCGCCAAAGACTTTCCCATTGAAGAATTCGCTCATGTTCCGATGATCACAATGAACGGCGCGGTCGCACTTTTCGAGGGCACCGCGATCCAGCCGTTTTTCTACGCTTGTACGGACATGAGCTTCCCGACTCAGCAGCCCGAACTATTTTCGCACGCGATGCAGATTAGCCAGCGAGTCGCCTTGTGGGAGGAGTTCATCCGGCGAAACAGCATTCGACCTCACGGCAAGCTATACGCGCTAAAGTCGGCAGCTAAACAATCCTGGGTCGATTCGATCTTCAAAAAGAACAACGATCTCGTACGCAGTCGTTCTATTTTTGGCCACCGAAGAAAGAGCATCGGGTTTAGCAAAAATCTCAGCGATGGCTTTTTCGACTCCCGCACCGTGGCTTATCTTGCTCTACAACTTGCCTACCATGCCGGTTTCACCAAGGTGATCCTGGTCGGGGTTGACTTGCAACAATCCAGTGGTCGGTTCTATGAAACGGCTGATAGCCGCATATCCCCGTGTGAACTCGATCAACATTTCCACACCCGAATTCTTCCGTCATTGAAGTTGATGTCGAAAAAAGTCATGAACAAGAACTTCTCTGTCTACAACCTCTCTGGCAACTCTAGAATCCCCGACAGCGTGATACCCAATATAAAAATTCAAGAAGTCAGGGCCTTGGTCAAATGACCTGCATCATGCAGGCGTTCCGCGTGTAAACCGATCCATCGCACAGCCCTTTACGGCTCACCAGTCGGTAACATGCTCGCCACTGAAATGTGCCGCCGGAGATGACCTTGCCTGATACCCGCCCTCCCGTCCTCGACGAAATCGACCGCCAACTGATCGCGGCCTTGCAAATCAATGCTCGTGAAAGCGTGGCCATGCTCGCCCGGCAATTGGGTATTGCACGCACGACAGTGACGTCACGCCTGGCGCGGCTGGAAAAGGCCCGGGTCATTACCGGCTACGGCGTGCGACTCGGGCAGCGAGTGGTCGATGGCGGTTTGCAGGCTTATGTCGGGATCACCGTGCAACCGCGCTCCGGCAAGGAAGTACTGCGTCGGCTCAGCGCCATGGCGCAGGTTCAGCAGTTGTGTGCGGTCAGCGGCGAATTCGATTACGTGGCCTGGCTGCGTACCGATTCACCGGAACAGCTCGACCAGTTGCTCGACCAGATCGGTAGTGTCGACGGTGTAGAAAAAACCACCACGTCGATCATCCTCAGCAGCAAAATTGACCGTGGCCAGCCAGTTTGATCGATCATCTCGTCATATTGCACAAACAATATGCAGAACGACGACACATTGCGTCTTATTAACGTGCTCTACGCTCCCTAGAATGGCGACAGTCTTTTCCTATACTCAGCACCGAGTGCGAGTCGCCAGCAAGGTCAGCCATGAACAAGAACAATCGCCATCCTGCAGACGGTAAAAAACCAGTCACCATTTTCGGCCCGGACTTTCCATTCGCCTTTGACGACTGGATCGAGCACCCGGCTGGCTTAGGCAGTATTCCTGCGCACAACCACGGCGCGGAAGTGGCGATTGTCGGCGCAGGTATCGCGGGGCTGGTGGCCGCATACGAGCTGATGAAACTGGGCCTCAAGCCGGTCGTCTATGAAGCTTCGAAAATGGGTGGCCGCTTGCGCTCCCAGGCCTTCGAAGGCGCTGAAGGGATCATCGCCGAGTTGGGTGGCATGCGCTTCCCGGTGTCGTCCACTGCGTTCTATCACTACGTCGACAAGCTCGGTCTTGAGACCAAGCCTTTCCCTAACCCGCTGACCCCAGCTTCCGGCAGCACCGTCATCGACCTGGAAGGCCAAACCCATTACGCACAGAAACTCGCCGACCTTCCTGCACTGTTCCAGGAGGTGGCCGACGCCTGGGCCGATGCACTGGAGGACGGCTCACGCTTTGGCGAGATTCAGCAAGCGATCCGCGATCGCGATGTACCGCGCCTCAAAGAGCTGTGGAACACCCTCGTTCCGCTGTGGGATGACCGGACCTTCTACGACTTCGTCGCCACCTCCAAAGCCTTCGCCAAGCTGTCGTTCCACCACCGCGAAGTGTTTGGCCAGGTCGGTTTCGGCACCGGTGGCTGGGACTCGGACTTCCCGAACTCGATGCTGGAAATCTTCCGCGTAGTCATGACCAACTGCGACGATCACCAACACCTGGTGGTCGGCGGTGTAGAGCAGGTGCCGTTGGGCATCTGGCGCCATGTGCCGGAGCGCTGCGCTCACTGGCCGGCAGGCACCAGCCTGAGTTCACTGCACAACGGTGCACCGCGCACCGGGGTCAAACGCATCGCACGCGCCGCCGATGGCCGTTTCAGCGTGACCGACAACTGGGGTGACACCCGCGAATACGCCGCTGTGCTGACCACTTGCCAGAGCTGGCTGCTGACCACTCAGATCGAGTGCGAAGAGTCGCTGTTCTCGCAAAAAATGTGGATGGCCCTGGACCGCACCCGCTACATGCAATCGTCGAAAACCTTCGTGATGGTCGACCGGCCATTCTGGAAAGACAAAGACCCGGAAACCGGTCGCGACCTGATGAGCATGACCCTCACCGATCGCCTGACCCGTGGCACTTACCTCTTCGATAACGGCGACGATAAGCCGGGCGTGATTTGCCTGTCGTATTCGTGGATGAGCGACGCGTTGAAAATGCTTCCGCAACCGATCGAAAAACGCGTGAAGCTGGCGTTGGATGCACTGAAGAAGATCTATCCAAAAGTCGACATCGCTGCGCGCATCATCGGCGACCCGATTACTGTGTCCTGGGAAGCCGACCCGCATTTCCTCGGTGCATTCAAAGGCGCCCTGCCCGGTCACTATCGCTACAACCAGCGGATGTATGCACACTTCATGCAACAGGACATGCCCGCCGAACAGCGTGGGATCTTTATCGCTGGCGACGATGTTTCGTGGACACCGGCCTGGGTCGAAGGCGCGGTACAGACCTCGCTCAACGCGGTATGGGGCATCATGAATCACTTCGGTGGTAAAACCCACGTCGAAAACCCAGGCCCGGGCGATGTGTTCCATGAAATCGGCCCGATTGCCCTGCCCGAGTAAGAGGACTCCGAAATGCGCGTAGCGCTCTACCAATGCCCGCCGCTGCCGCTCGACGTTGCCGGCAATCTGCAGCGCCTGCAAAAGCTTGCGACAGAGGCCAAAGGCGCCGATCTGCTGGTGTTCCCGGAGATGTTCCTGACCGGCTACAACATCGGCGCCGAAGCGGTTGGCGCGTTGGCCGAGGCGCAAGACGGCACTTGCGCGCAGTACATCGCGAGCATCGCCAAGGCCTCCGGTATCGCCATTGTGTATGGCTATCCGGAACGCGCCGAGGACGGGCAGATCTATAACGCCGTGCAGTTGATCGATAGCCGGGGCCAGCGTCTGGCCAACTACCGCAAGACTCATCTGTTCGGCGAGCTCGATCATTCGATGTTCAGCGTTGGGCCGGATGAGTTTCCATTGGTGGAACTCAACGGCTGGAAGCTGGGCTTTTTGATCTGCTACGACCTGGAGTTTCCGGAAAACGCCCGGCGCCTGGCGCTGGCCGGCGCCGAGCTGATTCTGGTGCCGACGGCGAACATGATTCCCTACGACTTCATCGCCGATGTCACCGTGCGCTCACGGGCCTTCGAGAACCAATGTTACGTGGCGTACGCCAATTACTGTGGTCACGAAGGCGAGATCCACTACTGCGGTCAAAGCAGCATCGCCGCACCGGATGGCAGTCGCATCGCCCAGGCCGGCCTGGATGAAGCGCTGATCGTTGGTACGCTGGATCGCCAACTGATGGTCGATTCTCGTGCCGCCAATCGCTACTTTCTCGATCGTCGACCAGAACTCTACGGCGAGCTGAACAAGCGCTGATCCCATGTTTTCGCTAGCATGAGCACTTCTTAAGTAGCGGAAGTGCTCATGCCTGCGCCGACCCACCTTCTCCCTCACGTCGAAACCCTGGCCAACGGCCTGCGGGTTTCGCTTCGTCATGCGCCCGGTTTGAAACGCTGCGCCGCGGCTTTACGGGTTGCTGCTGGCAGTCACGATGCGCCGCTGGCCTGGCCTGGGCTGGCGCACTTTCTTGAACACCTGTTCTTTCTCGGCACCGAACGCTTTCCTGCTGACGATGGGTTGATGGCCTACGTGCAACGTCACGGCGGGCAACTGAACGCCAGCACCCGCGAGCGCACCACCGACTTCTTCTTCGAACTGCCGCCTCAGGACTTCGCCGGAGGGCTTGAGCGTTTGTGCGACATGCTCGCCCACCCGCGCCTGAATCCGGATGATCAGTTGCGTGAACGGGAAGTACTGGAAGCTGAATTCATTGCCTGGTCTCAAGATGCTGAAGCGCAACGACAGGTCGCATTGTTCAGCGGGCTTTCGCCAGATCATCCATTGCGCGGTTTCCATGCCGGCAATCGCGACAGCCTGGCGGTACAGCAGCCTGAGTTTCAACAGGCCTTAAGCGCGTTCTATCAGCGTTTCTACCAAACCGGTCAAATAACGCTGAGCCTTGCCGGTCCGCAGTCTGTGGATGAGTTGCATAGCCTGGCCGAGCGTTTGAGCGGCGACTTCGCCGTCGGTAAACAGCAACCGCAAAGCGCCCCGCCCACGTTGATGGCAACCGCAAACAACAATTATCAACAGGCTGACGAACGCCGACTCAACCTGCTGTTTGCATTCGAAGCCTTGCCGAACGCATCCCGTGAAGCGCTGGATTTTCTCTGCACCTGGCTGAACACGTCGAAACCGGGAGGCGTCTTCGCCGAGTTACGCCATCGCCAATTGATCGACAACCTGAAGGCGGCGCCGCTGTACCAATTCGCCGGACAAGCACTGCTGCAGGTTGAGTTCAACCTGACGGCCAGTGCCGCAACGCAGGCCGGGATAATCCGTGAGCTGCTGGGTGATTGGCTGAGCTTCTTCGCCGACGCTGCCGACTGGTCGAAGTTGCGCGAAGAATATGCCCTGCTGCAACAGCAAAAGCGTCAAACCAGCAACGCCTTGGCACTTGCCCGACTGGACAGTGAGAAGCTTGAACCAGAACTGTCGGATTCGGGTGCCATTGCGCTTAAAGCCATAGTTCAGCAGATGAGCCCGACACCTGTGGATAACCTGGATGTCGTCTGGCAACTGCCACCCGCCAATCCGTTCCTGCGTTCGGCCGAAGTGCCAGCACCAGCCGGTTTGATCCGTGGACAAACCAGCGCCCATCGCGGCTTGCGCACGTTTGCCCAGGATCGCACGCGCGGTCGCCGTGAGCGCTCGCCGATGCAGTTCAACCAAGGTCTCGCAGACGATAATGGCGAAGCGGCGATTTGCCTGCGTTGGCGCCTCGACTCCGCACCGCCAGCCAATCTTCAACCGACACTGGCCCGCAGCCTGCAAGGCCTGCGCGATGACGCCAGTCAGGCGGGCGTCGAGCTGTCCTTCAGCGAAACGGGCAATCAATGGTTGCTGAAAATCAGCGGACGACATGAGCCGATGCCGGCGATTCTCGAACAGGCGCTGCTGTGTCTGATGAATCCCGCCGCCGATGCCTGGCTCAGTACCGAGTCGTCAGCACCGCTGATCGCGATCCGGCAATTGCTTAAGGTGTTGCCAGCACATTGCCTGGGACAGGATTCGCAGTCGACATCGCAGCCTGCCGGCGCTGATGTCCTACAGCAGATCTGGGCCACTGCACGCTGGGATGGATTGGCCGCAGGTCTGCCGGCGACTGTTCAAACAGCGATCACCCGCGCCTTGAGCCGCGTACCTGGCATTCCTGACAGTGAGATGACCGCGCCCGCCTCCATTGCCGGCCAACACCTCTGGAGCGAAGTGCCCAGTGACGCCAACGAAAATGCGCTATTGCTGTTTTGCCCGACGCCCACTCAGGATCTGGCCGACGAAGCCGCGTGGCGCCTGCTCGCGCAACTCTGCCAAACGCCGTTCTATCAGCGCCTGCGGGTCGAACTGCAATTGGGTTACGCAGTGTTCAGTGGTGTCCGTCAGATCAATGGACAGACCGGGCTGCTGTTTGGCGTGCAATCGCCTAACGCATCGGCGAAAGAGATCCTCGAACACATCGAAGCCTTCCTGAAGCAACTGCCTGAACTCATCTCGACGCTCGATGATGCGTCCTTGATCAATCAGCGCCAGACCTTGGCCGAGCAGCTCGACGGCAATCTCATCCCGTTTGCCCAAGCCTTTGAACTACTGTGGCAGGGCAAACTGGGCGGCCATTCATCGGATTACCTGTCTGAGCTGCAACAGGCCGTGTTGCTACTGAATCGCACAGCTTTGCTCGATGCAGCAAAGCGCCTGATTCACGCAGCAGGTGGCCGCAGATGCCTGGCCACCAATGCCTGCCCGGACGGCACCTGGCAACCGACAGCCCGATCATTACCGGGGCTGTAATGGGCTTTCTTCGAGAGATGTCTCCAATTTGCAGAAACGTTTCAGTAACATAGCCCGGCAAACCTCTGAACATCTCCTGCGGGAGGTGGGCTATAGGTATAGAGTGAATTTTTCTCACGAGCCTGAAGGAACGTTTTTATGACTTGGTCCAAACCTGCTTACACCGACCTGCGTATCGGCTTTGAAGTCACCATGTACTTCGCCAGCCGTTGATACTGCCCTTGGGTAGAACATGCGGTACAACGCCTCGGCCCGTCCGGGGCGTTTTTATTTTCAGCGTTGAAGTGATGGAGCAACCATGTTTGTCCAGATTCTAGGTTCCGCCGCCGGCGGTGGTTTTCCGCAGTGGAACTGCAACTGCGTTAACTGCGCAGGTTTTCGCGACGGTAGCCTGCGGGCCGAAGCGCGTACCCAGTCGTCTATCGCGATTTCCGATGACGGCGTGAACTGGGTCCTGTGCAACGCCTCGCCGGACATTCGCGCGCAGCTCCAGAACTTCGCCCCGATGCAACCCGGCCGCGCCCTGCGTGACACGGGCATCAGCGCAATCATCCTGATGGACAGCCAGATCGACCACACCACCGGCCTGCTGAGCCTGCGCGAAGGCTGCCCGCATCAGGTCTGGTGCACTGACATGGTCCATGAAGACCTCAGCACCGGCTTCCCACTGTTCACCATGCTTACCCACTGGAACGGCGGGTTGAACTGGAACCGCATCGAGCTCGACCAGAGCTTCATTGTCCCGGCCTGCCCGAACCTGCGTTTTACTCCATTGCCACTGCGTAGCGCCGCACCGCCCTACTCGCCACATCGCTTCGACCCACACCCGGGCGACAACATCGGGTTGATCGTCGAAGACCTGCGTACCGGCGGCAAGTTGTTCTATGCGCCAGGGCTGGGCAAGGTCGATGCGCCGTTGCTGGAGATCATGGCGGGCAGCGATTGCCTGCTGGTGGACGGCACGCTGTGGGACGACGATGAAATGCAGCGACGCGGCGTCGGCACCCGCACCGGCCGGGAGATGGGGCATCTGGCACAGAACGGCCCCGGCGGTATGCTCGAAGTGCTGGAACAACTGCCACAGCAGCGCAAAGTGCTTATCCACATCAACAACACCAACCCGATCCTCGATGAGGACTCGGTCGAGCGCGCCGAACTGGTTCGACGCAATGTTGAAGTGGCCTACGATGGCATGAGTATCGAGTTGTAAGAACGGAGACCGCTACGCGGTCTATCGCAGGCAAGCCTTGCTCCTACGAGACCTTTGGCGAGCGCGCAAATGGCGTGCGACGCAATACTGTAGGAGCAAGGCTTGCCCGCGATGAGGCCAGAGCAGACACCACAGAATCCAACGGTTATTCCCCGGAGAACCGAAATGACTGACACACCACTCTCCCCCGCCGAGTTCGAACAGGCGCTTCGGGCGAAGGGCGCCTACTACCACATCCATCACCCGTATCACGTGGCGATGTACGAAGGCCGGGCGACCCGCGAGCAGATCCAGGGCTGGGTCGCCAACCGTTTCTACTATCAGGTGAATATCCCGCTCAAGGACGCTGCGATTCTGGCCAACTGCCCGGACCGTGAAGTCCGTCGCGAGTGGATTCAACGCCTGCTCGACCACGACGGCGCGCCCGGTGAGGACGGTGGTATCGAAGCCTGGTTGCGCCTCGGCCAAGCCGTTGGCCTGGACCCGGACCAACTGCGTTCCCAGGAACTGGTGTTGCCCGGCGTGCGTTTCGCGGTGGATGCCTACGTCAACTTCGCCCGCCGGGCCAATTGGCAGGAAGCCGCCAGCAGCTCGCTGACCGAACTGTTTGCGCCGCAAATCCACCAGTCACGCCTGGACAGCTGGCCGCAGCATTACCCGTGGATCGATCCGGCCGGTTATGAGTATTTCCGCACCCGGCTGGGTCAGGCGCGGCGCGATGTCGAGCACGGTCTGGCAATCACCCTGCAGCACTACACCACCTATAAAGGCCAGCAGCGCATGCTGGAAATTCTCCAGTTCAAACTGGACATCCTTTGGAGCATGCTCGATGCCATGAGCATGGCCTATGAACTGAACCGCCCGCCTTATCACAGCGTGACTGAGCAACGGGTCTGGCATAAAGGGATCGCCTTATGAGTTTCGACCGCAGCAAGACCCCGCGCTGGCGTCCCGGCTACCGCTTCCAGTACGAACCGGCGCAAAAAGGCCACGTGCTGCTGTACCCGGAAGGCATGATCAAACTCAACGAAAGCGCCGCGCTGATTGGTGGCCTGATCGACGGTAAACGTGACGTCGCGGCGATCATTGCCGAACTGGACGCCCAGTTCCCCGGCGTCCCCGAACTCGGTGACGACATCGAGCAATTCATGGAGGTCGCCCGTGCAGAGCACTGGATCGAGCTTGCCTGAATCAGCGGCGCTGCCATTGCCGCCCAAACCCGAGATCGGCCTGCCGCTATGGCTGCTCGCCGAGCTGACCTACCGCTGCCCGCTGCAATGCCCCTACTGCTCGAACCCGCTGGACTTCGCCGAGCAAGGCAAAGAGCTCAGCACCGAGCAGTGGCTCAAGGTGTTTCGCGAGGCACGGGAAATGGGCGCGGCGCAGTTGGGCTTCTCTGGCGGCGAACCCTTGGTGCGTCAGGACCTCGCCGAGCTGATCGCCGAGGCTCGAAAACTGGGCTTCTACACCAACCTGATCACCTCGGGGATTGGCCTCACCGAGCAGAAAATCAGCGACTTCAAGAAGGCCGGTCTCGATCACATCCAGATCAGTTTCCAGGCCAGCGATGAACAGGTGAATAACTTGTTGGCCGGTTCAAAAAAAGCTTTCGCGCAGAAACTCGAAATGGCCCGCGCAGTAAAAGCCCACGGCTATCCGATGGTGCTGAACTTCGTCACCCATCGGCACAACATCGACAAGATCGACCGCATCATCGAGCTGTGCATCGCCCTGGAAGCCGATTTCGTCGAGCTCGCCACCTGCCAGTTCTACGGCTGGGCCCAGCTCAACCGCGTCGGTTTGCTGCCGACCAGGGAACAGCTGGTGCGCGCCGAGCGCATCACCAATGAATACCGGGCCAAACTCGAAGCCGAAGGTCACCCGTGCAAGCTGATCTTTGTCACCCCGGACTACTACGAGGAACGCCCCAAGGCCTGCATGAATGGCTGGGGCAGCATTTTCCTGACCGTGACCCCAGACGGCACCGCCCTGCCGTGCCACGGCGCACGGCAGATGCCGGTGCAATTCCCGAACGTGCGCGATCACAGCATGCAGCACATCTGGTACGACTCGTTCGGCTTCAACCGCTTTCGCGGTTACGACTGGATGCCCGAGCCGTGCCGCTCCTGCGACGAGAAAGAAAAGGACTTCGGCGGCTGCCGTTGCCAGGCCTTCATGCTCACGGGTGACGCGAGCAACGCCGACCCGGTGTGCAGCAAGTCAGAACATCACGGCGTGATCCTCAAGGCCCGCGAAGAAGCCGAGCACGCCACCCAGACCATCGAGCAACTGGAATTTCGCAATGAACGGAACTCACGCCTCATCGTTAAAAGCTGAACCCTTGAGCGCCCTCAAAGCCGTAGCGGCCGGCGTCGATTTCACTGACTTGTGTGTCGGCGCTCAGGGTTTGTTCTGGAATGAGTACCGCCCCGAAGATGGTGCCTGCCGAATCTGGCATTGGCGCGACAACACCGCCCATTGCCTGACCCCGCCGGGGTTCAGCGCGCGCAGTCGAGTCTATGAATACGGTGGCGGGTCGTTTTGCTTGAGCGATGATGGCGTGGTCTTCGTCAACGAGACGGATCAGCAGTTGTATCGGCAATCGTTGGCCGGTGAAATACCACAGGCGTTGACCGTGGGTGAATACCGTTACGGCGATCTGCAATTTGCCGGCGGGCAGGTACTCGCCGTCGAAGAGCAAGGCAATCAGCATCGCCTGGTGGCCATAGATCCGGCAGACGGCAAACGTCAGCTGTTGGCCGAAGGCTCAGACTTCTACTCGGCTCCAACCTTGAGTCCGGATGCCGGGCGGTTGGCCTGGATCGAATGGAGCCGGCCGCATCAACCCTGGACCGCGACCCGCTTGATGGTCGCCGAGCGCGATGCCAACGGCGCTTTCGGCCGGCCGCGCTGCGTAGCGGGTGACGCGTCTGAAGAGTCCTTGCAACAGCCTCGCTTCGATGATGCCGGCCGCCTGTATTGCCTGACCGATCGCGCCGGATTCTGGCAGCCGTGGGGCGAAACCGGATCAGGCTTGCAGCCGCTGCCCAGCAGCGACGCGGATCATGCTCCGGCGCCGTGGCAGCTTGGCGGTTGCACTTGGTTGCCGCTTGACGAAAAGAACTACCTGGCGAACTGGACCGTGGAGGGTTTCGGACGCCTTGGGCTGCGCTCTGGTGATTCCGTTGAGGATTTCACTGGCGATTACAGTCGCTTCCGAAATCTGGCGCTGGACCAGGAATCTGTCTACTGCATCGCGGCTTCGCCGGTCAGCCCTTCCGCGGTGATTGCCATCAACCGTAAAAGCCATCAAGTCCGGGTGTTGGCGGGCGGAGTGGCACCGCTGCCCGCCAAGCACATCAGCCAGCCGCAAACACTGCGCTACCCCAGCGGTGCCGGCGAGGCCCATGGTTTCTTTTATCCGGCCATGACCGATGTCGCCAAACCTCCGTTGCTGGTGTTTATTCATGGCGGGCCGACATCGGCGTGCTACCCGATGCTCGATCCGCGAATCCAGTACTGGACACAACGCGGCTTCGCGGTCGCCGACCTTAACTATCGCGGCAGTAGCGGTTACGGTCGCGCCTATCGGCAGGCGCTGCACCTGAGCTGGGGCGACGTGGATGTCGAAGACGCCTGCGCCGTGGTCGCCTACCTCGCCGGGCAAGGTTTGATCGACGACAATTACGCGTTCATTCGTGGTGGCAGTGCCGGCGGTTACACCACGCTCTGCGCGCTGGCATTTCGGGACGTCTTCAGCGCGGGCGCCAGTTTGTACGGCGTCAGCGACCCGGCGGCCCTGAGCCGCACCACCCATAAATTCGAAGGTGATTATCTGGACTGGCTGATCGGCGATCCGCAGCAGGATGCCGAGCGCTACGCCACCCGCACACCGCTGCTGCACGCGAGTGAAATCCGCGTGCCAGTGATCTTCTTCCAAGGCGAACTCGACGCTGTGGTGGTACCGCAACAGACCCGCGATATGGTCACGGCCCTGCAGGCCAAGGGCATTCCCGCCCAGGCCCATTACTACCCGGACGAACGCCACGGCTTTCGCAAGGCCAGCAATCAGGCCCATGTGCTGGAGCAGGAATGGCTGTTTTATCGCGAGGTGATGGAGCAGAAGAACGCCTGACCGCTGGCGGGGGACAGAGTGTCTTGAAAAGATCGCAGCCACCGGGCTGCGATCCGGGCTTGCAGCACTTGCCGTTCAACTCAGGCCAGTATTTCCAGCCCATGCTTCTGCACGATGCTCAGCAGCTTCAATGCCATCCCGCTGGGGTGCTTGTCACCCGCTTCCCACTGTTTGACCGTAGAAGCACTGGTATTCAAATAGCGGGCGAACACCGGTTGGCTGACATTGTTACGCTCGCGCAGTTGCTTGATCTGTTCGGCGGGAATCGCCTCTGGCACCTGTGCCAGGCATGTCTCATCGAACTGGCGCATGGTGGTCTTGCTGATAGCGCCGATCGACAATAATGCAGTGGCCGAGTCGTGAACCGACTCAAGGGCTTCACTCTTGAACTTCTTACTCATGATGTACCTCCACAAACTCCCTCATATCCAGCAGTTGCTGGACCTGTGTGTCACTCAACCTCTCGTAGGCTTTGGCCAACTCTCGAAAGGCAGCCAACTCCGTTTGGCTGATGTTGCTCTGGTCTTTCTTGGCAAACAGAAACTGGTAAACCCAGTACCGTCCCCCCTTGGCCAGAACAATCGAACGGTGACGGTTTTCGCTCAAGCGCTTTTTCCAGACGCCACCTCCCAAACTGTCTGCCTGCCCTTTAAGCAACTCGCGGAACGCTGACCTGAGCTCGTCATCGCCGATCCAGGCTTTGCCTGCCTGGACGGTAAAACGCCTTGTTTTGAACAGCCTGATCGTCATGGACATCCCTTCCCATTACCATACCACTCAGTGGTATACACTTACAAACCAAGCCATCCGCAGAATCAATGCGTGATGGCATCGGCAGTCCTCGCCGACTCCGCCAAAAAGCCATTGTTCTGGCAATCACTCAAGCACTGAGTAGGGTTTGGAAAATCGCTGAGACAAAAAAACGCCCCATGCCAAAAAAATCAGACATGGGGCGACGCGTTATACCGCAAGACGGTTAGGGAATTAGAGAAGGGCCGGTCTGTTCAGACCGCGATGCCTTTGCGACATTGAAGTTGGGCCGTGCGCACCCGGGAAAAGGCTCGGGCCAGGCGCAGGAGCATTTCGTCGATATTGGTCTTGCTGACTGTCAGCGCCGGCGTAAACCGCAGGCAATCGGGTTTCGGGGCGCTCAACAGCAAACCTTCGTACAACGCCGCGCTCACCACGGCGTCAGCCGAATCGTCACTCAGTGTCAGCCCCCAGAGCAGCCCCTGGCCACGCAGTTCACCGTGCCCGTAACGGTTGGCCAATCGGCTCAAGCCTTCGCGCAAGTGTTGAGCGCTATCGCGAACCTGTTCGAGGAAGCCGTGATCCAGCACGCTGTCCAGAACTGCCTGCGCCGCCGAGGCCATCAACGCGTTGCCGTGATGGGTGCCATCCAGCTCGCCCGACTCGAGGCAGCAGGCTTTGCCGCGCGCCAGAAGCGCCGCCACTGGCACCCCGCCGCCCAGCCCTTTGCCCAGCACAACAATGTCGGCGCGCACGCCATAAAACTGTTCGGCGAGCAGACTGCCGCAACGGCCAATCCCGGTTTGCACTTCGTCGAGAATCAGCAAAATCCCCAACTCACGGCATAGGCGCTCGACACCTTTGAGGTAATGCCCGGTCGCCGGAACCACCCCGGCGGCGCTTTGGATCGGCTCAAGCAGGATAGCTACGGTTTGCGCATCTACCGCCGCATGTAACGCAGGCAAATCATTGAACGGAACGTGGCTGAAACCCGGAAGTTGTGGCTCAAAGCGATTGTTCTGACAATCCGACGCGGACATCGCCGCAAAGCCGTGGCCATGGCAGCTACCGCTGGCGGTGATGATTCGCGATGCACCGCCACGATGCAGTTGCCCCCATTTGCGCGCCAGCTTGATCGCCGCCTCGCAAGCTTCACTGCCACTGTTGAGCAGATAAACCTTGTCGCTGCCGGTACTGGCGCACAACCGTTCGGCCAGATTGAGTTGGCCACGGTTAAGCAGACCCGAACCCGGATTGATCAGCGTTTGCGCTTGAGCGGAGATGGCTTTGATCAGCACCGATGGGCTATGGCCGAGGCTGTTGGCCGCGCCACCTTGGGTGAAATCCAGATACGCGCGGTCGTCACTGTCCCAAAGCCAGGAACCCTGACCGCGAACGAAAACTTGCTGGGGTCGCTTGACACTGGGCATCAGGCACTCGCTGGAAAGGTTGTCGTGCCTGGAAGGCCGAAAATGCTCCACCACCAGATCATCCAGGCTCGGCTGTTGGCGACGCAGGCTGAACAGGTTCATGCGCGCATTCCCTCAAGCGGCGAACCCAGCAGACGCGAAGACCAATCCTCGACGCGCCCGGTGCGTAAACGTTTGAGTGCAATATCACGCCAGCGCGAAGACAGCGCCGGGCAGTCGACGAGCTTTTTCAAACCGGCATGCTCAAGCGGCTCTCGATAAAAACAGCGCAACGCCCAGGCCACAGTCAGGCCGGGGTAACTGCGCTGGATCAGCTCGAACGGCTGATCGGCGCTGACAAAACCAGGCTTGAGAACGCGGTAGAACCAGCCGCAGCGCCCTGTATCCTGCGCCAGTTGCGGCAAGATCGGCACACCCAAGCGGTGGCTCAACCGATAACACGGTGAGCGCGGTTGGCTGACCTGTAACAACGCACCGCCCCAGCGAAACATATCGCCCAGGCACACCTGCTCTTCGGTCAGGCCGCGGGTTGAAAGGTTTTCACCGAAGGCCGGAGCGTTCCAGTCGATCTGTGGATAACGTTTGCGCCAGTAAGCGTAGTGTTCGGACGGGTAATGATGCAGGGCGCGTTCGGGGCCAGTATGAAAACGCGGATCGCCGTGTTCATCGCTGCCCAGGCCTTGCGGCCATAACCAGAGTCGATTGGCAATCCGCTGTTTGTCGGTATCGCAGATCAAACCCTGTCCGAGATTTTTTGCCTTGCCTATGTAAACACCATCAACGTAAACGGTATTCATCGCGCTTTCTGGCCCTGTAAGCCTTGTGAATGCGGTTAGACTAGGCTTCTGTCAGGCGCTGAGCCATTTCGATTTTCCAGCTTTTTTGATAAGAATTACTTATGGATTTTAAGCAACTGCGTTATTTCGTCGCGGTGTATGAAGAAGGCCATGTCGGACGGGCTGCCGAACGCCTGTCGATCTCCCAGCCGGCGCTGTCGCAGCAGATCCGCCAACTGGAGCAAAACCTCGACGTGGGCCTGTTCGAACGCAGCAGTAAACGCCTGCTGCCCACCCTGGCCGCGCATACCTTGTACAACCACGCCCTGCCCTTGCTCGACGGTCTGCAGCGTGCGCGCGAGGCCTTGGGCAACTTCAAGGGCCAGGCGTTGCGCACCTTGGCTATCGGTGTGCTGCAAACCGTTCACACCAGCCTGGTACCCAAAATGCTGGAGCGTGTGCGCAAGGCGCAACCACACCTGGTGGTACAGATCTATGAACTCACGGGGCTGGAAATCGAACGTCGATTGCTCAATGGCTCACTCGATATCGGTATCAGCTATCTGCCGCCGCGCCAACCCGGGCTGCATGGCGTTTTGCTGTATGAAGATGAACTGACCCTGGTCATCCCTGCCGATCATCCGTTGCGTGAATTCAAGAAAGTCTCCATGAGTCAGGCCGCGGAGTTGCCGATGCTGTTGCTGGGGGAAGAGTTTCAGGTTCGGCAGATCTGGCAGGGACAACTGGCCAATCTCGGACGCCGCCCGCAAGTACAGGCGGAACTGAACAACATGGCGGGGATCCTCGACAGTTTGCCCCACACCAGACTGGCCACTGTCCTACCTGGACGCTCGCAGCAGGAACACGGAAACAAGGCGCTCTTGTGGAAACCCTTGAGTGAGCCGCGGGTTCCCCTGAAAGTAGGATTGGTCTGTCGCGACGTTCAACGTCAGCAAGCGACGCTGGAGTTGCTGCGCAACCTGTTGGAAGACGTGATAAACAGCCCGGCCGGGCGGATGACGAGCCCGACGGTACTGGATGTTCAGGGCTGAACGGCAAAAACATAAATCGCAGGCAAAAGAAAACCCCGCCGAAGCGGGGCTTTGCAGACTGTTTCCCTGACATCCATTTCACTCCGCCGTCCTGGCAGAATCCTACGTGTCCGTGTTATTGCTTTGCGCTTCCTGCGCTACGTCCATGTGAAGTAGATTAGCTCTGGATCCAATCCTGGAACAGGGGAAAACAGCAGCACGTCACGTAAGCAAATGCTTACATGACGTTACACTTCTCAGAATTGCGCCGCATCCAACAGAAACAGCGACTCACTACCGGCCTTGACCGAAGCGCTCAGCGAATGAATCCGTGGCAGCAGGCGAGCGAAGTAAAAGCGTGCGGTGCCCAGTTTGCTGGCGTAGAAGTCGTCCTGCGCCTCTTTACCAAAAGCTGCCTTGGCCATCAGTGCCCACATGTAGGCGTAGGACACATAGCCAAACACTTGCAGATACTCGACCGAGGCCGCACCGATTTCGTTCGGGTTATTTTTCACACGGTCCAACAGCCAGGCGGTCAGTTCGTCCAGCGTGTCGACAGCGTCGTTCAACGGCTTGGTGAACTCAGCCAGATCGGCGCTCGCGGTAGCGGTGAAGTGACGGATCTCATCAGCAAACAACTTGTAGTACGCCCCGCCGCTACCGACGATCTTGCGCCCAACCAGGTCAAGCGCCTGAATGCCGTTGGTGCCTTCGTAGATCTGGGTGATCCGCACGTCACGCACCAGTTGTTCCTGGCCCCACTCGCGGATGTAGCCGTGGCCACCAAAGACTTGCTGGCCGTGGATGGTGGTTTCCAGGCCCAGATCCGTGAGAAATGCTTTGGCGACCGGCGTCAGCAAGGCCACCAGGTCTTCGGCGCGTTTGCGGGTGGTCAGGTCTTCGCTGAACTTGGCGGTATCCAGTTGCATGGCCACGTAGGTTGAAAATGCACGACCGCCTTCGTTCGAGGCTTTCATGGTCAGCAGCATACGACGTACGTCCGGGTGAACGATGATCGGGTCGGCGACCTTGTCTTTGTTCTGCGCCCCTGTCGGCGAACGGCTTTGCAGGCGATCGCGAGCGTATTCAACCGCGTTCTGGTAAGAGCGCTCGCCGCTGGCCAGGCCCTGGATACCGACACCCAGACGCTCGTAGTTCATCATGGTGAACATGGCCGCCAGGCCTTTGTTCGGCTCACCCACGAGGTAACCCACGGCTTCGTCGAAGTTCATCACGCAGGTAGCGGATGCCTGGATACCCATTTTGTGTTCGATCGAACCGCAGTTAGCCGGGTTACGCGCGCCGAGACTGCCGTCGGCGTTGACCATGAACTTCGGAACCAGGAACAGCGAAATACCCTTCGGACCCGCAGGGGCATCCGGCAGTTTGGCCAGCACCAGGTGAATGATGTTTTCGGTCAGGTCATGTTCACCGCCGGTGATGAAGATCTTGGTTCCGCTGACCTTGTAGGAACCGTCTGCTTGCGGTTCAGCCTTGGTACGGATAATCCCCAAGTCAGTCCCCGCGTGCGGCTCGGTCAGGCACATGGAGCCTGCCCAGACACCGGCGTACATGTTTGGCAGGTAAGCGGCTTTCAGTTCTTCGCTGGCGTGAGCGTTGATCGACAGGCAAGCCCCGGCAGTCAGCATCGGATACAGACCGAACGACAGGCTGGCGGAGTTGACCATTTCTTCGACCTGAGCCGAAACCGCTTTCGGCATGCCCATGCCACCGTAGGACGGATCACCACCGACGCCGACCCAACCGCCTTCAGCATAAGTCTGATATGCCTGTGGGAAACCTGCTGGCGTGGTGACGGCGCCGTCGCTCCAATGGCAGCCTTCTTCGTCGGCAGCACGGCTCAGCGGTGCGATGCTTTTGCTGGTGACTTTACCGGCTTCCTCAAGGATTGCCTCGACGGTCTCGGCATCGACGGTATCGGCCAGGGCGGGCAGTTCAGCCCACAGTTTGGCAACCTCGAAAACTTCATTGAGGACGAAGCGCATATCGCGCAAGGGCGCTTTGTAGTCAGCCATGGCAAACCTCGTGAGAACTTGAAAAGTGATTCGTAGGATCGGATTTCAGCAAGGTCTTGAGTGTACCCGAACAACTTTTACGATACATAGGGTCAGCTAGTGACCTATTTGTAATTTTTGGTCACTGAAAAAAAGATCGCAGCCTGCGGCAACTCCTACAGGCCCATCTGTAGTGTAGGAGTTGCCGCAAGCTGCGATCTTTCAGAGGCAGCGCTATCGCGCAGGGAGAGGCTTGTACTCGGGCTGGTCGTTTATCCGTCTGCAGATCATTCAAACCTGCTGCTGTGAATCGCTTCGGACAATCACAGCCCATACGCCGAATGCACGTTCACCACTAACCCGCAGCGCCTTCCATACGCACCGCACCACGGCGGCTTTTCCCGAATGCCATCACGCAGTTTCGCCCCGCGCCCTTGGCGCTGTAGAGCGCCTGGTCTGCGGATTTCAGGACTTCTTCCGGGGTCCGCTGCTCCAGTCGCTCGGCGACACCGATGCTAACCGTGACCGAAACGCTTGAGGCGCCAGAGCCCGCACGGCGTTGCCGACCTTGCTGATCGTCTTGCGGACGGCTGTCCTGATTGCGCAGCTGAATGTTGTAGGTGGCAATCGACTCACGGATGACTTCCAGGTGCGGCATGCACTCTTCGAGCGTTTTGGCGGCGAACACCAAGGCAAACTCCTCGCCCCCGTAACGATACGCCCGGCCACCGCCGCCGATCTTCGACAACTTGCTGGCCACCAGCCGCAACACCTGGTCACCGACATCGTGCCCGTGGGTGTCGTTGAATTTCTTGAAGTGGTCGACGTCGCTCATCGCCAACACATAGTTGCGGCCCAGACGCTGCATGCGCTCGTTCAAGGCGCGACGCCCCGGCAGGCCCGTCAGTTCATCACGAAAAGCCATTTGATAGGCTTCGTGGGCGACCGCCGCGGCAATCATCAACATCACCTGGCTGCACATGATGTTCAGGGTGAACGGCAGGATGAAGGTCTTGGGCAACATCCAGAACAGTCCGAGCAAGCCCACCAATTGCGCCGCATGCAGCGGCCGTGGGTTGCGCCAGTATTGATACGCCAACAACACAAAGGACGCGAGGAACACCGGATAGGACAACTGGATCAAACTCATCCAGGCACCATGCAATGCCGGCCAGCGTATTTCCGACAGCCACATCAGCAACGCTTGTGGGTAACTCTGCTCAAGCCCCAATGCAACACTACCGAATGCCAGCAGTACGGCGAAGCGGGCAACCATGTCCTGAAACAGGTGGGTACGTTCCTGCCAGGCAGCAAACAGCCCGTACAGCAAAGGCAGCAGCAAACAGCAGAGATGGAAAACCACCGCCGCGTCGTCACGCACCTTGCCGTAATCACGGTAGTAATCGGTTTGGGTGTCGAGCAGGTAGTAGGCGATGTACACCGTGACCATCAGAAACAGTTCACGTTGACGTCGGTAAACCGCGCAGTACGAACCGCCGAGCAACAGCACCAGGGTTGGCAGCACGTTGAACAGTGAGGTGAAAAAGACGTTGAGATCCTTGACGTAGGCAGCCGCGAGCCCCGCGAGCAACAACAGTAGTGAGGGTAAAAAGTGACTGAGACGTACAGCGGAAGAACGCGGCAAGGGTAGAGCTCCGGCCCGGCAAATCAATGGATGGCATTGTGCCTGCATTCCTGACAATTAAGCACATGCAATGTGACGCCCATCACACCGCACACTCTTTAACGGCAGCAAAAGCGTTCTACTTAGCGTTTTAGTCGGGAATATTTGCAGCCATTTTCAGCGGGCAGAAAAAAGCCGCTGCTCCCGAAGAAGCAGCGGCTGTTTGAAGCGCTCCGCAGGACTTAGTAGCCCAGTGCGAAGTCTTCTTCTTTCATGTCCATCAGGTTGTTAGCGCCCGACAGCATGGTTGCAACGTGAGTGCGGGTACGTGGCAGGATGCGCTGGAAGTAGAAGCGCGCGGTCTGCAGCTTGGCGGTGTAGAACGCCTCTTCGGTGGTGCCGGCAGCCAGTTTCTCGGCAGCCAGGCGCGCCATGTCAGCCCAGAAGTAGGCCAGGCAGGCGTAACCGGAGTACATCAGGTAGTCCACCGACGCAGCGCCGACTTCCTCGCGATCTTTCATCGCGGCCATACCGACCTTCATGGTCAGCTCGCCCCATTCCTTGTTCAGTGCAGCCAACGGCTCGACGAACTCTTTGACCGCTTCGTTGCCTTCGTTGGTCTGGCAGAACTTGTGGACGATCTTGGTGAAGCCTTTCAGAGCCTCGCCTTGAGTCATCAGCACTTTACGGCCCAGCAGGTCGAGCGCCTGGATACCGGTGGTGCCTTCGTACAGCATCGAAATACGGCTGTCGCGAACGTTCTGCTCCATGCCCCACTCGGCGATGAAGCCGTGGCCGCCGTAGATCTGCACACCGTGGTTAGCCGATTCGAAGCCGACTTCAGTCATGAAGGCTTTGGCGATCGGAGTCATGAAGGCCAGCAGTGCGTCGGCTTTCTTCTTCGCCTCGAAATCCACGCCGTACTTGACGATGTCGACCTGCTTGGCCGTGAAGTAAACCATCGCACGGTTGCCTTCGGCGAATGCCTTCATGGTCAACAGCATACGACGTACATCAGGGTGAACGATGATTGGGTCAGCGGCTTTGTCCGGCGCTTTCGGGCCAGTCAGGGAGCGCATTTGCAGACGATCGCGAGCGTATTTCAGACCGCCCTGGAAGCCGATCTCGGCGTGCGCCAGACCTTGCAGAGCCGTACCCAGACGCGCGGTATTCATAAAGGTGAACATGCAGTTCAGGCCTTTGTTCGCCGGGCCGATCAGGAAACCGGTGGCCGCGTCGAAGTTCATCACGCAGGTGGCGTTACCGTGGATGCCCATTTTGTGTTCCAGGGAACCACAGGTCACGGCGTTGCGTGCACCGATGGTGCCGTCTGCGTTCGGCAGGAACTTTGGAACGATGAACAGCGAAATACCTTTGGTACCAGCAGGCGCATCCGGCAGACGAGCCAGAACGATGTGGACAATGTTGTCGGCCATGTCGTGTTCACCGGCCGAGATGAAGATCTTGGTGCCGGAAACTTTGTAGGAACCATCAGCCTGAGGCTCGGCCTTGGTGCGCAGCATGCCGAGGTCAGTGCCGCAGTGCGGTTCGGTCAGGCACATGGTGCCGGTCCATTCGCCGGACACCAGTTTGGTCAGGTAAGCCTCTTGCTGCTCAGGCGTACCGTGCTCGGAAATGGTGTTCATCGCGCCATGAGACAGGCCTGGGTACATGCCCCACGACCAGTTGGCTTCACCGACCATTTCACTCACAGCCAGACCCAGAGACTCCGGCAGGCCTTGGCCACCGTGCTCTACGTCGTGGGCCAGGCTTGGCCAGCCGCCTTCGACGAATTGTTTGTAGGCTTCTTTGAAACCGGTCGGGGTCTTAACGCCGGACTCGCTCCAGGTGCAGCCTTCGGTGTCACCCACGCGGTTCAGCGGAGCCAGCACCTGCTCACAAAACTTGGCGCCTTCCTCGAGAATGGCGTCAACCATGTCCGGGGTAGCGTCCTGGCAAGCCGGAAGGCTCTGATAGTGCGCTTCGTAGCCAAGCAGTTCGTCACGAACGAAGCGAATATCACGCAAGGGGGCCTTGTAGTCAGGCATAGCGATAAACCTCTGCTGATGTAACCGGGAATGAACGACCGCAATGAATTGTTGTGGCGGTCAAACAGTTGTTTGAAACATACGTTTACGCCGAAATCTTGTCAAGCGTCGATCTTTTGCCGTTCGTCATGCCCCAAGTGAATAGCGCGCACGCAAAGGCCCGCAGCTGGTGCGCAAGGCAACAAACCGTGTAGGAAAGATTAGTTGAACGAGAAGGACGTGCCTGACAGAACACCGCGCCAAGGGCGGTGTTCAGGTAAACAGGTTCAGCGAGGGATCAAGCGAAAGTATCGATCAATGTACCGAGCATTTCGTCAGAAGCCTTGGCGACTTTGACGCCCAGCTCTGCCTGGATTTTGCCTTGGGACATATCAACCATATTACTGGCCAGATTCGATTGCTGGCTGCGATCGACCGAGCGCAAGCGGTCGATCTGAGCGTCGGAGGACTGGCTGGAGGCCGAACGATCGACTGTGGTGCCGGCGATCTGGCTGGCCGCCTGATCGACACGGTTCTGCCCAGCCTGAATAGAACTCAGGCCTGCATAAAACGCGGTGCTTCCCGAAATGTCCATGGCACAACTCCATCCTGCAAAGGATAAACAGCGCCCATTGAACCAGAGACACCGACAAAAGGCTCGATAAAAACACTAATGGCACAGTGCCTTGTCATAGGTAAAACCTAGTCCAGCAAATCCAGCTGAAGATGCTCCGCCACCGCTTCTGCCGTGACCAGTTTGAGTTTCGGCACCCGCCCCAGACACGGAGCCGGCAGCCGTTCTGCCAACGTGGCGAGATTCTCTTCCAGCCGCGACGTCTTGGGGTCAATGATATTGGCCACCCAACCCGCCAGTTGCAAACCGTCCTGGGCAATCGCCTCGGCTGTCAGCAACGCGTGATTGATGCAGCCCAGACGCACACCCACCACCAGAATCACCGGCAACCCCAGCGCCATTGCCAGATCCGAGAGATTGTCCTGATCAGCCAACGGCACTCGCCAGCCACCCGCACCTTCGATCAAGGTGAAATCGGCCTGCTTGTCCACTATGTGCCGCATCGGCACCAGCAACGACTGGACCGTCAGTGCGAAACCCGCCTCACGTGCCGCCAGATGCGGTGCAATGGCCGGCTCGAAGGCCACCGGATTGACCTCGGCATAGGTCAGCGGCAACGAACATTGCGCCAACAGCGCCAACGCGTCGGCATTACGCAATCCTTTGGGTGTCACCTCGCAGCCAGAGGCCACGGGTTTCCCGGCCGCCGTACTCAACCCCGCCAACCGCGCGGCGTGTAACAAGCCGGCGGCGATGGTGGTCTTGCCGACGTCGGTATCGGTACCAGTGATGAAATAGGCTGCGCTCATAGTGGCTTCTCCAACACGGCGTAAACCACCTGATAAGTCGCGGGCAGCCCTTGCGCCTGACGAAATTGCTCATAGGCGTCGATCAACCCCATGATCCGCGCCCGCCCTGTCAGCCCGCCCGGCCGACCAGGATTGAGATTATGCGCACCCAAGGCCTTGAGTTCGTGAGTCAGGCTACGCACATCCGGGTAATGCAGTACGTGCGGGCAACTTTGCAGACTGATCACGTTCATGCCGCTGGCCGCACACAGTTGTTGATACGTGCTGAACTCACGGAAGCGATTGACGTGCACCAGGCCATCGACCTGACGCCAACTGTCGCGCAACTCATACAGCGTACCCACGCAAAGACTGGCAAACGCCAACACACCGCCAGGTTTCAGAACCCGATTGGCCTCGCTCAGCACCGCCCTGAAATCGGCGCACCACTGTACCGCCAGGCTGGAAAACACCAGGTCGCAGCTTGCGTCCTGCAACGGCAAGCGCTCGGCATCGCCGGCAATGAAATGTGTCGCACCGCCCAAGGGCCGCGCGTGCTTGAGCATGCCTTGCGCGATATCCAGCGCCAGCCCTTCGCTGGCGTTGAAGCGCTCACCCAGCACACGACTGAAATACCCAGTGCCACAACCCAGATCCAGCCAGCGAGCGGGTGATCGATCTGCCGGCAAACGCCCCAGCAATTCACTGCCGACAGCCCGCTGTAATTCGGCAACACTGTCATAGCTGGCCGCTGCACGGGAAAAGGATGCCGCGACCTGACGCTTGTCAGGCAAGCCTCCGGGCAGGTTGGGAAGGGCTAAATCAGTCATCACCGGACTCATGCAAAAAGGCCTGGATAGCCCCCGCCACACCGTGGGGATCTTCCAGAAGAAACGCGTGACTGGCCTGTTCAATCAGACCAATTTCGACATCGGGGAGTAACACCAGTAGCTCACTGGCGGCTTCGGCAGGAACCAACCCGTCGAGCCCGGCGAACAGATGCAATTGCGGACCTCGAAAAGCCTGCAAGGCTTGCCGATTGTCCAGTTGTGCGAGCACTTCCAACCCGCTCATCAACTGCGCCTGCGGGGTATTCGGCGCACCCGCCAGCAACAGACGCGACAACCCGCGTGGGTCTTCGGCACCTTGGGCGCAGAGCAGGCTGAAGCGCTTGAGGGTCATGCGCGGGTCCGCGCTGCACCCGGCCAGAAACGCATCGAAGGTCTCGCCCGGCATGGCGCTCGACCACTCGGCATGCGCCACAAAAGAGGGGTTACTCGCCAGCGTCAACAAACCGCAGCAACGTTCGCCACGTCTAGCCGCGAGCTCTGAGGCGAGCATCCCGCCGAGCGACCAGCCGCCGAGCCAGGCATCTTTGGGCAAGGTCGAATCCAGTTCGTCTAGCCATTCTTCGAGGTCGCTCGACTCCAGTTCCGGCAGCGGTTCGATCTCGACGCGCAGGTGTTCGTCCAACCCTTGCAAGGCTGCAGCCAAAGGCTCCAGCGGCGAAATGCCGAGTCCCCAACCGGGCAACAGAATCAGACGATCACGCATGGTTCGGCTCCGCTCCCAGTTGCTGAAGACAATCGGCCAGACCTTCTAACAATAGCTGCACCTGCGCTTCGCTGTGCGCCGCTGTCAGGGTCACGCGCAAACGTGCACTGCCGGCTGGCACGGTGGGCGGGCGGATCGCGGTCACCATCAGCCCGCGCTGACGCAGCATCTGCGAAAAAAGCATCGCGCGCCCGGCGTCGCCGATCATGATCGGCTGGATCGGCGTAGCGCTGTCCATCAACTCCAGACCCATCTGCTCGGCGCCTTTTCGGAATTGGCGGATCAGCACGTTCAAGTGCTCGCGTCGCCAATGTTCGCTGCGCAGCAACTCAAGACTTTTCAGGGTCGCGCACGCCAGCGCCGGTGGCTGGCTGGTGGTGTAAATGTACGGTCGGGCGAACTGGATCAGGCTTTCGATCAGGTCATCGCTGCCCGCGACAAACGCGCCTGCGGTGCCGAACGCTTTGCCCAAGGTGCCGACCAAGACCGGCACATCCTCCAGACTCAAACCGAAGTGCTCGACGACTCCACCGCCATTGGCGCCCAAGGGACCAAAGCCGTGGGCATCATCGACCATCAGCCACGCGCCTTTGGCCTTGGTCTCGCGAGCCAGCGCCGGTAGATCGGCGATGTCGCCGTCCATGCTGAACACCCCGTCGGTCACCACCAGCGTATTGCCGGTAGCCTTCTCCAGACGTTTGGCGAGACTGACGTCATCGTTATGTAAATAGCGATTGAAACGTGCGCCCGACAACAACCCGGCATCCAGTAGCGATGCATGATTGAGCCGGTCTTCGAGCACCGTGTCGCCCTGCCCGACCAGCGCCGTGACCGCACCCAGGTTAGCCATGTAGCCGGTGGTAAACAGCAGAGCACGCGGGCGCCCTGTCAGGTCGGCCAAGGCTTCTTCGAGCGCGTGATGCGGGCTGCTATGGCCGATCACCAAGTGCGAAGCACCGCCACCGACACCCCAGCGGGCGGCACCGGCACGCAAGGCTTCAATCACTTGGGGATGATTGGCCAGGCCCAGGTAGTCGTTATTACAGAACGCCAGCAATGGCTGGCCATCGACCACCACTTGCGGACCTTGTGGGGTTTCCAGCAAGGGACGCTGGCGATAGAGATTTTCGGCACGACGGGCAGCGAGACGTGCGGCGAGATCGAAAGACATGCAGGCCTCGCGAGTGGAAATGGGGCATCCCCCGTAGGAGCTAAGCTTGCTCGCGATTCATACGCCTCGGTCTGTCCGAATGACCCGGCGATTCGATCGCGAGCAAGCGTTGCTCCTACAAGAATGGCATAGGGTCAAACAGCAGCGTTGTAGAACTGCTCGCTGCTTTTCTGCTCGACCAGCGCTTGCTCAATGGCCGCCTGATGCACTTCGTCGGCGTGCTCTTCGCGCGCTTCCGGGAGGATGCCGAGGCGCGAGAACAGTTGCATGTCCTTGTCAGCCTGCGGGTTGGCGGTAGTCAGCAGTTTCTCACCGTAGAAAATCGAGTTGGCACCGGCGAAGAACGCCAGGGCCTGCATCTGCTCGTTCATCGCTTCGCGGCCGGCGGATAGGCGCACGTGGGATTTCGGCATCAGGATACGGGCGACGGCGAGCATGCGGATGAAGTCGAACGGGTCGATATCGTCGGCATTTTCCAGCGGCGTACCGGCGACTTTCACCAGCATGTTGATCGGCACCGACTCCGGATGCTCCGGCAGGTTGGCCAGCTGGATCAGCAGGTTGGCGCGGTCGTCGAGGGACTCGCCCATGCCGAGAATACCGCCCGAGCAGATCTTCATCCCCGAATCACGAACATACGCCAGGGTTTGCAGGCGCTCGCTGTAGGTGCGGGTGGTGATGATGCTGCCGTAGAACTCCGGCGAGGTATCAAGGTTGTGGTTGTAGTAATCGAGGCCGGCTTCGGCCAGGGCTACGGTCTGGTCCTGATCGAGACGGCCGAGAGTCATGCAGGTTTCCAGGCCCATGGCCTTCACGCCCTTGACCATTTCCAGCACGTACGGCATGTCTTTGGCCGACGGATGCTTCCAGGCGGCGCCCATGCAGAAACGGGTCGAACCGATGGCCTTGGCGCGAGCAGCCTCTTCGAGGACCTTCTGCACTTCCATCAGCTTTTCTTTTTCCAGACCGGTGTTGTAGTGACCGGACTGCGGACAATATTTGCAATCTTCAGGGCACGCGCCGGTTTTGATCGACAGCAGGGTCGACACCTGGACGCGATTGGCGTCGAAGTGCGCGCGGTGCACCGTCTGCGCCTGGAACAACAGGTCGTTGAATGGCTGAACGAAGAGTGCTTTGACTTCGGCCAAAGACCAGTCATGACGCAGGTTTGCAGTGGTGCTGGCGCTCATGGGCGTTTCCTTGTTTATGCTTGGCAAGCGACTGTGGAACGGAATATCCACAGACGCGACACGGATGTTCGGCATATTTAAGGAAGAGCCATGCGCTGTCAACCACGATACAAAGGGTCGGTTTACATCTGGTCAAAAATTGAACAGATCTGTTTGCTTTGCGATGAACTGTCTGACACGCCTCAACCGATTTGTACTTCCTGTGAAACCGAGTTGCCCTGGCTCGGCGATCATTGCCAGACCTGCGCCCTGCCGTTGCCCGTGGCCGGCCTCACCTGCGGCCAGTGCTTGAAGGACCCGCCGGCCTTTGAGCAGGTGATCGCCCCCTGGACCTACAGCTTCCCGCTCGACAGTTTGATCACCCGTTTCAAGCACGCGGCAAAGTGGCCGTATGGTCGCCTGCTTGCCGAACTTCTTGCTCAATTCCTGCAACATCGCTTCGATGAAGGCCTCAAACGCCCCGACTCATTGGTAGCGGTGCCCTTGGCCCGCAAACGGCTGCGTGAGCGGGGTTATAACCAGGCAGCGATGCTCGCCGGCTGGCTCAGCGACAGCCTGAAGATCGACTGCGACGCAAACCTGCTGCTACGCATCCAGGACACCACTGCGCAACAGGATCTGGACGCCAAGGCGCGCAAACAGAACCTGCTCAGCGCTTTCGCACTGATGCCGGGTGCGCACATCAAGGGCCGCCACCTGGCGCTGGTCGACGACGTGCTGACCACCGGCGCCACCGCGCAAAGCCTGGCACGCTTGCTGATCGGGGCGGGCGCGGCGCGGGTCGACGTTTATTGCCTGGCGCGCACGCCAAAACCCGGGGAGCTGACTTGACTCTCACGCGCCAAGCCGCCAACGTCCCAATCCATCACTACCCTCTCGCAGCCCCTTGCCATGTCCTTGCCTACTTTGTTGTCCCAACACATCGTCCGTCGTCCGCAGCGCATTGCCTTGCTGCAACACATCGCCGAACAAGGCTCGATCACCCGCGCCGCGAAAAGTGCCGGGCTGAGCTACAAAGCCGCGTGGGATGCGATCGATGAGTTGAACAATCTGGCGCAGAAACCGCTGGTGGAACGCAGCGTCGGCGGCAAGGGCGGTGGTGGCGCAAAACTGTCCAGTGAAGGTGAACGGGTGCTGCGACTTTATCAGCGCCTGCAAGCCTTACAGGCACAGGTGCTGGAAGCTGCCGAAGACGCCAGTGACCTCGACTTGCTCGGGCGCCTGATGCTCAGGACCAGCGCGCGCAATCAGCTGCATGGCACCGTTGCAGCCATCGACACTCACGGTCGTAACGATCTGATCAGCCTGGAACTGGCTGAGGGGCTGATCATTCAGGCGCAAATAACCCACGACAGCACCCTGCGCCTGGAACTGGAAACGGGCACTGAGGTGGTGGCGCTGATCAAGGCTGGCTGGCTCGATTTGCTCAGCACAGGACAACTTGCAACACCCGGACACAATTGTCTGAAGGGCACTGTCGAGGAGATTCTCGACGCCGAAGATGGCCCCAGCGAAGTCCGAATCGCCCTGCCCAATGGTCAGACGCTATGCGCGCTGGCCGAGCCGCAGCACCTCAAAACCCTGGGTTTGAGCGCCGAAAAAGCCGTTCAGGTGCAGTTCTCGCCCTCCAACGTTTTGCTCGGAACACCGCTCTAAATCAGGCCTGCCGCGCTTTCTGTAGCAGCTGCCGAAGGCTGCGTTCGGCTGCGAAGCAGTCGCAATACTCTCGACTCAAATAAAGACTCAGAATCGCGGTGTCAGTTTTTTGCGGCGGCTTCGCCACCGAACGCAGCCTTCGGCAGCTGCTACAGGTCTGTGCTCTTCCCGATCAAAACTGCAACATTTGTGTCATAGACGCTCCTTAAGGTGGCTGCAAAAACCAGCAGGGAGCCTGATATGAGCCTATTAGAAGAAAACCAAGCCACCGACCTCGAAAAAATCGTCGGCCTCAGTCGTCGTGGTTTTATCAGCGCCGGCGCCCTTTGCGGTGCGGCGATGTTCCTCGGTGGCAACCTGCTGAGCCGTAGCGTTCTGGCCGCCAGTGTCAGCGCAGCTTCGAGCAAATTGCTGGGTTTCGACAGCATTGCAGCCGCCACCAGCGACACCATCACCCTGCCGCCGGGTTACAAGTCCTCGGTGCTGATCAGTTGGGGCCAGCCGCTGCACAAGGACGGCCCGGCCTTTGACCCGAGTGGCAATGGCAGCGCCCTGGCCCAGGAAGTCCAGTTCGGCGACAACAACGATGGCATGAGCCTGTTCGCTTTCCCCGGCGACGACAATCGCGCGCTGATGGCGATCAACAACGAATACACCAACTATCGCTACCTCTACGCCCATGGCGGCATGCCGCAGTCGGCCGAAGAAGTGCGCAAAGCGCTGGCCTGCGAAGGCGTATCGGTAATCGAAGTCCAGCGTAAAAATGGCCACTGGCAATTCGTTCAGGGCTCGCGCTACAACCGCCGAATCCACGGCAACGCGCCGCTGCAGTTGAGCGGTCCGGCCGCTGGCCATGAGCTGATGAAAACCGCCGCTGACAAGACCGGCAAAAAAGTGTTCGGAACCTTCCAGAACTGCGCCAATGGCAAGACGCCTTGGGGTACTTATCTGACCTGTGAAGAGAACTTCACCGACTGCTTTGGCAGCAGCAATCCCGAGCACAAGTTCGACGCCGCACAAAAGCGCTATGGCGCATCGGTCGCCAGCAAAGAGATTAATTGGCACCAACACGACCCACGTTTTGACCTGGCGAAAAACCCCAACGAACTCAACCGTCACGGTTGGGTGGTGGAAATCGACCCATTCGACCCGCAATCGACCCCGGTCAAGCGCACGGCCCTGGGCCGTTTCAAACACGAAAACGCGGCCCTGGCCGAGACCCACGACGGTCGCGCGGTGGTCTACATGGGCGACGATGAGCGCGGCGAGTTCATCTACAAATTCGTCAGCCGCGACAAGATCAATCACGCAACACCCAAAGCCAACCATGACCTGCTGGATCACGGCACGTTGTACGTCGCACGTTTCGATGCCGGCGACAGCAACCCCGACCATCCAAAAGGTCAGGGCCAGTGGATCGAGCTGACTCATGGCAAGAACGGTATCGACGCCGGCAGCGGTTTTGCCGATCAGGCCGAGGTGCTGATTCACGCGCGCCTGGCCGCCAGCGTCGTCGGCGCCACGCGCATGGACCGTCCAGAGTGGATCGTGGTCAGCCCGCAAGACGGCCAGGTCTATTGCACCCTGACCAACAACGCCAAGCGCGGCGAAGACGGGCAACCGGTGGGCGGGCCGAACCCACGGGAGAAAAACGTCTATGGGCAAATCCTGCGCTGGCGCACTGATCGCGACGACCACGCATCGCTGACGTTCGGCTGGGATCTGTTCGTGGTGGCGGGCAACCCGAGCGTGCACGCTGGAACAGCCAAAGCCGGCTCGTCGAACATCACAGCAGACAACATGTTCAACAGCCCGGATGGCTTGGGATTCGACAAGGCCGGTCGCCTGTGGATTCTCAGCGACGGGGACTACAGCAACGCCGGCGATTTCGCCGGCATGGGCAACAACCAGATGCTCTGTGCCGATCCTGCGACGGGTGAAATCCGCCGATTCATGGTCGGCCCGGTGGGCTGCGAAGTGACCGGCATCAGCTTTTCGCCGGACCAGAAGACCTTGTTTGTCGGCATTCAGCATCCGGGGGAAAACGGTGGGTCAACCTTCCCCGAGCATTTGCCGAACGGCAAGCCGCGCTCCTCGGTGATGGCGATTACCCGAGTAGACGGCGGGATCGTCGGCGCCTGACAGGCCCTCATCGCGGGCAAGCCTTGCTCCTACAGGTCATGCGCCATTTTTAAAATTGCGCCGATCCTGTAGGAGCAAGGCTTGCCCGCGATGGCGTCAGTAAAACAACACTCATCTCAAGCCCAACCACTAAAGTCGCCCCTTCTGCGCTACCATGTTTGGCCGGACGCGGCAGCCTGCTGCGCGCAGGAGTCAGCATGTCTCACCCGTTTGAAACACTTACCCCCGATCTGGTGCTCGACGCCGTAGAAAGCATCGGCTTTCTCAGCGACGCCCGTGTCCTTGCGCTCAACAGCTATGAAAACCGTGTCTATCAGGTTGGCATCGAAGATGGCGAACCGCTGATTGCCAAGTTCTACCGTCCGCAACGCTGGACCAACGCTGCCATTCTCGAAGAGCACCGCTTCACCTTCGAACTCGCCGAGTGCGAGGTGCCTGTCGTTGCGCCGTTGATTCACAACGGTGAAAGTCTGCACGAACACGCCGGTTTCCGCTTCACCCTGTTCCCGCGCCGGGGCGGTCGTGCGCCGGAGCCGGGCAATCTCGATCAGCTCTACCGTTTGGGGCAATTGCTTGGCCGCTTGCACGCAGTGGGCGCTACCCGCCCCTTCGAACACCGCGAAGCGTTGGGCGTCAAAAACTTCGGCCATGATTCGCTGACCACCTTGCTCGAAGGCAACTTCATACCGCGCAGCTTGCTGCCCGCTTACGAGTCAGTCGCCCGCGACCTGCTCAAGCGTGTGGAAGAGGTCTACAAAGACACGCCGCACCAGAACATCCGCATGCACGGCGATTGCCACCCCGGCAACATGATGTGCCGTGACGAGATGTTCCACATCGTCGACCTCGACGACTGTCGCATGGGGCCGGCGGTACAGGACCTGTGGATGATGCTCGCCGGCGATCGTCAGGAATGTCTCGGTCAGTTGTCGGAACTGATGGACGGCTACAGCGAGTTCCACGACTTCAACCCCCGTGAACTGGCGCTGATCGAACCACTGCGTGCCCTGCGCCTGATGCATTACAGCGCGTGGCTGGCCCGTCGTTGGGATGACCCGGCGTTCCCCCACAGCTTTCCGTGGTTTGGCACCGAACGTTATTGGGGCGACCAGGTGCTCGCATTGCGTGAGCAACTGGCGGCCCTCAACGAAGAACCGTTGAAGTTGTTCTGATCCACCACGGTCCCTGTAGGAGCGGGGGGGCGCCTACACCAAAGCGAACGGGACACAGCTGGACAAATCTCCTTACAATCCCCCCCTTTGTTAGCTGCCTAAGCAAGGATTCTGCATGCAAGCCGCCAACCTGCGTCGCGGGTACATATTGGGCCTGAGTGCCTACATCATCTGGGGATTATTCCCGCTCTACTTCAAAGCCATCGCTGACGTACCTGCCGTAGAAATCATAATCCACCGGGTACTTTGGTCAGCGCTGTTCGGCGCCTTGCTGCTGATGGTCTGGAAGCATCCGGGCTGGTGGCGTGAACTGCGCGAGAACCCACGGCGGCTGGCAGTCCTTGCGCTGAGCGGCACATTGATTGCCGCCAACTGGCTGACCTACGTCTGGGCGGTGAATAACGGACGCATGCTTGAGGCCAGCCTCGGTTACTACATCAACCCGCTGGTGAACGTGCTGCTGGGCATGCTGATCCTTGGCGAACGCTTGAGACGCCTGCAGTGGGTCGCCGTCGGGCTGGCCGCCGTTGGCGTCGCGCAGCAAGTCTGGCAAGTCGGCAGCCTGCCTTGGGTGTCGCTGGTGTTGGCGCTGACCTTCGGCTTCTACGGGTTGATCCGCAAGCAGGCTCCGGTCAAAGCATTGCCCGGGCTGGTGGTGGAAACCTGGATGCTGGTACCGATTGCCCTTGCCTGGCTGCTCTTCAATCCAACCGCTACCAGCGCGCAAGCAGCGTTCTGGACTACGTCCGAAGCGTGGTGGCTGGTCGCTGCCGGCCCGGTAACGCTGGTGCCGCTGGTCTGTTTCAACGCAGCTGCTCGGCACCTGCCGTACACCACCCTCGGCTTCCTGCAATACCTGGCACCGACGCTGGTGCTGCTGCAAGCCGTACTGCTGTTTGGCGAACACCTGTCGTCCACCACGCTGGTGGCCTTCATGTTTATCTGGGCAGGCCTGGCGGTTTACAGCGTCGACGCCTGGATGAGTTTACGTCGCCGCCGCTGATCAAAAAACGTACAAACCGTTGCAGGCCACGACCGACGTGGCCTGCAAGCATCCTTCCCAAGGTTATCCACAGCGTGATCCCCGCCGTTTGTGCACAAGCCCTTGAAACTGCTGGTTTTTTGATCAATCACTGATGAGCCCCGGCCGGCGTGGGCTGGCGACGTATCTCTACAGGTTATCCACAGGCGGGTGCACGTTTTACTTGGATAACCCGTTCATGGCTCGCTGCGCAGCACCAACTCCACCATCAAATCATCGGCCAGGGTCTCCAGCCGCGACTGCAGCACGTCCAGGGAAAGGGTCAGCGGTACCGCAAGAATCGCTTCGGCGTGGAACAGCGGCTCACTGCTCATCGGCGCCGGACGCACGTCAGTTACCAAGCGCTCAAGGTTGACCCCCTGCTCACTCAACAAACGTGTGATGTCACGGACTATTCCTGGTCGGTCGTTACCGACCAGCTCCATGGCAATCGGCTTCCAGGTGCAGGATTGCTCGATACTGCTTTCGGCGATCAGCACCCGAATCCCTTGGGCGGACAACGCCTGAAGTGCATCGACCAGTTCGTCGTAGCCCTCGGCTGGCACGCCAACCCGAAGGATCCCGGCAAACTGCCCGGCCATCCGTGACATGCGACTCTCCAGCCAGTTACCACCATGCTCGGCAATGCATTGGGCGATGCGTTCCACCTGGCCGGGCTTGTCCGGGGCGAATACGGTGAGTACGAGGTGGTCCATGGCGCAGCCCTCTTGTCATGACTTTTGTTATAGAAAGGCAAGTATAGGCAAGGGACCCAATTCAGCGCGGCAGCAAAAAAATCAAAGCTCCATAGCAGTGAATTCAATATTATGTGTACAAGTTTTTAGATTTATCTGGAACAATCCAATAGTTTTTTGAGAACATCCCGTCCCCCGGCGTGACCGGATAGCCTGACCGGGTCGCCAAACGACGTAATTAGTCTAATTTTCACAACCGCAATTCATCATGTAGTATGCCGCAGCGCGCACTACATAACGTTGGATCGATGTCTGCCCAGGCGCCATCGCAACCCTCAAAGCCCCGTCAGCAAGGCTTTACGCCGTTGATTGGAACCACCCAGCCGCCAGCAATGGCATGTACTGGTAGAGGGGTTTGTGGTTTAAATGGCCAGAGGCTTCATTGTCAAATTGAAGAGCTGAAAAGCGAAATAGCTGAGCAGAGTGAGGCAAGCAATGACTGAACACGTTCAAGTCGGTGGCCTGCAGGTCGCCAAAGTCCTGTTCGACTTCGTGAACAACGAAGCCATTCCCGGTTCCGGCCTCACCGCCGACAAGTTCTGGGCCGGTGCCGACAAGGTCATTCACGACCTGGCGCCGAAGAACAAAGCCCTACTCGCCAAACGCGACGACCTCCAGGCGAAAATCGATGCCTGGCACCAGTCCCGTGCAGGTCAAGCGCATGACGCTGTGGCCTACAAAGCCTTCCTGCAAGACATCGGTTATCTGCTGCCAGAAGCGGCCGATTTCCAGGCAACGACGCAAAACGTCGACGACGAAATCGCCCGTATGGCCGGTCCACAACTGGTGGTTCCGGTGATGAATGCCCGCTTCGCCCTCAACGCTTCGAACGCCCGCTGGGGTTCGTTATACGACGCCCTGTATGGCACTGATGCCATCAGTGAGGCCGACGGTGCGGAAAAAGGCAAAGGCTACAACAAGGTCCGCGGCGACAAGGTCATCGCCTTCGCCCGCGCCTTCCTCGACGAAGCCGCGCCATTGGCTGCCGGCTCTCACGTCGATTCCACCGGCTATAAAATCGTTGACCGTAAATTGGTGGTCGCACTTAAAGGCGGCAGCAACACTGGCTTGCGCAACGACGCACAGCTGATCGGCTTCCACGGCGATGCTGCGGCGCCGACCGCGATCCTGCTGAAAAACAACGGTCTGCATTTCGAAATCCAGATCGACGCCAGCACACCGGTCGGCCAGACCGACGCCGCCGGCGTCAAAGACGTCCTGATGGAAGCCGCGCTGACCACCATCATGGACTGCGAAGACTCCGTGGCCGCTGTCGATGCCGATGACAAAGTGGTGATCTACCGCAACTGGCTCGGCCTGATGAAAGGCGATCTGTCGGAAGAAGTCGCCAAGGGTGGCAAGACCTTTACCCGCACCATGAACGCCGACCGCACCTACACCGCGCCCGACGGTAGCGAACTGAGCCTGCACGGCCGCTCGCTGTTGTTCGTGCGTAATGTCGGCCACTTGATGACCATCGACGCGATCCTCGACAAGAACGGCAACGAAGTACCGGAAGGTATCCTCGACGGCCTGGTCACCAACCTCGCGGCGCTGCACAGCCTTAACGGCAACACCACCCGCAAGAACAGCCGTACCGGTTCGGTCTACATCGTTAAACCGAAAATGCACGGTCCGGAAGAAGCGGCGTTCACCAACGAACTGTTCGGGCGCATCGAAGACGTGCTCGAGCTGCCGCGCAATACCCTCAAAGTCGGCATCATGGACGAAGAGCGGCGTACCACGGTCAACCTCAAGGCCTGTATCAAGGCTGCCAGCGAGCGCGTGGTCTTCATCAACACCGGCTTCCTCGACCGTACCGGTGATGAAATCCACACGTCCATGGAGGCCGGCGCGATGGTGCGCAAGGCCGACATGAAGGCTGAAAAGTGGATCAGCGCCTACGAAAACTGGAACGTCGACATCGGTTTGAGCACTGGCCTGCAAGGTCGCGCGCAAATCGGTAAAGGCATGTGGGCCATGCCCGACCTCATGGCCGCCATGCTCGAGCAGAAAATCGCTCACCCGCTGGCCGGTGCCAACACCGCCTGGGTCCCTTCGCCGACCGCCGCTGCGCTGCACGCGCTGCATTACCACAAGGTTGACGTGTTCGCCCGTCAGGCCGAACTGGCCAAGCGCGCTCGCGCATCGCTGGACGACATCCTGACCATCCCGCTGGCAAGCGATCCCAACTGGACAGCGGAACAGATCCAGAATGAACTGGACAACAACGCCCAGGGCATCCTCGGTTATGTGGTGCGCTGGATCGACCAGGGCGTGGGCTGTTCAAAAGTGCCGGACATCAACGACGTCGGCCTGATGGAAGACCGTGCAACGCTGCGTATCTCCAGCCAGCACATCGCCAACTGGCTGCGTCATGGCATCGTCAGCGAAGCCCAGGTGCTGGAAACCCTCAAGCGCATGGCGCCGGTGGTTGACCGCCAGAACGCCAACGACCCGCTGTACCGTCCGCTGGCACCGAACTTCGACAGCAACATCGCCTTCCAGGCAGCGGTCGAACTGGTGATCGAAGGCACCAAGCAGCCGAACGGCTACACCGAGCCGGTCCTGCACCGTCGTCGCCGCGAGTTCAAGGCTGCCAATGGCCTGTGAATAAGCGTTAGCGACATGAAAAAGCCCTGATCGAGAGATCAGGGCTTTTTTGTTTGAAGCAGGCTGCGATCTTTTCAGTGACTCATATGTCCATCCCCAGCTGATGCTTGACCAATGCCAACAGCTCTTTGCTATCGATGGGCTTGAGCAGAAAATCCACCACGCTCAAGTGCATGGCATCAATGACATCCCGGGCTTTGGCGTCACCGGAAACGATGATGATCGGCAATGCCGCCCGTTCCGACTCACGCACTTCACGGACCAGCTCCAGACCATCGATGTGACGCATTCGCAGATCGGTGATGAGCAACCCGATCGACTTGTTCGAGTCCAACAGTTTGAGTGCGCTTTCGCCACTGGCTGCCGTCATGCTGCGGATGCCATCAAGCGCAAGAATTTCCGAAAGCAGCTCACGCGTGTCCTTATCGTCGTCGACAATCAGCACACGTTGTGCTGGCAAGTCCGGTTCGTGCATGACTGCACTCAACGCTTCACGTTCGGCATCGCTCAAAATATCGTGGTCGGACATAAATCTCTCTACATATTCAGATTAATCCCCTAGCACCATGGTCGGACATCGCTAAGCAGAACTTAAATGTGCGCTTCGCCGAATAGTTTTCCAAGTGGGCTAACCAGCGGTTTTGCGCATTATTAGCGTAGGGTATTTCCGAAATTTCGCTTCCTGCACCACGACCTAGACTTACGTCCAATGGGCACTCTTCACGCAGGGGCCGACCATGGCAGTGACTCCGACAACAACAAATCGAAAAAGACTGCGGTAATGGTTATGAGTAAAGCGGATGCCTTCACCCAGGCAGGGAAAACAGCGGTGCTGCAGAATATCCAGGGCACCTTGCAGTTCCTTCAGCGTTTCCCGCCGTTCAACCAGATGGAACACGCGCACCTGGCCTACCTGGTCGAACAATGCCAACTGCGCTTCTACGGCCCGGGCGAGAGCATCATCAAGCCTGCGGACGGACCGGTTGAGCATTTTTACATCGTCAAACAGGGCCGGGTAGTCGGCGAACGTCCGCACACGGCCAAGGGTGGCACCGAAACTACCTTCGAGATCACCACCGGCGAGTGTTTCCCCCTCGCCGCACTGCTGGGCGAGCGTGCAACCCGCACCGAGCACCTGGCCGCCGAAGACACCTTTTGCCTACAGCTGAACAAGCAGGCCTTCATCAAGCTGTTCGCCCTTTCCAGCACGTTTCGCGACTTTGCCCTACGCGGCGTCAGCAGCCTGCTGGATCAGGTCAATCAGCAGGTCCAGCAAAAAGCCGTGGAAACCCTCGGCACCCAATACTCGCTCAATACCCGCCTCGGCGAATTGGCCATGCGCCATCCCGTGACTTGTAGCCCTGCGACCCCACTGCGTGAAGCCGTGACCCTGATGCACGAGCAGCAGGTCGGCAGCATTGTGGTGGTCGATGAGCAGAAAGCCCCGCTGGGAATTTTCACCCTGCGCGACTTGCGTCAGGTAGTCGCCGATGGCACCAGTGACTTCAATCAGCCCATCGACCGGCACATGATCCACGCGCCATTCTTCCTGACGCCGGACCACAGCGCGTTCGATGCGGCCATTGCCATGACCGAGCGGCACATCGCTCACGTCTGCCTGGTCAAGGACCAACGGTTGTGCGGTGTAGTCTCGGAACGCGACCTGTTTTCCCTGCAACGCGTCGATCTGGTGCATTTGGCACGCACCATTCGCAGCGCGCCACGGGTGGAAAACCTGGTGGCGATGCGCGGCGAAATCGGCCAACTGGTCGAGCGCATGCTCGCCCACGGCGCGTCCTCGACCCAAATCACCCACATCATCACCTTGCTCAACGATCACACCGTGTGCCGGGTCATCGAGCTCACGCTGGCCGATAAAGGCGACCCCGGCATACCGTTCAGCTGGCTGTGCTTCGGCAGCGAAGGTCGCCGCGAGCAGACACTGCACACCGATCAGGACAACGGCATTCTCTTCGAAGCGCGCGATGCGGTGCAGGCGGCCGAGATTCGCAGCAAGCTGTTGCCGATCGCCCAGCAGATCAATCAGAGCCTGGCGCTCTGCGGCTTTACGCTGTGCAAGGGCAATATCATGGCTGGCAACCCGCAGCTGTGTTTGTCCCGTGCCGAATGGGCGCGGCGTTTCGCGGCGTTTATCCGCGAAGCAACGCCCGAGAATTTGCTCGGGTCGAGCATTTACTTCGACCTGCGGGTGGTCTGGGGCGATGAGCAAGGCTGCGAGCAATTGCGCCGCGCGATTCTCGATCAGGTGGCAGACAATCGGCTGTTCCAGCGCATGCTGGCCATGAACGCCCTGCGCCAACGGCCGCCTGTCGGGCGTTTCCGCGAGTTTGTGCTAGAGAAAAAGAACGGTGAAAAAGCCACTCTCGACCTGAAAGTCCAAGGGCTGACTCCGTTTGTCGACGGTGCTCGGCTATTGGCGCTGGCCCATGGCATCGGGGCCAACAATACCCTCGAGCGCTTTCGTCAACTGGTGGCCAAAGAAGTCATCGACCCGCTGGACGGTGCGGCCTATGAAGAGGCCTATCACTTCATCCAGCAAACCCGCATGCAGCAGCATCAGCGACAGACCCGTGAGAACCTGCCCTATTCCAATCGGGTCGATCCCGACAGCTTGAATCATCTGGACCGGCGAATCCTGCGTGAGTCCCTGCGCCAGGCCCAACGCCTGCAAAGCAGCCTGGCCCTGCGGTATCAGCTATGAAGCTGTTTTCCTGGCTACGCCCCGCCGGGCCGACATTGACCGCTGCGCAGCAACAGCGCCTGGACCAACTGCCAAACGCTCCGACGCTGGGCGAATGCAGCCTGCGCGAGCAACGCTGGGTGGTGGTCGATCTGGAGACCACCGGGCTGAACCTGAACAAAGACGTGGTGCTGTCGATCGGTGCCATGGTGATCGAAGACGGCGCGATCGATTTCAGTCAGCAGTTCGAGCGAACCTTGCAGCGCAACGGCCACAAACTCGGGCCTAGCGTGTTACTTCATGGCCTGGGCCCAAGCGCGATTGCCGCTGGCAGCGATCCGCGGGACGCGTTGCTGGATTTCTTGGAGTTTGTCGGTGACAGTCCGTTGCTGGCGTTTCATGCACCGTTCGACCAGCACATGCTCGGTCGCGCCTTGAAGGACAGCCTGGGTTATCGCTTGCAGCATCCTTTCCTTGATGTGGCCGACATGGCGCCACTGCTGTGTCCACAGGCAAACATCCGCGAAGCCGGGCTGGACGACTGGATCAAGTGGTTCAAGCTGCAAGTCTTCGAGCGCCATAACGCCAGCGCCGACGCCATGGCCACGGCTGAGTTAGTGTTGATCCTGTTCAACCGCGCGCGAATGCAGCAGATTCACAGCCCACTGAATCTGCAACAGCGGTTAAGCCAGTGGAAACGCCGGCAGCAAAGCCATTCCTTCTAGGTGTTCAGCGCCTGTTCTGACGTCATCGCGGGCAAGCCTTGCTCCTACAGACAACACGCGAATCTGTAGGAGCAAGGCTTGCTCGCGATAGCGATCTTGTCAGCACCACTAAACCCTCGCCAGCCGCGCCGGAACTTACTAGGCTAGATCTCTGCCACATGCTCCCTGAATACAGCCGAGGAATGTCCATGTCCGCCCCCAGCATGACCTTGTTCCACAACCCTGCTTCGCCTTACGTGCGCAAAGTGATGGTGCTGCTGCATGAAACCGGTCAACTGGACCGCGTGGCGCTGCAGCACAGCCAACTGACCCCGGTCAGCCCCGACGCGGCGTTGAACCAGGACAACCCGCTGGGCAAGATCCCGGCGCTGCGCCTGGACGACGGTAACGTGTTATACGACAGCCGGGTGATCCTCGAATACCTCGATCAGCAACATGTCGGTAATCCGCTGATCCCTCGTGAAGGCACGGCGCGCTGGCGGCGCCTGACCCTGGCCGCGCTGGCCGACGGGATCATGGACGCCGCGGTGCTGATCCGTTATGAACTCGCCCTGCGCGCCCCGGAGAAACACTGGGACCAGTGGCTCGACGCCCAGCGCGACAAGATCCGCCGGGCCTTGGCGGTGCTGGAAGCCGACGCCATCGCCGAGCTGACCAGCCATTTCGACGTCGCGGCCATCAGCGTTGCCTGCGCCCTTGGATATCTGGATTTGCGTCATCCGGACCTGGAGTGGCGCAAGAGCAATCCACAACTCAGCGCCTGGTATGCCGAAGTAAGTCAGCGGCCGTCGATGCTGGCAACCGTGCCGAAGGTTTAGCAGCACCGGCTGATCTGAGGGAGCAGGGCTTGCCGATGAGGACATCACCCTGCTCCAGCGTAAACAACCCGGCAATCTGCATCGCCAACCATTCACCCTGCAACTGATCCTCGCGCAACCCCAGCGACCTACTCATACACCACCTCTGGCTTGGCAATCCTGCCCTGGCCAATCCCGTACCAGTCGAGTTTACGGGTCAGCACCATAAACACGCCCAGCAAGCCGAACAACAGCAGCGAGCCCATCAACAGCGCGTAATCCTCGGCACTCAACAAGCCGTAAAGCAAACCGTAGAGCGCCGCCAATCCCGCCGAAAAACTCAACCCGTGGCGCGCACTGCGCAGTACATGGCAAACATAAAAACCGATCAACAACACGCAGGCAGCGGCCGACAGCAGATACGCCAGGGCAAAGCCGATGTGCTCGGAGAGTGACAACAACAGCAGGTAGAAGAACGCCAGCGCCACGCCCACCAAGGCGTATTGAACCGGGTGCACCGCGAGGCTTTTCAGCACTTCGAAGAGAAAGAACCCGGCAAAGGTCAGCACGATAAACAGCAGCGCGTATTTGATCGCCCGATCGCTTTTGAGGTACTGATCCACCGGGTCGATGAAGCTGACGCCGAAACTGCGGCTTTTGAACTCTTCACAGCTGGAATGGGACAAGCAGCTATTGAGTGCCTCTTCCAGATTGGTGGAAAAGAACGAGGCCTGCCAATTGGCGCTGAAACCTTCAGCACTTATCTCACGCTGGGCCGGCAGGTAGTTGCCGATAAAGCTTGGATGCGGCCAGTTGGCTTTCAAACTGACTTTGCTGGTTTTACCTACCGGGGTGATCTGCAACTGACCAGTGCCTTGCAGACGCAGGTCAAAACCGAAGGCCAGTTCTGTGGCTTTGTTCGCATCCAGCACCGGCAGACTGGCGTGCACGCCCTCGCCCAGCCAGTCCACTTGCGTACCCGGAACAAAGTCCAGGCGTTGGTCATCGAGTTCAAGCTTCAAGGCGTTTTCGATACCACGAATATCGCTGATGCCCACGGCCAGGAACGGCTGGTCAAACTGGTAGTCGGAAAAGTCCTCCTTGATGCCCAAGTGCTCCGGGATAGAAAAGTGCCCGCTGATCCGGTTATCCGCGTGAAACAGCCGCGCCTCGTAAATGCCACGGGCGCGCAGTTCGGTTTGAACCAGACCATCGAGTTCGAAACGTTCAGGAAGGAAATACAGTCGCCCCCGTTCCTGAGTCGTTTCCTGATAACGCTCGCTGGTTTTTTCGTTGGTTTTCCAGGTCCTGACCACCTTGCGATACGGCACCACCATCAGCGGCCCGCTCAATTGCTGGCTGTAGCTGGAACTACGGGCGATGTCCTCAAGGACACCGTTGCGCAGTTGCTGGCGGTCAAAAATCACCCCGCCGATCATCAGCAACGGGATCATCAACAGCACAATCAGAAGGGCAATTGCCCCAAGTTTTATGGCCAAGCTGCGGTTCATGGGTCTCTCCCTGTTCGAATGAGGGAGAGTCTGGAAGATGGCTGTGAGGGTTTTATGGGGGAAATGTGGAGAGTGTGTGGAGAAGCAAAAGATCGCAGCCTGCGATCTTTTAGCTTATGAAGGCAATCGCAGCGTCACCTCGACGCCGCCCGGCACATTGCAGACATGCAACTCACCCCCATGCAACTTGACTACTTCTTCAACGAAGTTAAGCCCAAGGCCGGTACTTTTACGTCCACTGTCCGGGCGTGGCAGTGAATAGAAGCGTTCGCTCAAACGCCCCAGGGCGTAATCCGGAATCGGTTCGGCCTGATTGAACAGTTTGAATTCGACCTGCTCGGCATGCCGTTCGGCGGTGAAGCGCAAGACGCCGTGGGACGGGGAGAAATCCAGAGCGTTCTCCAACAGATTGCCCAGTGCCTGACGCAGCAAGAACGGCTCGCCCAGCACATCCAGATCGGTTGAAATCTGCTTTTCGATCTTCAACTGCTTGCGCTCGATACGCGCATGCTGACCGCTGAGCAACTCATCGACCAATGCCGCCACCGGCACCGGCACACGCTCTTCCAGCCCTTGGCGCTGTTCGACCTGCGCCAGGTTCAGCAAGCGCTCGATCAACTGCTGCATCCGCGCACTTTCGCTGTCGATATTGCGGACAAAGCGCTGTTGTTGTGTCACCGGCATCTCGCCTTGCAGCAACTCGGCGGCACCGCGAATCGCCGCCAACGGACTCTTCAACTCATGGGTCAGGGTGTGCACATAACGTTCGACGTAAGCCTTGCCTTCCAGTTGCGTGCGCATGCGCTCCACCGCCGTGGCCAGTTGCTCCAGCTCTGCGCCGCGATAGTGCGGCAGCTCGGCCCGTCGACCTTCGCTGACCGCCTGGGCGTAAGCGGTCAACTGCCGTAATGCGACACTCAGCCACCAGGACAACGCCGCACCGAACAACAAGCCGAGGCCGATCAACCCGGCGCCGTACCAAAGCAATCGACGTTCGGTGCGGTCGACGTAAGGCTGCAATGAGCTGTTGGGCTTGGCCACGGTGACCACGCCGATAATCTGCCCGTTATCGCGGATCGGCGCGCCAACGTGCATCACCGAAGAAGTGGCATCGTCAGCGATGCTGCGGGTCGAACGTGCGCCGTATTCGCCGCGCAAGGTCAGGTACACATCGTTCCAGCGCGAATAGTCCTGGCCCACTGCTACGCCGCTGGAGTCCAGCACCACGATGCCCTTGGCATCCGTGACGTAGATACGGTGGTTGACCGAATTTTTTGGCAAACCCCAGATTGTCGCCGCCGGCTGCCGCTCGCCGTAAGCCTTGAGCAACTCGGGCCAGCGATTCTGGTTGAGGGTGCCAGCCTTGAAGTCATCGCGCAGGATTTCGGCCATCAGATTGGCGGTGTCCACCAGCGTTTCTTCGGTGGACTGTCGAACGCCTGGGCGGATTTCCTCCATCACCGTGTTGAGCACGAAGTAACCGGTCAGGCCGATGAACAGTACATAGACCAGGAAGATCCGGATTCCCAACGGCATCAGCTATTCCCCGGGCTGTAGCTGTAACCGAGGCCACGGTGAGTCTGGATCGGCTCCGCACTGGCAGCCACCAGACGCAACTTGGCGCGCAGGCTTTTGATGTGGCTGTCGATGCTGCGCTCGTAACCCGCATCGGCGGCGACTCCCAGCGCATCGAGCAATTGCTCGCGACTGAAGACCCGCTCGGGTTGCTCCAGCAAACACTGCAACAGACGAAACTCGTGGCGAGTCAGGCCCAGGGGTTGACCGCGATAGCTGATCTGCACGCGATCAATATCGACCTGGAACACGGCGCTGGACGACTCATTCAACGCGCGCGGCGCCATGCGTTTGAGAATCGCCCGGACTCGCGCCGCGACTTCCCGAGGGCTGAATGGCTTGACGACGTAATCGTCGGCGCCGATCTCCAGCCCCACGACCCGATCGATCTCGCCGTCGCGGGCACTGAGGAACATCACCGGCACTTCGCTGAAGCGCCGCAACTGTTTACAGGTCTCGAAGCCGCTGATATCCGGCAGTCCGATATCCAGAATGATCAAGTCTGCAGGTGTCATGCGCTGATGCTCGAGCGCCGCCGCGCCGAGGCTCAACCACGTGGTGGTGAAGCCTTCGCCTTGCAAGGCAAAAATCAGCGTATCGGCAATTGCCGCTTCGTCTTCGACAATCAGGATATGAGGCATGGCATCCAAGCCCGGCAATTAAGTGGGCGAACGGTGCCCCAAGGCTGATTCGGCGTCAATCAGCAGTCAGGCTTATCCGCGACAAAGCGTCTGGCCGGGTTCACCGCAGCGCCAAACTCACGTAATGCCTTGGCACCGATCAGCAGCGGGTAATTGAAACTGCTGCGGTCGGTCAGGTTGACCTCGACCGTGCGCTTGATGCTGCCCAGGCACAGTTCCAGTTCGACGACCGGACGCTTGGCGACGTCCGCCGTGTCTTTTTCATCTTCCTCGTCGGCGCGGCTTTTGATTTTGCTGATGCGCAAGACTTTGTGTTCGAAGACCTTGTTGCTCGCATCCTTGGTACCCAGACGGAAGCGCACCCAATCTTCGCCATCGCGGGTGAAGGTTTCGATGTCCTTGGCCGACAGGGATGCCGTCAGCGCGCCGGTATCCATTTTGGCCTTGAGGACCTGGCCACCGATTTCCGGCAGCTTGATGTATTCATAACGACCATAAAGGGTCGGCTCGGCGGCCATGACCGGCAGGGCCACAAGGGCTAACAATGCGAGGATGGATTTCACGTAATGGATTCCCTGGGAGTAGGACGACGGGATTTTAGACCGCAGTTGTAATGATCGTTCGAGCATACCCAGACAAAAGTGAAACATTCGTCGCCACCCGCATTTGGCCTCTGGGCCGAAGCTGCTTATCATTGCGCGCCCAAACGCTTACAAGAGTTATTTATGCGCCGCCTGCTCACCGGCTGTTTAGTCACCTTGCTGCTGTTACTCAACACCCTGGTCCTGTTCGGTCCGTTGATGGTGTTTGCCCTGCTGAAACTGCTCTTACCGGGGCGCTTTCGTGATGACGCCAGCGCGGCGGTGATGTGGATCGCCGAGACCTGGGCCGAAATCGACAAGCTGATTTTCGCGCTGTGCATCCCCACACAATGGGACATTCGCGGCGGCGAAGGCCTGCGGGCCGACACCTCTTACCTGGTGATCAGCAACCACCAGTCCTGGGTCGACATCCCGGCGCTGATCCAGACGCTCAACCGGCGCACGCCGTTCTTCAAGTTCTTCCTGAAGAAAGAGCTGATCTGGGTACCGTTTCTGGGCTTGGCCTGGTGGGCACTGGATTACCCATTCATGAAGCGCTACAGCAAAGCTTTCCTGGCCCGGCACCCGGAACTGCACGGCAAGGACCTGGAGATCACCAAAGCCGCCTGCGAGTTGTTCAAACGCCAACCGGTGAGCGTGGTCAATTACCTGGAAGGCACTCGCTTCACGCCTGCCAAACGCACCGAACAACAATCGCCGTTCAAGCACTTACTCAAACCCAAGGCGGGCGGCGTGGCGTTTGTATTGGCGGCGCTGGGTGAACAGCTGGATGCGGTGCTCGATGTGACTGTGGTGTATCCACAGGCGAAGATTCCGGGTTTCTGGGATTTGATCAGCGGTGCGGTGCCAAGAGTGATCATCGACATCAAGACCCGCGAGCTGGATCCGGCGTTGTGCCAGGGCGATTACGAAAACGATCCGGCGTTTCGCCAGAGCGTCCAGAACTGGGTCAACCAGCTCTGGACCGAGAAGGACTTACGCATCGACGCCTTGCGCGCCGAGCGGACTGAATCAGCCGTCGGCGCCCCAGATCCCGCCAAGGCTATTGAGTAACGAACCACCGACACCCTGCTGACCGAGGAATTGCAGCAGGATCGGGGTGAACTGGCCGATCATGCCGCCGTCCATGCCCAGCGCGCTGAAGGCGCTGCTCAGGTCATTGGTGTTCTTCACGTTATCCAGGTTGCCCAGGACGCTGTCCAGAGGCGACGACTTGCCGGACGAGCCACCGAGCAGTCCGCCAAGCATACCCAGACCACCGCCAGCCGACAGCATGCCCAACCCCGGCGCGTCTTTAGTCAACTGTGAATAGTCGGTCGAGCTCAGCTGGTTCTTCGCCAGACCCAGCATCGCGCTCGTGCCACCGATGGCCTGTTCCGGGGTCACGTTCAGCACACTCAGCGCGCTCAACAGGCCTGTTGCCTGCGGGGTCGATGCAGAGGCCGCCGTCTCGTCGCCGTCCTGCATGCCGGACATAACACCCGCCACATCGTTCAGGCTGAAGCCGGCAGCGAAGACCGGGCTGGTCGCCAGGGTCATGAGCGAAACCAAAGCAAAACCGCGTAAAATCTTCATCGAAACCAACTCCTGAACCCTGAAAGCCACCCGAATGCGGGCGGAAAACTGCTGGTTTGACCGGAACGGGTCAGGCATTGTTCCGTGGCGACGCCAGCCTTTTTCAGCACTGCAACGATCCGGTGTTTCGCCAGAGCGTCCAGAACCGGGTCAACCAGCTCTGGACCGAGAAGGGCTCATGCATCGACGCCTTGCGCGCCGAGCAGGTTGAATCAGCCGCCGGCGCCCCAGATCCCGCCGAGGCTGTTGAGTAGCGAACCGCCAACGCCCTGCTGACCGAGGTATTGCAGCAGGATCGGGGCAAACTGGCCGATCATGCCGCTGTCCATGCCCAACGCGGTGAAGGCATTGTTCAGGTCATTGGTGTTCTTGACGTTGTCCAAGGCGCTGTCCAGGCCTGTCGACTTACCCGGCGAACCACTGAGCAAACCGCTCAAGCCCCCCAGGCTGCCCAATGCATTGCTGCCCGACAGCTGATCAAGACCCGGCACTTTATTGGTCAACTGGGAGTAATCGGCCGCGCCCAGCTGATTCTTCGCCAGCCCCAACATGGCTCCCGTGCCACCAATCGCCTGCTCCGGGGTGACGTTCAGCGAACTCAGCGCGCTCAACAGACCTGCTGCCTGCGGGGTCGGTGCAGCGGCAGCCGTCTTGTCGCTGCCCTGCATACCGGACACGGCACCGGCCACATCGTTCAGGCTGAAGCCTGCGGCGAAGACCGGGCTGGTCGCCAGGGTCATGAGCGAAGCCAAAGCAAAACCGCGTGAAATCTTCATCAAAACCAACTCCTGAACCCTGAAAGCCACCTGCAATCAGGTGACGGAAACCAGACGTTTAACTGGTCGCGATATTAATTGTTCCCGGCCATTGTGCGCCGCACCGGCGTGCGTGAAATCTAGCCGAAAAATATTTTTCCTGCGCTGCATCCGATCTCTGACCCTCTGCGTATATCAAGCACGGACAGACATTCCTGGCCGATTCCTCACCTAGGACAATCACCATGAAGCGCACTACGATTAAAACCCCGTTGATCGCCAGCCTGCTGAGCCTGGCCGTGACCTGCGGTTTGACCCTCAACAGCGTGCACGCGGCAGACATGAGCCACGACTCTGTAATGGTCGGCGGACAAGCCATGATGCCGAGCAAGGACATCATCGACAACGCCGTAAACTCGGCGGATCACACCACTCTGGTCGCCGCGGTAAAAGCCGCCGGTCTGGTCGATACTCTCAAGGGTAAAGGTCCATTCACCGTGTTCGCGCCGGTCAACTCGGCGTTCGCCGCCCTGCCCGCCGGCACCGTCGATACCCTGCTCAAACCCGCGAACAAAGCCACGCTGAGCCACATCCTCACCTACCACGTGGTCGCCGGCAAACTCGACATGGCGACGCTGGCCCAGCAGATCAAGGCCGGCGGCGGTAAAGCCGAACTCACCACCGTCAGCGGCGGCAAGCTGTGGGTGACGATGAACGGCCCGCACAACATCACCCTCAAGGACGAAAAAGGCGTGACCGCCGACATCACTACCTATGACGTGTACCAATCCAACGGCGTAATTCAAGTCATCGACAAAGTGCTGATGCCGAAAAGCTAAGCGCTGACGCCGGCCCTGTGGATCAGGGCCGGCGTTGCCTTGAGGGCAGTCGCCGTGAATGGAACAACAACGCGCCGTGAACTAACCTCAGCCTGCAACCGACAGCGCATACCCACCGGGATTGTTTGGAGAACGGTCATTTCCAGCGCCGACGCCGAACCGCTCAGACAGCTGCTCGCCCAGTGTTCACTGGGTGACCGCCGTGCGTTCGAAACGCTCTACCGCAGCGTTGCACCGCGCCTGCATGGTGTAGCGCTGCGCTTCATGGGGCGCAGCGACCTGGCCGAAGAAGTGCTGCAGGAAAGCTTCGTGCGCATCTGGAACAACGCCCCGCGCTACCAGGCGCATTTGTCGGCGCCAATGACCTGGATGATCAACATCACCCGCAACCAGGCCATCGACCAGTTACGCAAACACCGCGACCGCCGCCTCAGCGAACTGGAAGAACAGGCGCTGGTCGACGAAGCGCCCTCGGCCCAGGAATTGCTCAGCAGCGACCGTGAAGCCAGTGCGCTGAAGCGCTGCCTCGAGACCCTTGAAGGCATGCAACGTCAATCGATCACTGTGGCCTACTTTCAGGGCTTGTCCTGCGCTGAACTGGCCGATCATCTGGCGGCGCCTCTGGGCTCGGTCAAGTCCTGGATTCGCCGTGGCATGGAGCGCCTGCGCAGGTGCCTTGAATCATGAACTATCAAAACCAGCACTTGCGCCGCGCCCTCGCCGCCGATTACGCCATTGGCCTGATGCCCGCCGCCGCGCGCCGCCGCTTCGAACAGCTGCTGCTGGACGACGCCGAACTGCGCGTCGAACTGGCCAAGTGGCAAGAAAGCCTGACCAGCCTCAACGAACCCTTGGTGGAAGTGCCCGTGCCCGATCGGGTGTGGACAGCCATCAATGCGCGAATCGAACCGCAAGAACTGCACGTGCCGGCCAAGCGTCCGTTCTGGAACTGGTTGCGTGTGACGGTGGCCGTCTGCTCGCTGCTGGTGGCCATGACGCTGGGCATTCTCTACAACCGCGACAGCAGCCAGTACAGCGCCACCTTGCTCAGCGCCAGCGCACAGCCTGCCCTGCGAATCAAGGCTCACGACGATTATCTGCAAGTCGAACCGCTGGCCCTGGCCACCGTCGCCCCCGGACACAGCCTCGAATTGTGGGCAGTTCCAGCGGATGGCAAACCGATCTCCCTGGGCGTGATCCCGGCCGGCGGCAAAGGCCAGGTCGCGTTGAGCGAGAAACAGCACGCGCTGTTGGGTAAACCGATAGCGCTGGCGGTCAGCCTGGAGCCTGAAGGCGGTTCGCCGACCGGACAACCGACCGGGCCGGTGTTGTATCAGGGGGCATTGGCCGGGTTGTAGCCATCCACTGTGGCGAGGGAGCTTGCTCCCGCTCGGCTACGAAGCAGTCGTAAACCGACTGACATGTTTTGACTGACACACCAAGGTGAATGGTTTTGGAGCTGCTTCGCAGCTCAGCGGGAGCAAGCTCCCTCGCCACAGGGTTGGGCCATAGGGTTGGTATTCCGAGCATAAAAAACGGCGAACCGAAGGTCGCCGTTTTTGTTTGCGTGAAGCCTTACGCCGCGCTAAACAACTTGTGCGGATCAATCACAAACTTCTTCGGTACGCCGGCATCGAATTCGCCGTAACCACGTGGTGCGTCGTCGAGGCTGATGACCTCGACACCCACGATGTCGGCAATCTTGATGCGGTCCCACATGATCGCCTGCATCAGTTGGCGGTTGTACTTCATCACCGGGGTCTGGCCGGTGTGGAAGCTGTGGGATTTAGCCCAGCCCAGACCGAAGCGGATGCTCAGGCTGCCCATTTTCGCGGCGGCGTCGACTGCGCCCGGATCTTCTGTCACGTACAGGCCAGGGATACCGATTTTGCCGGCAACCCGAACCACGCCCATCAGCGAGTTGAGTACGGTGGCCGGTGCTTCGTGTTTCACCCCGGCATGGCCGTGACCGCGAGCTTCGAAGCCTACGGCATCGACGGCGCAGTCCACTTCCGGTTCGCCCAACAGTGCAGCGATTTGTTCGTGCAGTGGGGTGTCTGTCGACAGGTCGGCGATTTCGAAACCCTGAGCCTTGGCATGGGCCAGGCGGATCGGGTTGACGTCACCGATGATCACCACCGCAGCACCCAGCAGGCGAGCGGAAGCGGCAGCTGCCAGGCCAACCGGGCCGGCGCCGGCGACGTACACGGTGCTGCCAGGACCAACGCCGGCAGTCACTGCGCCGTGGTAACCGGTGGGCAGGATGTCGGAGAGACAGGTCAGGTCACGGATTTTTTCCATGGCCCGGTCGCGATCTGGAAGTTTCAGCAGGTTGAAGTCGGCATACGGCACAAACGCGTATTCGGCTTGGCCACCGGTCCAGTCACCCATGTCGACATAACCATAGGCACCGCCCGGACGCGCCGGGTTAACGCTCAGGCAGACGCCAGTATGTTGCTCTTTGCACGAACGGCAACGGCCACAGGCAACGTTGAAAGGTACCGACACCAAGTCGCCGATCTGCAGGTTCTCGACACCGCTGCCCTTCTCGATCACTTCACCCGTGATCTCGTGGCCCAGCACCAGACCGGTTTGAGCCGTGGTGCGACCACGTACCATGTGCTGGTCGGAACCACAGATATTGGTGGATACCACGCGCAGGATGACGCCGTGCTCGATCTTCCTGCCGCGCGGGTCCTGCATTTTGGGATAGTCGATTTTCTGTACTTCGACCTTGCCTGCGCCGAGATACACCACACCACGATTACCAGACATGCTTTCACCTCGCTGTTGTTTTTATGAAACCGCGTTGCCAACTGAGGGCAACGCGTAGATTGCTTGGGTTAGTGCTTGTGTCTTGTGTTGTCTGTAAGGGCCTCATCGCGAGCAAGCTTTGCTCCTACGCGGTGATGTCGGCCGTTAGATAACGGGACGACGCGATCACTGCAGGAGCAAGGCTCGCCCGCGATGGGTCGCGAAGCGGCCCCAAAAATCTAAAGAACTACTGTTCTGTTGGCGTTGAGAAACACCCGCCGTTCAATGTGATAACCCACTGCCCGGGCCAACGTCAGCCCCTCGATATCCCGGCCTTTGGCAATCAGGTCTTCGGGGTAATGGCTGTGATCCACCGCTTCCACGCCCTGGGCGATGATCGGGCCTTCGTCGAGGTCGTTGTTGATGTAGTGCGCCGTGGCGCCCACCAGTTTCACGCCCTTGTTGTAGGCCTGGTGATACGGCTTGGCGCCTTTGAAACCAGGCAGCAACGAGTGGTGAATGTTGATCGCTTTACCATCGAGCTTGCGGCACAGCTCCGGCGACAGCACTTGCATGTAGCGCGCAAGCACCACCAGCTCTGCACCGGACTCTTCGATCACCTGCCAGACCTGCCGCTCTTGTGCTGGCTTGTCGTTCGGGTCGAGCGGGAAGTGGTAATAGGGAATCCCGTGCCAGTCGGCCAGCGGCTTGAGGTCCGGGTGGTTGGACACCACCGCGACTACATCCATCGCCAGTTGGCCAATGCGCTGGCGATAGAGCAAATCGTTGAGGCAGTGATCAGCCTTGGAGACCATGATCACCACTTTTGGCCGGTGGTGCGGCGGGGTCAGTTCGAACACCATGCCGAACGCGTCGGTCCGTTCGGCCAGGCCTGTGCGGAATGCCTGTTCGTCGAAACTCGACGGCTGACGGAACTCCACGCGAATGAAGAAACGTGCAGACAGCCGATCATCGAAGGAGTGGTGCTCGGTGACGTAGCAACCCTGTTCGAACAAAAAGCGGGTCACCGCATCCACCGTGCCCAGGACGCTTGGGCAATGGGCAGTCAAAATCCATGTGTCTGGTGCGCGGCTCATAATGCGGTGACTCCTTTGTGGCGAGGGAGCTTGCTCCCGTCGGCTGCGTAGCAGTCGTAAATCTACGGATTCGGTCTCACTGGCGGAATGCTATAGATGGCATTGGGGCTGCTGCGCAGCCCGGCGGGAGCAAGCTCCCTCGCCACAGATCAGGCCTGGACGCTAAGGCCATACTCAGCCGCTGCATCCTGCAACCACAGCCACCAGTAATCCGAGAAGCTGCGACGGATCAGCAGTTCCCAGGTGTCTTCAGCGGTGTGGCGGATCACCAGTTGCGATTTGGCGAACACCGTGCCCACCGCCTTGCCCACCGGGAAGTTGTTGGGGTGCACGTCGTAGCTGGTGGACTTCATCAGCACTTCACGGACTTTCGGGCCGCTCAGTTCAAGAATCTGTTGGCCACCGCTAACGTTGACGATAGCGATATGCAAATCGCCCAGGGCTTCACGCAGTTTTTTCTCGGCGGCGAACTCTTCGCCGCTAGGCACGATCAGCAGCCACTCATCCGGGCCCATCCATTGCAGGCTGGTTTCGCCTTTGGCGACCACGGTCAGCGCGACCGGCAGTTCAAGGCCCAAGGCCTTGTGCACGCCAGCGGCGAATGCCGGGTTGTGGGCATCACCACGAATGGTCAGGTGACCCAGGAGTTTTTTCTCACGCACGGTGACACCGGCGTTTTTACGGCCCTTGCCCACCAGGCTTTGCAGGCCCGCGTGGTGCAGCGACGACTCGGCCTTTGCCCCAGTGGTTGGGCGCTGTTGGTAAACGTTGGCTGTGGTCATAAAGCACCTGTCTTGAATTCGTACGTCGCCCCCGGAGGGGCGAGCGTTGGTATCACACGTTCTGGCGATCGCCTTTCGGATCGAAGAACACCGAAGAAACGATTTCCGCTTCGATCACGCTGCCGTCGGCCAACGGCGCGAACACGCGCTCGCCGAGGCGCTTCAAGCCACCTTTGACCACACCCATGGCAAACGAATAGCCAAGGGAGTTGTGGGCGTAGCTGGAGGTCACGTGACCGACCATGCTCATCGGGATCGTTTGCTTGGTGTTGAACACCAGTTGCGCACCTTCCGGCAGCCATTTGGTCGGGTCGATCGGCTTGAGGCCGACCAACTGTTTGCGCTGATCACGCACACAGTCTTCACGGTTCATGCCACGCCAGCCGATCCACGAGAACGGTTTGGTGCGACCGACGCACCAGCCCATGTTCAGGTCGTCCGGGGTCATCGAGCTGTCAGTGTCCTGGCCGACGATGATGAACCCCTTCTCGGCCCGCAGGACGTGCATGGTTTCAGTGCCGTACGGCGTCAGGTTGTACTTCTTGCCAGCCTCGACGATTTTTTCCAGGACGCCCATGGCGTAGTCGGCCTGTACGTTGACTTCGTACGACAGCTCACCGGTAAACGAAATCCGGAACACCCGCGCCGGCACACCACCGACCAAACCTTCTTTCCAGGTCATGAACGGGAAACCGTCCCGGTCCAGATCGATGTCGGTGACTTCGCTGAGCAGCTTGCGGCTGTTCGGCCCCGACAGGGTCATGGTCGCCCAGTGGTCGGTAACCGAGGTGAAGTACACCTTCAGGTCTGGCCATTCGGTCTGGTGGTAGATTTCCAGCCATTGCAGCACGCGCGCAGCGCCGCCGGTGGTGGTGGTCATCACGAAGTGGTTGTCGGCGAGGCAAGCAGTAACGCCGTCGTCGAAGACCATCCCGTCTTCTTTACACATCAGGCCATAACGAGCCTTGCCCACGTCGAGCTTGGTCCAGGCGTTGGTATAGACGCGGTTGAGGAACTCACGCGCATCCGGGCCTTGAATGTCGATCTTGCCGAGTGTCGAGGCATCCAGCAGGCCAACGCTTTCACGCACGGCCAGGCATTCGCGTTTGACCGCGGCATGCAGGTCTTCACCGTTTTTCGGGAAGTACCAAGGACGCTTCCACTGACCGACGTCTTCAAACTCGGCGCCGTTCTTCACGTGCCAGGCGTGCAGTGCGGTGTAACGCACTGGCTCGAAGATGTGCCCACAGTGACGACCGGCTACCGCACCGAATGTCACCGGCGTGTAGTTCGGGCGGAACATGGTGGTGCCCATCTGCGGGATGGTCACGTTCAGCGAACGGGCGGCGATGGCCAGACCGTTGACGTTGCCGAGCTTGCCCTGGTCAGTACCGAAGCCCAGTGCGGTGTAACGCTTGACGTGCTCGACCGACTCGAAGCCCTCGCGGGTCGCCAGTTCGATCGCAGCCGCGGTGACGTCGTTCTGCAGGTCGACGAACTGCTTCGGCGCACGTGCGGTAGCCTTTTCATGCGGCACCTGGAACAGCGCCAGAGTCGGTTCTTCGACACGACTCAAGGCTTTAGGCAAGACACCTTCGACCGCTTTGAAGCCGGCTTCGCTGGCCGCGCGCACACCGCCTTCAAAACCGTCGGCCAAGGAATCGCCGAGGCTGTAGACGCCATTGATGCCGCCCACGCAAACGCGTTTTTGCGGTGCTTCGCCCGGGATGAAACCGAGGATGTCTTCACGCCAGATCGGTTTGCCACCCAAGTGCGACGCCAGGTGAACCACCGGGCTGTAGCCGCCGGAGCTGGCAACCAGATCGCATTCAAGCCATTCGCCAGGGCTGGTGACGGTGTGCGCCTTGACGTCGATCGCGGCAACACGAGCAGCGGTGACGCGCTTGCTGCCGCGTGCTTCGATGACGGCGCTGCCGGTCAGAATACGGATGCCTTTGGCGCGTGCTTCTTCTACCAGCGCACCGCGAGGATTGCTCCGCGCATCGGCGATGGCCACCACTTGCAGGCTGGCGTCGAGCCAGTCCAGCGCCACGCGGTAGGCGTGATCGTTGTTGGTCGACAGCACCAGTTTCTTGCCCGGTGCTACGCCGTAACGGCGCACGTAAGTCGAGACGGCGCCGGCGAGCATGTTGCCCGGCACGTCGTTGTTGCCGTAGACCAGTGGACGCTCGTGAGCCCCCGTTGCCAGCACTACGCGCTTGGCGCGAACCCGGTGGATACGCTGACGAACCTGGCCGATCGGTGCGCGGTCGCCGAGGTGATCGGTGAGGCGTTCGTGAATGGTCAGGAAGTTGTGGTCGTGGTAACCGTTGACGGTCGCACGAGGCAACAGCAACACGTCAGGGGTGTTTTTGAGCTCGGCAATGACGCTGGCGACCCACTCGGTGGCTGGTTTGCCGTCGAGGTTTTCACGGGAATCGAGCAGGCTGCCGCCAAACTCTTCCTGTTCATCGGCCAGAATCACTCGGGCGCCGCTGCGCGCAGCCGCCAGGGCAGCCGCCAGGCCGGCCGGGCCACCGCCAACGATCAGCACGTCGCAGTGCTGGTTCATGTAGTCATAAGTGTCCGGATCGTTTTCGGTCGGCGAACGACCGAGACCTGCAGCCTTACGAATGTACTTCTCGTAGGTCATCCAGAACGATTGCGGGTACATGAAGGTTTTGTAGTAGAAACCCGGTGGCATCAGCTTGCCGCCGACCTTGCCGAGAATCCCCATCATGTCGTTGTTTACGCTCGGCCAGCCGTTGGTGCTGGTGGCGACGAGGCCCTGGTACAGCGCCTGTTGAGTGGCGCGCACGTTAGGAATTTGCGTGGCTTCGGTGGCACCGATCTGCAGCACCGCGTTCGGCTCTTCAGCGCCTGCGGCGAAAATCCCGCGAGGACGCGAATACTTGAAGCTGCGACCGATGATGTCGACGCCGTTGGCCAGCAATGCAGCGGCCAGGGAGTCGCCCTCAAAGCCCTTGTAGACCTGGCCGTTGAAGGTGAAACTCAGGACTTTGTTGCGGTCGATCCGTCCACCGTTGGACAGGCGATTGATCTGGCTCATACCTTCGCTCCCAGAGCCTGCGCGGCCGCTTTCGGACTTTCAGTCTTGTCGGTGAACTGCGGCTTGGTGCCGATCTTGTAGGTTTCGAGAATCTCGTAGGTCACGGTGTCACGGGTGACGTTGAAATACTGACGGCAACCGGCGACGTGATCCCACAGCTCGTGGTGCAACCCGCGAGGGTTATCACGGAAGAACATGTAGTCACCCCACTGCTCGTCGGTGCAAGCGCTCGGGTCCAGTGGGCGCGGGATGTGCGCCTGGCCGGATGCATGGAATTCCTCTTCGGAGCGCAGTTCGCCGCAGTGAGGACAGAAGATGTGCAACATAGGGATTTCTCCTGTTAGTGGGCGACCGCAGCAGCGCCGTGTTCATCGATCAATGCACCGCTGTGGAAGCGGTCGATGGAGAAAGGTGCAGCCAATGGGTGCATTTCACCCTTGGCAAGGCTGGCGGCAAACACGTTGCCCGAGCCCGGAGTTGCTTTGAAACCACCGGTGCCCCAACCGCAGTTGAAGAACATATTTGGCACGGGTGTTTTCGAGATGATCGGGCAGGCGTCCGGCGTGGTGTCGACGATGCCGCCCCACTGGCGGTTCATACGTACGCGGGACAAGACCGGGAACATCTCGACGATGGCCTGGATGGTGTGCTCGATCACCGGGTACGAACCGCGCTGGCCGTAGCCGTTGTAGCCGTCGATACCGGCACCGATTACCAAGTCGCCCTTGTCGGACTGGCTGATGTAACCGTGTACGGCGTTGGACATGATCACGCTGTCGATAATCGGCTTGATCGGCTCGGACACCAGCGCTTGCAGCGGGTGGGATTCGATCGGCAGACGGAAACCGGCGAGTTTGGCCATGTGCCCGGAGTTACCCGCGGTGACTACACCGACGCGCTTGGCGCCGATGAAGCCCTTGTTGGTTTCAACACCGATGCACACACCGTTTTCCTTGCGGAAACCGATCACTTCGGTCTGCTGGATCAGGTCCACGCCCAAGGCGTCGGCCGCACGGGCAAAGCCCCAGGCCACGGCATCGTGACGGGCCACGCCGCCGCGACGCTGGACGGTAGCGCCCATCACCGGGTAGCGAGTGTTTTTCGAGCAGTCGAGGTACGGAATCTCGTCAGCCACTTGCTGAGCGGTGAGCAGTTCGCCATCGACGCCGTTGAGGCGGTTGGCGCTGACCCGACGCTCGGAATCACGAATGTCCTGCAGGGTGTGGCACAGGTTGTAGACGCCACGCTGGGAGAACATCACGTTGTAGTTCAGGTCCTGGGACAGACCTTCCCAGAGCTTCATCGCGTGTTCGTACAGGTGGGCCGACTCGTCCCACAGGTAGTTGGAACGCACGATGGTGGTGTTGCGCGCGGTGTTACCGCCGCCCAGCCAGCCCTTCTCGACCACGGCCACGTTAGTGATGCCGTGTTCCTTGGCCAGGTAGTAGGCGGTCGCCAGACCATGCCCGCCGCCGCCGACGATGACCACGTCGTAGACTTTTTTCGGAGTCGGCGTGCGCCACATCCGCTGCCAGTTTTCGTGGTGGCTGAGGGAGTGTTTGAAGAGGCCGAAGCCTGAGTAGCGTTGCATAGTCATTTACTCCAAAACCGCGCTCAGCGATAAACCGGGAAGTCCGCGCACACAGCTGCCACATGCTTGGCAACATTGGCCTCGACATCGGCGTCGCCGAGGTTGTCGAGGATGTCGCAGATCCAGCCGGCCAGTTCAACGCACTGGGTAACTTTAAAGCCGCGAGTGGTGACCGCCGGGGTGCCGATACGCAGGCCCGAGGTGACGAACGGCGATTGTGGATCGTTCGGTACGGCGTTCTTGTTCACGGTGATGTGGGCACGACCCAAGGCGGCGTCGGCTTCCTTACCGGTCAGGCCCTGACGGATCAGGCTCACCAGGAACAGGTGGTTATCCGTACCGCCGGACACTACATCGTAGCCACGTTTGATGAAAACGCTGGCCATTGCCTGTGCGTTGTCGATCACTTGTTGCTGGTAAGCCTTGAAACCAGGCTCCAACGCTTCCTTGAAGCACACCGCCTTACCGGCGATCACGTGCATCAGCGGGCCACCCTGGGCACCGGGGAAGACTGCCGCGTTGAGCTTTTTCTCGATTTCTTCGTTAGCCTTGGCCAGGATCAGGCCGCCACGCGGACCACGCAGGGTCTTGTGGGTGGTGGTGGTCACCACGTCGGCATACGGCAGCGGGTTCGGGTACAGGCCGGCAGCGACCAGACCGGCAACGTGCGCCATGTCGACGAACAGCAGCGCACCGACCTTGTCGGCGATCTGACGGAAACGTGGGAAGTCCAGAGTCTTGGAGTAAGCCGAGAAGCCGGCGACGATCATCTTCGGCTTGCATTCGACGGCCAGACGCTCGACTTCGTCGTAGTCGATCAGGCCGGTTTTGGTGTCGATGCCGTACTGCACGGCGTTGTACAGTTTGCCCGAGGACGACACCTTGGCGCCGTGGGTCAGGTGACCGCCATGGGCCAGGCTCATGCCGAGAATGGTGTCGCCGGGTTGCAGCAGGGCCAGGTAAACGGCGCTGTTGGCCGACGAGCCGGAGTGCGGCTGGACGTTGGCGTAATCGGCACCGAACAGCAGCTTGGCGCGTTCGATGGCCAGCGCTTCGACCTTGTCGACGTGCTCGCAGCCGCCGTAGTAGCGCTTGCCTGGATAACCTTCGGCGTATTTGTTGGTCAGGCCACTGCCTTGCGCTTCCATGACGCGTTTGCTGGTGTAGTTCTCTGACGCGATCAGCTCGATGTGATCTTCCTGGCGCAGCTCTTCGGCATTCATCGCCGCCAGCAGTGCATCGTCGTAACCCTTGATCTGGTCTTGCTTGCTGAACATCGCGTCTCTCCCAGCGGCGGCTTGTGCGCCTTTCGTCTCGGTGAGGCACGTACCTTACGGCAGTGCCCTTTGGATGCGATGGTATGGCCGGCGCAGACAGGTCAAATGCCTATGGACGCCACGCAAAGGTGCGTTTACGACATGGGTTGGCACGCCGGGATAAATGCCGCCGACTGGCGGGCTCTTGCGGCGAGGACGCTTGCTCCCGTTCGGCCGGTCCGCGATCGGACGCAGCAGTCGCAATACCGGTTAATGCGCTTTATCAGACAGCCCGCATTTATTGGCTTTAGGACCGCTACGCGATCCAGCGGGAGCAAGCTCCCTCGCCACAGGGTGTTTACAACACGACTTTTCCTACAGAATCAGCAGATGTGCGCTTCCTGCAAATCTGGGTACAGTGCGCACCATCATCGACCACGGAGCCGGCCATGACCGACAAGAGCCAACAATTCGCCAGCGACAACTATTCCGGTATCTGCCCGGAAGCCTGGGCCGCCATGGAACAGGCCAATCAAGGCCACCAACGCGCTTATGGCGACGATGAGTGGACGGCGCGCGCCTCGGACGATTTCCGCAAATTGTTCGAAACCGACTGCGAAGTGTTCTTCGCCTTCAACGGCACCGCCGCAAACTCCCTGGCGCTGTCGTCACTGTGCCAGAGCTACCACAGCGTGATCTGCTCGGAAACCGCCCACGTCGAAACCGACGAATGCGGCGCGCCGGAATTCTTCTCCAACGGCTCCAAGCTGCTCATCGCACGCACTGAAAACGGCAAGCTGACCCCGGAATCGATCCGCGAAATCGCCCTCAAGCGCCAGGACATTCACTACCCGAAACCGCGCGTCGTAACCCTGACCCAGGCGACCGAAGTCGGCAGCATCTACACCCCGGAAGAAATCCGCGCCATCAGCGCCACCTGCAAGGAACTGGGCCTGAACCTGCACATGGACGGCGCGCGGTTCTCCAACGCCTGCGCGTTCCTCAATTGCTCGCCCGCTGACCTGACCTGGAAGGCCGGCGTCGACGTGCTGTGCTTCGGCGGGACGAAAAACGGTATGGCGGTGGGTGAGGCGATACTGTTCTTCAACCAGAAACTCGCTGAAGACTTCGACTACCGCTGCAAACAGGCCGGGCAACTGGCGTCGAAAATGCGTTTCCTCTCGGCGCCGTGGGTCGGCCTGCTGGAAAACGACGCCTGGCTCAAACACGCTCGCCACGCCAACTACTGCGCGCAGCTGCTGGCCGAGCTGGTGAGCGACATTCCGGGCGTTGAACTGATGTTCCCGGTACAAGCCAACGGCGTGTTCCTGCAACTCTCGGAATCGGCCGTCGCGGCACTGACCGCCAAGAGCTGGCGTTTCTATACCTTCATCGGCAAAGGCGGCGCCCGCTTCATGTGCTCGTGGGATACCGAGGTAGAGCGCGTTCGGGAATTGGCGGCGGATATTCGGGAAGTGATGGCGGGGTAATACCCTCACCAGAATGAAATGAAACTTTGTGGCGAGGGAGCTTGCTCCCGCTCGGCGGCGAAGCCGTCGTAAATTCAGCAAACACGGTGCACCTGACAGACCGCATGCTCAGGATTTGGGGCTGCTCCGCAACCCAGCGGGAGCAAGCTCCCTCGCCACAGAAAGATGATCGTTCCCACGCAGAGCGACACTAGTGACGCTCTGCATCCCTTCCCCGGAGTAACGGCTTAGAACTCGATCCGTACATCCCCTTTCGGCACGCTGCAGCACGACAGGATGTAACCCTCGGCTTCGTCTTCTTCGGTGATCCCGCCGTTGTGCTCCATCTCGACTTCCCCGCCCAGCTTCATTACCTTGCACGTTCCGCAAATCCCCATCCCGCAGGCTTTCGGAATCAACAGGCCAAGCTTGGCGGCGGCGGCGTGGACGGTTTCACCCGGCGCCACGCGGATGCTTTTGCCGGACGCGGTGAATTCCACTTGATGCAGATCGGCTACATCGATTTCCGGGGCGTCGGCCGCTTGTTCGGCTTGCTCCACCGCATCGGCACGAGCCTCGGGCGGTGTAGCACCGAAAGATTCTTCGTGGTAACGCTTCATGTCGAAGCCAGCGGCTTCCAGCAGGCGTTTGACCGCGTGCATGTAAGGGGTCGGGCCGCAGCAGAAGACCTCGCGTTCAAGGAAGTCCGGCGCCATCAGCTCCAGCATTTTATGGTTCAGGTAGCCGCGATAACCGGCCCAAGGCTCGCCCAGTCCGTGCTTCTCACAGATCAGGTGCAGACTGAAGTTATCGATCCGCGACGCCATGTGCTCCAGCTCGCGGTGATAGATGATGTCTTTTGGCGAGCGGGCGCTGTGGATAAACACCATGTCGACATTGCCGTTGGTGTCGTAGAACCAGCGAGCCATGGACATTACCGGGGTGATCCCGACACCGCCGCTGAGATAGAGCACTTTCGGTGCGGTGAAATCCATTGCGTTAAACAGCCCGACCGGCCCGTGCACCGCCAACTCCTGGCCTTCGTGCAGGGTGTCATGCAGCCAGTTGGAAACCTTGCCGCCCGGTACGCGCTTGATGGTCACCGAAAAGCTGTAAGGCACCGACGGCGAACTGGAAATGGTGTACGAGCGCATGATCGGCACGCCCTCGATTTCCAGCTCCAGGGTGACGAACTGCCCCGGTTTGAAGAAGAACATGATCGGCTGGTCGGCCATGAAGCAGAAGGTCCGCACGTCCCAGGTTTCCTGGATGACTTTGACGCAACGGACAATGTGCCGGCCATTGGCCCAGGTCTGGGTGGTTACCGGGTTCAGGAAACTATTGGACATGCTGATCTCCACGGTCGACTGTCGACCTCATGTTGCCGATTCTGCTCAAGGTGTGCAGTGGCCACTTACCTATCTACGACATTCACGTACTTATCGCGACCAGCCCACAACCACCGGGGGTTGAGCGTCGGGAACAGATTGGGCCATGTCGCCCATGGATAAGGTTCCAGCCTGCGCCGGCCCCACACTCGCTTCAACAGATAAACGCTGTTTTCTGCCTTGCGTTGCACTAACCGTAGCCACTATTCGCCGGCCACACAGATGGCCATGAGGACTTAAACGATGGACGTCACCACTACCTTGAGCTTGGGCGATCCACTGGAACCCGCACGCAAGGCCACCGCGCAGATGCTGCATGAGCGCGAGCGTACATTTTCGCTGCCACAGCCGTTCTACTCTGATGAGCGGTTGTTCGATATCGACATGCAGGAGATCTTCCAGAAAGAGTGGTTGATCGCCGGCATGACCTGCGAAATCCCGACCAAGGGCAACTTCCTGACCCTGCAGATCGGCAAGAACCCGATCATTGTGATTCGCGGCGCAGAAGGCGTGGTCCATGCCTTCCATAACGTCTGCCGTCACCGTGGCTCGCGTCTGTGCACCAGCGAAAAAGGCAAAGTCGCCAAGCTGGTCTGCCATTACCACCAGTGGACCTACGAACTCGACGGGCGCCTGCTGTTCGCCGGCTCCGAGATGGGCGACGACTTCGACATGAAGCAGTACGGCCTGAAACCGGTCAACGTGAAGACCGCTGGCGGCTACATCTTCGTCAGCCTCGCGGAAAACCCGCCGGCCATCGATGACTTCCTGTCGACACTGAACCATTACATGGAACCGTACGACATGGAGAACACCAAGGTGGCGGTGCAAACCACCCTGGTGGAACAGGCGAACTGGAAACTGGTGCTGGAAAACAACCGCGAGTGCTACCACTGCAACGCGTCGCACCCGGCACTGCTGAAAACCCTGCTGGAATGGGACGACGTCACCGACCCGCGTGCCGACCAGGCGTTCAAGGACCACGTAGCCGCTTCTGCCGCTGCCTGGGAAGCCGAGAAGATTCCTTACGCACACGCCAGCTTCGGCCTGCGTAACCGCATCGTGCGTATGCCGCTGCTCAAGGGCACCGTGTCGATGACCCTCGACGGTAAGCAAGCCTGCAAGAAACTCATGGGCCGGATCCAGAACCCGGACCTGGGCTCGATGCGCATCCTGCACCTGCCGCACTCGTGGAACCACTGCATGGGCGATCACATCATTGTGTTCACCGTGTGGCCGATCAGCGCGCAGGAAACCATGGTCACCACCAAATGGCTGGTGCACAAGGACGCTGTCGAAGGTGTGGATTACGACGTCGAGCGCATGCGTGAAGTCTGGGATGCGACCAACAACGAAGACCGTCGCCTGGCCGAAGAGAACCAGCGCGGGATCAACTCCACGGCGTACCAGCCAGGCCCGTACTCCAAGACTTACGAGTTCGGTGTGGTGAACTTTGTCGATTGGTACAGCGAGCGCCTGTTGAACAACCTGGGTGCAGAACCTGCGCCTTACCTCAAGGGCGTGCCGGTTCACGGTTAAGATCCAAAAGCATCGCGAGCAGGCTCGCTCCCACAAGGGATTGGTGGTGTTCACAAATGCTGCGAACACCATCATTCAATGTGGGAACGAGCTTGCTCGCGATAGCGTCCTACCTGTCACTACATCCCTCCCCTGAATACACACCCCTGGTCTTTAGAACTGTACGAAATATGATCTATCGCGTTCCAGCCTATATGGAACGTGGCGTACAGCCTTCCGCGAACAAGTTATCCACACCTCCACCCACAGCTAATGGGGACAACTGTGGAAAGGCCGGAAGTTTTCTCCACAGAAACTGAAGAAAATCCGTGACTTATTCAATTGATCGGTTTTCGACAGCCATTGGCTGTTTTTTGATCAGAAGCCTGCAAGCCACGTTACTCATGGCTCACAGAGGATCGCAAACACCTTATCCACAGAAGCGCCAACAGACTTTGGGGGCAACTGTGCAAACTATTCAGTGCGCTGTGGAAAACCACGTCCAGGCTGCATATTTCGTGGGTTTGAACAGTCAGCGGAGGGCAGAACCCAGCATTTGGTCATTTATTAACCAGAAGCTTGAAAGCCACGACCTGTATGGCTTACAGCGGACAGCAAACATCTTATCCACAGAAGCGCCAACAGAGATTGGGGGCAAGTCGTGAGCTACACATGCCCTTATCCACTGAAAAAAGCTCGAAAAAACGAGGGGTTAGGCTGGTTGTTTTTCGTACAAGGGCTTGCAGGGCTTGAGATGCGTGGGGTGTAGCGAGGGGTGAACATGTTATCCACAGAAGCGCTAACAGGGATTGTGGGTAAATACATCAGCCCTGTGGGAGCAGGTTTGCTCCCACAGGAACTTGGTTGATGCCTTAAGGCCGATACATCAAATAGGCTTCACCCGTGACCCGAATCATCGGATGGGGTGTGATCTGGCAGCTATCGACGACACGGAAGCCATGTCGCTCGTAAAACCGACGGGCGCCGGTGTTCGCCGCGTAGTCGATCAGGCTCAAGCCATTGAGCCCCAACTGGTTGGCACGGTCGTAAGCGTAGGCGAGGAATTGTTGGCCCAGGCCCTGGTTGCGCCAGCCCTCATGCAGCGCCAGGCTCGATATGTAGAGGGTGTCGGGGATTTCCAGCTTGGCATACGGCGCCAGGACCGGATCGGTGACGGGAGCGGCCAGCGGATCGTGACGCATCACATAGCTGTGCAGCATGCCAATGACCTTGCCCTCTGCCTGCGCGATCAGGCAGTTTTGATAGGAGAAATCCACATCTTCACGGGCGTAGCGACTGGCACCGACATCCAGCAGGTCCTGGCCGGGCTCCGCCAGCTGGCTCCAGATGTAATCCGCGGCGCCTTCCGATGAAATCTGAAACAGGCGAGCAATCTCCCGCGCATCCGTGCGCAGGGCCGAACGAAATTCAACTGCCATTTACCGGGCTCCACAGGACCGTTAGCGAACCACGCCTTCTTCAATCAGCAACTTGAGAATCGCCTCAGCCCCAGCCTCGGCACTCAAGCCCTTGAGCACTTGCCCACCGCCGCCGCTGGCCTTGGCTGTTGCAGCTTTCATCCGGTCGGCGCCGCTCTTGGCCTTGATCACTTTCAGGCGTTTTGGCCGTGGCTTGGCCGGTTGCAACGTTGCAACCGCGAGCAATTCATCGTTGATAATCTCAACGTCTTCGGCGTGCAACACACCGCGCCGAGCCGGGCCGAAGGCACTTTGCCGAGGCTTGGGCGCGGCGTTATCCACCGTGGCGAGAAACGGCAGGCGCACTTTCAAACGTCGACGCTGGCCACGCGGCAAGGCTTGCAGCACTAAGGCCGAATTGCCGTCGATGGACTCGACCTGCGCCAGTCCGACCACCAGCGGCCAACCCAGGCTTTCCGCCAGCAGGAACGGCAACATGCCCGAGCCTTCACCGGTTTCCGCCTGACTGCCGGTCAGCACCACCTGCGCCCCGGCATCGCGCAGATAAGCGCTCAACGCTGGCAGCGCATCGGCGCCTTGGGGCTGTTCGAGCACAAGCAGCTGTTCCAGGCCCATGCCCAGGTAAGCCCGCAGCGCAGGTTCCTCGACATCACCGGCGTGCAGCACTTGCAGGTTATCCCCAGCCAGTTGCAGACCGAGTTCAACCGCCCGCGCATCCTGCTCGGCGCGGCGTGGCCGGCCCGAGGTCGGGTGGGCGCCGATCGACACCAGGCTGATTACATGAGTACTCATAACCCTTTCCTTCTCTTAAGCCGCATCGCGCTTGGCGTCGTTGCGGTAAGCCTCTACCGCCGCGATCAAGGCCTGAAGAATTTCTGCGCTTTCACCTATCACCGACAGGTCGGCGCGCTTGATCATGTCGCAGCCAGGATCGAGGTTGATCGCCACCACCTTGTCGCAGGCGCCGATGCCTTGCAGGTGCTGGATCGCCCCGGAAATCCCCACTGCCACGTAGACCCGCGCCGTGACCCAGGTGCCGCTGGCGCCGACCTGACGGTCGCGGGCCATGAAGCCATCGTCCACCGCCACCCGCGATGCGCCTTCGGTCGCGCCGAGGGCTGCTGCGGTCCTGTGGAAAAGGTTCCAGTCCTTGACCCCGTTGCCGCCCGAGAAGATGAACTCGGCTTCGGCCATGGGAATCGCTGCCGGGTCGACCGCTACCGCGCCCAGGTCCTCGATCCGCGACAGGCTGCGCGCAACCGTTGTGGATAACTCCACCGGCAACGCTTCGTGACGGGTTTCGCTGACCGGTTCGGCGCATTCCACCGCCGCCAGAATCAACCGTGCAACAGGGCGCGCCAAGTCTTGCAGACCGGCACCGGCGCGGCCGATGCACTCCTGATCCTTGACCTGCCAGACCCGCGTGGCCGGGCGTTCGCCGAGTGCCGCGGCAAAGCGCCGACCCAGCTCACCGCCACCGGTGCGGCTGTCCGGCAGCAGCCAGTGACGAGGGCTGAACTGGTTATCCACAGCCCGTAGACCCTGCACCCGCTGTTCCGGTGCATAACCTTCGAATTCTTCGCCATCCAGCACCAGAAGGCGGTCGACGCCTGCGGTGGCGAAGGCGTTTTCCTTGTGTTCGCCAAAGACCACCGCCAGCACTGCACCGTCCTTGCCGGCCAGTTGATGGGCCAGGCCCAGCAAGTCGCGGTCGTGGCTGCTCAAACGGCCGCCAACCATGTCCGGCACCACGCTGATGTAGAACGCAGGTGTCGCCACCTGATGCAGCGGCAATTGCACTTCAACGGCGGCCGTACGCTTGGTCGCCCCGCCCTGCTGTGCACCACTGCGGTCAATCCGCTTGATGCCATTGGGGCCGATGAAACCAATGCCGTGAGGATTCTTGCGAATGATCCCGTTGGGGCCCATCCAGCTGTGTTCCACCGGTTGCATGGCGGCATGCAGCGGATGCAGACGGTTGCGGGCGATCCATTCAGCGCGCGGATCGCGGCGGATAATGTCGCTCATCAGTGGGCCTCCGCGGGTTGACGTTTAATCGGTGCCGGTGACTTGCTGGGCGCCGCGTCTTCGAGCAGCGCGTCGGCCACCAGTTCGGCAATGTCCTTGATCAGCGGTCGTGGTTCGACCACGCCTTCGAGCATCGCGGTGCACTGTGGGCAACCCACGGCCACCAGCTCGGCACCGGTTTCACGAATGTCGTCCATGCGCATGTCGGGGATCCGTTGCTTGCCCGGGATGTCAGTGATCGGCGCACCGCCGCCACCGCCGCAGCAGCGCGAGCGGAAACCGGAACGTTGCATTTCCTTGACCTCGATCCCCAGCGCACGCAGTACCTGGCGCGGTGCCTCGTATTCGCCGTTGTAGCGGCCGAGGTAGCACGGATCGTGATAGGTCACGCTGTCGCCTTTGTGCTGACCCAGATTGAGTGCGCCAGCGTCGATGATTTCCGCCATGTAGGTGCTGTGGTGCTGCACCAGGTAGTTGCCATCGAAGGCACCGTATTCGTTCTTCAGCACGTGGAAGCTGTGCGGATCGCAGGTGACGATGCGGTTGAAGCTGTATTTGGCCAAAGTCTGGATGTTGCGTTTGGCCAACAGCTGGAAGGTCGCTTCGTCGCCCAGACGGCGAGCCACGTCACCGCTGTCACGCTCTTCAAGACCGAGCACGGCAAAGTCGACTTTCGCGGCTTTCAGCACTTTGACGAAGGCACGCAAGGTGCGCTGGTTGCGCATGTCGAACGCACCGTCGCCAACCCAGAACAGCACGTCGGTGGATTTCTTCTCGCTGAGCAGTGTCAGGTTCAGGTCCGCCGCCCAGTTCATCCGCCCGCCCGGAGCGAAACCGCCCGGGTTGTCGGTGGCAATCAGATTTTCCAGGACTTCGGCGCCCTTGTTCGGGGTCGCGCCTTTTTCCAGGGTCAGATGGCGGCGCATGTCGACGATGGCGTCAACGTGCTCGATCATCATCGGGCATTCTTCAACGCAGGCACGGCAAGTGGTGCAAGACCACAGGGTTTCAGCGTCCACCAGACCGTTGACGATCGGTTGATGCGGATTACCCGCGTGTTCACCGATAGCTTTACCTGGATAAGGACTGCCAGCGAACTTGGCATCGGTGCCGCCAGCCAGGCCGACGACCATGTCCTGAATCAGTTTTTTCGGGTTCAGCGGCTGGCCAGCGGCAAACGCCGGGCACGCGGCTTCGCATTTACCGCACTGCACGCAAGCGTCGAAGCCGAGCAGTTGGTTCCAGGTAAAATCCTTGGGCTTTTCCACGCCCAAGGGGGCTTGCGGATCGTTCAGGTCAAGCGGTTTAAGACCTGTAGAACGACCACCACCAAAACGTTCGGCGCGACGGTGCCAAGCCAGGTGCAAGGCACCGGCAAAGGCGTGCTTCATCGGCCCGCCCCAGGTCATGCCGAAGAACAACTCAGACACGCCCCACAGCACGCCGACACCGAGGATCGCCGCCAACAGCCAACCGCCGAAGTCTTCCGGAAGGATGCCCGCCACCGGCAGGGTCACCAGGAAGAACGACGCCGAGAAGGCCAGCAAACTTTTCGGCAGGCGCATCCACGGACCTTTGGATAAACGCGCCGGCGGGTTGCGCCGACGCAGGTAAACAAAGATCGCACCGACGAACATCACTGCCGTCATCAACAACAGTGCATAACCGAGGAAGCGGTTATGCAGGCCAAAACCGTGAACCAGGATCGCCAACACGATGGACGCCACCGCGCCACCCGCCGTGGCAACGTGGGTGTTGGCGATGTATTTGTCCCGCGCCACCACGTGGTGCAAGTCGACCATGTAGCGTTTGGGCATGGCCAGCAGGCCGCCGATCAGATCGACCTTGGACGCACGGCCCCGGCGCCACATGGCCACCCGCCGCAACGCGCCCAGGACAGCCAGGCCCAGGGCGGCAAACAGCAGGATGGGAAGAAGGGTGTTTAACATGGTGGAGCTCCCAAAGACCTCGGGGTCATGTGCGTGCCGATGAGAGCGACGCACCTACTTGTGGCGAGGGAGCTTGCTCCCGCTGGAGTGCGAAGCGCTCCCAAAACAGTCTCAGGTGTACACCTGATACACCTCGACTGCAGGTTTTGGGGCTGCTTCGCAGCCCAGCGGGAGCAAGCTCCCTCGCCACAGGTGATGGTGGTAAATCCGTTAGAAATCCTTGCACAACCGCAACGCGTCGTAGATCGCCGCGTGCGTGTTGCGCTGGGCCACGCAGTCACCGATGCGGAACAGCAAGTAGCCGTCACCCGCCTGGCTCAGCGAAGGCTGAGGCTTGATCGCGAACAGGGCTTCGATATCCATCTGGCCTTTGTTGCGCGAGCCTTCCTTCAGTGCGTAGTAGATTTCTTCGTCCGGCCGCACGCCGTTCTCGACCACGACCTGGTCAACCACCCGCTCCTCTTTGGCGCCGGTGTATTCGTTTTCCAGCACCGCCACCAGCTTGTCGCCTTCGCGGTAGACCTTATCGAGCATCATGTCGCCGGTCATGATCACTTCTTTCGGGTACATGCTGCGGTAGTACGTCGGGAACGACGTACCGCCGATGGCCACGCCCGGCTTGATGTCGTCGGTGACGATCTCGACCTGGCTGCCCTTGTCCGCGAGGTAGTCGGCAACCGACATCCCGGTGAACTCGCAAATGGTGTCGTAGACCAGCACGTTCTTGCCCGGTGCAACCTTGCCGTCGAGCACGTCCCAGCTGCTGACTACCAGGCCTTCAGCCGCACCCCAGTGTTCGTTCTGTTCCAGGAACGGGTGACCGCCAACGGCGAGCACCACGATGTCCGGACGCAGGTCGAGAATGGTCGCCGCGTCAGCGGCTACGCCCAGGCGCAGGTCGACTTTCAAACGCGCCAGTTCCAGCTGGAACCAACGGGTGATACCGGCGATCTGGTCCCGTTGCGGGGCTTTCGAGGCGGTAGTGATCTGTCCGCCGATGAACTCTTTCTTCTCGAACAGGGTCACGTCGTGGCCACGTTCGGCGGCTACACGCGCCGCTTCCATCCCGGCAGGGCCGGCACCGACCACCACGACTTTACGTTTCACACCGGTCGATTTCTCGATGATGTGCGGTACGCCCATGTATTCACGGGAGGTCGCGGCGTTCTGGATGCACAGCACGTCCAGACCCTGGTACTGACGGTCGATGCAGTAGTTGGCACCCACGCATTGTTTGATCTGGTCGATCTGACCCATCTTGATCTTGGCGATCAGGTGCGGGTCGGCGATGTGCGCACGGGTCATGCCGACCATGTCGACGTAACCGCCTTCCAGAATACGTGTTGCCTGGTTCGGGTCCTTGATGTTCTGCGCGTGCAGAACCGGGGCCTTGACCACTTCCTTGATACCGGCCGCCAAGTGCAGGAACGGCTCCGGTGGATAACTCATGTTGGGAATAACGTTAGCCAGGGTGTTGTGGGTATCGCACCCCGAGCCCACGACGCCGATGAAGTCGATCATGCCGGTGTCGTCGTAGTACTTGGCGATCTGCTTCATGTCCTCATGGCTCAGGCCATCAGGGTGGAATTCATCACCGCAGATACGGATGCCGACGCAGAAATCCGGACCGACTTCCTTGCGCACAGCCTTGATCACTTCCAGGCCGAAACGCATGCGGTTCTCGAAGCTGCCGCCCCATTCGTCGGTACGTTTGTTGACGCGCGGGCTCCAGAACTGGTCGATCATGTGCTGGTGCACTGCCGACAGTTCAACGCCGTCCAGGCCACCGGCCTTGGCACGCGCAGCAGCACTGGCGTAGTTGCCGATCACCCGCCAGATTTCTTCCGGCTCGATGGTTTTGCAGGTCGCGCGGTGCACCGGTTCACGGATGCCCGACGGCGACAGCAGGGTCGGCCAGTGCTCGCCATCCCAACGTGAGCGACGGCCCATGTGGGTAATCTGGATCATGATCTTGGCGCCATGCTTGTGCATGGCATCGGCCAGGTTCTGGAAGTGCGGAATAATCCGGTCGTCGGCCAGGTTGACCGATTTCCACCAGCCTTGCGGGCTGTCGATGGCCACGCTGGAAGAACCGCCGCAAATCGCCAGGCCGATCCCGCCCTTGGCTTTCTCTTCGTAGTACTTCACGTACCGATCGGTGGTCATGCCGCCGTCGGTGGCGTAAACCTCGGCGTGCGCGGTGCTGAGCACGCGGTTGCGGATGGTCAGTTTGCCGATTTGAATCGGCTGGAACATTGCTTCGAAAGCCATGGCAGGATCCTCGACTTACAACGGCTTGACGGTGAACAAGCCGTCGTCGTGGCCTTCTTCGGAGCCACCGTAAACCTGTTCGGCGACGGTGCGAATCTTGCTGCCGCGCGCTTGCAGGATCTGATCCATGGCACCGGCAAACCAGCCAGTGAACATGTAGTCGACCTTGCGTCCGACCTTGCCGTAGACGTAGACGAATGCCGAGTGCTCGAGCTTGACGCTGGCAGTGCCTTTGTCGAGGTCGATGTCCTGGATCTTGAACAGGCCCCAGCCACGTTGCGACAGGCGCTTCATGTAGTGCTCGAACACCGCAACGCCTTCCAGGCCGTGGCATTCAGCTTCCTTTTCACACCAGTGCCAGGCGGACTTGTAGCCAGCCTTGTAGAGGATCTCGGCATAGGCGTCAGCGCCCAGCACTTCCTCGATGCCCATGTGGTTGTTGACGAAGAAGTGACGCGGCACATACAGCATCGGCAGGGCGTCAGAGGTCCAGACACCGGTTTCGCTGTCGACTTCGATTGGCAGTTGCGGGGCGATCTTGGCCATGGAAACTTAAACTCCAGAAAATTTTTTGTGTTGCCCGCGGCTCGGGTGGCAGCGGGAAAGGATTCAGAGGTACGGCGGCTTATTCGCCCCAGACGTCCTTGAGGACGTTGACCCAGTTTTCGCCCATGATCTTGCGCACTACGCGCTCGGAATGGCCGCGCTTGAGCAGCGTCTCGGTCAGGTTCGGGAACTCGCCCACGGTGCGGATGCCCAGCGGGTTGATGATCTTGCCGAAGCTGGTCAGACGGCGGGCGTAGCCCTTGTCATGGGTCAGGTATTCGAAGAAATCCTGGCCATGGCCCTGGGTGAAGTCGGTGCCGATGCCGATGGCGTCTTCGCCGACGATGTTCATGGTGTATTCGATGGCTTCGGCGTAATCGTCGATGGTCGAATCGATACCCTTGGCCAGGAACGGCGCGAACATGGTCACGCCGACGAAACCGCCGTGATCGGCGATGAACTTCAGTTCTTCATCGGACTTGTTGCGCGGGTGCACTTTCAGACCCGACGGCAGGCAATGGGAGTAGCACACCGGCTTCTTGGATTCGAGGATGACTTCTTCGGAAGTCTTCGAGCCGACGTGGGACAGGTCGCACATGACGCCGACGCGGTTCATCTCGGCAACGATTTCACGACCGAAACCCGACAGGCCGCCATCGCGCTCGTAGCAACCGGTACCGACCAGGTTCTGGGTGTTGTAGCACATCTGCACAATACCGACGCCCAGCTGCTTGAAGACCTCGACATAGCCGATCTGGTCTTCGAAGGCGTGAGCATTCTGGAAGCCGAACAGGATGCCGGTCTTGCCCTGCTCCTTGGCTTTGCGGATGTCGGCGGTGGTGCGCACCGGAATCACCAGGTCGCTGTTCTCGCGAATCAGCTTCTGGCTGGCGGCGATGTTGTTGACGGTTGCCTGGAACCCCTCCCACACCGACACGGTGCAGTTGGCCGCGGTCAAGCCGCCTTTGCGCATATCTTCAAACAGCTCGCGGTTCCACTTGGCAATAATCAGCCCGTCGATAACGATGCTGTCGGCGTGCAATTCGGCTGGGCTCATCAGGCAGTCCCCTATTAGCGATTCATGCGCCGAATCGTCTGCCGGCGCTTTGGGTCAGCATATGCTTGAGGGACGGGGCAGCCGGGTGCAAAAACGACAGGGGAATTGCCGAAAGCGTCAATACGCGACAAAGGGTCTCACCGCAGGCCCTTTGCCCTCCTGTTCTTTCCCGAATAGTTGGGCCAGAATTCGCCGCATCACTGGAACAAGGGGCGGCTACGCAATGAAATCGATCTTCCTGGCTTTGGCACTGATAGCGACCGGCGTACAGGCGGCAGAAGAAGCCGACAAAAACCCGTGCGATGCGGTCGAAAACGACGTCCAGACCCTGGAATGCTCGACCTATAGCAAAAACACCGCCGAACAACTGCTCAAGGACAATTTCCAGGGCTTACTGGATCGGATGAAAACCCAATACGCGAACAACAAGGCGCAGTTGGCAGACATCACCAGCAAACTCCAGACCGCCGAGCAGCTCTGGATGAAATCGCGGGATGCCGATTGCGCGATTGCAGCGTTCCCTGCAGCGGTAGGCAGCAAGACCTACACCATGGACCTGAACGATTGCCTGGCGAGCAAGAGCGACGAACGGTCGGAGTTCCTGGAGTCGATCGGGCAGCAATGACACAAGGCTCGAAGCAGAGGCTTTAAGCCTGTCACTGCAACCGGGCGTTAACGTGCTCTCACAGCCACGCGAACACCTGCTGTCAGCTCAAGCCTCGAATGGTGATTTGAACGCGCGCTCAGGCATCACCAGTGCACTCGTAGACTGCTCATAGCGATAACCCAACACGGTAATGTCCATAACCTCGCTGATCTTGCGCTGCCAAGGCTTGAGCACGTCTTCGTAGTTGTGGCCCGGGGGACCGTTTTCCATCGGCGCGTAATGCGGCGCCCATTCACCGTTGTACTTTGCCATCTCGGCTTGCCAGTCAGCCCAGACTTTGTCGACAAAACAATGGTGCAGGAAGAACACCGGATCCTCTGGTGAAGTCATCGCCAACATGTTGCCGCCGATCCACAAATGGACACGATTATGCAGTTGTGAGCCCGGTGTCGTGACTTGTGGGTCGCCCCGCTGAGTCACCCAACCCTCCAGCCGATTCCTGAAACCACGCGTGTAAGGTCCGGAATTATAGGGCGGCGTGTCGTACAACCTTTCGCGCATCGCCACGCCTACATCGGCAGAAGTTGGCAGTGAGGCGACCAGGAGCCCGAACTGACGCTTGAGTCCGGGCTCTGGCAAATTATCCTCGGGGTATGCAGGCACCGGCCAGTTGCCGTATTGATGAGCAAAGGCTCCACGGGTCACCCTCCAGTGATCAGTGGAATCACCGTTGCCACCCATGAAGTCATCCGCCCAGATCGGCGAGTTTTCAGGGTCATTGGCGTCTTCAGTCCAATCCCAATAAGGCAATGCGACATTTGGATCGATGGCGTGCAGATCAGCTTCGAACTGCATCAGCATTTCCCGGTGCCAAGGCAGAAACGACGGGCCCAAATGAGCTCCGTTGCGATAGGTGGGGTCTCGGGGTTCATAGGAGTGAACCGTGGGGACCATGACAGCGTGGTGCCAATGGACGTACTTGTCGTAACCGCCCCTGCGCTTGAGCGTCAGCACGCTATTGATAAAACCGGCCCTTTCATTTGGTGACAGTGAACGGACGTTTTTTCTTACGATCATTGCTCAGTTCCCTCGGCAGATGTGCCATCCAATGGGTTCGAAACTGCTCGGTGCCTGCTGTCCAATGTAGGTACCAGGATGACACGGGGTCTACTGTCAGAAATAACAGGTGCGGGCACTTTATGACCAATGGCAGGACCGGTTCGAAAGGGGCTGCATCAGGGTGACTGCACCGCTCAAGTAGGTCACCATTCACGCATTCCTCTGACGCTCTCCTGACTCAAGGCTTCTCATGAAAATCTGTGGCATCGAAATCAAAGGTAGCGAGGCGATCTTCGCCGTTGCCTCCCTCGACAATCAGGTGCTGACTCATGTCACCCTGAACACCAAGAAAATCGCCCTCGACGACGATGACGAAGCCGCCAACGTCAAAGCCTTCGCCGCGCAGGTCGGCACCTTTGTTCGTGACAACGGCATCGAGCGCATCGCAATCAAGAAGCGCAGTAAAAAAGGCGAGTTCGCCGGCGGCCCGACCACCTTCAAGATCGAAGGGGTTTTCCAGTTGCTGGACAACTGCGAAGTGACACTGCTGTCACCGCAGACCATCAACGCGCAGAACAAGAAGTTCGACTTTGCACTGCCGGCGACGCTGAACAAGTATCAGCATGAGGCGTACAAGGCGGCATGCTCCGGGTTGATGAAGAAGTAGGCTTACTGAGCCTTCTGGGCGCGATAGTGCTTGAGCCAGTCGGCAAACGATTTGTCCTCAAGCGCGTAAGCGCCGCGATTCGATTTCCAGACCAGTTCCTTTTCACGCAAGGCATCGATGCACGCCTGGATGGTCTGTGTGCCCGGCACTACCTCACTGCCCATCGCTTCCAGTGCTTTTGTCACCGCAACCAACGTCGCATCGGTGAAGGGTGCAAAAGGTTCGTTGCTCTGCGAGCGCTCGACCATGACTTCCAGTACTGCACGCTGTGCAACGGTCAGGGCGTTCCAGGCGCTTTCAAACTCAGTCCACACGCCGGCACGCAACAATTCGGCGCTGCTTCGCAGCAATTGGCTCAGATTGCTTGCTTCGCCCAGTTCCAGGGCTACCTCACCAATAATGGTCCGGAGCATTTCAGGACGGCGTCCCACTAATTCGAAAGCCTCGTCGATGTCTTCAGCGACAAACTGGTTGGTCTGCGCCAAATGGGCATTCAAATGAACGGTGTAGGCTTGGGTGAACGCTTTGCTCAATAGTGGGAACGGAGTAATGCTGGAACCGTAGAAAGGCTGGTTTCGGCTCAGCACAAGGTGAGCCAGTTTGTCGCGATTGGAGCCGGTGAACACCAGGCGCAAACCACTGGAATCTCCTTCACGCCCTTGATTCAGCTGGTCCCGAGCGGCCTTGAGCCCGAACATGGCGTTGACCCCCGCATCAGTGCTCAACGCATGCTGTGCTTCGTCGATCACCAACACAACAGTCTTGCCAGCAGCGTTGTGCAGCAGTTCCAGGGCTTGAGTCAGCGTCGCGCCTTCAGGCAATTGTGGCTTGCTGAAATCCCAGGACAGCGTACGCAGAAAACTGAGTTTCTCGACGCCCATCGACTTGGCCAGTTTTCGAATGCCCTTCTCATACGGCACCAATGCCCCCGCAATTGCGGTGGCGATCAGGTCAGCAGGATCTTTGTCCCTGTTAGCCCAGAGATCAACGTAGACCGTCAACCAACCTCGGGATTCACATTCCGGTATCAGGTCTTCGCGCAGGAAGGTGCTTTTCCCTGTACGCCGTGGCGCGGCCAGGAACAGGCCAGAGGTGTAATCCTGGATTCCGGTCCCCATCAAACCATCGGCAATATTTTGAGCCAGGCTGGGGCGACGAAATACAAAACCGGTGTTTTTCGACATGGCTTTATACTCAATTATTGAAACTACTATAATTTATAGTTAAGAGTATAAATCACTGTAAATGCCTGTCAAACCACCTCCCGCCCATCCCCCAACCGCCGTCGATCCTCGCGCGGGCATCGGGCAAACCGCGTCCGATAACTGCGGGTGAAATATGACGGCGATTCAAACCCGCAGGCGATGCTCACTTCCAGCACGCTCATGTCGGTCTGGCGCAGCAACTGCCTCGCCTTTTCCAGTCTTAATCCCAGGTAGAAGTTGCTCGGCGTGTCGTTGAGGTGCAAGCGGAACAGCCGCTCAAGCTGACGTCGCGTCACCTTGATCGAGTCCGCCAGTTCCAGCGTGCTGAGCGGCGGTTCGCTGTGTTGTTCCATCTCGCCAATTACGTGCACCAGTTTCTTGTTGCTGATGCCGTAACGCGTGGCGATCTGCATGCGTTGGTGGTCTTTGCGCGGGCGGATGCGCCCGAGCACGAACTGCTCGCTGACCTGGATCGCCAACTCGGGGCCGTGAGCCTGGGCGATCAGGTCAAGCATCAGGTCGATAGAGGCTGTGCCACCCGCCGAGGTGATGCGGCGTCGGTCGATCTCGAACAGCTCCTGGGTCACGCTGAGCTGTGGATAAGACTCCTTGAACGCGTCGATGGCTTCCCAGTGCAGGGTCACGCGGTGGCCGTCGAGCAACCCCGCTTCGGCGAGGACAAAACTGCCGGTGTCGATGCCACCGAGGGTCACGCCGTCGTGATCGAGGCGACGCAACCAGTGCTCCAGTGTCGGGTTGACGAACTTCAACGGCTCGAACCCCGCGACCACCAGCAAGGTCGCGCCCTTTTTCAGTGGTTCCAGCGCCGCATCGGCGTTGAGCGACATGCCGTTGCTGGCCAATACCGGACCGCCGTCGGCGCTCAGCACATGCCAGCGGTACAACTCGCCACGAAAGCGGTTGGCCACCCGAAGCGGTTCGATCGCCGAGATGAAACCGATGGCCGAGAAACCCGGCATCAACAGAAAGTAGAAATCCTGGGACATGGAGCGCACTCGGATGGCGGGCAGCGTGGAACAGGTGATACGCCAATTACTACCCCGCCACAAGAGCACAGGTCGCTGCAGTGCAAGAGCTGGTCGCCGCTGTGCGTTTTCTGCCGGGTTCAGCTGCGTAACTTGACATCACCGGCACGACAGATGCCGGAACCCACAATAACGACCTGCCGAGGATCCCACCATGAAACGACTGATCAGCAGCTGCGTTCTCGCACTCAGTGGTACCGCTTTCTTGAGTTCCGGCGCGATGGCTGCCGACCCCGCCGCCTGCCAGAACGTGCGCATGGGTGTGGTGAACTGGACCGACGTGATCGCCACCAGCGCCATGACCCAGGTCCTGCTCGATGGCCTCGGCTACAAGACCAAACAAACCAGTGCTTCCCAGCAAATCATCTTCGCCGGCATCCGCGACCAGCGCCTGGACATGTTCCTCGGCTACTGGAATCCGCTGATGACCCAGACCATCACCCCGTTTGTCGCCGGCAAGCAGGTGACCGTCCTGAGTGAACCGAGCCTCAAGGATGCCCGTGCCACCCTGGCCGTGCCGACCTACCTCGCCGACAAGGGCCTGAAAACCTTCGCCGACATCGCCAAGTTCGAAAAAGAACTGGGCGGCAAGATCTACGGCATCGAGCCAGGTTCGGGCGCCAACACCCAGATCAAGGAAATGATCGCCAAGAACCAGTTCGGCCTGGGCAAATTCCAGCTGGTCGAATCCAGTGAGGCCGGCATGCTCGCGGCAGTCGATCGCGCCGTACGCCGCAACGAAGCCGTGGTGTTCTTCGGCTGGGCGCCGCACCCGATGAACGTCAACGTGAAAATGACCTACCTCACCGGTAGCCAGGACGCCCTGGGTCCGAACGAAGGCTCGGCCACCGTCTGGACCGTGACCGCCCCGAACTACGCCAGCCAGTGCCCGAACGTCAGCCGCTTGCTGAGCAACCTGACTTTCACCGCCGAAGACGAGAGCCGGATGATGCAACCGCTGCTCGATCACAAGGACGCTTTCGAATCGGCCAAGCAATGGCTCAAGGATCACCCACAAGACAAGCAACGCTGGCTTGAAGGTGTGACCACGTTCGACGGCAAACCGGCTGCCGAGAACCTGCAACTGAGCAGTCAATAAACCCGAATGAATCCCCTCTTCGCAGCCGGTTTCGGCTGCGAGCGGGCCCGCTACGCCCAAAAATCATGTCTGAAGGAAACCGCACCATGAACCACGACGTCATCATCACCTGCGCACTCACCGGTGCTGGCGACACGACCGCCAAGAGCCCACACGTGCCGGTCACCCCGAAACAGATCGCAGCCGCTGCCGTGGAAGCCGCCAAAGCCGGCGCCACCGTGGTCCACTGCCACGTGCGCAACCCTGAAACCGGCAAGTTCAGTCGCGATGTGGCGCTCTACCGTGAAGTGATGGAGCGTATTCGCGAAGCGGACGTCGACATCATCGTCAACCTGACGGCTGGCATGGGTGGCGACCTGGAAATCGGCGCTGGCGAGAACCCGATGGAGTTCGGCCCGAACACCGACCTGGTCGGTCCGCTGACCCGTCTGGCTCACGTTGAAGAACTGCTGCCGGAAATCTGCACACTCGACTGCGGCACCCTGAACTTCGGCGACGGCGACACCATTTACGTCTCCACCCCGGCCCAGCTGCGCGCTGGCGCCAAACGCATTCAAGAGCTGGGCGTGAAGGCCGAGCTGGAAATCTTCGACACCGGTCACCTGTGGTTCGCCAAACAGCTGATCAAGGAAGGCCTGCTCGACGACCCGCTGTTCCAGCTGTGCCTGGGCATCCCATGGGGCGCACCGGCTGACACCACCACCATGAAAGCCATGGTCGACAACCTGCCGGCCAATGCGGTCTGGGCCGGGTTCGGCATCGGTCGCATGCAAATGCCGATGGCCGCTCAAGCGGTGCTGCTGGGCGGCAACGTGCGGGTCGGGCTGGAAGACAACATCTGGCTGGATCGCGGCGTACTGGCGACCAACGGCCAACTGGTCGAGCGCGCCAGCGAAATCCTCAGCCGCCTCGGTGCCCGCGTCCTGACCCCAGCCGAAGGCCGGGCGAAGATGGGCCTGACCAAGCGCGGTTAAACCACACCACACCTATCACCTGTAGGTGCGAGCTTGTGTGGCGAGGGGGCTTGCCCCCGTTCGGCTGCGAAGCAGTCGTAAAACTTTGCATGCGGTGTGCCTGACACACCGCGGTTTCAGGTTTTGGGGCCGCTTCGCGACCCAACGGGGGCAAGCCCCCTCGCCACAAGAGCCCGCTCCCACATTGGATCACCGATTTTCTTTAGGACGTCACCATGAGCTTTATTACCGAAATCAAAACATTCGCCGCGCTGGGCAGTGGTGTCATCGGCAGCGGCTGGGTATCCCGTGCCCTCGCCCATGGCCTTGATGTGGTGGCCTGGGACCCGGCGCCCGGCGCCGAAGTCGCGCTGCGCAAACGTGTCGCCAATGCCTGGGGTGCGCTGGAGAAACAGGGCCTGGCACCCGGCGCATCACAGGATCGCCTGCGCTTTGTCGCCACTATCGAAGAGTGCGTGCGGGATGCCGACTTCATCCAGGAAAGCGCCCCGGAACGCCTTGAACTGAAACTCGAACTGCACAGCAAAATCAGCGCGGCGGCCAAGCCCAATGCACTGATCGGTTCCAGCACTTCAGGGCTGTTGCCGAGCGAGTTCTACGAGGGCTCGACCCACCCGGAACGCTGCGTAGTCGGCCATCCGTTCAACCCGGTTTACCTGCTGCCACTGGTGGAAGTGGTCGGTGGCAAGAACACTGCGCCAGAAGCGGTGCAGGCAGCGATGAAAGTCTACGAATCGCTGGGCATGCGCCCGCTGCATGTGCGCAAGGAAGTACCGGGTTTCATCGCTGACCGTCTGCTCGAAGCGCTGTGGCGCGAGGCACTGCACCTGGTCAATGACGGCGTGGCAACCACCGGTGAAATCGACGATGCGATTCGGTTTGGCGCCGGGCTGCGCTGGTCGTTCATGGGCACGTTCCTGACCTACACCCTGGCCGGTGGCGATGCCGGTATGCGGCACTTCATGGCGCAATTCGGTCCGGCGTTGCAACTGCCATGGACTTACCTGCCCGCACCGGAATTGACCGACAAGCTGATCGACGACGTGGTCGACGGCACCAGCGATCAACTGGGTAAACACAGCATTTCAGCGCTGGAACGCTATCGTGATGATTGCTTGCTGGCGGTGCTGGAGGCGGTGAAGACCACCAAGGCCAAACATGGCATGACCTTCAGCGAGTAAGCGCAAAACCCTGTGGCGAGGGAGCTTGCTCCCGCTCGGCCGCGAAGCGGTCGTAAAAACCGGTAAAGGCGTTTTATCTGATAGAACGCAACTGCAGGTTTTGAGACTGCTACACAGTCCAGCGGGAGCAAGCTCCCTCGCCACATGTGTTAACCCATGAACATTTGTGGAGCGGCACCATGCCAGCCCTAACTACCTATACCACCAAAATCATCCCCGACTGGGTCGACTACAACGGCCATCTGCGCGATGCGTTTTACCTGCTGATCTTCAGCTACGCCACCGATGCGCTGATGGATCAACTGGGCATGGACAGCAACAACCGCGAAGCCAGCGGCAACTCGCTGTTCACCCTCGAACTGCACCTCAATTACCTGCACGAAGTGAAGCTCGGTGCCGAGGTCGAGGTGCATACCCAAATAATTGGTCATGACCGTAAACGCCTGCACCTCTATCACAGCCTTCATCTGGTCGGCGAAGAGCAGGAACTGGCGGGCAACGAACAAATGCTGCTGCACGTCGACCTGGCGGGGCCGCGCTCGGCACCGTTCAGCGAGTCGGTACTGAACAAACTGCGGGCCATGACCGCATTGCAATCGGACCTGCCCACCCCTGCCTATATTGGCCGCGTGATCGCATTACCGCCGGAAAAATAACAATCAAAACAAGGAGCTCGCATGAACACCGCCGCCGCTGTTGCCGACTTCCGCAGTTACCCTTTGATCAGTGCATTGACCACCGTGCAAACCCTGGCGGATCACGTGCTGGTGAAGTGGGCCGATGGCCGGGTCAGTCCTTTTCATCATCAATGGTTGCGCGACAACTGTCCGTGCCCGGTTTGCGTGTATGCCGTGACCCGTGAACAGGTGCTGGAAATCGTCGATGTCGCTGAAGATCTGTACCCCGTCGTGGCCCAAGTGGATGCTCAGGGCTGTCTGTCTATCGACTGGCTGGACGGCCATACCAGCCGCTTCGATCCCGGCTGGTTACGTGCTCACGCCTATGACGACGAATCCCGCGCCGAGCGCAGCGCCGGCAAACCTAAAAGCCAGTTGTGGAACAACCAACTGAAGCTGCCGGTGTTCGACTATCAGGCGGTAATGGACGATCCCAAGGCGCTGCTGCAATGGCTTCTGGCACTGCGCGATATCGGCCTGACCCAAGTACGCGGCGTCCCCACCGAACCCGGCTCACTGACGCACATTGCCAAGCGGATTTCGTTTATCCGCGAGAGCAATTTCGGTGTGCTGTTCAACGTGCAATCCAAGGCCGACGCCGACAGCAACGCTTACACCGCATTCAACCTGCCGCTGCACAGCGACCTGCCGACGCGCGAGTTGCAACCGGGGCTGCAATTCCTGCATTGCCTGGTCAATGACGCGGACGGCGGCGAGAGCATTTTTGTCGACGGTTTTGCCATTGCCGACGCCTTGCGTCAGGAAGACCCCGAGGCCTTCCGTGCGCTGTGCGAGATCCCCGTGGAGTTTCGCAACAAGGACCGCCACAGCGACTACCGCTGCCTGGCGCCGATCATCGCCCTCGATACGCTGGGACAGGTGTCGGAAATCCGCATGGCGAATTTCCTGCGAGGGCCGTTCGATGCTTCGGTCGAGCAGATGCCCAAGCTGTATCGGGCCTATCGACGCTTTATCGCCATGACCCGCGAAGCGCGTTTCCGGCTCATCACCCGTCTCAACCCCGGTGAAATGTGGTGCTTCGACAACCGCCGAACCCTGCATGCCCGTAACGCTTTCGACCCCACCAGCGGTGCCCGGCATTTTCAGGGCTGCTACATCGATCGCGATGAATTGCTCTCGCGCATCTTGGTGTTGCAACGCTAGACCGTGTCATCGTTCATCGTCGGAACGCCGCCCGGAGCAAACCTTGCTCCTACGAGGGTATCTGATTACCCCGCCTGTAGGAGCAAGGCTTGCCCGCGATGGCGTCGCCACAGACAACACACCCACACTGATTCACAGACAAAAAAAACCCCGATCAAGCCGTGACAGGATCGAGGCAGAAGTTACTGTTGAGGAGCTGTTGCGCGAGGGTGACCAAACCTTCGTGAAGCCAGCTAAATCCAGTGTGCCTACTCCCCACTCACGCAAGTTAGTCGAAAACGACCTGTTCATAGGTATTGCGGCCATTGCGACAAATCGTCCTTGCCCCGCCCCATCACCGCTACCAGAATCGAACCACGACACCGTTCCCTGAAGAAGGATTGCGTCATGATGCACGCTGATTTGATTGACCAGGAAGACCTGTTGGGCCAGCTCAAGGCACGCGGATTTGAAGTCCCGATGGGAGCCACTGCAGAGCAGGCCTGTGAATGCGCGGTACGTGGCCTGGATGACACGCGAGCCTATGAGCTGCGCAAAATGGTCAAGGATATGTACACCAGCAGCGCGACTATTCTGCCCGCCGTGCGCCAGGCGATCGACAAGCAACTGCTGCCGGCATTGGCGCTGTACCAGCAGAGCCGTAGCGCCTGATCACTCTCTGTGGCGAGGGAGCTTGCTCCCGCTCGACCGCAAAGCGGTCGCAAATCCGGTAAACGCGTTTGACTGACATTGCGCGTTCTTCGATTTGGGGCTGCTACGCAGCCCAGCGGGAGCAAGCTCCCTCGCAACAAAAGCGCGCTCAGTTAGAGCCTTACGCTAGCGAAAGTCGACTCGTTGCGCGCCTGACTCAACGCCGACATCGGTCCGGACAACGGTGCCAATACCAGTGCCTGCGGGATCGGCATCATTGCCACCTGTTGGGTGGTGTTGGAACCGACGCGTTCGTCACGCGGTGGAATGCCGAAGTATTCGCGGTAGCACTTGGAGAAGTGCGGGGTCGACACGAAGCCGCAGACCGAGGCCACTTCGATGATCGACATCGGCGTTTGCTTGAGCAATTGCCGGGCGCGGATCAGCCGCAGCTTGAGGTAGTAGCGCGACGGCGAGCAGTGCAGGTATTTCTGGAACAGCCGCTCCAGCTGACGACGTGATACCGCGACGTACACCGCCAATTCATCGAGGTCGATCGGCTCTTCAAGGTTGGCTTCCATCAGCGCGACGATTTCCTGCAACTTCGGCTGATTGGTGCCCAGCATGTGCTTGAGCGGCACGCGCTGGTGATCCTGTTCGTTGCGAATGCGCTCGTAGACAAACATTTCCGAGATCGCCGCCGACAGTTCGCGGCCGTGGTCGCGGCTGATCAGGTGCAGCATCATGTCCAGTGGCGCGGTGCCGCCAGAGCTGGTGAACCGGTTACGGTCGAGGGTGAACAAGCGAGTGCTCATCGCCACCCGCGGGAAAGCTTCCTGCATCGACGCCAGACATTCCCAGTGCACGCTGCAATCGAAACCGTCCAGCAGACCGGCGCAGGCCAGGGCCCAACTACCGGTGCAGACCGCTCCGAGACGGCGCGACTGACGGGCCTGGCTTTGCAGCCACGACACGTGTTCACGGGTTACGGTGCGTTGAATGCCGATGCCGCCACAGACAATCACGGTGTCCAGGGGCGGGGCTTTGTGCATGGAGGCGTCAGGGGTGATTTGCAGGCCGTCACTGGCCCATACCTGGCCGCCGTCAACGGTGAGCGTGCTCCAGCGATACAACTCGCGACCGGACAATTGGTTGGCCATGCGCAGGGGTTCTACTGCAGAGGCCAGAGAAATCAGCGTGAAATTGTCCAGCAGCAAAAAGCCGATGGATTGAGGCGCACGGTTCTGGGGTTGGGCCCCGGAGTTGAACGACGTCATCGCGGTATCTCCTCACACAAAGCGGGTGATGGCCTCAGGCGGAGGCTCTTGTTATGGCCATCGTTCTCTTGCGTGAGACGGGGCTTTGTTATGACAGAGCAATTGCCATGCCTAAAATTGAATGCTCATTCAATAACTCCTGAAAACGACGTCGCGATGTGTCTATATGTGTCTATAGAGCTCAGTCGATGCGCAAGGGTTATCAGGCTGGCAGATGCCCTACCCCGCGGGGTGTGAGCAAATCGGTAGCACTTTTGGGAAGCGCATCAAAAGTGCCGGGAAAGAGTGTCACCCCAAGCACAGGTGACGAGCGGTCAGCGCCCGGAATGACGTCTGACCGCAGGAGATTTTTGTTGCCTATTTGCGACGCGCTAAAAGGTGGCGCTCAGTTGGATCAGTGTTCACTTAGCGCGCAGTTTTGACTGGTCCACTGTGGCGAGGGAGAGAGCTTGCTCCCGCTCGGGCGCTGCAGTCGTAAAGATTCAGGGCCACTTCGCGCCCCAGCGGGAGCAAGCTCCCTCGCCACAGGGCTCTGCGATCTCAGCACTCAACCGCGCTGACCGCCAACCCACCGCGTGATGTCTCTTTATATTTATCGTGCATGTCGGCGCCGGTATCGCGCATGGTGCGGATCACCCGGTCCAGCGAGATGAAGTGCTGACCGTCGCCGCGCAAGGCCATTTGTGCAGCATTGATCGCCTTCACCGCGGCAATCGCGTTGCGCTCGATGCACGGCACCTGCACCAGCCCGCCGACCGGATCGCACGTCAGGCCAAGGTTATGCTCCAGACCGATTTCCGCCGCGTTGCAGAGTTGCTCCGGCGTCGCCCCAAGAATCTCCGCCAACCCCGCCGCCGCCATCGCGCAAGCCGATCCGACTTCGCCCTGGCAGCCGACTTCAGCGCCGGAAATCGAGGCGTTCTTTTTACACAGAATCCCGACCGCTGCTGCACCAAGGAAATAGTCGACGACATTAGCGTCCGTCACCGCCTCGCTGAACTTCATGAAGTAGTGCAACACCGCCGGGATGATTCCCGCTGCGCCGTTAGTCGGTGCCGTGACCATCCGCCCGCCTGCCGCATTTTCTTCGTTAACCGCGAGGGCGAACAGGTTGACCCACTCCATGGCGCTCAAGGTCGAGCCGATCACGTTGGGCTTGTTCAGCTCTTGCAGGCTGCGGTGCAATTTAGCGGCGCGGCGGCGCACATTCAGGCCACCAGGCAGGATTCCTTCGTGCTTGAGGCCCTGCTCGACGCAGTCCTGCATGGCACGCCAGAGCTTCATCAGGCCGCTGCGGATTTCCTCTTCCGAACGCCAGACCTTTTCGTTCGCCATCATCAACTCGGCGACGCGCAAGTTGTGTTTCTTGCACAGGGCAAGCAGCTCCGCTGCGCTGGAAAAATCGTAAGGCAATACGGTGCTGTCCAGGTCGACCACGCCGCTTGAAGCCTGCGCCTCATCAACGACAAAGCCACCGCCGACTGAATAGTAGGTGTCGCGGTGCAACTCAGCGTTTTCGCCTTCAGCCACCAGGGTCATCGCATTGGGATGGAATGGCAGGTTCTCATCGATCAGGCGCATGTCCCGCGCCCAGATGAAGGGCACCGGCAAGCGACCATCGAGCAACAGGGTATGGGTTTCACGCAAGGTGTCGATGCGAATGCCGATTTGCGACGGGTCAATCGCGTCCGGCCATTCACCCATCAAACCCATGATCACCGCATTGTCGCTGCCGTGACCGATGCCGGTAGCCGACAACGAACCGAACAGCTGGACTTCGATCCGGTGCACCTGCTCCAGCAGCCCCTTCTCGCGCAACGATTCGACGAACAACGCCGCAGCGCGCATAGGCCCCACCGTGTGCGAACTAGAGGGGCCAATACCGATTTTGAACAGGTCGAAAACACTGATAGCCATGACTTGCGAGACTCCTCGATGAGCAGATTCCAGGTGTCAAAGCACCCGGTGACGGAGCTGCTACGCTCAAGCTGCGATCCGCCGAGATAACCGCATCATCGGGCTTTTGCGATGTCGTTCGACGTCTCACACCGACGTACCCATGCTCACCAACGCCGCTGGCCGCAGACGGCATGTTTTGGCCGTTTTTTTACAGTTCAGAGGACTAAAAAGCGCTGAATAAAGCTGTAAACGACCTCACCGACACTGGATGCGACCATCCCTGTACTGGATACGACGCACCCTGTAGGCGTCAGAATTTCACTGGTCCATGATCAGTCTCGACTCGATTGCACGGCGCTGTGGTAGAGCAGTCTCCATACGCCGACCAACCGCAACACTCATAAGTGCGGTCAGAACACCGCCCAAAAAAACACTCAGGAGTCCACCCATGAAAATAGGTTCCCCGTCGTTGTTGTTGGCCGCGATGCTGAGTCTGCCGCTTCTGGCTCATGCCGCAGAACCGGCGCAGTGCAGCACCGTAAACTTCTCCGATGTCGGCTGGACCGACATCACCGCCACAACGGCGACCACCAGCGTCGTGCTCGACGCGCTGGGCTACAAGACCAAGACCACCATGATTTCCGTGCCGGTGACCTACAAGTCCCTGGCCGACGGCAAGAACATGGATGTGTTCCTCGGCAACTGGATGCCGACCATGGAAAACGACATCAAGGCCTACCGTGATGCCGGCACCGTGGAAACCGTGCGCACTAACCTCAAGGGCGCCAAGTACACCCTGGCGGTACCGCAAGCGCTTTACGACAAAGGCCTGCATGACTTCGCCGATATAACCAAATTCAAGAAAGAACTCGACGGCAAAATCTATGGCATCGAGCCGGGTAACGATGGCAACCGCCTGATCCAGAGTATGATCGACAAGAACGCCTTCGGCCTCAAAGACGCTGGTTTCAAAGTGGTCGAGTCCAGCGAAGCCGGCATGCTCTCGCAAGTCGACCGCGCTCAGAAGCGCGATACCGCCGTGGTGTTCCTGGGCTGGGCACCGCACCCGATGAACAAGCGCTTCAAGATCCAGTACCTCACCGGCGGCGATGATTATTTCGGCCCGGATTTCGGTGCGGCGACAGTCCTGACCAACACCCGCAAGGGCTACACCCAGGAATGCAGCAACGTTGGCCAGTTGCTGAAGAATCTGGAGTTCACCGTAGACATGGAAAGCTCGCTGATGGGCAACATCCTGGACGACAAGATGAAACCTGAAGCAGCTGCCAAGGCCTGGCTGAAAAAGAACCCACAGGTACTCGATACCTGGCTCGCTGGCGTGACCACCATTGACGGTAAACCTGGCCTGGAAGCCGTGAAAGCCAAGCTTGCAAAGTAATCGTTGACGCCGGGCGAGTTCGCTCGCCCGGGCTGTTTTTTTCCTCGCATGCGGACGTTCACTACCATGCTGATTGATCAGAAAATCCCTTTAGGCCAGTACATCGCTGCCTTCGTTGAATGGTTGACGCAACACGGCGCCAGCACATTCGATGCGATCGCCACGACACTGGAAACGATGATCCACGGCGTGACGTTTGCGCTGACCTGGTTCAACCCGCTGGCACTGATCGGATTGATCGCACTGCTGGCTCACTTCATCCAACGCAAATGGGGCCTGACCGCTTTCGTGATCGCCTCCTTCCTGCTGATCCTCAATCTGGGTTACTGGCAGGAAACCATGGAAACCCTCGCCCAGGTGCTGTTCGCTACCTTTGTCTGCGTGATCATTGGCGTGCCGTTGGGCATCGTCGCCGCGCACAAACCGATGTTCTACACGATGATGCGTCCGGTGCTCGATCTGATGCAGACCGTACCGACGTTCGTGTACCTCATTCCTACCCTGACCCTGTTCGGTCTGGGTGTGGTCCCGGGTCTGATTTCAACGGTAGTGTTCGCGATTGCCGCGCCTATTCGTCTGACCTACCTGGGCATCCGCGATGTGCCGCAAGAACTGATGGACGCCGGCAAGGCCTTTGGCTGCTCGCGTCGTCAGCTGCTCTCGCGTATTGAACTGCCCCACGCGATGCCAAGCATCGCCGCCGGTATCACCCAGTGCATCATGCTGTCGTTGTCGATGGTGGTGATCGCGGCACTGGTGGGCGCCGATGGCCTGGGCAAACCCGTGGTCAACGCACTGAACACTGCCGATATCGCCCTGGGCTTCGAAGCCGGGTTGGCGATCGTACTGCTGGCGATCATGCTCGACCGTATCTGCAAACAACCCGACGCCAAAGTAGGGGGTGACGCATGAGCATAATTCGCTTCGATAACGTCGACGTTATCTTCTCCAAGGATCCACGCGAGGCCCTCAAGCTGCTGGATCAGGGCATGACCCGCGACCAGATCCTGAAGAAAACCGGGCAAATTGTTGGCGTTGAAAAAGCCAGCCTGGACATCGAGAAAGGCGAAATCTGCGTGCTGATGGGCCTCTCCGGCTCCGGCAAATCCAGCTTGCTGCGCTGCATCAACGGCTTGAACACGGTCAGCCGTGGCAAGCTGTTCGTCGAGCATGAAGGCCGCCAGATCGACATCGCCTCCTGCACCCCGGCCGAGCTGAAAATGATGCGCACCAAACGCATCGCCATGGTGTTCCAGAAGTTCGCCCTGATGCCTTGGCTGACGGTGCGCGAGAACATCAGCTTCGGTCTCGAAATGCAGGGTCGTCCCGAGAAGGAACGTCGCCAGTTGGTCGATGAAAAGCTCGAACTGGTGGGCCTGACCCAATGGCGTAACAAGAAGCCCGACGAACTTTCCGGCGGCATGCAGCAACGTGTGGGCCTGGCCCGCGCGCTGGCGATGGACGCCGACATCCTGCTGATGGACGAACCCTTCTCGGCACTCGACCCGCTGATTCGCCAGGGTCTGCAAGATGAACTGCTGGAACTGCAACGCAAGCTGCACAAGACCATCGTCTTTGTAAGTCACGATCTCGATGAAGCGCTGAAACTCGGCAGCCGCATCGCAATCATGAAAGACGGCCGGATCATCCAGTACAGCAAGCCGGAAGAAATCGTCCTCAACCCGGCCGATGACTACGTGCGGACCTTCGTCGCGCACACCAACCCGCTGAACGTACTGTGCGGTCGCAGCCTGATGCGCACGCTGGACAACTGCAAACGCATCAACGGCTCGGTATGCCTGGATCCGGGTGGCGATTCGTGGCTGGACCTGGCCGAAGGCAACACCATCAAAGGCGCACGCCAGAACGGTTCCAGCCTGGACCTGCAGAACTGGGTACCGGGGCAAGCGGTGGAAGGCCTGGGCCGTCGCCCAACGCTGGTGGACTCGAACATCGGCATGCGCGACGCGCTGCAGATTCGTTATCAGACCGGCAACAAGCTGGTACTGCACGACAACAATAAAGTGGTGGGGATTCTCGGCGACAGCGAGCTGTACCACGCGCTGCTCGGCAAGAACCTGGGGTAAGACAGCAGACACAAAAACGCCGCGAGAGGATCGCGGCGTTTTTGTTAGTGCAACAGTTGGACTGCAAACACAGACTACTGTGGCGAGGGGGCTTGCCCCCGTTGGGTCGCGCAGCGGCCCCAAAATCTGGCACCACGGTGCTTCTGAGAGATCGCGTTATCCGGATTTACGACTGCTGCGCAGTCGAGCGGGGCGTTGCGGCGTTCCGACAAGCCCCCTCACCACAACGGAGCCGCGGTGCAGTTGATGCACCGCGTCACTTAAGTCTTAGCTATAGACACGGCCCAGGAGCTGTCGATGGCTTTCAAACTGATCGAGCACATCACGGGTGATCTGATCCTGAGTGAAACCCATCAAGTCGTACTCCTGGCTGCCGTTGTGCAGGTACACCTCGGCGCGGTAGTAACGCGTGCGCGCTTCATCCGGGTTCGGCGACTCGCTCGGCGCAGCCAGATAGCCGTCCAGGCTCACTTCGTAGACAAACGGATTGCCCTCTTCCATCTCGATCCGCACGCCCATGCAACGCTTGGCTTTACCCAGCAACGTTTGCACGTCCAGCCCCTGAGTACGCAATTGCGCCGCCGCATCTTCCAGCGCCGGGCTGACGTGTTTGTCCATGAAGCGCTGAACGATCGACTGGCTCGGTTGCAGGTCCAGCTGGGTCAGACGCTCGCTGAAACCACGACGACCACGCGCCGCCAGTTCGGCTTGTTCCTGCTCGATCTGCACGTCCTGGCGCATGGCCTTGTGCAAGCCGAACATGAAGAACACCAGCACCACCGAGAACGGCAGACCGGCCAGCACCACCATGGTTTGCATGGCTTCGAAGTTACCGGCGAGCAGCAGGCCAATGGTCACCAGCGTGATCACCACCGACCAGAAGATCCGCAGCCAGTGCGGCGCGTCTTCGTCGACGTTGCCGCCCTTGCAGGACAGGTTCGCCATCATCACCGCGCCAGAGTCGGCCGGGGTCAGGAACAACACGAAGCCGACAAAAATCGACACGCCGATCACGATCTTCGACGCCGGGTAGTGCTCAAGCAGCTGATAGATCGCCATGGACGGCTGTTCCAGCGCCGTCTTCCCGAGCTCCACCGCCCCGTGATTCATCACCAGATCCAGTGCCGAGTTACCGAAGATCGACAACCAGGCCAAGGTGAAGCCCAGCGGAATCAGCAGCACACCGGCCACCAGTTCACGCACGGTACGACCGCGAGAAATACGCGCGATGAACATGCCTACGAATGGCGCCCAGGAAATCCACCAGGCCCAGTAGAACAGGGTCCACAGGCCCAACCAGCGCTCGGATTTGGCGTTGTCGGCTTCGTACACGTACAGGTCGAAAGTTTTCAGCACCACACCGTTCAGGTAGTCGCCGATGTTCTGCACGAAGCCGTTAAGCAGGTGCAAGGTCGGGCCGAACAGCAGGACGAAAATCAGCAGGCCGCTGAACAGCACGATGTTCAGGTTGGACAGACGGCGGATACCGTTTTCCACGCCCGACACGGCAGCGATGGTCGCCACAGTGCTCATCACGATGATCACGATCAGCAGGTTGGTGTCGCTGTGCGCCATGCCGAACAGGTTCTCAAGACCCGACGACACTTGCAGCGAGCCAATCCCCAGGTTGGTCACCAGACCCAGCAGGGTCACGAACATGCCGAAACCGTCCACCGCATGACCGGCCGCGCCTTTGACCCAACGCTCGCCCACCAGCGGATACAGCGCCGAACGCAACGCCAGCGGCTGGTTATGACGGTACGCAAAGTACGCCACGGCCAGACCGACCAAGGCGTAGATCGCCCAGCCATGCAGCCCCCAATGCAGGAACGTCAGCTGTACTGCCTGACGCGCTGCCAGGTTGCTGCCCGCCGCGCCTTCCGGCGGATTGAAGTAGTGATCCAGCGGTTCGGATGCACCGAAGTACAGCAGCGAGATACCGATACCGGACGAGAACAGCATCCCGGCCCAGGCGCCATAGCTGAAGTCCGGGGTATCGTCCTTGCTACCCAGCTTGAGCTTGCCGTAGGACGAGAACGCCAGGCCGACGACGAATACCAAATAGGCGGCGATCACCACCATGTAGTACCAGCCGAAGCTGCGCGACAACCACGCCTGAGCGATCCCCAGCATTCTCCCGGCTTCTTGCGGCGCGGCGATGAGGATGGCGGTCAGCAGCAGGATCAATGCGGTCGAGGTGTAGAACACCCAACCGTTGACCGTCACCTTCTCGGGTGGGGTCTTTATAAGAGAGGCAGAACTCATTGCACAGATGCTCCAGGCAGTGCGAGAGAAAGACACAAGGCAAAGCAGTACCCGACCAATCGGTTAGTTGGCAGCCGACCTGCGGGTGATATAAAGACACCCCGAAAAAAGCCCGAAACCGCGGCAGCCGTGTTGAAAACCGACCTCGAAGATCGCGCGCGCGTACATGACGCAGCGCATGACCCTGAGCGTCTTGCCCATACAACGCGTCCATTGAAATCGGTTCGCAGCATGCCCTGTGCGGGTTTCGAGCATTTTTCGGATGTCGTTTTTCCGCCAACCACATGTAGGAAAAACCTGTAGGCAGCGACGATTTGTCGCAGATCTTATTCTTTGTTGATTGAACGTTCAATCAAAACAAAATAGACTGGCCCTCAATCCGGTAGCCGTTTTTCGCCCACCGGGAGGCCTAAGGAGATGTGCAAGATGCCCAAGGTCGGTATGCAACCCATCCGCCGTCAGCAGTTGATCGAAGCCACATTGCAGGCCGTCGATCGAGTCGGGATGGGGGACGCCAGCATTGCGCTGATCGCCCGTTTGGCTGGTGTCTCGAATGGCATCATCAGTCACTATTTTCAGGACAAGAATGGCCTGATCGCCGCCACGATGCGGTATCTGATGAGCGTCCTCAGCGAGAACGTCACCGCGCGCCGCCTGGCGCTGGGAGATAACAGCCCGCGGGCTCATCTTCAGGTGATTATCGAAGGCAACTTCGACGCCAGCCAGGTCAATGGCCCGGCAATGAAAACCTGGTTGGCCTTCTGGGCAACCAGCATGCACCAACCGTCTTTACACAGGTTGCAGCGGATCAACGATCACCGCCTGTATTCCAACCTGTGCTGCGAGTTCCGCCGAGTGCTGCCGCTTGATCAGGCACGCAACGCAGCACGCGGGCTGGCGGCTCTGATTGACGGTTTGTGGTTGCGCGGCGCGCTGTCGGGAGACGCTTTCGACACCGAGCAGGCGCAACGAATCGCTTACGAATATATGGATATCCAACTGGCTAAACAGGAGCTGCTAGAGCACACATAACCGCTCGGCCCCTGAACGGCGACTGATCAACGTGCCCAGGTTTTACGGCACGTCCAGTGGCTGACGCCAATAACTAAATGCACTTGCGAGGACTCTATGGCCCGTTTCGAACTGCAAAAACTCTACATCGACGGCGGTTACTCCGACGCCAGCGGCGACGCCACCTTCGAAGCCATCAACCCGGCTAACGGTGAAGTTCTCGCCACAGTGCAACGTGCAACCTTCGCCGACGTTGAGCGCGCTGTCGTCAGCGCCGAAAAGGGCCAGAAAATCTGGGCCGCGATGACTGCCATGGAGCGTTCGCGCATCCTGCGTCGCGCCGTAGAAATCCTGCGCGAGCGCAACGATGAACTGGCCGCACTGGAAACCCTGGACACCGGCAAGGCGTACTCCGAAACCCGCTACGTCGACATCGTTACCGGCGCTGACGTACTGGAATACTACGCAGGCCTGGTGCCAGCCATCGAAGGCGAACAAATCCCGCTGCGCACCACCTCGTTCGTCTACACCCGTCGCGAGCCTCTGGGCATCGTGGCCGGTATCGGCGCGTGGAACTACCCGATCCAGATCGCCCTGTGGAAATCCGCTCCAGCCCTGGCGGCCGGTAACGCGATGATCTTCAAGCCAAGCGAAGTCACTTCCCTGACCACCTTGAAACTGGCTGAGATCTACACCGAAGCGGGCCTGCCAGCAGGCGTGTTCAACGTTCTGACCGGTAGCGGCCGTGAAGTCGGCACCTGGCTGACCGAGCACCCACGCATCGAAAAAATCTCCTTCACCGGCGGCACCGACACCGGCAAGAAGGTCATGGCCAGCGCTTCCGGCTCGTCCTTGAAAGACGTGACCATGGAACTGGGCGGCAAATCCCCGCTGATCATTTTCGACGACGCCGACCTCGATCGCGCCGCCGACACCGCGATGATGGCCAACTTCTACAGCTCCGGCCAGGTCTGCACCAACGGCACTCGCGTGTTCGTACCGAGCCACCTGAAAGCCGCTTTCGAAGCCAAGATCGTGGAACGCGTTGCGCGCATCCGCGTCGGCAACCCGGAAGACGAAAACACCAACTTCGGCCCGCTGGTCAGCTTCGCCCACATGGAAAGTGTGCTCGGCTACATCGCCAAAGGTAAGGAAGAAGGCGCGCGCCTGCTGTGCGGCGGCGAGCGTCTGACCGAAGGCGAATTCGCCAAAGGCGCCTTCGTGGCACCGACCGTGTTCACCGACTGCACCGACGAGATGACCATCGTTCGTGAAGAAATCTTTGGCCCGGTGATGAGCATCCTCACCTACGAAACTGAAGAAGAAGTGATCCGCCGCGCCAACGACACCGAGTTCGGTCTGGCCGCTGGCGTCGTCACCAAGGATCTGAACCGCGCTCACCGCGTGATTCATCAACTGGAAGCCGGTATCTGCTGGATCAACGCCTGGGGCGAGTCCGACGCCAAGATGCCGGTCGGCGGCTACAAGCAGTCGGGTGTGGGCCGTGAGAACGGCATCAGCTCGCTGAACAACTTCACCCGCATCAAATCGGTACAGGTCGAGCTGGGCGATTACGCCTCGGTGTTCTGATCTGACGCACAACCTGTGGCTGGGGCCTTTTGTGGCGAGGGAGCTTGCTCCCGCTGGGCCGCGAAGCGGCCCCAACCCAGGCGCTGTGTTTCTTCAGACAAATCACAGTCGCTGATTTTGCGACTGCTGCGCAGCCGAGCGGGAGCAAGCTCCCTCGCCACAATTGGGTGGCGCCAGGCTCGCGACCTGACCACAATTCAAGAGGGTGCATTCAATGTCCCACGAATACGACTACATCATCATCGGGGCCGGCTCTGCCGGTAACACCCTGGCGACCCGTCTGACTGAAGACGCAGGCGTCACCGTCCTGCTGCTCGAAGCCGGCGGCCCGGACTACCGTTTAGACTTCCGCACGCAAATGCCTGCGGCACTGGCGTTCCCGCTGCAAGGCCGTCGCTACAACTGGGCCTACGAGACCGATCCGGAGCCACACATGGACGGCCGCCGGATGGAATGCGGTCGCGGCAAGGGCCTGGGCGGTTCTTCGCTGATCAACGGCATGTGCTACATCCGCGGTAATGCCATGGACTACGATGGCTGGGCGAAAAACCCTGGCCTGGAAGACTGGACCTACCTGGACTGCCTGCCGTATTTCCGCAAAGCGGAAACCCGCGACATCGGCCCGAACGACTACCACGGTGGCGAAGGCCCGGTCAGCGTGACCACGCCTAAAGCCGGCAACAACCCGCTGTTCCACGCGATGGTTGAAGCAGGCGTACAAGCCGGTTACCCGCGTACCGAAGACCTGAACGGCTACCAGCAGGAAGGTTTCGGTCCGATGGACCGTACCGTAACGCCTAAAGGCCGTCGCTCCAGCACCGCGCGCGGCTACCTGGACATCGCCAAAAAGCGTTCGACGCTGAACATCGTCACCCACGCCCTGACCGACAAGATTCTGTTCGAAGGCAAGCGTGCGATCGGCGTACGTTACCTGGTGGGCAGCGCCGAAGAACCTGTTGAAGCCCGTGCACGCAAAGAAGTGTTGCTGTGCAGCGGCGCGATTGCTTCGCCGCAAATCCTCCAACGCTCCGGCGTCGGCCCGGCCAAGCTGCTCAAGAGCCTCGACATTCCGGTGGTTCACGATCTGCCAGGCGTCGGCGAGAACCTGCAGGACCACCTGGAGCTGTACCTGCAATACGCGTGCACCCAGCCGGTTTCGCTATACCCGTCGCTGCTCTGGTACAACCAGCCGGCCATTGGTGCCGAGTGGTTGTTCAATGGCACCGGTATCGGCGCCAGCAACCAGTTCGAGGCTGGCGGTTTTATCCGTACGCGTCCGGACTTCGAATGGCCGAACATTCAGTACCACTTCCTGCCGGTGGCGATTAACTACAACGGCAGCAACGGCGTGAAAGAGCACGGTTTCCAGGCGCACATGGGCTCCATGCGTTCGCCAAGCCGTGGCCGCATCCAGGTCAAATCCAAGGATCCGCGCCAGCACCCGAGCATCCTGTTCAACTACATGGCCACCGAGCAAGACTGGCAGGAATTCCGTGACGGCATCCGCCTGACCCGTGAAATCATGCAGCAGCCGGCACTCGACGCGTTCCGTGGTCGCGAGCTGAGCCCAGGCATCGAAGTGCAAACCGATGAGCAACTCGACAAGTTCATCCGTGAACACGCCGAAACCGCGTTCCACCCGTCCTGCTCGTGCAAAATGGGCACCGACGAAATGGCCGTGGTCGATGGCCAGGGTCGCGTCCACGGAATGCAGGGTCTGCGTGTGGTCGATGCTTCGATCATGCCGCTGATCACCACCGGTAACCTGAACGCGCCAACGATCATGATCGCCGAGAAAATCGCCGACAAGATCCGTGGTCGTCAGCCACTGCCACGCAGCAAGGCCAAATACTACGTCGCGGGCGACGCCCCGGTGCGTGGCAAGCCGTTGCGTGAAGTGGGCCCTACCGCGCAGTAACACCGCGCCTGCGGCGCATCGCGAGCAGGCTCGCTCCCACATTGGATTTGCATCGAATCGCTATTTAGCGTTCAACACAGATCAAGTGTGGGAGCTTGCTCGCGATGGCTTTCTAGCAAACAACACACCTCTCCCCGCCTTACATCCTTCCCACACCGCTTCACCCTTGATCCCACCCCCCGCGCAGGCCTACTCTAGTCACCGCGCAAACGTTTTACCCCCCCCCGCCCCCATCGACAAGCCGCCACCTGGCTGGCCACGAGGCTTACTCATGTTTGATGTCGTGTCTTCGAGCAAATGGCCCACCGGCTACCTGATCAACCCCAACGTAGAACCCCTCGATCCGAAATGGCTGAAGGAATTCAGCAAGATCCCCGCCGCCGCCGTCAGCGACTGCCTGGGTCGCAACGTCGGTGGCCTGGGCTTGAAAGCCTTCCACGGCAATGCGCCGATGCTCGGCAGTGCGCTGACGGTTCGCGTGCGCCCCGGCGACAACCTGATGATCCTCAAAGCCATGCAGATGGCCCGCCCGGGCGATGTGCTGGTGATCGACGGCAGTGCCGACCTGACCCGCGCGGTGTTCGGCGGCATCATGCGCGCCATGGCCCTCAAGGCCGGGATCGTCGGCGTGGTGATCAACGGCGCCCTGCGTGACCTCGACGAGTGGCAAACCGGTGAACTGCCGGCCTACGCCATCGGCGGCGTACACCGTGGCCCGAGCACCGACGGTGGCGGCGAAATCAACGTACCGATCTCCTGCGCCGGCATGCTGGTTGCCCCCGGTGACCTGATGATTGGCGACGGTGACGGCGTGGTAGCTGCCTCGCGCAGCGAACTGCCGGAACTGCTGGTGCGTTGCCACGACCTGCTGGCGCGGGAACAGGCTACGCTTGCGGCTATCGAAGCCGGAACGCTGGACCCGGATCGTTTCGACGCCATCCTGCGCGCCAAGGGTTGCCCGGTTTAACTGCCAAAGGCATCGCGGGCAAGCCTTGCTCCTACGGTTTTGTGGTTAATCTCACATCGATGATTCAACCCTGAACCTGTAGGAGCGAGGCTTGCCCGCGATGAGTCCCTCAAGGTTGCCGCTTCTCACAAGGAGGTTCCTCGCATGTTCGATTTCCACCCCCAGCTCAAGCAGCGCTTCGCTGCCTTGCGCACGGGCGCCGAGTTTTTTTCGCTGCGCTATGTGCGCGAGTCGGGTCAGTACCTGTCGGTACGCAAAAACGTTGCCGAGCCTCCAAGCCTGAGTCGCGATGAAGGGGCGATGCTGACTGCACGGGTCAATGGCGTCGAAGCCTATGCTGCGACCAACGACCTGTCGCCATCCGGCCTGCAAGCCGCCCTCGAGCGCGCCGAACGACAGGCCCGCTCGATTGCCGCCCACGCCCTGCTCGACCTGCGTCAGCAAACGGTTTCCAGCGAGCGCGCCGATTACCTGTCACCGAACCTTGAACAACCCTTCCCGTCCCTCAGCGATTGCTACCAACTGCTCGGCGCCGAATCCGCCGCCGTACCCAAGGACGAGCGACTGGTGAACTGGCAGGTCAGCATCGGCATCACCCATGTCGAGCAGATCTACCTCAACAGCGCCGGCGCCGAACTGCGTCAGGCACAACGCTTCGTCTACCCTGGGCTGGATGTCACCGCCTACGACGGTAACGACAGCCAGACCCGCAGCCTGGGCCGCGAAAACTTCGGCCAGCAAGGTGGCGCGGACGTGATCAGCCGCTGCGGCCTGATTGGCGCCGGCCCGCACGTCGCCGACCAGGCGCTGCAATTGCTGCTGGCACCCAACACTCCGCAAGGCAAACGCGACCTGCTGCTGATGCCGGACCAGATGATGCTGCAGATCCACGAGTCCATCGGCCACCCGCTGGAACTGGACCGCATCCTCGGCGACGAGCGCAATTACGCCGGCACCAGTTTCGTCAACACCAGCGATTTCGGCAGCCTGCAATACGGCTCCAAACTGCTCAATGTGACCTTCGACCCGGACATTCCCGAGCAGCTCGCCAGCTATGGTCATGACGACGATGGCACGGCGGCGAGCAAACAATTCCTGATCCACGAAGGCTTGTTGATTCGTCCGCTGGGTGGTGCGCTGTCGCAGTTCCGTGCCGGCCTCGACGGTGTCGCCAACAGCCGCGCCTGCGGCTGGAACCGCCCGCCCATCGACCGCATGGCCAACCTCAACATCGAGCCTGGCGACCAGTCGCTCGAACAGCTGATCAGCGGCATTGAACACGGCGTACTGATGTCGACTAACCGCTCATGGTCAATTGACGATGCGCGGAATAAATTCCAGTTCGGCTGCGAGTGGGGCCAGTTGATTGAAAACGGCGAACTCAAAGGCGTGGTGAAGAACCCGAACTACCGAGGCATTTCCGCGCAGTTCTGGCGCAACCTCAGCGCCGTTGGCGACACCAGCACCTTCAAGGTGCTGGGCACGCCGAATTGCGGCAAAGGCGAACCGAACCAGGTGATCCGCGTCGGCCATGCCTCACCGGCCTGCGTGTTCAGCAACATTGATGTGTTTGGAGGAGACGCCTGATGAGTACGACGTTGAGTCAGGTCGAACAATTCAAAGGACTGGTGGCCTGGTTGCGCAACGCGGTGCGCGAGCCTGAGCAATTCACCCTGAGCTACGCCGCCGAATCGTCGGCGTTTGTGCGCTTCAACCACGCCAAGGTGCGTCAGGCTGGCCAGGTCCAGCAAGCCAGCGTCGGTTTCAAATTGATCAATGACGGTCGGCATGCGGACCTGAGCATCACCCTCGCCGGTGATCCCGAGGTCGACCTTCAGCGCCTGGCCGAAGGTCTGCAACAGCTGCGCGAGACCCTGCCTCTGTTACCGCAGGATCCGTATCTGCTGCTCAACCACACCGGCTGGCAGAGCAAGAACATTCAGGATCACCCATTACCGGACACCGAGCAGGTGGTTGCCGAAATCGCCCGCGCTGCCGAAGGGCTCGATCTGGTCGGCTTCTACGCCGCCGGGCCGATCAGCCGGGGGTTCGCCAGTTCGTCCGGCGCCTTTGGCTGGCATCAGGCCAACAGCTTCAATTTCGACTTCAGCCTGTTCCACGCCAACGGCCAGGCGGTGAAAGCCAGCTACGCCGGGCACGACTGGAACAGCGAAGGTTTCGCCAAACGCTTCCAGCAGGCCCGCGAGCAACTGGAGTTCTTGGGGCGGCCACTGCGCACGTTGGCGCCGGGTCAATACCGCGCCTATCTGGCGCCAGCCGCTTTGGAGGAGATCGTCGGCATGCTCTGCTGGGGTGGTTTCTCCGCGCAGTCGATTGCCAGCAAAAGCAGCCCGCTGCAAAAACTCTACGCGGGTGATAGCGCGTTCAGCCCATTGCTCTCGCTGGATGAAAAAGTCAGCGGTTCCCTGAGCCCGGCGTTTTCCGGCGAAGGCTACCCGCGCAGTGATCTCGGGTTGATCGTTGCAGGCAAGGCGGGCGAGCGGCTGGTGGGTTCGCGCAGTGCCGCCGAATATGGCCTGACTGCCAACGGTGCCGGTGGCGGGGAGTCGCCAAGTGCCTTGAACATGGCCGCCGGTGTATTGCCGGAAGCCGAGATTCTCAAGCAGCTCGGCACTGGCCTGTACATCAGCAACCTGTGGTACCTGAATTACTCGGACCAACCGGCCGCACGCTTGACCGGCATGACCCGCTTCGCGACCTTCTGGGTCGAAAACGGCGAGATTCAGGCACCGGTCAGCACCATGCGCTTCGATGACAGCGCCTACAGCCTGCTCGGTTCGCAGCTGGAAGCACTGACGAGTGAGCGTGAGCTGATTCTGTCGCCCAGCACCTACAGCCAGCGGAACACGGCTTCGGCGGTGTTGCCGGGAGCGCTGGTCAGCCGCCTGACGTTGACCCTGTAAACACATAACACCTTGTGGCGAGGGAGCTTGCTCCCGCCGGCCGGTCCGCGTTCGGGTGCAGCAGTCGTAACCCAGCCAGTGCGGTCCGTCTGGTGAACCGCGTTTGCTGATTTCGGGGTCGCTGCGCGACCCAGCGGGAGCAAGCTCCCTCGCCACAAAGAGCAAGTATTACCTGCCCAACCCACACGAGGTCCCATGCCCAACCATCCGGCTCTTGATGCAATCACCGCCCGCTGGGTCCCCTGGGTGGTGGCGATTGCGTTTTTCATGCAGTCCCTCGACGGGACCATCCTCAACACCGCCCTGCCCGCCATGGCCCTCGATCTGGCAGAAGACCCACTGCGCATGCAGGGCGTGATCATCGCCTACATGCTCACGGTCGCCTTGCTGATTCCGGCGTCGGGCTGGGTCGCCGACCGCTTCGGCACCAAGAAAATCTTCTTCGGCGCCATCCTCTTGTTCAGCCTCGGCTCTCTGCTCTGTGCGCTCTCCAGCACCTTGACCATGCTGGTCGGCGCCCGGGTGATTCAGGGGCTGGGCGGCGCATTGATGCTGCCGGTCGGGCGACTGGTGGTGCTGCGTGCTTACCCGCGTTCGGAACTGGTGCGGATCATGGGCTTCATTACCATTCCCGGCCTGCTCGGGCCGTTGATCGGTCCGACCATGGGCGGCTGGATGGTGCAATACCTGACCTGGCACTGGATCTTTCTGATCAATCTGCCGGTCGGGCTGATCGGCTGCTACGCGGTCTGGAAGTTCATCCCGGATCTGCGCGGCTCTGAGCGCACGCGCTTCGATGGCTTGGGTTTCCTGCTGTTCGGCGCGGCGATGGTGCTGATCACCATTGCCATGGAAGGCCTGGGTGAGCTGCACCTGCCGCATTTGCGGGTGATGTTGCTGCTGTTCGGTGGCATGGCGTGCCTGGCGGCGTATTGGCTGCGGGCCGGGCATATCGACAATCCGTTGTTCGCACCGGCGCTGTTCAAGACCCGGACTTTTGCCGTGGGCATTCTCGGCAACCTGTTCGCCCGGCTGGGCAGCGGCGCCCTGCCGTTTCTGGTGCCATTGCTGCTACAGGTCGCCTTGGGCTACTCGCCGTCCCTGGCCGGGATGAGCATGTTGCCGCTGGCCGCCGCGGCAATGTTCGCCAAGTCGATCGCGCGACCGCTGATCGAGCGCCTGGGTTACCGCATCGTGCTGACCGGTAACACCCTGGCGCTGGGAATCATGCTGGCGAGCATGGGCCTGGTCAGTGAGCAGACGCCTTATTGGCTGCTGCTGGTGCAACTGGCGATACTCGGGGCGATCAACTCCTTCCAGTTCACAGCGATGAATACCGTGACCCTGATCGACCTCGACGACGCCAGCGCCAGCAGCGGCAACAGCCTGCTGTCAGTGGTCGCGCAGTTGTCGCTGAGTCTCGGCGTTGCCTGCGCCGGCGCCCTGCTGGGTGGTTTCACGGCGGAGGTCGGCAATGATGGCGTGAACACGGTGCTGGGCGCCTTCCAACTAACCTTCGTCACCATCGGCATCATGGCAATGCTGGCCGCAACGATCTTTTCCCAGCTGTCCCCAAAGGATGGCCGACGGATGGTCAGCCGCGAGCACGATGTCGAGCACTAACTCGTAGCAGCTGCCGAGGCACGAGGCTGCGTTGCGTGTCCGCAGGACCGCCCTCGGGGGCTACTTCGCAGCCCAACGCAGCCTCGTGCCTCGGCAGTTGCTACGACGATTTGCTACGGCTATTCGTCCAGAATTTGCAGGTGGAGCGCGCGGGACTGGTACACTGCGCGACATTTTGTTTTGCAGGCCAGTCCCGTGACCACCATCGCCACCGCTTTTAATACTTTGCCGCTGTCCGCCGCCATGCTGGCTAACCTCGACTCCCTCGGTTATGCCCAGATGACGCCGATCCAGGCGCAAAGCTTGCCGGTGATCCTCAAGGGGATGGACCTGATCGCCCAGGCCAAGACCGGCAGCGGCAAAACCGCCGCCTTCGGTATCGGCCTGCTGAACCCGATCAATCCGCGCTTCTTCGGCTGCCAGGCACTGGTGATCTGCCCGACTCGTGAGCTGGCTGACCAGGTTGCCAAGGAAATCCGTCGACTGGCCCGCGCCGAAGACAACATCAAGGTCCTGACCCTGTGTGGCGGCGTGTCGTTCGGTCCGCAGATCGGCTCGCTGGAGCACGGCGCGCACATCATCGTCGGCACTCCGGGGCGCATCCAGCAACACCTGCGCAAGGGTTCGCTGGTGCTTCATGGCCTGAACACGCTGATCCTCGACGAAGCCGACCGCATGCTCGACATGGGGTTCTACGATTCCATCGAAGAAATCATCGCCCAGTGCCCTGAGCGTCGCCAGACCCTGCTGTTCTCCGCCACGTATCCGGTAGGCATCAAGCAGCTGGCTTCGAAGTTCATGCGTAACCCGCAGCAAGTGAAGGCCGAGGCGTTCCACGACGACACCCAGATCGAACAGCGTTTCTTCGAGATTTCGCCGGAAGAGCGCATGGACGCAGTGGTCAAGGTCCTCGCCCATTACCGCCCGCAGTCCACCGTCGCTTTCTGCTTCACCAAGCAACAAGTGCAGGAAACCGTCGACCACCTGACGGCCAAAGGCATCTCGGCCGTTGGCCTGCACGGTGACCTGGAACAGCGTGATCGCGATCAGGTGCTGGCAATGTTCGCCAACCGCAGTACTTCGGTACTGGTCGCCACCGACGTCGCCGCCCGTGGTCTGGACATCGATGCGCTGGACATGGTGGTCAACGTCGAACTGGCCCGCGACTCGGAAATCCACATCCACCGCGTTGGCCGTACCGGTCGTGCCGGTGAGAAAGGCATCGCCATCAGCCTGGTCGCGCCGTCCGAAGCGCATCGCGCCCAAGCCATCGAGCAACTGCAAAAGTCGCCGCTGAGCTGGGATCAACTGGACAGCCTGACCTCCCAGGGCGGCGCCCCGCTGCTGCCGGCCATGAGCACCCTGTGCATCGGTGCCGGCCGTAAAGACAAGGTTCGCCCGGGCGACATCCTTGGCGCACTGACCGGCGATGCCGGTGTTCCAGGCGCCCAGGTCGGCAAAATCGCGATCTTCGACTACCAGGCCTATGTCGCCGTGGAGCGCAGCATTGCCAAGCAAGCCGTGCAGCGCTTGAGCGACGGCAAGATCAAAGGCCGCTCGCTGCGCGTACGGATTTTGTAACAAACGCTGCCCACCTCTGTGGCGAGGGAGCTTGCTCCCGCTGGGTCGCGCAGCGGCCCCGAAACCAGCAAACGCGATTCACCAGACGGACCGCACTTGCCGGATTACGACTGCTACGCACTCGAGCGGGAGCAAGCTCCCTCTCCACAAAAGCACTTGCCAGCCTTGCTAACAAAACTTGAGGACACCGTTTTGCGCTCTACCGAAGTCGTGATCATTGGCGCTGGCGCCGCTGGGTTGATGTGTGCACTGACCGCCGCCGGGCGCGGGCGCAAGGTGATGTTGCTCGACCACGCAAACAAGGCCGGCAAGAAAATCCTCATGTCCGGTGGTGGCCGCTGCAATTTCACCAACATGTACACCGAGCCGAGCAATTTCCTCTCGCAAAACGCTCACTTCTGTAAATCCGCACTGGCGCGCTATACCCAGTGGGATTTCATCGGGATGGTGGCCAAGCACGGCGTGCCGTACCACGAGAAAAAGCTCGGCCAGCTATTCTGCGATAACAAATCCAGCGACATCCTCGACATGCTCCTCGACGAGTGCGATCAGGTCGGCGTCAGCCTGCACCTCGACACCTCGATCCAGCAGATCGAAAAACTCGACAGCGGCTACCTGCTGGAAACCACGTTGGGCCAGTTGACCTGCGAATCGCTGGTGATCGCCACCGGCGGCCTGTCGATTCCAACCCTGGGCGCCACCGGCTTCGGTTATCAAGTAGCCAAGCAGTTCGGTCACCAGTTGCTGCCCACCCGCGCCGGCCTGGTGCCGTTCACCATCACCGACCAGCTCAAAGAACTGTGCACCGAGCTGTCCGGTACGTCGGTGGATTGCCTGGTGAGCTGCAACGATCAGAGCTTTCGCGAGAACATCCTGTTCACCCACCGCGGCCTCAGCGGTCCGGCGATTTTGCAGATTTCCTCGTTCTGGCAATCCGGTGACGCCGTCGAAATCAATCTGATGCCGGACCACGACGTACCGAGCTGGCTGCAACAACAGCAAGCCGAGCGCCCGAACAGCGAACTGAAAACCCTGCTCGGCGAAATCTTCACCAAGAAGATGGCCAACCTGCTGGCCGACAACTGGTTCGTCTCCAAGCCGATGAAGCAGTACACCCACGCCGAGCTGGCCGATATCGCCACCAAACTGGCGAGCTGGACGCTGGTCCCGGCCGGCACCGAAGGCTATCGCACGGCCGAAGTCACGCTCGGCGGTGTCGACACTCACGAAGTGTCATCCAAAACCATGGAATCGCTGAAAAGCCCCGGCCTGTACTTCATCGGTGAAGTGCTGGACGTCACCGGGCACCTGGGCGGTTTCAACTTCCAATGGGCCTGGGCCTCGGGTTACGCAGCGGCGCAGTACGTCTAACGCCATCGCATGCGGTGATCAGGCTTTTGTGGCGAGGGAGCTTGCTCCCGCTGGCCTGCGAAGCAGGCCCAAAACCTGTCACCACTGTCTGCCAGACACACCGCATGCATAGGGTTTACGACGGCTACGCCGCCGAGCGGGAGCAAGCTCCCTCGCCACAGGGTTCAATGCAGACCTGACAGTTTTACCCAGGAAGGAACAGTTTTTGCTGTCAGATGTGATCGGCGCCATTGCGTCGTCGTCATTACTGGCTCAATTTAGCTGCATTGCCCCGGAAGGCCTCCGCACTTCATGTCATCAACCTCGTTTCGTCAGACTCTGCGTCGCCTTTGGGCGCTGGATAAATTCAGCTACAGCGTGCGGGTGTTCATCGCCCTGACCGGCACCATGGCGCTGTGTTGGTATCAAAATGAAATGGGCCTGCTGATCCCGCTGTTCCTGGGGATTATCGCCAGCGCCCTGGCCGAAACCGACGACAGCTGGCAGGGCCGTCTGAATGCATTGGCGGTGACGCTGGTGTGCTTCAGCGTTGCCGCGTTCTCGGTCGAGTTGTTATTCCCCTATCCGTACATCTTCGTGGTTGCCCTGGCACTCGCCAGTTTCGGCCTGACCATGCTCGGCGCCTTGGGCGAACGCTATGGCGCGATTGCCTCGGCGACGTTGATTCTGTCGGTGTACACCATGATCGGCGTAGACCAGCGCGGTGGCGCGGTCACCGATTTCTGGCATGAACCGGTGTTGCTGGTGGCCGGTGCCGCCTGGTATGGCTTGCTCTCGGTGCTGTGGCAGGCGCTGTTTTCCAACCAGCCGGTGCAGCAGAGCCTGGCGCGGTTGTTTCGCGAGCTGGGGTTTTACCTGAAGCTCAAATCGTCACTGTTCGAGCCGATCCGCCAGATGGACGTCGAAGCCCGCAGGCTGGAACTGGCGCAGCAGAATGGCCGAGTGGTCGCGGCGCTCAACGCCGCCAAGGAAATCATCCTGCACCGGGTCGGCAACGGCCGGCCGGGGTCGAAAGTCAGTCGTTACCTGAAGCTGTATTTCCTCGCCCAGGACATCCACGAACGCGCCAGCTCTTCGCACTACCCATACAACGCCCTGGCCGAGGCCTTTTTCCACAGCGACGTGCTGTTCCGCTGCCAACGCCTGCTCCGCCAGCAAGGCAAAGCCTGCCGGGCATTGGCCGAGTCGATCCAGATGCGCCAGCCGTTCGTCTATGACGACAGTTTTGCCGAAGCCCTGAGCGACCTGCACGCCTCCCTCGAACACTTGCGCATCCAGAGCAACCCGGCCTGGCGCGGTTTGCTGCGCTCATTGCGTGCACTGGCAGCCAACCTCAGCACGCTTGACCGCTTGCTCAGCGACGCAAGCAATCCCGACAGCCTGGCCGACGCCACCGACAGCAGCCTGCTCGACCGTTCACCGCGCAACCTCAAGGACGTCTGGACGCGCCTGCGCACGCAGCTGACGCCGACTTCGTTGCTGTTTCGGCATGCCCTGCGTTTGCCTCTGGCCCTGACCGTCGGCTACGGCATGGTGCACTTGATCCACCCGTCGCAAGGCTACTGGATCATCCTCACCACACTGTTTGTCTGCCAACCGAACTACGGCGCCACCCGGCGCAAACTCGGTCAGCGGATCCTCGGCACCGCGATCGGCCTGACCCTGGCCTGGGCGTTGTTCGATCTGTTCCCCAATCCACTGGTGCAGTCGAGTTTCGCGATTGCCGCCGGCGTGGTGTTCTTTATCAACCGCACCACCCGCTACACGCTGGCGACTGCGGCAATCACCTTGATGGTGCTGTTTTGCTTCAATCAGGTCGGCGACGGCTACGGGCTGTTCCTGCCAAGGCTGCTCGACACCTTGCTCGGCGGCCTGATCGCAGGGCTCGCGGTGTTGCTGTTCCTGCCGGACTGGCAGGGCCGTCGGCTGAACAAAGTGCTGGCCAACACCCTGACCTGCAACAGCATTTACCTGCGCCAGATCATGCAGCAATACGCTGTCGGCAAACGTGATGACCTGGCCTATCGGCTGGCTCGACGCAATGCCCACAACGCCGATGCGGCGCTGTCGACCACCTTGGCCAACATGCTCATGGAGCCGGGGCATTTCCGTAAGGAAGCCGATGTCGGCTTCCGTTTCCTGGTGCTTTCACACACCTTGCTCAGCTACCTCTCGGGCCTCGGTGCGCACCGCGAAATCCAGCTACCCGCTGACATTCGGGAACAGTTGATCAACGGTGCCGGCGTCAGTCTGGCGACCAGCATCGACGAAATCGCCCAAGGGCTGGCGAGCAAATCGCCGATTGCGATTCAGAGCGACGAAGAAGAAGCCCTGGCCGCCGGGCTTGAACAAATGCCTGACGAGATCGACGAAGGTCAGCGTCTGGTGCAAACCCAACTGGGGTTGATCTGCCGGCAACTAGGACCGTTGCGCACGCTGGCGGCACATTTGATCAAGGATACGAGCGAGGAGTGAGCGCGCGCCTGTGGCGAGCGAGCTTGCTCACGCTCGGGTGCGCAGCAGCCGTAAAACCGGTAAATGGTTTTCTACCTGACACATCGAGCAGCTTGTCTTGGGTCGCTTCGCAACCCAGCGGGAGCAAGCTCCCTCGCCACAACAACAGACGTCACATTCCATGCTGCCTGAGCAATCGCTCATAGCTGCCATCCTCCTTCATCGCTGCAATCTCGCGGTCGAATCCGGCAACAATCTGTTCATGGTCGGGGTTCTTCAGGCTGACCAGAATATGCAGGCTGTTTTCACTCAGAGGATTGGGCAGGAACTCCACGGCATTGCGCACCTTGGAGGATTCGCGCGCCAGGTAATAGCGGGCAACGTATTCGTCTTCCAGGGTCAGCTTCACCCGGTCAGCGGCGAGCATGCGCACCGCCATGGGGAAGTTGTGCACCTGCACTTTCTGCAAGGCGGCGTCACCGTCAAACGCGGGTGAATAGGCGTAGCCACGCACCACGGCAACCGGATAGGTGTGCAGCTGCTGCAAGTTGTTGTATTCGATCGGCGTGTCTTTACGCTTGAGGAAACGTATCCGGTTGAGCAGGTACTCACTGGAAAACTGCCCGATGTGGGTGCGCTCCTCGTTGAACCAGGCATTGACCAGCACGTCGTAACGCCCTTCGCCCACACCCAGCAAAGCCCTGGCCCAAGGCACCTGCTCGAAATCACTGGCATAACCCGCCCGCGCCAGCGCAGTACTGACAATGTCGGTTGCCACCCCGCCATTGACCAGCGTGGCATCGGTAAAGGGGGGCCAGGCATCGGCCACCAGTCGCAGTTTTTCTGCTGTGGCGGCCTGGCTCAGCAACAGCAATCCAATCAAAGCAACAGCTCGATGCAATCGCGGCATGCTAAAAAATCCTTAGCGGGCGGGAAGCCCAGCGTGTTTTTAGCCAAAACTCGAAGGCCTGTGTGCCCAATAGCGGCCACAACCCAGGCCCTGACAGTAGTTCATTGAAGCCACAACAAACCGCTAAAAATCAGATTACACAAAGAAGACAACGTCGCGAGAAATGAATGATGGCATTTTGGCCTTTGTCACAGTTTTTTATGCCACAAGACATCCCGCTGCGGGACGCTTAGTATCGGAGCGACGTTGTTCAAGGAATGTGAAGATGACAATTGATTGGGTCTGCAAACACCACAGCGATCTGGGCAAAGAGCAGTTGTACGCCATTCTGCAGTTGCGCACGCAAGTGTTCGTCGTTGAGCAGAAATGCGCCTATCAGGAAGTCGATGGGCTGGACCTGGACGGTGACACCTGCCACTTGATGGCCTGGGACGGCGATCAGCTGGTGGCCTACCTGCGTTTGCTCGACCCGATCTCACAGGGCGGCGACGTGGTCATCGGCCGTGTGGTGATTGCCCCTCAGGCACGGGGCCAGGGCCTGGGTCATGAGTTGATGGCGCAGGGGCTCAAGCAGGCTGAGAAATACTGGCCTGAAGTGCCGATCTATCTGTCGGCCCAGGCACATTTGCAGGGGTATTACGGGAGGTACGGGTTTGTCGTGGTGGGCGAGGAATACCTGGAGGATGACATTCCGCATATCGGGATGCGCCGTCCCTAGTGATCGTTCCCATGCTCTGCGTGGGAACGATCAAGCACCTCCGTCAGGGATACTCCAGCACCGCTTTGATCTGCTGCACATGCTGTTCGATCCAGCGCGGATCAATCGCCCCCCAGCTCAGAATCCGATAACGCCCGGCATGATTGCGCGCGCCCTCTTCCTGCTCGAACTCGCACACGATATCCAGATCCGCCAAGGCGGCGATGGTGTCCTGGGCTGTACGCCGCGGCATGCCGGTGACCTCGGTGAGTGCCGGGACGTTGCTGGCCAGACCACTGTCGATCAGGTACGCCACGTACAAACGGCGGTAGAAGCTGCTTTTGGTCTTGCTGACGTCCATTCCCACACTCCCGATTCCAATGTTTACTGCATATCCCGCCACGTCAGGTACACCCGCAAGTCGAACTCCAACTGGTGATAGCCCGGCAGCATATGCTCGCACAGCTTGTAAAAAGCCTTGTTGTGATCGGACTCCTTGAAGTGCGCGAGTTCATGCACCACGATCATTTTCAGAAACTGCGGCGCGGCGTCCTTGAATAACGAGGCGATGCGAATTTCTTTCTTGGCCTTGAGCTTGCCGCCCTGCACGCGCGAGATCGCCGTGTGCAGGCCGAGGGCACGGTGGGTCAGGTCGAGACGGTTGTCGAACAGCACTTTGTCGATGGCCGGCGCATTGCGCAGGTATTCCTGTTTCAACTCCAGCGCGTAGCTGTACAGCGCCTTGTCACTCTGCACCGCGTGCTTGTCCGGGTAACGCTGGCTCAGGTAGTCGCCCAGTCGATCCTGATCGATCAACTGGCGCACTTGGTCTTGCAAGGCAGCGGGATAAGCCTGGAGGTACTTCAGCGCGGTCATGGGTCAACAACAGAGTGACGAAAGACCGCCAGTGTAGCGAATTCAGGCGGTCAGCGCGCTCCAGTCAAACGGCTGCGCAAAGCCACCGGCATCCTCGGCCATCAGCGGCCTGGCCACCAGGAACCCTTGCACATACTGGCAACCGTTGGCCTCAAGCCATCGATACTGTGCAACGGTCTCCACGCCTTCGGCGATCACCAACATACCGAATTCCCCGCACAACTCTATGACACTGCGCACCAGCGCTGCATCCCGAGGCGAATCGGGTATCCGGGCAATCAGGTGCCGGTCGAGCTTGAGCGTGTCCAACTGCAGATCGCGTAAATGCGCCAACGAGCACGGCCCCGAACCAAAGTCATCCAGTGCCACGCGCACCCCGAGGTGGCGCAACAGACGCAGCTGTTTACGTGACTCATCAACATTTTGTATCAACGCATCTTCGGTGATTTCAACTTCCAGCTGACACGGCTGCAGCTCATGACGCTCCAGCACCTGACGCAACTCGGTGACCAGGTTCGGCATGCCGAACTGGGTGCTGCTCAAACTCACAGCAAGTACCAGATCCTTGGCAAACAGGGTTTCCCAGGCTTTACGCTGCTTGGCGCCGCGATGGTAAATCCAGCTGCCGAGACGACTGATCAGCCGCGCCTCTTCCAGCAGTGGCAAAAACAACCCCGGCGGGACATCGCCGACACTCGGGTGCTGCCAGCGCAGCAACGCTTCAAACCCGCGTACACGACCGTCGGCAATCGCCACCTGGGGTTGATACACCAGGTTGAAATCCTGATTTTCGATGGCTGTGCGCACGCTTTCTTCGAGCATCAGCCGCGAGCGCGCGCGACCGTTCATTTCATGGTCGTAGAAGCGATATTGCTGGCGCCCGGCACGCTTGGCCTCGTACATCGCGATGTCTGAGGCGCGCAGCAAGCCGTCAAGGTTAGAACCGCAATCGGGATAGGTTGCAATGCCGATGCTCGCGCCGAGCACCACATCCAGTCCTTCAATTTGCTGACAGATCGAGATTCGCTCGATGAGCTTCTCGGCAATCTTCGCCGCTTGCTCGGGAAACTCCAGATCGAGCAACGCCGTGAACTCATCACCGCCCATGCGCGCCAGAATATCGAATGGCCGAAGACAGGCTTTCAACTGCTCGGACACCCAACGCAGCACCCGGTCACCGGCATCGTGGCCCAGGGAATCGTTGACCCGTTTGAAGCCATCCAGGTCCAGGTACAACAACACCCACGCGCTGTCGGAACGCTCACCGCGCAATAGCAGGTTTTCCGCAGTCTGGTAGAAGCCACGGCGATTGAGCAGCCCGGTCAGCGGGTCTGTGACGGCCTGGAACTCCAGCTGTTGATGCAGATGGCGCACCACCGACATGTCGAGCACGGTCACCACCATCGCCCGCTGTTCGGACGGCAATGGCGCGCAGGACAGCGCCACCGGCACTTGCTGACCCGGCGCGGTGCGCAGGATTGCATCGTGCACGCGCCAGGTCTCACCCCGTTGATAACCGGCATAAATGTCAGATTCAGCCCACACCGGCACGTGCGGTTTTTGCAGGAAGTCCACGAACTCCGCGCCTTGCAATTCGGTGACCGTCGCATTGAGCAGGCGGGACATGGCCGGGTTGGCGAAGCGGATCAGGCCGTCATCACCCACCACCAGAATCCCTTCGGCGGCGTTATCCAGCACCGAGGCATTGAAGGCGCGCGCGGCTTCCAGATCCTGGCTCAAGCGCTGCAAGGCGCGGCGATTGCGCTGGTGTTCAAGCAGGGCCTGGACTTTCGGTTTGAGGATTTGCGGGTCAAACGGTTTGAACAGGTAATCCACTGCGCCACTGGCATAACCCTTGATCACCGCATCCTGGGACTGTTCGTTGGCGGTCAGGAAAATGATCGGGGTCAAACGGGTCCGCTGGCTACCGCGCATCAAACGTGCCACTTCAAAACCGTCCATCTCTGGCATCTGCACATCGAGCAGCACCAGGTCGATTTCATGTTCGAGTAACAGGCTCAAGGCTTCAAAGCCGGAAGCCGCGGTCATCACCTGCCAGTCCTGGCGCTGTAACAACGCACGCATACTGATCAGGTTTTCAGGGTAATCATCCACGATTAGAAGAACTGAGCTGCCTTCAACTGGCTTGGGTTGCGCGCATTCCATGCTGCTTCTCTTTTGGTGACGTCAGGCCGGTACCGTCGAAAAAAACCGGACAACTCCACTCTAGACCGGGATCTGCCAAAGCAGTAGGCATCATCACGCCATCACCGATGGCAAAGCCTCAGACTCCGACTAACGGTCAGTTCCGAAGCCAGCAATACCGGGAAAAGCGCTAACTCGACAGAACATTGACGCCAGTTATCCGCCAGACGGGCATTAACAAGCACCCGTTCTACGCTTATAAAGACTGCCCTCTAATGCGCGGGCTAGAGCTTCTGGTACGCGCGTGCAGCTAGCATTCGCGGAAGCTTTGACCATGATCGATCTCGCAACCTGGAACCTCAGTGTTCCTGTCGGCAGCCCACCGTACACCGTTGATACCGCCAAACTGGTGGACGGTTTCAAGGATCAATACTTCCACTCCGACACCGGCACGTTGTTCTTCTGGGCACCGGTGACCGGCTCCCGCACGGAAAACGCGATTTACCCACGCACCGAGCTTCGCGAAACCTACAGCAACGGCACTTTGCGCAACTGGCTCTACCCCGACGCTGACAACTTGCTGCATGCGACCCTCGCGGTGAACCAGGTGCCGAGTTCGGGCAAGATCGTCATCGGCCAGATCCACGCCTACAACAGCCAAAAACCTTTGGTGAAAGTCGAGTACCAGTACAAAACCAGCACCTCGACCGGCAACATCGTCGCCAAGGTGCGCATGCACCCGGACGACGATGTTGGTCGGGTGATCACCATCGCCACGGGGGTGAAGCTGGACCAGAGCTTCTCCTACCTGATCCACCTCAGCCCCGGCGGGGCCCTGGGTATCAGTGCCGCGGGCTACTCTTGGGACACCCAGATCAGCGCCACTTGGCGCGACAAGCCGCTGTACTTCAAGGCCGGGGTGTATGTGCAGGACAACACCGGATACACCAGCGAGGGTGGGAAAGTGACGTTCAGCAAGCTGAATATTGATCACAACCCGAGCTGACAACTTGATCTCAACCCTTGAGTACGGCTCGACAGCTGCTACGGGCATGGGAACAATCTGAGCGTCCGTAAATCCCGTAGGATTGCTCCCACTGTGGCGAGGGAGCTTGCTCCCGCTGGGTTGCGAAGCAGCCCCAAACCCTGCCACCTCATTTCCTCAGACACACCACACCGCCCGGTTTACGACGGCTGCGCCGTCGAGCGGGAGCAAGCTCCCTCGCCACAATGGTCGCCGCACCGTCCTACACCCCGGTTGCTACCACCAAAATCGGCGCTTACAGTCAATCCCGTCAGCTGGCTTCGGTCAGCGGCAGGGTTTCGCAGCCCTTGCAAAAGAATTATCCAGCACCGTCAAAAGACAGCACAGGTAAACTCCCCTGCGTTTCGTTTCATGGCGGCTGTGCGTGGGAGGCTTTCGGGTCTGCCGGGGTTTTAATTCTTTTCCTGGTCTGCGAACCCGCGCACAGCTGCCACCCAATTTGTTTCGCAGCGAACGGTGGCCATTCTTTTTCTTGAAAGGATTCCGCTATGACTACTCAAACCCCGCCCCGCCGCTTCACCCCCTTCACCCAGATCGCTACCGACTACCCCGTCCTGCTCATCGACAGCCACGCCCCGCTCCGCGAACTCCACGCCTGCGTCAGCGAACGCCTGCACGCAGTCCTCAGCTACCTTACCCTCATGGCCTGCACCAACCTGCCCGACTACGCCGAGCGCGACATCAACACCGTCACCAACGTGGCGCGCTTGATGGTTCAGGACATTACCGATGTGTTCGGGGTGATTGAGCAGCGAGGGTTTGACGAGCCAGCGAATCGCTGAGACTTAGGCTTATACGAACAAAAAAGGGGGGCCGACTGAAAGAGTCGGCGCCCTTTCAACTCAAAAAAATCCGCCTCACTGTGCTTTTCTGACTGATGCCAAAAAAAACCGCCCCTTTACATCTGAGAAATCTTTACAAACAAGAAACATTTATTACAGAATGAACCCTTATGATGGCGAATATAATGTCTGTCCTATAGGTATTTTTCACATCCAAATACCCGCACCGCCTCAGGGGAACTGAGTTCCATGAACACTCGAGTCATCCGCAAGAAAGCAGTCTCGGCAGTCACCATTCTCGGTATTGCCGCCATTATTTATAGTTTCCCGGTGGCCACCCTTTGGTTTCTTGCTGTGCTTTGTATTTGCGGCATCTATGACTTCCTGCGCAATGGCATCTTCGACAAAGACATCATCAAAAAGTATTTTATAGGTGGCGGCCGCAATACGTGGTTGCTCGCACCCCTGAATACCTTTTTCGATCTACTGTCCAAGCCAAGCCGTTACGTTTACAAGCTGCGCGATCTTCCCGAAAGCCATCAGCAAGACATCAACTACGTGATTGAAACTGCGATGGCTCACAAGGAAGAGATCATTGCATTCCTCGATGCGCGCATGGCCCAGAAAAAGCGTGGCATGTTGTTCTTCCAATGGTATGGCCGCAAGATCGATACCGAACTCAACATTCCCGCACTTCAGAAGAAACTGCCTTATATAAAGACCATCGGCGTATCGGTTTTCAATGAAAATCAGTCGACGTCCTTTCACTTCGGGCCTTTGCGCATGATGTACCGCGTGCTCTACAACATCATGCCCGCCGCTCACCATGACGGCGTGTACATCCAAGTCAGGAAGAAAAAACACTACTGGCACGATGATCCGCTGTTCATCTTTGATGACACCCTGCTGCACGCCTCCTTCAACAAGAATGACGCCAAGCGCTACTGCCTGTTCCTCGACATACTGCGCCCGTCCTGGGCCTCTTTTATCCTGAACGGCATCGTCGCTTCGTTTGCGGGCGTAGCCTTCGCCTTGCGCCGGTTCTTTTACAAGAACTGGAAACTTATTCAGTAAGCGTGAACAACGGGAAACCTTAGTTACCCCGTCACCCTTACCCAAAAAACCCGCCTCTTGGCGGGTTTTTCGTTAGTGCTATTAAACGCTCAGATTTAGTTAACCTTGGCGCTCAATTCACCTATCAAGTACGCTGGACCATCGCCCAGCGATGAGGTTTCGCAGCCCCTCTGGATTGAGCCACCCAGGTTTGATACACCCGCGAATGGATGAGGATTCAGTTTATATAATCAAAGGCGGGGGCGGATTAATGAATCCACACCCTCACCTTAAATAAGCTGCCCTAGCGATTTCACGGCGTAAATTGTGCGCTCAATACTTCAAATTGATGCCGGTTGCTATTGGCACCTGAAACCACTTCAAATTCCAGAAAGGCTCGATGTTTCTCAGAGAAATAATAGCCCCCTTGGAAGAGGGTCCCCGCACCTCCAGACGGGATTGCCCCCAAACTTTTACTCTGCCCTGCGCCGGTCAGAAGAACTATTGCACCCACTGCCGCTGTCTTTAGCTTCACAGAATATGTCACGTTCAAAAGACCATTCCGCCCCCAATCTTTTGTATACGAAATTACAGTGCTCACCGAACCCGCGCTATTGCCGGAACTGGATGATGTTTCCTGTACCGAATCGTCGCCATCCCCATATGTATTATCTGCCATAGACATAGCCGCTATCCTTTCACTCAAAGATATAAGAGGGAGTAGATTCAAATATCTGGACACCCACACTTTTGCGTTACGATGCGAATGGTAGCCCTCTCCTGACACTGAACCAACTGTCAGAAATAACAGTCCTTAATACACATTCAGATTAACCAGACAATACATCTATCACAAAAAGTATAAGTCGTTCATCAATAACTCCGAGAGATAATCTCCACTTTTTAGCGCCAACAAAAAACCCGCCTCTCGGCGGGTTTTTTATTAGTGCTATCAAACGCTCAAACTTAGTTAACCTTGGCGTTCAACTCACCTTTCAAATAACGCTGGAACATCGCTTCCAACGAGATCGGTTTGATCTTCGAAGCATTACCGGCAGTCCCGAACGCTTCATAACGTGCGATGCACACGTCGCGCATGGCCGTTACAGTGGCGCCGAAGAATTTACGCGGATCGAATTCGCTCGGGTTGGTGGCCATCAGGCGACGCATCGCGCCAGTGGAGGCCAGACGCAGGTCGGTGTCGATGTTGACCTTGCGCACGCCGTACTTGATGCCTTCGACGATTTCTTCAACCGGTACGCCGTAGGTTTCTTTGATGTCGCCGCCGTACTGGTTGATGATCGCCAGCCACTCTTGCGGTACCGAAGAAGAACCGTGCATCACCAGGTGGGTGTTCGGGATGCGTTTGTGGATTTCCTTGATACGGTCGATAGCCAGCACGTCGCCGGTGGGTGGCTTGGTGAACTTGTAAGCGCCGTGGCTGGTGCCGATGGCGATGGCCAGGGCATCGACCTGGGTGCGTTTGACGAAGTCAGCGGCTTCTTCCGGGTCGGTGAGCATTTGGCTGTGATCGAGCACGCCTTCTGCACCGATACCGTCTTCTTCACCGGCCATGCCGGTTTCCAGCGAACCCAGGCAACCCAGCTCGCCTTCTACCGATACGCCACAGGCGTGAGCCATGGCTACGGTTTGTTGGGTGACACGGACGTTGTAGTCGTAGTCGGTCGGCGTCTTGCCGTCTTCGCCGAGGGAGCCGTCCATCATCACCGAGCTGAAGCCCAGCTGGATCGAGCGCTGGCAGACGTCAGGGCTGGTGCCGTGGTCCTGGTGCATACACACCGGGATGTGCGGGAATTCTTCGATCGCCGCCAGAATCAGGTGACGCAGGAATGGCGCGCCAGCGTATTTACGGGCGCCGGCCGAAGCCTGGACGATCACCGGGGAGTCAGTCTTGTCAGCGGCTTCCATGATGGCGCGCATCTGCTCAAGGTTGTTGACGTTGAAGGCTGGAACGCCGTAGCCGAACTCGGCTGCGTGGTCCAGCATCTGGCGCATGCTGATAAGTGCCATGGTGTGTGTCTCTCCCGGTTGAGGGTCGTTAATCGTGCAAGCCTGCCGTAGCGGCGGCTGCTATTCAAGTTAATGCAGATCGGGGGTAAGGCCGGCCTGCGAATCCGGTACAACATAAATCCTGTGTGTTACGAAGAACCCTGTGGCGAGCGAGCTTGCTCGCGCTCGGCTGCGAAGCAGTCGTAAACCAATTGACTCGGTCCTTCTGGATCGCTGAGTCGACTGGCTTTGTGACCGCTTCGCGCTCCAGCGGGAGCAAGCTCCCTCGCCACAAAAGCTCTGTGATCAGCGGTGTTACTTGGCTTTACAGCCGCGGCCGATCAAATCGTTGGTGGCGACCCAGTACACCAGGCCTTCGTCATCTTTTACGTGAAACGCCAACTGGTCGTCGCTGTACAGCGAACCAGAGCCTGCCGGATCAAGCTTCAAGCGATGAACCTGGTCGTCGCTGAGCCGCACATCCACGGTGTTGTGCGTGGCGTCGGTGTAGCGCCAGTGCACGGGGGCCTGGCTATCGCAAACCCAGTTCGTCCAATTATCGGACGCAACAGGCGACGACGCGAACGGGTTCATAGTGGCGCAACCGGCAAGTACTGCCAGCGACCCCACGGCTATCAAGCCTTTCATCCATTTTCCTCGGCAGTCGGCACACGCCAACTGCGCTGGGTATCAGTGAGTCAGACCGGTCAAGGGCAACCATGTTCCTTGGCCGGGGTCCGTGTCTCGTATTTATCCAGGCCATCCGGCCCGGAACGCTTGTTGAGCACCGGGTTGGTTTCGGCTTGCCAGTCGGCCTGGTAACAGCCTTTGTCCGGCGCGCCGGTATCCGATTCCTGCGCGGCTTTCGGGGTGCTCCCGCAGCCGGCCAGTACACCCGCTGCGATCAATGTCGCTAACGTCTTGACCATGTAAACACTCCTTTGCCTGGCCAATGGATGACCCTTAGGCCTTTGCGCGGCTTTCCAAGACTTCAACCGCTGGCAGCACTTTGCCTTCGACGAACTCGAGGAACGCGCCGCCGCCGGTAGAAATGTAGGAGATTTGATCCGCAACGCCATACTTATCGATGGCTGCCAGGGTGTCGCCGCCGCCCGCAATGGAGAACGCCGAGCTGTCTGCAATGGCCTGAGCCAGGACTTTGGTGCCGTTACCGAACTGGTCGAATTCGAATACGCCGACCGGGCCGTTCCACAGGATGGTTTTCGACGACTTCAGCAGTTCAGCGAAGTGCGCCGCAGTCTGTGGACCGATGTCCAGGATCATGTCGTCTGCCGCCACGTCGGCGATCAACTTGACGGTCGCGGTCGCGCTTTCGGCGAATTCCTTGGCAACCACCACATCGACTGGCAACGGCACGCTGACTTTGGCTGCGATGGCGCGGGCGGTGTCCAGCAGGTCTGGCTCGTACAGCGATTTGCCGACCGGGTGACCGGCAGCGGCCAGGAAGGTGTTGGCGATACCGCCACCGACGATCAGCTGGTCGCAGATCTGGCTCAGGCTGTTCAGCACGTCGAGTTTGGTCGAGACCTTGGAGCCGGCGACGATGGCTGCCATTGGCTGGGCCGGGGCGCCAAGGGCTTTGCCCAGTGCGTCCAGCTCGGCAGCCAGCAACGGGCCAGCTGCAGCGACTTTGGCGAACTTGGCCACGCCGTGGGTCGAACCCTCGGCACGGTGAGCGGTGCCGAAGGCGTCCATCACGAACACGTCGCACAGGGCGGCATATTGCTTCGCCAGTTCGTCAGTGTTCTTTTTCTCGCCTTTGTTGAAGCGCACGTTCTCGAACAGCACGATGTCGCCGGCCTTGACGTCAACGCCGTCCAGGTAGTCGGAGACCAGCGGCACTTCACGGCCCAGGGCCTTGCTCAGGTAGTCAGCGACTGGCTTGAGGCTGTTCTCGGTCGAGAACTCACCCTCGGTCGGACGGCCAAGATGCGAGCAAACCATCACCGCCGCGCCTTTTTCCAGGGCCAGCTTGATGGTCGGCAGCGAGGCCAGGATTCGCGCATCGCTGGTGACAACACCGTCCTTGACTGGGACGTTGAGGTCTTCGCGGATCAATACGCGCTTACCTTGCAGATCGAGGTCGGTCATCTTCAACACGGTCATGGGTCGCATTTCCTGGATAGCTGTTTTAGAGAGCAGGTTTTTTAGAAGCAGAGAGTTCAGAAACAGAGAGCTTGATAGCGGTTTGCAGATAGTGTCCTGCAACATCCAGCATTCGGTTGGCAAAACCCCATTCGTTGTCGAACCAGGCCAGTACGTTCACCAGCCTCGGGCCGGAAACACGGGTCTGACTGGCATCGACGATTGCCGAATGTGGGTCATGGTTGAAATCACAACTGGCATGAGGCAACTCGGTATAAGCCAAAAGCCCCTTGAGCGGGCCATAGGTGGCGGCCTCGCGCAGGATCCGGTTGACTTCACTCGCGTCAGTGTCGGTAACGGTTTGCATCGTGATGTCGAGGCAAGACACGTTGACCGTCGGCACGCGTACAGCTTTGGCCTGAATTCGCCCGGCAAGTTCCGGCAGCAGGCGTTCGATACCGCGCGCCAGGCCGGTGGACACCGGGATCACCGACTGAAACGCCGAACGGGTGCGGCGCAAGTCTTCGTGGTGGTAGGCGTCAATGACCGGCTGATCGTTCATCGCCGAGTGAATCGTGGTGATCGACACGTAGTCCAGGCCAAAGGCCTGATCCAGCAGGCGCAACAGCGGCACGCCGCAGTTGGTGGTGCAGGACGCGTTGGACACCAGCAGTTCATCGCCGGTCAGACACTCCTGATTGACGCCGTAGACGATGGTGGCGTCGACATCCGCTTCGCTGGCCATCGGCTGGGAAAACAGCACCCGCGGGGCGCCGGCGTCGAGGAAACGCTGGCCGTCTGCGCGCGTGTGGTAAGCACCGGAGCATTCAAGCACCAGATCGACGCCCAGCGACGCCCAATCGATGCCTTCGGGGGTGGCACTGCGCAGGACCTTCACGCAGTTGCCATTAATATGCAGACAATCGCCGTCAACCCTCACCTCACCGGGAAAACGCCCGTGGGTGGAGTCGAAGCGTGTCAGGTATTCGACGCTGGCCATGTCAGCCAGATCGTTGATTGCCACAATTTCAAACCCGGCAGCCGCCCCTCGCTCGAACAAAGCACGCAAGACGCAACGACCAATCCGGCCGTAGCCGTTGAGTGCAACTTTGTAAGGACGCGGTTGAGGCATGGGGTTCTCGATTACCGTGGTGAATCCGTCAGTTCAACGTTGAATGTTCCATTGTCATCGTCGGAACGCCGCCCGGGGCAAGCCTTGCTCCTACGGATAGATGATTGCCACGGGATTCGGGCACGACATCAATCTGTAGGAGCAAAGCTTGCCCGCGATGGCTTCAGAACAGGCAATACTTCACCTGGACTTAGTCTTCCAGCAGCTCTTCAGCCTGACCCAGGATGTTTTCCAGGGTGAAGCCGAACTCTTCGAACAAGGCAGGCGCAGGCGCCGACTCGCCGTAGGTGGTCATGCCGATGACGCGACCTTCCAGGCCCACGTATTTGTACCAGTAGTCCGCGTGTGCGGCCTCGATGGCGATACGGGCGCTGACCTGCAACGGCAGAACCGCTTGCTTGTAGCCGGCATCCTGAGCATCGAACACGCTGGTGCATGGCATGGAAACCACACGCACCTTGCGACCCTGCTCAGTCAGCTTGTCGTAGGCCTGAACGGCCAGGCCGACTTCCGAACCGGTGGAGATCAGGATCAGCTCAGGCTCGCCAGCGCAGTCCTTGAGCACATAACCACCACGGTTGATCAGTTCGATCTGCACCGCGTCACGGGTTTGGTGCTGCAGGTTCTGACGCGAGAAGATCAGTGCCGTAGGACCGTCTTTACGCTCCAGGGCGTTCTTCCAGGCCACTGCCGATTCAACGGCATCGGCTGGACGCCAGGTGTCGAGGTTCGGCGTGCAGCGCAGGCTGGCCAGTTGTTCGATTGGCTGGTGAGTCGGACCGTCTTCGCCCAGACCGATGGAGTCGTGGGTGTAGACGTGGATCACGCGCTGCTTCATCAGGGCGGACATACGCACGGCGTTGCGGGCGTATTCCATGAACATCAGGAAAGTTGCGCCGTAAGGCACCAGGCCGCCGTGCAGGGCAACGCCGTTCATGATGGCAGTCATGCCGAACTCGCGAACGCCGTAGTACATGTAGTTGCCGCTGGCGTCTTCAGCGCTGACACCTTTGCAACCTTTCCACAGGGTCAGGTTGGAACCGGCCAGGTCAGCCGAACCGCCAAGCATTTCCGGCAGCAGCGGGCCGAACGCGTTCAGGGCGTTCTGGCTGGCTTTACGGCTGGCGATGGTTTCGCCCTTGGCTGCGACTTCAGCGATGTAGGCCGAGGCTTTTTCAGCGAAGTCTTCTGGCAGCTCACCGCTCAGACGACGGACCAGCTCGTTGGCCAGCTCCGGGAATTCGGCGGAGTAGGCAGCGAAACGCTGATCCCACTCGGCTTCGACAGCGCGACCGGCTTCCTTGGCGTCCCACTCGGCATAGATGTCGGCCGGGATTTCGAACGGGCCGTAGTTCCACTTCAGCGCAGTGCGGGTCAAGGCGATTTCCGCGTCACCCAGTGGGGCACCGTGGCAATCTTCCTTGCCTTGCTTGTTCGGCGAACCGAAGCCGATGGTGGTTTTGCAGCAGATCAGCGTCGGTTGCGCGCTTTTGCGTGCCGTCTCGATCGCGATCTTGATCTCTTCCGGGTCGTGACCGTCAACGTTGCGGATCACTTGCCAGTTGTAGGCTTCGAAACGCTTCGGGGTGTCATCGGTGAACCAGCCTTCGACTTCGCCGTCGATGGAGATGCCGTTGTCATCGTAGAAAGCGATCAGTTTGCCCAGGCCCAGGGTACCGGCCAGGGAGCTGACTTCGTGGGAAATGCCTTCCATCATGCAGCCATCACCCAGGAACACATAGGTGTGGTGGTCGACAACGTTGTGACCTGGACGGTTGAACTGCGCCGCCAGGACTTTTTCTGCCAGGGCAAAGCCCACGGCGTTGGCCAGGCCCTGACCCAACGGGCCAGTGGTGGTTTCAACACCCGGGGTGTAACCGAGTTCCGGGTGGCCCGGTGTGCGGCTGTGCAGTTGGCGGAAGTTTTTCAGGTCATCGATCGACAGGTCGTAGCCGGTCAGGTGCAGCAACGAGTAAAGCAACATCGAGCCGTGACCGTTGGACAGGATGAACCGGTCGCGGTCGGCAAACGATGGATTGCTCGGGTTGTGCTTGAGGTAGTCACGCCAAAGCACTTCGGCGATATCCGCCATACCCATAGGGGCACCGGGATGGCCGCTGTTGGCTTTTTGCACGGCATCCATGCTGAGGGCACGAATGGCGTTGGCACGCTCACGACGGCTGGGCATCGCTGTTCTCCTGCTGATACTGAATCGAGAGTGAATAAAACGAAACGGAAAAAAGGCGAGCATTTTCCCTCAGCGGACAGCCTCGGGGCAATGACAGATAGTCATCTGGAGACGTTTTTCCCACGGATAACGACGGTTTCGGGTGATGAAACCTTTCCGCTGTACGTTTGTAGAGTTAATCATCCCGTGAGAAGTGCCATCCATCGAGCAATATCAAAACTTTTTGATATTGCCCTTGCGGGGATTTCTACGCATCACTAGACTGCTGGCCTTATGAACTTACGCGTGCCTTCCATTCGCCATGACGATTGCGATGAGCTGGCGGCCTTGTGCAAGGCCGGCGGCGATCCGTTGCGGCTGAACGTTTTGCGCGCACTGGCCAACGATTCGTTCGGCGTGCTGGAGCTGGCGCAAATTTTCGCCACCGGCCAATCGGGCATGAGCCACCACTTGAAGGTGCTGGCCCAGGCTGAGCTGGTAGCGACCCGCCGTGAAGGTAACGCGATTTTTTACCGTCGCGCCCTGCCCCACACCGAATTGTTGGGCGGCAAGCTGCATGCAGCACTGCTCGACGAAGTGGACAACCTGACCCTGCCCAGCGATGTGCAGGCGCGGATCAGCCAGGTCCACGGACAACGAGCCGCTGCCAGCCAGGACTTTTTCTCACGGGTTGCGGAAAAATTTCGCGCCCAGCAAGACTTGATCGCCGGCTTGGCGCAATACCGTGAAAGCGTGCTGACCCTGCTCGACAAGTTGAGCTTCAGCGAAGGTGCCACGGCGATTGAAGTCGGCCCCGGCGACGGCAGTTTTCTGCCGGAACTGGCGCGCCGCTTCAGCCAGGTCACAGCGCTCGACAACAGCCCGGCGATGCTCGAACTGGCGCGCCAGGTCTGCGAACGTGAAAAGCTGGCTAACGTCAGCCTGCAATTGGCCGATGCATTGGATGGCGTAAGCCTTGAGGCCAATTGCGTTGTACTGAACATGGTCTTGCACCATTTCGCCGCGCCAGCCGATGCGCTCAAGCACATGGCCGACTTGCTGCAACCAGGCGGTAGCCTGTTAGTGACAGAGTTATGTAGCCACAACCAAAGTTGGGCCAAGGAGGCCTGCGGTGATCTTTGGTTGGGGTTTGAACAGGACGATTTGGCCCGTTGGGCCACCGCTGCGGGACTCGTTCCCGGGGAAAGCCTCTATGTAGGCTTACGTAATGGTTTCCAGATCCAGGTCCGCCACTTTCAGCGACCGGCTGGCGACACTCACCATCGGTAAATTCAGGAAAACATCGAGATGAGCGAATACTCCCTTTTCACCTCCGAGTCCGTGTCTGAAGGGCATCCGGACAAAATCGCCGACCAGATTTCTGATGCGGTGCTGGACGCCATCATTGCTGAAGACAAGTTCGCCCGTGTGGCGTGCGAGACTCTGGTGAAAACGGGCGTGGCGATCATCGCCGGCGAAGTCACCACCTCGGCCTGGGTCGATCTGGAAGACATCGTCCGCAACGTGATCCTCGACATCGGCTACAACAGCTCGAACGTCGGCTTCGACGGCGCGACCTGCGGCGTGATGAACATCATCGGCAAGCAGTCCCCCGACATCAACCAGGGTGTTGATCGTGCCAAGCCTGAAGACCAGGGCGCCGGCGACCAGGGCCTGATGTTCGGCTACGCCAGCAACGAAACCGACGTGCTGATGCCAGCACCGATCACCTTCTCGCACCAACTGGTTCAGCGCCAGGCCGAAGCCCGCAAGTCCGGCCTGCTGCCTTGGCTGCGTCCAGACGCCAAGTCGCAAGTGACCTGCCGCTACGAAAACGGCAAGGTTGTCGGTATCGACGCCGTTGTACTGTCGACCCAGCACAACCCGGAAGTATCCTACAAAGACCTGCGCGAAGGCGTGATGGAACTGATCGTCAAGCACGTGCTGCCTGCCGAGCTGCTGTCCAAGGACACCCAGTTCCACATCAACCCGACTGGCCAGTTCATTATCGGTGGCCCGGTGGGCGACTGCGGCCTGACCGGTCGCAAGATCATCGTTGACAGCTACGGCGGCATGGCCCGTCACGGCGGCGGCGCGTTCTCCGGTAAAGATCCATCGAAGGTTGACCGTTCGGCTGCCTACGCCGGTCGTTATGTGGCCAAGAACATCGTGGCTGCCGGCCTGGCCGAGCGTTGCGAGATTCAGGTTTCCTACGCCATCGGCGTCGCTCAACCGACTTCGATTTCGTTGAACACCTTCGGCACCGGCAAGATCAGCGACGACAAGATCGTCAAACTGGTCCGCGAAGTGTTCGACCTGCGTCCATACGCAATCACCACCATGCTCGACCTGCTGCACCCGATGTACCAGGACACCGCTGCGTACGGCCACTTCGGTCGCACCCCGGAAATCAAAACCGTGGGCGACGATACGTTCACCACGTTCACCTGGGAAAAAACCGACCGCGCCGACGCCCTGCGCGCTGCTGCCGGCCTGTAAGACTTTCCTGGCTGCACAAAAAGCCCCGCACGGTTCGCCGTGCGGGGCTTTTTCATGGGCGCTGGTCCGGTCTGGACACACCCTGAAAACCACCAGCGCTCGCCAGCCTCCCTGCTGATCTAGCCTTCAGGCATCCCCCTCGAGCAAGGATGCTCATGATGCTGCCCACACTTCGTCTGTTGATCGGTTTCTGGTTGATCGTTGCCTGCCTGAACGCCAGCGCCAACACCAATAGCTGTCCCGACTGGCTCCCCACCCGAGCCCAGGCCGAAATCACCGCGCTGCAAGCGCAAATCGAGCGCTGGGACGACAGCTATCACCGGCAAGGACATTCACTGGTCGCCGACGAAATCTACGACCAATCCCGTGCCCACCTCAAAGCTTGGAGAGAATGCTTTGAGCGAAGTGCAACACCTGAGAATCCGCTACGTGCCGCCCGCGGCACGGTTACCCATCCGATTCCCCACACCGGCCTCGAAAAGCTCATCGACGGTCGTGCCGTCGAAGCCTGGCTCAAGACACGCGACGATATCTGGGCTCAGCCCAAAGTCGATGGCGTAGCGGTCACGTTGATTTACCGCGAGGGTCAGCTCCAGCAGGCGATCAGTCGCGGGGACGGTATCAACGGCCAGGACTGGACCGCCTCGGCGCGCAAGATCGCCGCGATCCCCCAGCAACTGCCGCAGCCACTGGACCTGCTGCTGCAAGGCGAACTCTATTGGCGCCTGACGGATCATGTACAAGCCAAGAGTGGCAGCCTGAACGCCCGCAGCACCGTGGCCGGGTTGATGGCCCGTAAAGAACTGAACCCTGTGGACGCCAACGGGGTCGGGCTATTTGTCTGGGATTGGCCGCAAGGTCCGGCCACCTTGCCGGAGCGCCTGCTCGCCCTGAAAGCATTGGGCTTCCCTGACAGTGAGTTCTACAGCCAGCCCGTCAGCGCATTGGCCGATGCCGAACGTTGGCGCGATCACTGGTATCGCACACCCCTGCCGTTTGCCAGCGACGGTATTGTCTTGCGTCAGAGCCAACGCTCGGCGGCAGAGCGCTGGGAGGCGAAAACTCCGTTCTGGAGCGTGGCCTGGAAGTACCCTTTCGCCCAGGCGTTGGCTGAAGTGCGCAAGGTCAACTTCAAGATCGGGCGCACCGGGCGCGTCACTCCGGTGCTGGAGCTTGCGCCGGTCATGCTCGATGACCGACAGATCAAACGTGTCAGCGTGAGTTCGTTGCAGCGCTGGCAGGCCATGGACATTCGCCCCGGCGATCAGGTCGCCATCAGCCTTGCCGGGCTGACCATCCCGCGACTCGACAGGGTCGTGTTGCGCAGCGCTGAACGACCCGAGGTGAACGCACCACGCGCAGAAGACTTTCATCACCTCAGCTGTTGGCAACCGACACCGGGCTGCGAAAGCCAGTTTCTCGCACGACTGACCTGGCTCAGTGGCAAGCAAGGCCTGGCGCTGCGCCATATCGGCCCCGGCACCTGGGAAAAACTGATCAGTGCCGGACGCCTCAAGGGTTTGCTCGATTGGTTGACCCTCGACGCCCAAGAGCTTGCTAACATTGACGGCTTCGGCGAGCGCAGCAGTGTCCGCTTGCTGAACAGTCTGCAAAGCGCCCGGCAACAGCCCTTTTCACGCTGGCTGAAAGCATTGGGTTTGCCGCCCACCGGTGAGGCCAGACTTGCAGACTCATGGCAATTACTGGCGCAACGAGACACTGAGCAATGGCAGACCGAAGCCGGAATCGGTCCGGGGCGCGCGGCGCAGTTGAGCGCATTTTTCCGCGACCCGCAGGTGCTGGCCTTGAGCGAACAATTACACGCTGCCGGAATAGACGGTTTCTAGCTATGCAGAGAGCCGGCAGTTTTGAACCCAATGAGTATCGATGCGCTCCAACAGCCCATCTGCTGCCGACCTGATGATTTTTTAAACGGAGCCTTTATGAAATTTCTTTCACCGCTCGCCATGCTGGTCCTTTGTGGCGTCATGGTGACACCGCTGATGGCTGCCGAAGAAACTCCGCAACTCACTGGTTGTGCCGCCAAGCGCCAGTCCATCAGCAACCAGATCGAACAGGCCAGGGCACACGGCAATGCCGGACAACAGTCTGGCCTGGAAAAAGCCCTGAGCGAAGCCACCGAGCACTGCAACGACGCCGCCTTGAAGAAAGAGCGCGAGAACAAGGTGCTCGACGCCAAGCACGAAGTCAGCCGCCGTCAGGCCGACCTCGACAAGGCGATGAAACAGGGCGACGCCGAGAAGATCAACAAACGCAAAGACAAACTCGCCGAGTCCCGTAAGGAATTGCAGCGAGCGCTGGATGAGCTGGATAAGTAAATTCGAGATCGATGAGTGCAGCAGCTTTTGTGGCGAGGGAGCTTGCTCCCGCTCGGACGCGTAGCGTTCGCAGTCCGGCTATCGCGATTTCCCGGGATAATCGCGATAGCCGATGTTGGGGCGGCTTCGCCACCCAGCGGGAGCAAGCTCCCTCGCCACAGAGTTATCAGTTGAACCTGAAATCAGTGATCACGAAACTGTTTATGGCACGCACTACAGGCGTCTTCGACTTTCTGCACGGCCGGGCCCAGGTTACTGGCCTTGTACGGCTGAACCTGGCTGGCGATCACCAATTCACCGGTGGCGGCCTCAAGCGTGCGGGCCATTTCCTGGAAACGTGCCTGCTGCTGCCAGACATCGTCTTTGGCGCTGGTTTTGCCGTCCTCACGAACCTGTGGGAAATGCTTCCACGGCTCATGGGACAAGGCGTCGAGCTTGACTGCGCCGGCGGTAAAACGCGGGCCATCGAACGGGATACGTCCCCGCAACATGCCGCCCAGGTCTTCGCCAGTCTTGAGCATTTGCTTGAAAATCGCCTTGCGCTGACCCAGCGGCGAGTTCGGATCGACACCGCCACAGGCGGACAGCGTCAGGCAGGCCAGCAATACAACAGAAAGTCTTTTAAGAGTCATGGTGGCTTCAGGTCACGGGAAACGGCGGCCAGTATCCTCGCGTCGTCGGCAAAGACCAATAGCCCTATTAACAATAAGGGTTGCCTGAACGCTGGAAGCGCTCGGGCAACCTGCACAGGAAATACCGCATGAACAGCCGTTTCAAGGCCTGGCGCAACACTCTGCTCTGGACCGTACCGATGGTCGCCCTGCTCGCCGGTTGCAACAGTGGCGACACCGCAAAACCACAAACCCACGCCATCGCCACCTATTCCAGCGCGACGTGGGAAGCTTTGCCGGCGGTATCTGATAATGACTTGCTGGCCGGCTTCGGTTCCTGGCGCAGCGCCTGTACCCGCCTGAAATCCGACCCGGTCTGGGGCGCGACCTGCGCAGCGGCAGCCAATGTGCCGCAAACCGCAGACGCCATCCGCGGCTTTCTCAAGGAACAGCTGGCGGTCTACGGCCTGCGCTCCTCCAGCGGCAATGCGAATGGCTTGATCACCGGCTATTACGAGCCGGTCTATCCGGGCAGCCTGACGCAGAACCCGGTGGCCAATGTGCCGGTTTACGGTGTACCGGACGACATGATCATCGTCTCGCTCGAGAGCATTTACCCCGAACTCAAAGGCAAGCGCCTGCGCGGTCGCCTTGAAGGCCGGGTGCTCAAGCCTTACGACGATGCCGCCGCCATTGAAACCAAAGGGGTCAAGGCGCCTGTGCTGGCGTGGCTGACCGATCCGATGGACCTGCAGTTTCTACAAATCCAGGGCTCGGGCCGCATTCAGCTGGAAGATGGCCGCCAACTGCGCATCGGTTATGCCGACCAGAACGGTCACCCGTACCGCCCAATTGGCCGCTGGCTGGTGGATCAGGGCGAACTGAAGAAGGAAGACGTGACCATGGGCGCCATCAGTGCCTGGGCCAAGGCCCACCCGACGCGCATTCCTGAACTGCTCGGCAGTAACCCGAGCTACGTGTTCTTCAGCCGCAATCCTGACAGCAACGAAGGCCCGCGCGGCTCGTTGAACGTGCCACTGACCTCGGGTTACAGCGTGGCGGTGGATCGCAAGGTGATTCCACTGGGCAGTCTGCTCTGGTTATCCACTACCCGCCCTGATGGCAGCGCACTGGTGCGCCCCGTCGCCGCACAGGACACCGGTGGCGCGATCACCGGCGAAGTTCGCGCCGACCTGTTCTGGGGCACCGGCGATGCCGCCGGGCAACTGGCCGGCGACATGAAACAGCAAGGGCAAATCTGGATGCTCTGGCCAAAAGGCGCGGCACTACCGCAACTGCCGCAGGTGACCGACACAAAGTAAGTCGCACCCAATACGCTGTTGACTCCTGTAGCAGCTGGCGAAGCCTGCTGCTACAAAAACGGTTCCGCATCGCGTCAGATCGACACAAAAAAGAAGGCGGCAATCAATCCCATGCCGACAAACCACACCAGCGAACGCAGGATCGCCCAGTCTGCCAGGTAGCAGATGATGTAAAGCAGGCGGCTGGTGATGAACAGCACCGACAGCACGTTGATCGTCACCAGTTCGGCATTGCCGACCAGGTGCGCGACGATGACCGCGGCGGCAAACGCCGGGGTGACTTCAAAGCTGTTCAACTGGGCCCAGTGGGCACGCTTGGCGAACCCTTCGAGGGACTCAAGAAAATCTCGCGGATCATGATTATCCCGAAGCCCGAACTTGCCGCCGATCTTGGCAATGGCGGTGCAAACGTACGGCAAGAAAATCGCGATCAATACACACCACAGGGCAACGTTCATTGCAGATTCCTTTTTAGAGTTTCGTAAACACTCGCTCAGAACTTCATCACGAGCATGCCGGCCAGTACCAGCCCACAAGCCAAGAGCCTGGGCCGGCCGAAAGGTTCCTTGAGGTAACGCATGCCGAACAGCACCACCAGAATCACACTGATCTCGCGCAGTGCCGCCGCTTCGGCGATCGACCCCAACTGCATGGCCCAGAGCACCAAAGCGTAGCTGAACAACACGCAGAACCCGACACCCAAGCCCAGTCGCCACTGCTCACGCCAGAACAGCATAAAAGCCGGACGCTTGCGCACCAGTGCCAACAGCGGAAACGGCCAGGCACTGAGCAGCGTCACCCAGACCAGGTAATCGAGCGGGTGCGACCAGCGCCGCAACGCCTGCCCATCGATAAAGGTGTAGCCGCCAATGCACAAGCCGATCAGCACCACTACCGGCAACATCGACCACGGCAAACGCTCCCCGCCACCGCCCTGCCAAAGCAGGCACAGCATGCCGAACGGGATCAGCAAAATGCCGAGGATCTGCTGGGTCGTCAGCACTTCGCCAGCAAAGATCAGTGTCAACGCCAAGACCACCAACGGCGACAAACCGCGCATCAGCGGATAGACCAGCCCAAGATCGCCGACCCGATAGGCCTGGATCAGCAGATACCGATAGAGCAACTCGAAGGCGGCCGAAGCGAGTATCCACGGCCAGATATCCATCGGTGGCAGCGCGACGAAACCCAGCATCAGCGCGACAAACAGCATCGCGACACTGTCCATGCAGGCCACGACCAATAACCGCTCAGCACTGAACTTGATCAGGGTATTCCAGGCTGCGTGCAACAACGCCGCCACCAACACCAGAATCGTCGCAAGCACCCTGCTCTCCTTGTCCGCATCAACCGAATTGATTCGCCATATGTCAGCAGCTGTTTATACTGCAACCGACCACGCCGCACTCAGTTGCGCACATACTTATTCCAATAAATTTCTGCTGCTACCCGATTCTCACGGAACCGGGGGCTCGCATGCGTATGCCTGATCAGAGCGTCAAGACTACCGACAGAGACCTTGCGCATGCCACTCGCCTTGCTTGCACTGGCTGTTGCCGCCTTCGGCATCGGCACCACTGAATTCGTCATCATGGGCTTGCTGCCCGATGTCGCCCGCGACCTTGCCGTAAGCATTCCCGAGGCCGGCCTGCTGATTACCGGCTACGCCCTGGGCGTGGTGTTCGGCGCGCCGATCCTCGCGGTCGGGACGGCCAACATGCCACGCAAAGCCACGCTGCTGGGCATGACGCTGATGTTCATCCTTGGCAACATGCTCTGCGCACTCGCCCCGAACTACGCCACATTGATGGCCGCACGGGTGATTACTGCGTTGTGCCACGGTGCATTCTTCGGCATCGGTTCAGTGGTCGCTGCAGGTTTAGTGGCACCGAACAAACGCGCCCAGGCAATTGCGATGATGTTCACCGGCCTGACCCTCGCCAACGTACTCGGCGTACCGCTGGGCACCGCGCTCGGGCAATACGCCGGCTGGCGCTCGACCTTCTGGGCGGTGTCGGTGATCGGCGTGATCGCGGCCATCGCCCAGTGGGTCTGGTTGCCGAAAGAGATCGCCATGGACAAAGCCAACCTGGCCAGCGAATTCAAGGTACTGGGCAAAACCAATGTGCTGCTGGCGTTGGGCATGAGCGTGCTGGCGTCGACCAGCCTGTTCAGTGTCTTCACCTACATCGCACCGATCCTGCAGGACATCACCGGCGTCAGCCCGCACGGCGTAACCATCATGCTGTTGTTGTTCGGTGTGGGCTTGACCGCTGGCAGCATGCTCGGCGGACGCTTGGCCGACAGCCGTTTGCTGCCGTCATTAGTCGGCATGGCCCTCGCGGTCGTGCTGGTGCTGGCCGCGTTCAGCCAGACCAGCCACTCGGTGATCCCGGCCGCCATCACCCTGGTACTGTGGGGTGTGTTCGCCTTCGCACTGTGCCCGATCCTGCAACTGCTGATCATCGACCAGGCTCATGAGGCGCCGAACCTGGGTTCGACGCTAAACCAGAGCGCCTTCAACCTGGGCAATGCCGCCGGAGCGTGGATCGGCGGACTGGTCGTCGCCAGCGGCGCCAACCTTGCAGACCTGCCATGGACCGGTGCACTGGTCAGCGGCTTGACCGTGCTGACGGCGCTGTTCTTTATCTACCTGCAACGCCGCGAAGCGGCAACGGCCAACGTCCCCGGCTGAGCTTTAGATAATCTGTGCAACGATACAAAACCCTTGTGGCGAGGGAGCTTGCTCCCGCTGGGGCGCGCAGCGGCCCTAAATCCTGCAATCGAGTTTTGTCAGACACAACGCATTAATCGATCTGCGACCGCTTCGCGGCCGAGCGGGAGCAAGCTCCCTCGCCACAGGGGCCGCGGTCATTCGACGGCGGGGTCATCCTGGAACTGGTCCTTGACGTACTTGATCTCGGTCCGGCCATGGGGCGTAGGCAAGCCGTCTTCGCCCAGGTTGACGAAGACCATCTTCTCGACCGTCAGGATGCTTTTGCGGGTGATCTTGTTGCGCACTTCGCACGTCAGGGTGATCGAGGTACGACCGAATTCGGTAGCGGTGATACCCAGTTCGATGATGTCGCCCTGGCGCGAGGCGCTGACGAAGTTGATTTCGGAAATGTACTTGGTGACCACGCGCTGATTGCCCAGCTGGACGATTGCGTAAATGGCGGCCTCTTCGTCGATCCAGCGCAGCAGGCTACCGCCGAACAGCGTGCCGTTGGGGTTAAGGTCTTCGGGTTTTACCCATTTGCGGGTGTGGAAATTCATGCTCGCTCCTGACCGTCTTGCCGATTGATGCCGGCATCATGGCAGACCATGCAGTCATGCTCCATGAGGCTTCGACTATGGTCGCCATTAACGATCTTCATCTGGCCGACAGAAACCCTTTGGAAGTCTGGCCCAGACGGCTATAATCGCCCCCGTTTCAAAACGGTCATCTTCGATTGATACCGTTTTCCCGCCACCTGTCCGAGGGGCGCTGCAGCAGGTTCGACCTGTCAGGCTCGGATGGGGCGTTGCCCGGCCATGATCGGCTGGACACTAAACGCACAACGGCGCCCATTCGCATACTTACGAATGGAGGCTCTTCATGAGCGCTGTAATCACGCCTGCAGATTTTAACGACTACAAAGTTGCCGACATGTCCCTGGCTGCCTGGGGCCGTCGTGAAACCATCATCGCCGAATCGGAAATGCCAGCCCTGATGGGTCTGCGCCGCAAGTACTCCGTCGAGCAACCGCTCAAGGGCGCGAAGATTCTCGGCTGCATCCACATGACCATTCAGACTGCCGTGCTGATCGAAACCCTGGTTGCCCTGGGTGCCGAAGTACGCTGGTCGTCCTGCAACATTTTCTCGACTCAGGATCAGGCCGCCGCTTCGATCGCCGCTGCCGGCATCCCGGTATTCGCCTGGAAGGGCGAGACTGAACAAGAGTACGAGTGGTGCCTGGAGCAAACCATCCTCAAGGATGGCCAGCCTTGGGATGCCAACATGATCCTCGACGATGGCGGCGACCTGACCGAGCTGCTGCACAAGAAGTACCCACAAGTACTGGACCGCGTTCACGGCGTCACCGAAGAAACCACCACCGGCGTTCACCGCCTGCTGGACATGCTGGCCAAGGGCGAGCTGAAAATCCCGGCCATCAACGTCAACGACTCGGTGACCAAGAGCAAGAACGACAACAAGTATGGCTGCCGTCACAGCCTGAACGACGCGATCAAGCGCGGTACCGACCACCTGTTGTCCGGCAAGCAAGCGCTGGTCATCGGTTACGGTGACGTGGGCAAGGGTTCGGCCCAGTCCCTGCGTCAGGAAGGCATGATCGTCAAAGTCTCCGAAGTTGACCCGATCTGCGCCATGCAAGCCTGCATGGACGGTTTCGAACTGGTTTCGCCGTTCATCGACGGTATCAACAACGGTACCGAAGCGAGCATCGACAAGGCCCTGCTGGGCAAGATTGACCTGATCGTGACCACCACCGGTAACGTCAATGTTTGCGATGCGAACATGCTCAAAGCCCTGAAGAAACGCGCCGTGGTCTGCAACATCGGTCACTTCGACAACGAAATCGACACGGCTTTCATGCGCAAGAACTGGGCATGGGAAGAAGTGAAGCCACAGGTTCACAAGGTTCACCGTACTGGCGCGGGCGATTTCGACCCACAGAACGACGACTACCTGATCCTGCTGGCCGAAGGCCGTCTGGTTAACCTGGGCAACGCCACTGGCCACCCAAGCCGCATCATGGACGGTTCGTTCGCCAACCAGGTCCTTGCGCAGATCTTCCTGTTCGGCCAGAAGTACGCCGACCTGTCGCCAGCCCAGAAAGCCGAGCGCCTGACCGTTGAAGTACTGCCGAAGAAACTCGACGAAGAAGTGGCCCTGGAAATGGTCCGCGGTTTCGGTGGCGTGGTCACTCAACTGACCAAGCAACAGGCTGAATACATCGGCGTGACCGTCGAAGGCCCGTTCAAGCCGCACGCTTACCGCTACTGATCGGTCCTGCTGCCTGCTCTCCCTGTGAGAGCGGGCTTGCTCGCGAAGGCGATTCATCATTCAACATTGATGTTGACTGACCCACCGCTTTCGCGAGCAAGCCCGCTCCCACACGGGATGTGCAAGCCCTACAGGCTTACGCGTTTGCAAGGGTATTCCTATGTCCCAAGACCGCCGCTACAGCTTCGAGTTCTTCCCGACCAAGACCGACGCTGGGCATGAAAAGCTCATCGCCACTGCCCGTCAGCTGGCCACGTACAACCCCGATTTCTTCTCCTGCACCTATGGCGCTGGTGGTTCGACTCGTGATCGCACCCTCAATACCGTGTTGCAGCTCGAAAGCGAAGTCAAAGTCCCTGCCGCACCGCATTTGTCTTGCGTTGGCGATAGCAAGGCTGACTTGCGCGGCCTGCTGGCTCAATACAAGGCGGCCGGTATCAAGCGGATCGTTGCCTTGCGCGGTGACCTGCCTTCAGGCATGGGCATGGCCAGCGGCGAATTGCGCCATGCCAATGACCTGGTGAGCTTCATTCGTGAAGAGACCGGCGATCACTTCCACATCGAAGTCGCCGCTTACCCGGAAATGCACCCGCAAGCACGCAACTTCGAAGACGATCTCACCAATTTCGTGCGCAAGGCCAACGCCGGCGCCAACAGTGCGATCACCCAGTACTTCTTCAACGCCGACAGCTACTTCTACTTCGTCGAGCGTGTACAGGCGATGGGCGTGAACATCCCGGTTGTTCCGGGCATCATGCCGATCACCAACTACAGCAAGCTGGCACGCTTCTCCGACGCCTGCGGTGCGGAAATCCCGCGCTGGATCCGCAAACAGCTGGAAGCCTACGGTGACGACACCCAAAGCATTCAGGGTTTCGGCGAGCAGGTGATCACCGAAATGTGTGAACGTTTGTTGCAAGGCGGCGCACCAGGGCTGCATTTCTATACCCTGAACCAGGCCGAACCTAGCCTGGCCGTCTGGAACAATCTGAAACTGCCACGCTGAAACAGGCGTAGCATTCAGAACGAGGCCCTGGCGAAACCCAGGGCCTTTTTTTTCATTCTCCCAATTCGCCAGGGATGATCGCAGTAGATGTCCACAATTACCCCAGCCACAAACCCTCAACTGATTTATCTGGTTTATGGTGCCAACACCTACCACCAGGAAGCAGTGTTCAGTATCGCCAGTGCCTTGGCAGGGTTGCGCGAAACACCGGGCGAAAGCTTGGACATCCAGGTTTTCACCGACAACCCGGCGCCTTACCGCGACTTGCCGGTTCGGGTTCGAGAGCTGGATGAAAGCACCCGTCAGGCGTGGATCGCCCCGCATGGTTATCACTTTCGCGCCAAGCACGTGGTGATGCAGCAGGTGTTGCGCGAGTCCGAGCGTGCGCTGCTGATCGACACGGATACATTCTTCCACTGCTCACCGCTGGAACTGTTCCGTCGCGTCAAGCCGGGCACCCTGCTGTGCAATGCCTTTGGATTGCAATACGGCAGCAACAAAGAGGCGGGGCTGTATCGGACACTGGCCGGCGTACTGCAGCAAAGACAGCTGGCAGATGACCAGATGCCGCTGCTGAACTCGGGAGTCATCGGCCTTGATCGCGTCGATGCCGGCGTTCTCGATCATTCGATCGCCTTGATGGATGAGCTGTACCCTCTGGCGCAAGGCGCCTATACCCTTGAAGAGTTCTGCCTGTCGGTAGCGGCCTACCGCACAACGCAGGTGCGCGAGTGTCCGGACCTGATCCATCATTACTGGAGCCGCAAGCAGCTGTTTCGCGCCAAGATCAATGCATGGCTGGACAAGCATGGTGCCGACCCGATCAGCACCTTCGCGCTGGATGAAACCCGCCTGGTGACCGCGACACTGCCGCGACCACCAACGCTCCAGCGTCTGGCCTATAAAATCGTGACCCTGGCGTTGCCCAGGCATCAGCGCCAGTTCATGCGTGAAATCCTCTACGGCTGCTACCAGCACACCAACCCGTTCGATCAGGCCTGCACGCCAGTCTGGTGGGAAAAGGCTCGTGACAACGTCGAGCGGCGCCTCGATAACCCCCTTGAAAACCATCAACTCGAACACTGGTTCAATCACCCGATGATTCGCCTGGTGCTGGGTGAACGCCGCAAGGCCATTTACTTGCACCTGGTTCAGACAAAGGGCGACTAGCCCTCGGGCTAGACCGCCTCTAGCTATTTCACCGGCTCTCGTCGTAATCTCCAGCGATGCCCGTCATTGCCCAATTGCTGACAGCCGTGCTTTTTGCTTGCCTGAGCTTTACCGCTCGGGGCGAGAAGCTGCGCATTGTCACCGAGCCCTGGGCGCCCTACGTCTACGAGGAAAACGGCCAGGCCCTCGGGCTGGACTACGAAACCACGGCGATCGTCTTCCAGCGCCTGGGGATTGAGGTGGAGTGGCAGTTCCTGCCATGGAAACGCTGCCTGGCCATGCTTGATCAAGGGTTGGCCGACGGCGCGCTGGATATCTTCCACAGCAGCGAACGCGACGCCACCTTGCTCTATCCCAGCGAACCACTCTCGGAAGTCGAGTTCGTGTTGTTCTATGCCAATGATCGTCCTCACCCCTTCCGCACCCTTGAAGACCTGCGAGGCCTGACCATCGGCACCTCGCCCGGCTACCTGTACAGCCAGGACTTCAGGGACTCGACCCTGTTCACCCGCGAGCCTGCGCCGACCCATGAAGCCAACTTTGGCAAGCTGCAGCGCGGTCGTATCGACCTGCTGATCACCGACCGTCGGGTTGGCCAAACCCTGCTCGACACCTTGAAACTGCGCGACCAGATCAGCGAAAGCCCCACGGTCATCAGTCACCAAAGCCAGTTCCTGGCCCTGCGCCGCAATGCCGGCATGGACCTGCTGGTGCAGCGTTTCGGCGCCGAGCTCAAGCGTTTCAAACGTGAACCGGCCTACGCTCAATTGAGTGCGCGTTATGGTGCCGGCCCGGTACCTGACGCCACACAGATCACGCCGCAAGCCAGCAACGGGAAAACCGTTGAGCAGCAGGAAAGCAGCGCTCCGTGATTGCTCTGTTATACTCCGGCCTTCCCGCCAGGCTTACGCCCGGACGCTCGGTCTTGTTTAAGGCATCCCGACACTGCTACAGCGCAGCTTTTCAGCCCGCGCGAGTACTCGAAGATGAGCCTTCAAGCCCCAGCAGGACCGGACGCGATTGCGCTTCTCCATAAACGCCATTCGCGCCAGGCAAGACTATCCCATTGGGCCAAGCCCTAACTAAAACAGGATTACTCATGTCCTTTGCTTCCCTCGGTCTCTCCGAGGCTTTAGTCCGCGCCATCGAGGCAGCGGGCTACACCCAGCCTACCCCGGTGCAACAGCGGGCCATTCCCGCCGTGTTGCAAGGTCGCGACTTGATGGTTGCGGCGCAGACAGGTACGGGTAAAACCGGCGGTTTCGCCTTGCCGATTCTGGAGCGCTTGTTCCCCAACGGTCACCCGGACAAATCCCAGCGTCACGGCCCGCGCCAACCACGCGTCCTGGTCCTGACCCCGACTCGCGAACTGGCCGCCCAGGTGCACGAGAGTTTCAAGGTCTACGCCCGTGACCTGAAATTCGTCAGTGCCTGCATTTTCGGCGGCGTTGGCATGAACCCACAGGTTCAGGCGATGTCCCGCGGTGTCGACGTGCTGGTGGCTTGCCCGGGCCGTTTGCTCGACCTGGCCGGCCAAGGCAGCGTCGATCTGTCCCACGTGGAAATCCTGGTACTGGACGAAGCGGACCGGATGCTCGACATGGGCTTCGTCCATGACGTGAAGAAAGTCCTCGCCCGCCTGCCGGCCAAACGTCAGAACCTGCTGTTCTCGGCAACCTTCTCCAAGGACATCACTGACCTTGCCGGCAAGTTGCTGCACAACCCGGAACGCATCGAAGTCACGCCACCGAACACCACGGTCGAGCGCATCGAGCAACGGGTGTTCCGTCTGGCCGCCAGCCACAAGCGCTCGCTGCTGGCGCACCTGATTACTGCCGGCGCCTGGGAACAGGTTCTGGTGTTCACCCGTACCAAGCACGGCGCCAACCGCCTGGCCGAGTACCTGGACAAACACGGTCTGAGCGCCGTCGCGATCCACGGCAACAAGAGCCAGAACGCCCGCACCAAAGCCCTGGCCGACTTCAAGGCCGGCGAAGTGCGTATCCTGGTGGCCACCGATATCGCTGCTCGCGGCCTGGATATCGACCAACTGCCACACGTGGTCAACTTCGAGCTGCCAAACGTCGACGAAGACTATGTGCACCGTATCGGCCGTACCGGCCGTGCCGGTCGTTCGGGCGAGGCGATCTCGCTGGTTGCCCCGGACGAAGAAAAACTGCTGAAAAGCATCGAGCGCATGACCAAGCAGAAAATCGCCGATGGCGACCTGATGGGCTTTGATTCCAGCGCTGTAGAAGCCGAGAAACCAGAAGTTCGCGAGCGTCCGGACGTGCGTAACCCGCGCAATCCACGCGGCCCACGCGGCGACGGTCCAAACGGCAGCGGCGGTGGCGGCGGTCGTAAAGACAAGGGCAAGGACAAGGGCGGCAAGGAAAAACCGGCTGCCGGCCGTGGCGAACGCCCGGCTCAAAAGCCGCGTGAAGGCACCCCGGCCCGCGAACAGCAGCGTCCGGCACCCCGCGCCGTTGCTGACCGCGCACCGGACGAGTTCCTCGACGACGATATCGATAACTTCGGTAACCGCGTCGACTACGTTCCGCAGCAGAAGGCCCCTCAAGGCCGTGGCCGCCGTCCGGGCGCTCCGGCACAAGGCGCTGCTGGTGCAGGTGCTCCACGCACCGGCCAGCCACAAGGTCGCCAGAACGGTCCGCGTAACAGCAGCGGCGCCAGCACTGGCACCCCGCCTGCCAAGCGCAGTGGTCCACGCAGCGGTGCTCCACGTGACGGCCAGGCCCGTCGCGAGGAGTCGCGCAACCGCCGCCCGGCCCGTGACGACCAGCCGCGTCAGGAACCCGCAGTGCAGAACCCGCGCGGTACCCAGCCGAAGATCATGCACAAGGAGTCCAAGGCTGATCGCTTCCCGACACCTGAGCAGCTCGATCAACTGCCAAGCCGCCCACGCGGCGAGAAACCGGCGTTGCTGACCCGCAACCGCTGATTTCTCCTGCTAACAAAAACGCCCCTGATCTCGCGATCAGGGGCGTTTTTGTGTCAGCAGCGAAAATTATTTCGCTTGAACACCTTCAAACGTGATGTCCAGGTCTAGGGTCTGGGAAGTAGGACCTGGGCCTTTGATGCCGAACTCGCTCAACTGCAGGGTAGTCGTGCCGTTGAAGCCGGCACGGTAGCCACCCCATGGGTCCTTGCCTTCGCCGTTGAAGGTTGCCTTGATCACAACTGGCTTGGTCACGCCGTGCAGGGTCAGGTCGCCGGTCACGTCAGCGGTTTTTTCGCCAGTGGATTTGACACTGGTGGAAACGAACTTGGCTTCAGGGTATTTCGCTGCGTCCAGGAAGTCCGGGGTACGGATGTGCTTGTCACGTTCAGCGTGATTGGTATCAACGCTGGCGGTTTTCAGCACAACGTCGATTTTACTGGCTTCTGGAGCCTTGGCGTCGAAGCTGAACTTACCGTCCCAGTCCTTGAAAGTACCGTGGATGAAGCTGTAGCCCAGGTGGCTGATCTTGAAGTCGACGAAAGCGTGATTGCCTTCCTTGTCGATCTTGTATTCCGCGGCCATCGCTTGCCCTGCCGACAACAGAGCAGTACCGATTGCCAGAGCGGCGAGAGTCTTTTTCAACATGCTTTCTATTCCTTGGAGTCGAGGTTGAACATCAGGCTTTGCGTCCCAGCATTCGCGTCAGGGTCGCATCACGGTCGATAAAGTGGTGCTTCAGTGCTGCCAACGCATGGAGACCGGAAAAAATCACCAGCGTCCACGCCAGATACAGATGAATCGCACCGGCGGTGTCTGCCTGGTCCGGTAGACCGGAAATCAGCGCAGGAATTTCAAACAGACCAAACACCGGAATCCCGACACCGTCTGCGGTGGAAATCAGGTAACCGGCAATCATCACCGCGAACAGGCTGAGATAGAGGAAGGAGTGACCGAGCTTGGCGCCGAGGCGCGTCATGCGGCTATAGCTTTGCAGCGTCGGCGGCGGTGGGCTGATAAAGCGCCACAACACCCGCAACGACAAGAACGCGAACAGCGTCAAGCCGATGCTTTTGTGCAAGTCCGGCGCTTCTTTGCGCCAGTTGCTGTAGTAGTCCAGACCGACCATCCACAAGCCCAGAGCAAACAGACCGAAGACCGCCAGCGCCACGCCCCAGTGCAGAAAGATGCTGACCCCGCCATAGCGGGAGGAAGAGTTACGTAGCTGCATTGCCCAAATCCTGTAAGAACTGCGACCAAGACTATCGAGTTATCTATCGATTTAAAGCCGAAAATTTCGCTTTGAAATATCGAGAAATACGATCAAGAGTCTGAAAGGGGTGGGTTAAGGAAAGATTAACCCCCAACGTGCGACCCAAACATCAGACGCTCTAGCGTGCCCTGTCAGCGTATGTGCACGTCAATACAACCACGTAACACACCTGCGTTTCCATGCGCAAACGCCACAATAGGTTGTCCGCTCGCCCGGCATTGCATAGGCTTGCGCGATTGTATGTCCGCGCATCTCACGGACCGCCTCGAGGAGAGTGAAAATGGGCTTGAATAATCAGTGGATGCAGCGCGATCTCGCGGTTCTGTGGCATCCCTGCACCCAGATGAAAGACCACGAACAGCTGCCGCTGATCCCGATCAAGCGCGGCGAAGGCGTATGGCTCGAAGACTTCGAAGGCAAACGCTACCTCGACGCGGTCAGTTCCTGGTGGGTCAACGTGTTTGGCCATGCCCACCCGCGGATCAACCAGCGGATCAAGGACCAGGTCGATCAACTGGAACACGTGATCCTCGCCGGCTTCAGCCATCAACCGGTGATCGAGTTGTCCGAACGCCTGGTGAAGATGACGCCGGAAGGCCTGACGCGGTGTTTCTACGCCGATAACGGGTCGTCCTGCATCGAAGTGGCGCTGAAAATGAGCTTTCACTACTGGCTCAACCGCGGTCAGTCGGACAAGAAACGCTTCGTCACGCTGACCAATAGCTACCACGGCGAAACCATGGCCGCGATGTCGGTCGGCGACGTGCCGCTGTTCACTGAAACCTATAAAGCGCTGCTGCTGGACACCATCAAGGTGCCAAGCCCGGACTGCTACCTGCGCCCCGAAGGCATGAGCTGGGAAGAACACTCGCGCAACATGTTCGCGGCGATGGAACAGACCCTCGCCGAAAACCACGAAACCGTTGCTGCAGTGATCGTCGAGCCGCTGATCCAGGGTGCTGGTGGGATGCGCATGTATCACCCGGTGTACCTGAAACTGCTGCGCGAAGCCTGTGACCGTTACGGCGTGCACCTGATCCACGATGAAATCGCCGTCGGCTTCGGCCGCACCGGAACGATGTTCGCCTGCGAACAGGCCGGCATCCGCCCGGACTTCCTGTGCCTGTCCAAAGCCCTGACCGGCGGTTACCTGCCACTGGCAGCGTGCGTCACCACGGATGAGGTCTACAGCGCTTTCTACGACGACTATCCGACCCTGCGCGCCTTCCTGCATTCCCACAGCTACACCGGCAATCCGCTGGCCTGTGCGGCGGCGTTGGCGACGCTGGATATCTTCGAAGAAGACAACGTCATCGAGAATAACAAGGCCCTCGCCCAACGCATGTCCAGCTCGACCGCACACCTGACTGACCACCCGCATGTTTCGGAAGTACGCCAGACCGGCATGGTGCTGGCCATCGAAATGGTTCAGGACAAGGCGAGCAAAACTGCTTATCCCTGGCAGGAACGCCGTGGGCTGAAGGTGTTCCAGCACGCACTGGAACGTGGCGCGCTGTTGCGGCCGTTGGGCAGCGTGGTGTATTTCCTGCCGCCCTACGTGATCACCCCCGAGCAGATCGACTTCCTTGCCACGGTTGCCAGTGAAGGAATCGATATCGCCACCAGCAACAAGGTCAGCGTGGCAGTGCCGAAGGACTTCCATCCGGGCTTCCGCGATCCGGGCTAGGGTTTACCGAAGATCGATTGTGGCGAGGGAGCTTGCTCCCGCTGGGACGCGAAGCGGCCCCAAAAACCTGCAACCGCGTTTTATCAGTTAATACGCATCTGCCGGGTTACGACTGCTTCGCCCGAACGCGGACCGGCCGGCGGGAGCAAGCTCCCTCGCCACAGATCATCACCAAGCCGCACATTCAAATTTTACAGAGACCCAGAATGAGACTGTCCCGCTTCTTCATCGACGCCCCCTTGAGCCTCGGCGAGCATGAATTGCCAGAGGCTCAGGCGCACTACATCAGTCGCGTACTGCGCATGGCCGAGGGCGATGCGTTGCAAGTGTTCGACGGTTCAGGCCAGGAATTTCGAGGCACGCTGGCGGAAGTCGGCAAAAAGCGCGTGCGCGTGGCGTTAACGGAAAGCTTCGCCGGGCAAATCGAGTCGCCGTTGCAGATTCATCTGGGCCAGGGTTTGTCCCGCGGCGAGCGGATGGACTGGGCGATTCAGAAAGCCACCGAACTGGGCGTGACTGAAATCACCCCGATTTTCAGTGACCGTTGCGAAGTCCGGCTCAAGGACGAACGCGCCGACAAACGCCTGCAACACTGGCGTCAGGTCGCTATCAGTGCGTGCGAACAATGCGGTCGTTCGCGAGTGCCGGTGATCCACCCGCCGCTGTTGCTGGCCGACTGGCTCAAACAATCCGAGGCCGAACTGAAGCTGGTGCTGCACCCGGTGGCCGAGCCGCTGGTCAGCCATGCAAAACCTTCGACACTGGCGTTCCTGATCGGCCCGGAAGGCGGGTTGTCGGACGTGGAAGTCGATCAGGCTCAAAGCGCCGGCTTCCATTCCGCCCGCCTCGGCCCACGAGTGCTGCGCACCGAAACCGCGCCGGTGGTGGCATTGGCCGTGGCCCAGCAGTTGTGGGGGGATTTCTAACCGCACTTTTTTTGATTTGCAGTGATTGGAAAAGATCGCAGCCTGCACCAGCTCCTACGGATGAACGCGATCCCCGCAGGAGCTGGCGCAGCCTGCGATCTTTTTGCCGTTTATTCCACCGGATCACTTACCGGTTTGGCGATGATGGCTTTCAGCTCGCTGGTCATCGGAAACTCCAGGTTCAGCCCTTTAGGCGGGATCGGCTGTTCGAACCAGCGTTGGTAGATGCCGTTGATTTCACCCGAGCTGTACAGGTCCGCCAGGGCTCCGTTGACCAGCGCGAGGAATTGCGGATCATCCTTGCGCACCATGCAGCTGTAGATTTCCCGCGACTGCTCTTCTCCAACTACCACCCACTTGTGCGGATCACGGGCCTTGGCGCGCTCGCCGTAAAGCAGTGCATCATCCATGTAAAACGCCGCTGCCCGGCCCGATTGCAACATCTGGAAGGCTTCGCCGTGATCCTTGGCACTGATCACGAACATGTCGATCTTGTGGTCGGCGTTGTAGCTTTTGAGAAAGCGCTCGTTAGTGGTGCCGGCGGTGGTCACCACACTCTTGCCGCGCAGGTCGGCGAAGCTCTTGATGCCGCTGTCGCTGGCCGTGAGTAACTGGCCTTTGACGTAAATAAACCCGTAGGAAAACGCCACCTGTTTTTGCCGCTCGGCGGTCACCCCGGTAGAACCGCATTCAAGGTCTACGGTGCCGTTCTGCACCAGCGGGATCCGCGTCTGCGAGGTCACGAGGTTGTACTTCACCTTGAGCTGCGGCAACGCGAGTTTCTGCTGGATACGCTCGACGATCTTGTTCGCCAGGTCCACCGAGTAACCCATGGGCTGGCCCGACTGATCCCCCACATAAGAGAACGGTACCGACGCATCGCGATAGCCCAGCGTGATGCTGTTGGCGCTGGCAATTTTGCTCAAGGTGCCGGTCAGTGGCGCCTCGGCCGCCTGGACTTGAGTCCCGAGCAGCAGGCCCAGGGTGCAGCCGATCAACGTGATTTTTTGCATTGTTATTCTCCGTTGTGGATGGTGTTTATTTAGCGGCGAGCAGCGATAACGGTGATTTCCACCAGCACCTGCGGGCGTGCGAGTTCAGCCTGCAAGGTGGTGCGACTCGGTGCGTGTCCCGGCGACAGCCAGGCCGACCAGACGTCATTCATCGCCGCAAAATCCTGGCCGATGTCCTTCAGGTAAATGGTCGCGCTCAGCAGATGGTCCTTGTCGCTGCCCGCCTCGGCCAGCAACGCGTCGATCTTCTCCAGCACCTCGCGGGTCTGCCCTGAGACATCGGTGCTGTCGCCCGGCACCTGACCGGAGAGAAACACCAACTCGCCAAAGGTCACGGCGCCGGATAAACGACTGTTGCTGTTGATACGAGTGATGGTCATGAGACGTTCCTTTGCATGGATGAGAGGTCAGGCAGCACGATGCGTAAAACCCTGCAGGTCGATGGAAGGGTTGCGTTGGCCGATCAGTTCGCTGAGCACCCGGGCACTGCCGCACGCCAGGGTGAAACCCAACGCGCCATGGCCGAGGTTGAGCCACAGGTTGCGGTAAGCCGTCGCCCCCAACAGCGGCACGCCGCTGGGAGTGGCCGGGCGCATACCAGCCCATTCGACAGCCGCGTCGTAGGTGCCGGCATTCGGAAACGTGTCGCAAGCCTGGCGCTTGATCAGTGCCAGGCGCTTGGGATCCGGCGCCGGATCGAAGCCAACGATGTCGACCATCGCCGCCACCCGCAATTGCTCGCCGATCCGCGCATAGACGATCTTGCGGTCGTAGTCGGTGATGCTCAGGTCCGGGGCACGATGCTCTGCACCAATCGGTACCGTCAGGCTATAACCTTTGAGCGGATACAGCGGCAGGTGCACACCGGGCAGTGCCAGCAACGGGCTACGGTGGCCGGCGGCGATGACCAGTTGTTCGACCGGCAACACCTCATCAGCCAATTCAATGGCGCTTACCGCACCGTCGACATGACGAATCCCGGTCACCGCCCGCCCCAGCCGAAACTCGCATCGACCCGAGGCTTTCAGCCGCTTCATCAGTTGCTGGCAGAAGGCGTGGCAGTCGCCCACCTCTTCGTCCGGGGTATAAATCGCCCCGACAAACGCAGCATCAGCCAGCGCTGGCTCAAGACGCGCGCTTTCAGCTGGCGACAACACTTGCTGTTGCTGTGGATCGACGAGGCTGTTGCGGGCATGCTCGAAGCTCGCAGCCTGGCGAAAGGTCACCAGTTTGCCGTTGCGCCGCCAATTGAAGCCGTCCAGCGAGTCCTCTTCGCGCCAGCCTTGCAGGGTGGTCTGGCTCAATAGCGCCAGACGTAGCAAATGGGCCGCATTCTGGCGATTCACCGAGGTCCGGCAAGCACCAAGGAAGGACGCCATCCAGCGCCACTGCGCCGGGTCGAAACGCATGCGCAGCTTCAGCGGCGAATCCCCTCGCAGCATCCAGCCGATGGCCTGTAACGGCACGCCGGCATCGGCCAGCGGCGCAACGTAGCGATAGGATAATTGGCCGCCGTTGGCAAAACTGGTTTCGCTGCCCAGCGAGTCACGGGCCTCGACCACCGTCACCTCAAAGCCATCGCGAACCAGCGCGTAAGCCGTTGTCAGGCCAATCACCCCACCGCCGATGATGCAAACTCGCTGAGCCATGTCAGTCCTTAGCCATTGTTGAGACGAGCCTGAGGTTAGAGCCAGGTGACAGGCGCCGAACAATGAATAAAGATGCCTGCCCCATAAGCAAAGGTTATGGAATCGCCATGCGCCTTCGACACATCGAGATTTTCCAGGCCATCCGCCAGACCGGTTCGGTCAGCGGCGCCGCGCAATTACTGCACGTCTCGCAGCCTGCGGTGACCAAGGTGTTGCAGCACGCCGAGCAACAACTGGGCTTCCCGCTGTTTTTGCGGGTGCGTGGTAAATTGCAGGCTACGCCTGAAGCACTGGAACTGGAGCGCGAGGTCGACAAGGTCACTGAAAGCCTGCAAGGAGTGCGACGCCTGGCCCAGAGCCTGCGCCGCGAGCCGGGCCACAGCCTGCGGATCGGCGCGACACCGGCGCTGGCCCTGTCGCTACTGCCGCCGGCGGTCAACGAGTGGACCCGGCGTTACCCGGACATCGTCTGCGAACTGTCCAGCGCCCACAGCCGCGAATTGATGCAGAACCTGCTGATGCGTGAAATCGATGTCGCGCTGACCCTGCAACAACCCGACCACCCAGGGCTCAAGGCCCAGGCGTTGGCCTGTGGGGTGCTGGTAGCGTTGGCGCCGAGCGGGTACTGGCCTGAGGCAGACCAAGGCAAGCCACTGCCATTGATGGCCTTGGCCGATGCGCCTTTGATTGGTCTGTCCAGCGCCGATCCGTTGTCCGCCAGGCTCGACAGTTACCTTAAAGCCGTCGAGCCACCGCCACGGGTCAGCATCTCCGTGCAGACCTATTCATTGGCGCGGGCCATGGTCGAATCCGGTGCCGGGCTGGCGGTCATCGACCCGTTCACAGCCCTCGGTGCCTCACCGAGGACTACGACCATCCGGCCATTGGCGCCGCCGTTGCCGATCACTTTGTACGCCGTGACCCGCGTTGACGAGCCACCGCCGCACACCCTGAGCGATTTGCTGACGATCTTCAGCACGCGCGCACAGGAGCAACTGGATCGGTTGGTGGATCGTTGATGAGCACCAGCTAAAAGATCGCAGCCTGCGACAGCTCCTACAGAGCAACGCGTTCGGCGTAGGAGCTGCCGAAGGCTGCGATCTTTTGCTTCACAAGACGTAAAACAGGATCGCCACGAAGTGCAGCAAACTGCCGGCGATGACGAACAGGTGCCAGATGCCGTGGGCGTGGCGCAGTCGGCTGTCGAGGGCGAAGAAGATGATGCCGACGGTATAGAACACCCCGCCCGCCGCCAGCCAGGCAAAACCGACAGTGCCCAACGCCGCCAGCAGCGGCTTGACCGCCACCAGCACGATCCAGCCCATCACCGCGTAGATCACAATCGACAGAATCCGCGCCTCGGAGCGCGGCTTGATCTCTTGCAGCATGCCGATCACCGCCAGCCCCCAGACAATCCCGAACAAGGTCCAGCCCCACGGCCCGCGCAGGGTGACCAGACAAAACGGCGTGTAACTGCCAGCGATCAGCAGGTAGATCGACAGGTGATCGACCTTCTGCATGATCACCTTCGCCCGCCCGCGCACGCTGTGATAAACCGTCGAAACGCTGTACAGCACCAGCAAGGTAAACCCGTAAATCGCCACGCTGACAATCTTCCAGGGGCTGCCGTCCAAACTGGCAATCACCAACAACCAGACCGCCCCGACACACGCCGCAACCGCCCCGAACAAATGGCTCCAGGCGTTGAATTTTTCTCCGTGATACATGCGTCTCCAACCTCAAAAAATCACTGCTACATCGCACAAGCCTCAGGCTTGTAGCCTGGGTGTGCAATGTTTCAAATCAAATGTCATGGACTAAAGCGGTCCCTTTATGGGACTTATCGTTCCCCAGAAGGGACCGATCAACTCACTGCGCAACCAACCCCGCCCCCACCAACAACTCTTCCAGCGCCAGCAGATCCGGGACTTTCGCCACGTGTTCGGCAACCTGGACCGCGGCGTGTTCCAGCGAGCACAGCGGCACGTCGACATAGCTCAACTGGCTGTCGAGCTTGTAGGAGCGTGGAATCCCTTGCACCAGCAAGGCGATGAATTTGAGGTGCGGGCGCCCGCCGAGAGCGTTGAGGACGACGATACGCGCACGGTCGCCGATCACGGTTTTGTTGCCGCAGGCCGATTCGAAACTCAACAGCGGGATTTGCCGCTCGCGCCAGGTCACCAGGCCCAGGTACCAGGGCGGTGAATCGAGGTCAAAGGCGCCGGGCTGATAGTCGATCAACTCGGCGACGGCGACATTGGGCAGGATCAGGTTGCGATCGGCCAAGGGCAGCAGCAGCCCGGTGAGGTTGCTGGTGCGGTGTTCAAGCATGGGTTTTGCTCCATAAAGCGATGCTTTCGAGCAATACCGATTCCTGGTACGGCTTGCCGAGGTAGTCGTTGACGCCGATAGCCATCGCCCGGTCGCGGTGTTTCTGGCCGGTGCGCGAGGTGATCATGATGATCGGCAGGTGCTGCAACCGTGGATCATTGCGTACCTGCATGGCCACTTCAAAACCATCCATGCGCGGCATTTCAATGTCCAGCAGCATCAGGTCGGGCATGTGCTCTTCGAGCAACAGCATGGCGTCGACGCCGTCCTTGGCGGTTAGCACGTTCATGCCGTGGCGTTCGAGCAGGCGGCTGGTGACCTTGCGCACGGTGACCGAGTCGTCGACCACCAGGACCAGCATCGAACGCTGCGGCTCGGCCTCCGTGGCCGTCTCCTGAATGACCCGCTGCGGTGACACCTGCGTCTGCATGGCGCGGATATGCGTCAGCAGGTCGAGAATCAGCACCACCCGGCCATCGCCAAGAATGGTCGCGCCAGACAACCCCTGCACCGCCGCGAACTGCGGGCCGAGACTTTTCACCACGATTTCCCGGGTACCGGTCGTCGCATCGACCTGCACCGCGATGCGCCGCTCGTTGCACTGCACCAGCAACACCGGCAACGGCAGGCTCTGGCCCAGCAGTTTCGGGCGGACGCTGGTCTTCAGCAGCTCGCCGAGGTAGCACAGTTCATAGCGTTGCCCGGCGTATTCATATAGCGGTGGATCGAGCTGGTAATAGCCCTCCAGCTCAAAGGGCAGCACGCACACGATGCCCTCGATGGTGTTCAGCGGGATCGCGTATTGATCCTCGGCACACTGCACCATCAGCGCACGGTTGACCGACACGGTGAACGGCAGACGAATGCGGAAGTGCACGCCGTGCCCAGGCACAGAGTCGATGACCATCGAGCCACCGAGTTGCCGCACTTCTTCGTGAACCACATCCATACCGACGCCACGCCCGGAGATCTGGGTGATTTTCTCGGCAGTGGAAAACCCTGGCTGCAGAATGAACTGCAACACGTCGCGATCGCTCATGTCACTACCGGGGTCGAGCAACCCGCGCTTGATCGCCTTGCGCCGCACGGCATCCAGCGGCACGCCGGCACCGTCGTCGCGGATGTCGAAAATGATGTCGCCGCCCTCACGAGACAAATCCAGGGTGATGCGGCCTTGCTCGGGTTTACCGGCCGCACGGCGGACTTCGGCGGACTCCAGACCGTGGTCGACAGCATTGCGCAGCATGTGCTCAAGCGGTGCCGCCATGCGTTCCAGCACATTGCGGTCCATCTCGCCTTCGGCGTTCCCGACAATGAACTCGACGTCTTTGCCCAACTCGCTGGAAACCTGACGAACGATGCGCTTCAAGCGCGGCAGCATCCGTTCGAACGGCACCATGCGCGTGCGCATCAAGCCTTCTTGCAGTTCGGTGTTGATCCGGCCTTGCTGTTGCAACAGGTTCTCTGCGTCGTGGTTGCAGCGCTCGAGGGTTTCCTTGAGGTCGAGCAAGTCGGACGCCGACTCGAACAATGCCCGCGACAACTGCTGCAACTGCGAGTGACGGTCCATTTCCAGCGGATCGAACTCTTCGTAGCCCAGACGCTCGGCCTCAACCTGCTGGCGGCTGAGAATCCGGCCCTGAGTTTCGGTGTCGAGCCGGCGCAACTGATCGCGCATGCGCTCGATGGTGGTTTCCATCTCGCTCAGGGCGACTTGCGCATCGTTGACTTGCTGCTCGATGCGACCGCGAAAGATCGAGGTTTCCCCGGCCAGGTTGACCAGATCGTCCAACAATTCGGCCGACACCTTGACCATATCGGCGCCAGCGTCCGGTTGCAGCGCCGCGGCCTCTGGCTTGGCCACCGGTGCCACTTCAACCACAGGAGCCGGTGTCGGGGCCTTGTCAGCTGTCGGGTGAGTGAAGGCCTTGATCGCGTCGATCAGGCTGTCCGCCGGCAGCACCGGCTGGCCGGCGCGGGTCGCATCGAGCATCTGCGCCAACCGGTCATGGCTGCGTTGCAACAGATCGAACAACGCCGGTATGGCGTGCAGCAAGCCGGTCGACAACCCTTCGTAAAGAAATTCCAGCTCATGGGCCAGGTCGCCAATCGGGGCGATTTCGACCATTCGCGCGCCGCCCTTGAGGGTGTGCAGGTCGCGCAGCAGGGTTTCCATTTCCTGACGATTTTGCGGGTCCGCCTGCCAGCGCGACAGCGCCGCACCCGAACTGTCGATGATGTCGAAACCTTCCTCGAGGAAGATCTCCAACAGTTCCGGATCGTGGCTCGCCGCATCATTCGCAGCCGCCGCCTCGACCACTTCAGCCGTACTGCCAGTGCTTTGCCGAAATTGCTGGATCGCCTCGATCAACGTACCCGGATCGCTCAGTGGCTGATGGTTTTGCAACTGTTCGAGCAACATCGCGAGGCGGTCGTGGCTCTGTTGCAATAACACCCCGAGCGCTGGTGAATGACTGAAGCGCCGGTCGACCAAGCCTTCATAAAGGCTTTCAAGCTCGTGGGCCAGATCGCCGACCGGCCCAACCTCGGCCATTCGTGCGCCGCCCTTGAGAGTGTGCAAGTCGCGCTGCAATGACGACAGCGGCGCAGCGCTCTCTGGATCATTGAGCCAACGCTGCAAGGCCTGTCCGGCGCTTTCGAGGATATCCACCGCTTCTTCGAGAAAGATCGAAACGATTTCATCGTCAATCGTCAACGCCTGCGCCTGTGCCAGCTCGCTGGTGGCGCTGCCCAGTTCGGTAACGCTCAGCGTGCGACTGCCATCGCTGCGAATCAGCCCCATGGCCGACGGATCAAGGCCCTCATTGAGCAAATCACGCAAGGCCCGCACCCGCGCCGGTTGCGAACCGACTTCCTGGCCGGCAGCCAGTTCGTCGAGCATGTTGATCAGCGCTTCGTGAGCGCTTTGTGCCTCGTGGAAGAACCGTTCGTTGACCGCCAGGCTGCTTTCCTCTACCGCGCCGTAGAGGTCGAGCAAGGCTTCGCACAGCTCGTCCACCGGATGCAGATCGGCCAAGTGCGCGTTCTCGCCCAGGGTCGTCAATTCATCCAGCAGAGCGCTGAGTTCCTGCCGCTCGCCGGGGTGTTGCTGCCAGCGCTGCAACAGGCTTTCGGCGTCCAGCAGGATATCCATGCCCTGGGCCAGGAATTTGTTGATCAGTTGCGGATCACGCTTGATCCGCAACCCCGTGTTCGGCGCATTGAGGATGGCGTCCAGGCGCTCGGCAAGCAGCGCCTGAGTGCGCCCGATCAAGTCTTCGGCACCCCTGATCGGCATCAGCGGATCACCGCTCAATTGCTTCAGCCCGCGCCGCAACAGTTCACCGGCTTCGAGCAGCAGTTCGACTTCATCCAGGTCCAGCGCAATCTGGTGCGCCTTGTACTCGCGGGCCAGATGATCGAACGGCGCCGCCAGTTCGGCAATCGGCAACACACCGGCCATCGAAGCGCTGCCCTTGAGGGTGTGCAAGGCGCGTTGCAACTCATCGCTGGCCTGCAACGGCACATGCTCAGCGGCCCGGTCGAGAAAACGGTCGAGGCTCTGGAGGTGGGTTTCAGCTTCGTTGCGGAAGATCTCCAGCAACTGCGGATCAAGCATCGCGTCATCCTGCGACGCAGTGTCCGGCAGGGTTTCATCCCCCTTCGCCAGGGCATGGGCGCGAGCGGCCAGGCGGTCGACATCGTCGCGCTGACGCTGGGTGTTGGCGGCGAACTCAGCGATCAGTTCAGGGAGCAGTTGCAGCACTTCATCCAGCAGCTGATAAACCGGCGGACCCGGTTCGACACTGCGTTCCAGTACCCGGTTGAGCAGATTCTCCAGCGCCCACGCCAACTCGCCCAACACCAGTGCGCGGACCATTCGCCCGCTGCCTTTCAACGTATGGAAAGCGCGACGCAACTCGCTCAGGACCGAGGCGCTGTCGGGGCTGGCCACCCAGCGCGGCAAGTATTCACGCAGGATATCGAGGACTTCATCAGTCTCCTCGAGAAAGACTTCGCGCAGCTCGGCATCCACCGGTTCTTCATCGGCCGGCGGCGGCAACAGACTGCCCGGCGTGATCAGCGCAGGCGGATTGACGGCACGGGCCGGGCTGGCCAACACCTCGGCCAGCGACTGGGCGATCTGCGGGTTATCCAGTGCCGGCAGATCCGGCAGATCCGGCATCACCAACGCCAAACCTGGGCTCAGCACGTCTTCGGATAGCGGCAGCACCTCGCCGGGGAAATACCCCAGAGCGGCCAGGCTTTGCTCGGCGACATCGAGGATCTTTTCGCCGGGCGCCTCGGGGTCTTCGCTCAAACGCTCCAGGTAATACTCGATGCTGGTAATGGCGTCGGCCAGGCTGTCGAGTTGTGGCCAATCGGGACGCGTCTGGTCTGCCAGCAGATGCTCGCGAATGAAACCGTTGCAGGCTTCCAGCAGGCTTGCCGCACGGCTCAACGGAATCATCGCCAACGCGCCACGCACCTGGGTCAGCACGGCCGGAAGCGGCTGCAGGACCTGACGATCCCAATCGCTGTCGATGTAGTCGACGATTATGTCCTTGGCCTGTTGCAGGCAGATTCGCGCTTCCTTGATGACGATCTGGTGGATCTGCGTCAGGTCGGTGGTCGGCAACCGGCTCTCTTCGCGGTTTTCCTCAACGGTGCCGACCATTCCGGCCAGGGTCGCCTCGACGTAAAGCAGGGCTCCGGCGACATCCATCAGGATCGCGTCGTTCGGCTCGCGTTGGCCTTGTGCAAGGCTCAGGACCACCGCCAGTTGATCGATGATCACCTTGCGCGGTTGACCGAAGCCGAGCACCGCCAGGGTGTCGGCGATTTGCCGCAGTGGCGCCAGCAGGCTGTCGAGGTCCGAGACATGTTGTCGGTCACTGCGCACGAACAGGTCGAGGCGCTCCTTGACCCGCACCAGTTCTTCGCAGAGCGCGGCCAGCACCGAGCGCATCGCGTCGCGGTCCGGGCCAGCCAGGCGAGCGCGTTCTTCATCGACCATTGCACTGTCGGGCAACGCGTCGTCCAGGGCATAACGCTCTTTCATGGCTTGCATCTGCGCAGTGGGATGTTGTGCCTTGGCAATGTAGAACAGCAGGCTCTTGAGCAATTCAGGCGGCGCTGGCTGATTGATTTCCGAGATGCCGTGTTCAAGCAGGCGCTTGAGTTCCTTGTCAGCGTCCTTGAACAGGCTGCGCAGCGCCGGACTGTTGGCGACACTGCCGCTGAGCATGCCTTCGACCAGCGCCGAAGCGATCTGCCACAACGGCCCCAATGGCGCCCCGTCGCAGAGCATTTCGAGGCGTGCAAAGACCTTGGCCAGATAGCCGAGATTGGTGGTGTCGTCCTGTTCGCGAAGCAACCCAACCAGTCCCATCTGCAACATTTGCCGCAATTTGCGCAGCACATTCGGCAACTCGGCCGGCTCAAGCATTGCCAGCGTGTCGTCATCCAATTCGGGAAGCGCTTGCCACTGCGGGCTGAACAGGCTGGTTTCCGACAACAGGCTTTCGCCACGGGCGCTGCGCAGGTCGTTGATCAACGGCAAGACCACCAACGGCAAGTCACGGCGGGCACTGTGCACACGGTCGAGGTAAATCGGCAGTTGGCCGAGGGCTTGTTGCAGCAGGCGAATGGCTTCATCGCGGTGGCTGACGCGGTTGTGCTGCAACGCTGCCGCGAGCTGCTCCATCTCTTCGGCGAGCAACGCGGCGCCGTAGAATTCAACCATCTGCAAACTGCCGTGAACCTGATGAATCCCCGCCAGGCACTCCGCGATCGCGTGCGCCGTCAGTGGTTCTTCGACCCGGTTGTCGAGGGCCATGCTTTCAAGGGCAATAAACGCCTGCTTCAACGTTTCGGCAATTTCGCCCTTGACCCACTCGAGGGCCACATAGTCGTGCCGATCACCCATAACCACTCCCATCAAAATGCTGTTCCAGCAGGCATCGTTCAAGCCTTGTCGGCGCTGCGCTCAGGCACCGCCGGCAAGGTGAAACCAGACACCGAACGCCGCAGCTGGCTGGCCATCTTCGCCAGGTTGCCGATGCTCTCGGCAGTGGCCGTGGAGCCCGACGAGGTCTGCGTGGTGATCTGCTGGATCACGTTCATCGTCAAGGATATCTGACCCGCCGAAGACGTCTGTTGCTGCGCCGCGTTGGAAATACTCTGGATCAACGCTGCGAGCGTTTTCGATACGCCTTCGATTTCTTCCAGGGCCACCCCCGCATCCTGCGCCAGTCGCGCGCCACGCACCACTTCGGTGGTGGTCTGCTCCATGGAAATCACCGCTTCATTGGTGTCAGTCTGGATCGCCCGCACCAGAGTTTCAATTTGTCGGGTGGCCGCCGACGAGCGCTCCGCCAGCCGCTGGACTTCATCGGCAACCACCGCAAAACCACGCCCGGCGTCACCGGCCATGGAGGCCTGGATGGCGGCGTTCAACGCGAGAATGTTGGTCTGGTCGGCAATGTCGTCGATCAGGCTGACGATGTCGCCGATTTCCTGGGACGACTCGCCCAGACGCTTGATCCGCTTGGCCGTGTCCTGAATCTGCTCACGGATATTGTCCATGCCGTGAATGGTGTTGTGCACCACCTCGTTGCCCTTGTTGGCGATCTCCACCGAGCGCTCGGCAACGGCGGACGACTCGGCGGCATTGGCCGAGACCTGATCGATGGACTGGGCCATTTCGTTGATCGCTGTCGAAGCTTCGGAAATCTGCTGGGCCTGATGCTCCGAGGCCTGGGCCAGGTGCATCGCGGTCGCCTGGGTTTCCTGCACTGCGGCAGCGACCTGACCGGCGGTCAGGTTGATGGTCGCGACCAGATCGCGCAGCTGATCGACCGAGTAATTGATCGAGTCGGCGATGGTCCCGGTGAAGTCTTCGGTGACCGATGCCGTGACCGTCAGGTCGCCATCGGCGAGGTCTTCGATCTCGTCGAGCAAGCGCATGATCGCGTTCTGGTTACGTTCGTTCTTCTCGGCGGTTTCGCGCAACTGGCGATTGGTTTCACGAACCATCACCAGGCCGATCAGGATGATTGACATCAGCGCCAGCAAGCCCAGCACGTAACCGCCGATGGTGTCGGTCGAACGCCCGCCCACCATGTTTTCGAAGCCGTTGGCCAGGTGCGAGGCTTCATCGAGCAAGGTCTGCGACAAGTTGAAGATGTTGCCCGCCGACTCGCGGACCTTGAACAGTTCAGGCGAGGTTTCGAGGATCTCGTCGACCGAGCCCGAAACGAATTCGAACAGCTCGGAAATCTCGGTCAGCCGGGCACGCGCGTCATGGTCTTCGACCTCGCTGATCTTCAGGGACGGATTGCCCTGGAGCATGCCGTTGAGCACCTGGCCGAAACGCGCCGCATCACGGCCAAAGGCGTCGGCCGCCTGTTGGGCATTTTCGTCGCCGACGAGCACCGTGTTGACCGCGCCCAGGATCCGTTCGGCCAGCAACGACTGGCGCTGAGCCATGGCGACCTGAGCAGCAGGTGCGCCGCGCTGGAGCAGGATTTCGACGACTTTTTCGTACTCGACCTGCAACTGCGGCACGGTCTCGGCCAGGGTCGCGGCGACCTGATGCAGCGACAGCACAGTCTGTTCGCTGGAAAGGATCGCGTCGGTATTTTTCAGCAGGCGCTCCCAGTCCAGCTGCACCGCGCGCATTTCGGCGTGCACCGCGTGGGGTGCTGGTGGCAGACCGGTGGTCGGGTCACCTTTTTTCAAGTAACCCCAGCGTTGGGCGAAGTCGTTACGCGAATCACTCAGCAGCTTGAACGCCGCCGCTTTGCCGGCTGCCGCTTCAGTGGCGTTTTTGGCAATGCGCTGGGACAGCACGCGCAGCTCTCCGGCGTGACCGATGTACTGCTTGTCGTAGGAGGCCTGGGTATTGAGGTAAGCGAAGTTGGCGAACAGCAACACGATGAACACGATCAGCGCCATGAACAGCACAATGATCTGTGCACGACTGCGCGACCCTTCCGTAGCCTTGCCTGTATTTGCTTTTATCATCGATCCTCGCCTAAAAGATCGCGATCCGTAGCAGCTGGCGAAGCCTGCGTCCGGCCGCGAAGCGGTCGTAAATCCTGCCAACCTTTTCAACCTGACACTCTGCGGTGCCTGGTTTTGCGAGTGCTCCGCACTCGAACGCAGCCTTCGGCAGCCGCTACAGGGATAGTGCCAACCCGTCCGTCGTGTTTACAGGGCTACATCCATGAACCGTGGGGACTGCACCAGGGCAAACGGGCTGAAGACCTGCCACCGTTGCTCGCGTTCGAACTGTCCCTTTATGAAAAGTCCCGCCGCACCACCCTGAGCGTCCAGTGATGCCGGCTCGAAACTGGCCTGATTGAAGTGCTGCATGCCGAGCACCTCATCGACCATCAACCCGACGAACAGCTCTTTATACTCAACGACCAGTACGCGCCGCTGTTTGCGCAGCGCAGACAACTCAATCCCGAGGAAACCGCACAGGTCCATGACCGGCAACAGTCGTCCGCGCAGGTTACCCACGCCCCTGACCCACGACTTGACCCCCGGCAACTGAGTCAGACGCGGCTCGTGCAACACCTCGCTGACCTCGCCCATCGGCGCCACGTACCAGCGCTCGCCTAGGCGAAAGCCGATCCCGCTCCAGCCGTGATTGCGGGTTTGCTGCGAAGGCAGGTCCGCCGCCAGCAGGCGGCAGCGCTGATCGATCTGCAGCAGCAGCTCGAAGGCGGTCAGCGACTCGGCCATGGGTCGGCCGTCAGCCTGCCAGCACGTTGTTCAGGGTCTTGATCAGGGTGTCTTCTTCCACCGGCTTGGTGAGGTAGTCCCTGGCGCCCTGGCGGGTGCCCCAGACCTTGTCGGTTTCCTGATCCTTGGTGGTGATGATGATCACCGGGATGTGCCCGGTTTCCGGGTCTTTGGTCAGCTGGCGGGTGGCCTGGAAACCGTTGAGGCCGGGCATGACGATGTCCATCAGCACCGCGTCGGGTTTTTCCTGGCGGGCCAGTGCCACACCGTCTGCGCCGTTTTCGGCTTTCAACACTTCGTGACCGTGCTTTTCCAGCATGCCGGTCAGTTTGTACATTTCGGTCGGCGAATCATCGACGATCAGAATACGTGCCATGGTCTTCCCCATTCTTGTAGACGCCGGGCCCGCTGGCCGAGCGTCACTGTGCGTGTCTTACTGCGGCGAAACAACGACAAAGCCCGGTACATGGGCCTGGATCGCACTCAGCAGTTCTTCCTTGCTGAAAGGCTTGGTCAAAAACTGGTCGGAGCCGACGATGCGCCCCTTGGCCTTGTCGAACAACCCGTCCTTGGACGACAGCATAATCACTGGCGTGGACTTGAACGCGCTGTTGTTCTTGATCAACGCGCAGGTCTGATAGCCATCCAGACGCGGCATCATGATGTCGACAAAGATGATGCCGGGATGATTGTCGGCAATCTTGGCCAGGGCATCGAAACCATCGATGGCCGTGATGACCTCACAGCCCACGTTTTTCAACAACGTTTCGGCGGTACGGCGAATCGTTTTCGAATCGTCGATCACCATGACCTTCAAGGCGCTGGAATGCTGTTCCATATCTGCTCTACCGTCGCCTTTGCGAATCAAATTGTCGTTTGCGGCTTACCGAGGGCCCGAAACCCTTGATGCTCAAGGGCCAGAACGATATGGCAGCCTTTTTAGCACAGTCTCCAAATCCAATCTATCGAGCAACCTTCGAGGTGGTTTTTCCTTGACCGGGAACACACTGGGCGCCACTCTGACGCCACTTTTTCATGTCGCTTCGACCACCCAAATTTCGAGGAAAAACCCATGAGCGTTCGCGTCGGGATTGTCATGGACCCTATCGCCAGCATTTCCTATAAAAAGGATAGCTCGCTGGCCATGCTGTTGGCCGCCCAGGCGCGCGGCTGGACGCTGTTCTATATGGAACAGCGCGATCTGTACCAGGCCGAAGGTGAAGCCCGGGCGCGGATGCGTCCTTTGAAAGTTTTCGCCAACCCGGAAAAATGGTTTGAGCTGGGAGCCGAAACCGACGCGCTGCTGAGCGATCTGGACGTGATCCTGATGCGCAAGGATCCGCCGTTCGACATGGAGTTCGTTTACTCCACCTACTTGCTGGAGCAAGCCGAACGCGCGGGCGTGCTAGTGGTCAACAAGCCGCAGAGCCTGCGCGACTGTAATGAAAAACTGTTCGCCACACTGTTCCCGCAGTGCACGCCGCCGACCGTGGTCAGCCGCCGTCCCGATGTACTGCGCGATTTCGCCGATCATCATGGTGATGTGATTCTCAAGCCGCTGGACGGCATGGGGGGTGCGTCGATCTTCCGTCACACCAAGGGCCATCCGAACCTGTCGGTGATCCTCGAAACCCTGACTCAGCACGGCAAACAGCAGATCATGGCGCAGGGTTACCTGCCGGCGATCAAGGACGGCGACAAGCGCATCCTGATGATCGATGGCGAACCGGTGGATTACTGCCTGGCGCGGATTCCCGCCGCTGGTGAAACCCGTGGCAACCTGGCTGCCGGTGGTCGTGGTGAGGCACGCCCGCTGACCGACAAGGACCGCTGGATCGCCGCACAGGTCGGCCCGACCCTGCGTGAAAAGGGCTTGCTGTTCGTCGGCCTCGACGTAATCGGCGAGCACCTGACCGAAATCAACGTCACCAGTCCGACCTGTATTCGCGAGATCGACAACGCTTTTGGCACGAACATCGGCGAAATGCTGATGGCTGCCATCGATCAGAAGCTTAAAGCGCGTTGATATAGAACACCCAAGTTACGACCAACATTGCGTTATCATGCCCGGCCTGTGAAAAACGCGATGTTGGTTTTCTTGTTATGACACTTCCGTCCGATCTGCCTCCCGAACTCGCCCACCGTGGCGTGCGCCCGGCCGATCGCCTCGGTTTTACCCTGTTTCTTGCAGCGCTGATTCACCTGGCCTTGCTGTTGGGCATCGGGTTCACCTTTGTCGAACCCAAGCAGATCAGCAGAACCCTGGAAATCACCCTCGCCACCTTCAAAAGCGAAAAGAAGCCTGCAAAAGCCGATTTCCTCGCCCAGGAAAACCAGCAAGGCAGCGGCACCCTGGATAAAAAAGCGATCCCCAAGACCACCGAGATCGCACCATTCCAGGACAACAAGGTACAAAAAGTCTCGCCCCCGCCATCGGTCAAACCCCAGGTAGAGGAAGCCGCGCCGAAAGCCGCCGTGACCACTATCGCACCCGCGCCAAAGAAAGCCGTGGCCAAGAAACAAGAGATCAAGGCCGAGCCGACGCCCAAGGCCGTGACACCGACATTCGACAGCTCGCAGCTGTCCAGCGACATCGCCAGTCTGGAAGCGGAGCTGGCCAACGAACAACAGTTGTATGCCAAGCGCCCGCGCATCCACCGTCTGAGCGCCGCTTCGACCATGCGCGACAAGGGCGCCTGGTATAAGGACGAATGGCGCAAGAAGGTCGAGCGTATCGGTAATTTGAACTACCCCGAAGAAGCCCGGCGCAAGCAGATCTACGGCAACTTGCGACTGATGGTCTCGATCAACCACGACGGCTCGCTGTATGAAGTGCTGGTGCTGGAATCCTCCGGCCAGCCGCTGCTGGATCAAGCCGCGCAGCGCATCGTCCGCCTGGCCGCACCGTTTGCGCCGTTTACCGGCGACCTGTCGGATATCGACCGGCTGGAAATCATTCGCACATGGAAATTTGCGCGCGGAGACAAGCTCTCCAGTAACTGACGCTGGCGCTCATCTGTGGCGAGGGAGCTTGCTCCCGCTGGGCTGCAAAGCGGCCCCAAAAGCGGCAACCCCATTCAATCGGGCACAACGCGCCAGCTGGATTGCGACTGCTACGCCCGAGCGCGGACCGGCCGAGCGGGAGCAAGCTCCCTCGCCACAGGGGCCTGCGGTGAATCCAATCAGCATTTCCTGCGCATCCCCAGCTTGTCAGTTTGCCCCTCCAACGCCACACTAGCGCCTATGAAGAACGTCAGCCCGAGCTACCTCAAGCATCACTTCCTGATCGCCATGCCTCACATGGCCGACCCGAACTTTGCGCACACCTTGACCTACATCGTCGAGCACACGGCCAATGGTGCCATGGGGTTGATCATCAACCGCCCACAAGACCTGAGCCTGGCGGACATTCTCGAGCAATTGCGCCCAGACATCGAACCCTCGCCACTGTGCCAGCACGTGCCGATTTTCACTGGCGGCCCGGTACAGACCGATCGCGGTTTTGTCCTGCACCCGATCGGCTCGACGTATCAGGCAACGGTCGAACTGGATGGCCTGGCGCTGTCCACCTCCCAGGACGTGCTGTTTGCCATCGCCGATGGCATTGGCCCGAGCAAAAGCCTGATCGCCCTCGGCTACGCCGGTTGGGAACCCGGACAACTGGAAACCGAGCTGGCCGACAATGCCTGGCTGACCTGCCCGTTCGATGCCGACATCCTGTTCAACACCAGCAGCGAATTGCGCCTGGAAGCAGCCGCCAAGCGCCTGGGCATCAACCTCAGCCTGCTGACCAGCCAGGCGGGACACGCCTGATGGCCCTGCGTCTGATTCTGGGTTTTGACTACGGCACCAAACAGATCGGCGTTGCGGTCGGCCAGGTGATTACCGGCCAGGCCCGCGAGCTCTGCACCTTGAAGGCGCAAAACGGCATTCCTGACTGGAATCAGGTCGAAGCCCTGATCAAGGAATGGAAACCCGACGCTGTGGTGGTCGGCCTCCCGCTGAACATGGACGGCACGCCCAGTGACATGTGCTTGCGCGCCGAGAAATTCGCCCGCCGCCTGAATGGCCGCTACAACCTGCCCTTCTATACCCACGATGAACGTCTGACCACCTTTGAGGCCAAAGGTGAACGGCGGGCACAGGGCGGGCAGAAAGGCAGTTACCGCGACAACCCGGTCGACGCCATCGCTGCCGCCCTGCTGCTGCAAGGCTGGCTCGACGAAAACACTGCACTGTTCGAATCCTGAAAGCCGAATCCTGAAGAGGCGCCACAGTGCCTCTCTTCGCTACAACCCGAGCCGCACTGTGCACGCAGCGTGCTCGGGCCCATGAAGGAGCAACCATGAGCCTGCCCAATCCCGCCGAACTGATCAGCCAAATGGCGGTCCGTCTCAAGGCCCACCTTGAACACCGTGGCATCAGCGAACCGCGCTACATCGGCATTCGCACCGGTGGCGTGTGGGTCGCCCAGGCCTTGCTCGAAGAGCTAGGCAGCGACGCGCCACTGGGCACCCTGGACGTTTCCTTCTACCGCGACGACTTCAGCCAGAGCGGCCTGCATCCGCAGGTTCGCCCTTCGGCACTGCCGTTCGAAATCGAAGGCCAGCACCTGGTGTTGATCGACGACGTGCTGATGAGCGGTCGGACGATCCGCGCCGCCATGAACGAACTCTTCGACTACGGCCGTCCGGCCAGCATCACCCTGGTGTGCTTGCTCGATCTGGATGCCGGCGAGCTGCCAATCCGCCCGGACGTGGTGGGCGCCACCCTGTCGCTGGCGGCCCACGAACGGGTCAAGCTGACCGGCCCTGACCCGCTGCAGCTCGAACTGCAAGACCTCGCCCTTTAATTCGCCCTTTTAAAGAGTCCATTGCGATGACGCCTTTAGACACCAAGCGCCCGCTGCAGCTCAATGATCAGGGCCAGCTGCGCCACTTCCTCTCGCTCGACGGTCTGCGCCGCGAGCTGCTGACGGAAATCCTCGACACCGCCGACTCGTTCCTTGAAGTCGGCGCCCGGGCGGTCAAGAAAGTCCCGCTGCTGCGCGGCAAGACCGTGTGCAACGTGTTCTTCGAAAACTCCACCCGCACCCGTACCACCTTCGAACTGGCAGCCCAGCGGCTGTCGGCAGACGTAATCACCCTGAACGTGTCGACGTCGTCGGCGAGCAAGGGCGAAACCCTGCTCGACACCCTGCGCAACCTTGAAGCCATGGCCGCCGACATGTTCGTGGTGCGCCACGGCGACTCTGGCGCCGCGCACTTCATCGCCGAACATGTTTGCCCACAGGTGGCGATCATCAACGGTGGCGACGGCCGTCACGCCCACCCGACCCAGGGCATGCTCGACATGCTGACCATCCGGCGGCACAAAGGCAGCTTTGAAAACCTGTCAGTGGCCATCGTCGGCGACATCCTGCACTCGCGGGTTGCACGCTCGAACATGCTCGCGCTGAAAACCCTCGGCTGCCCGGACATCCGCGTGATCGCGCCGAAAACCCTGCTGCCGATCGGTATCGAACAGTACGGCGTGAAGGTCTACACCGACATGACCGAAGGCCTGAAGGACGTCGACGTGGTAATCATGCTGCGCCTGCAGCGTGAACGCATGACCGGCGGCCTGCTGCCGAGCGAGGGCGAGTTCTATCGCCTGTTCGGCCTGACCACTGCGCGCCTGGCCGGCGCCAAACCGGATGCCATCGTCATGCACCCGGGCCCGATCAACCGGGGCGTGGAGATCGAATCGGCGGTGGCCGACGGTCCGCACTCGGTGATTCTCAATCAGGTGACCTACGGGATCGCCATTCGTATGGCCGTGTTGTCCATGGCCATGAGCGGGCAGACTGCCCAGCGCCAATTCGAGCAGGAGAAGGCCCAGTGAAGCTCAGCATTCTCGGCGCCCGCGTCATCGATCCAAGCAGCGGCCTGGATCAAGTCACCGATATTCACATTGAAGCCTGCAAGATAGTCGCCATTGGCGCCGCTCCAGCCGGTTTCGTCGCTGTCGAGACCATTGAGGCCAAAGGCCTGGTGGTCGCCCCCGGCCTCGTCGACCTGAACGTCGCCCTGCGCGAACCGGGTTACAGCCGCAAAGGCACGATTGCCAGTGAAACCCGCGCCGCTGCGGCCGGCGGCGTCACCAGCCTGTGCTGCCCGCCACGGACCAAACCGGTGCTGGACACCTCCGCCGTGGCTGAGCTGATCCTCGACCGCGCCCGCGAAGCCGGTAATGCCAAAGTGTTCCCGATTGGCGCCCTGAGCAAAGGGCTGGACGGCGAACAGCTGGCGGAACTGATTGCCCTGCGCGATGCTGGCTGCATTGCATTCGGCAATGGCCTCGAGAGTTTCCGCAACACCCGGACCCTGTGCCGGGCACTGGAATACGCGGCGACGTTCGACCTGACGGTGATCTTCCATTCGCAGGATCATGACCTCGCCGAAGGTGGCCTGGCTCACGAAGGCCCGACCGCGAGTTTCCTCGGCTTGCCGGGGATTCCCGAAACCGCTGAAACCGTGGCCCTGGCCCGCGATCTGCTGCTGGTCGAACAAACCGGCGTACGTGCGCACTTCAGCCAGCTCACCAGCGCCCGCGGCGTGGCATTGATTGCCCAGGCTCAGGCCCGTGGCATGAAAGTGACGGCCGATGTGGCGTTGTATCAGCTGATCCTCACTGACGAGGCGCTGATCGATTTCAACAGCCTGTACCACGTCCAGCCGCCGCTACGCACCCGCACTGACCGCGATGGCCTGCGCGCTGCCGTGAAGTCGGGGGTGGTTCAAGCCATCTCCAGCCATCACCAGCCGCACGAGCGCGACGCCAAGCTGGCACCGTTCGGCGCGACCGAGCCGGGCATCAGCAGCGTTGAACTGCTACTGCCGCTGGCCCTGACGCTGGTAGAAGACGGTTTGCTCGACCTGCCGACGCTGCTGGCACGCTTGAGTGCCGGTCCGGCCGATGCCCTGCGCCTGCCGGTAGGCAAGCTGGCGGTGGGCGCTCCGGCGGATCTGGTGGTGTTCGATCCAGCCGCCTCCACCGTAGCCGGTGAGCACTGGCTGTCGAAAGGCGAAAACTGCCCGTTCCTCGGCCATAGCCTGCCAGGCGTGGTGCGCTACACCCTGGTGGACGGACGGATCAGCCACCAGGCGTAAACGCGTCACCTGTGGCGAGGGGGCTTGCCCCCTCACCACATATTCAGCGGCTCTGCGCGTTACGCACCGAGATCTGGTCATTCAATGTCCAGAAGTCATACAACACCCCCAGAAAGAACAACCCGCCGGTCACCAGGTACAGCAGGCCCGTCAGCCACTTGCCTTGGTACATGCGGTGCAGACCGAACACGCCCAGGAAGGTCAGCAGGATCCAGGCAACGTTGTACTCGATAGGACCAGCGGTAAAACGCAGGTCCGCTTCACGGTCCATCGCCGGGATCAGGAACAGGTCGATCAGCCAGCCAATGCCCAGCAACCCGAAGGTGAAAAACCAGATCGTACCGGTCACCGGCTTGCCGTAATAGAAACGGTGAGAGCCGGTAAAACCGAAAATCCACAGCAGGTAACCGATCACCTTGCTGTGGGTGTCCTGGTGTGAAACATCCTGACGATAGGTGTTCATGGGTTCCCTCATTTGCCTCGATAGATAAATATTCTTGAATTCTTTGTGACTTTTTTACAGGCGACCGACGTGTGGCAAATGCTACCTTGTCTCCCGTCAAAGCCTTGTAACACCTGACTTCTGTCCGACAATTGAGTCCGTTTGCCGCTTCTTTGCTGCAGTTGACCCCCGGGTTGAATCGACCAACGGCCTCGGAAAGGACAAAAAAGCTGTTATAAAGTTGCGCGCTTACCTACATAGAGCCTTGCCTAATGCGTCCATTTTTCAAGACATGGCTAACCATTTGCCTATTAATGCCACTGGCCGCCCACGCCACCAATCGTGAGCAACGTCTTCCAAACGTTAATGGTTACACCCCAAAATCTCATGTTTCTGCCGTCACCAGCAAAAACAAACACGCTGTAAAAGGTCTGACTCACCTGAGCAAGGCCGACAGCAAACCGGTCCCGCCAATGGGAGCCAAACAAAGCAGCAATGTACTGAGCCGTGCAGTAAACGTGCTTGGCACTCCTTATCGTTGGGGCGGCAGTAGCCCAAGTAAAGGCTTCGATTGCAGCGGGCTGGTGAAATACGCCTTCAATGGCGTGGGTGCGGCTGATCTGCCACGCACTTCCAACGCCATGGCCGCCGGTCACGGACAGAAAGTCGATCGCAAGGACTTGAAGCCGGGCGACCTGATTTTCTTCAATATCAAGAGCCGAAAGGTCAACCACGTCGCCATTTACCTGGGCAACGACCGCTTCATCCACGCACCGCGTCGTGGCAAGTCGGTGACCATCGACACCCTGAAGAAACCGTACTGGGAAAGCCATTACGTGGTTGCCAAGCGGGTTGAAACGAAAGAATCGAAAGCCCTGCGCATCGCTCAGCGCTGATTCGAAGCAAGATCATTGTGGTGAGGGGGCAAGCCCCCTCACCACAGACCTGCACTCCCCCCTCAGAAATTATCCGGTGACCGCGCCCTCTCCCGCGCATGCTCGCGAGTGATCAGGCCTTTGTTCACCAGATCCTTCAAGCTCATATCCAGCGTCTGCATCCCCAACGAACCCCCGGTCTGAATCGACGAGTACATCTGCGCAATCTTGTCTTCGCGGATCAGGTTTCGAATCGCCGAGGTGCCAAGCATGATTTCGTGGGCCGCCACCCGGCCACCACCGATTTTCTTGATCAGCGCTTGGGAAATCACCGCCTGCAACGACTCCGAGAGCATCGAACGCACCATCGACTTCTCATCGCCTGGAAACACGTCCACCACCCGGTCAATGGTTTTCGCCGCCGAGTTGGTGTGCAAGGTGCCAAAGACCAGATGCCCGGTCTCGGCCGCCGTCAGCGCCAGGCGGATGGTTTCCAGATCGCGCATCTCCCCCACCAGAATCACGTCCGGGTCCTCGCGCAATGCCGAACGCAACGCCGTAGCGAAACTGCGCGTATCGCGGTGTACTTCACGCTGATTGATCAGGCATTTGCGTGATTCATGGAGGAATTCGATGGGGTCTTCGATGGTGAGGATATGGTGATGCCGGTGGTTGTTCAGGTAATCGATCATCGCCGCCTGGGTGGTCGACTTACCGGAACCTGTCGGCCCGGTGACCAGCACCAGCCCGCGCGAGACCTCGGCAATACGGCGAAACACATTCCCCATGCCCAGATCTTCCATGCTCTGGATTTTCGACGGGATGGTCCGGAACACCGCGCCCGGGCCGCGGTACTGATTGAACGCATTGACCCGAAAGCGCGCCACACCCGGCGCCTCGAAGGAAAAGTCGGTCTCCAGCGCCTGCTCGAACTCCACCCGCTGCTTGTCGTTCATGATCGCGTAGATCAGCTCGCGCACCTGCTTGTCATCCAGCGCCGGCAGGTTGATCCGCCGCACATCGCCATCGACCCGGATCATCGGCGGCAGCCCCGCCGACAGGTGCAAGTCGGAAGCCCCTTGTTTGGCGCTGAACGCCAGCAGTTCAGTGATATCCATAGCACTCCCCAATTCCAGTAGAATGCCGCGAACCTCAGACTGCCGGCGTCCCTTGAATGTCCACGATAGCAGACAACATAGCGCAGGTAGCTGCGCGTATCCGCGCAGCGGAGCAAGCCGCGCAACGTGCCGAGCACAGCGTCCGCCTGCTGGCCGTGAGCAAGACCAAGCCCAGCGATGCCGTGCGTGAAGCCTATGCCGCCGGCGTGCACGACTTTGGCGAGAACTATCTGCAGGAAGCCTTGGGCAAACAGCTCGAGTTGGCCGACCTGCCCTTGATCTGGCACTTCATCGGCCCCATTCAATCGAACAAGACGCGAGCTATCGCCGAGAGTTTCGCTTGGGTGCACTCCGTGGATCGTTTGAAAATCGCACAACGCCTGTCCGAACAACGTCCGGCCGAGTTGCCACCCTTGAATATCTGCATTCAGGTCAATGTCAGCGGTGAAGCCAGTAAATCCGGTTGCACCCCGGCCGATCTGCCGGCACTGGCCAGCGCTATCAGCGCGCTGCCGCGGTTGAAACTGCGCGGTTTGATGGCAATTCCCGAGCCGACTGAAGATCGCGCAGCTCAGGACGCAGCCTTTGCAGCCGTACGTGACTTGAACAAAAGCCTGCAAGCCAGCCTGAATCTGCCACTCGACACACTTTCCATGGGCATGAGCCACGACCTGGAGTCGGCCATTGCCATGGGCGCCACCTGGGTTCGTATCGGTACGGCCCTGTTTGGTGCCCGCGACTACGGTCAGCCGTAACGTGGCTGACTTACCTCTCTATAAGGACCTGACATGAGCAAGACACGAATTGCCTTTATCGGTGCCGGAAACATGGCCGCCAGCCTGATCGGCGGCCTGCGTGCCAAAGGCCTGGACGCTGCACAGATCCGCGCCAGCGACCCGGGCGCTGAAACTCGCGCACGGGTAACCGCCGAACACGGCATCGAAACGTTCGCCAACAACGCCGACGCCATTCAAGGCGCAGACGTGGTCGTGCTGGCGGTCAAACCCCAGGCCATGAAAGCCGTGTGTGAAGCACTGCGCCCAAGCCTGGCGTCGAATCAACTGGTGGTGTCGATTGCCGCCGGGATCACCTGCGCCAGCATGAACAACTGGCTTGGCGCTCAGCCGATCGTGCGTTGCATGCCCAACACCCCGGCGCTGCTGCGTCAGGGCGTGAGCGGTTTGTACGCCACGGCCCAAGTGACTGCCGAACAGCGTCAGCAGGCCCAGGAGCTGCTGTCTGCCGTTGGCATCGCCCTGTGGCTGAACGAAGAGCAGCAACTGGACGCGGTCACCGCCGTTTCCGGTTCGGGCCCTGCGTACTTCTTCCTGCTGATCGAAGCCATGACCGCTGCAGGCGAGAAGCTTGGCCTGCCACGGGACATCGCTGCCCAGCTGACCCTGCAAACCGCGCTGGGCGCCGCGCACATGGCCGTTGCCAGTGACGTCGACGCTGCGGAGCTACGCCGTCGCGTGACCTCGCCAGCAGGCACCACCGAAGCCGCGATCAAGACCTTCCAGGCCGGCGGCTTTGAAGCCCTGGTCGAAAAAGCACTCGGCGCCGCAGCCCACCGTTCAGCCGAGATGGCCGAGCAACTGGGTCGCTAATCAGCTCTTACAAAGGAATCAATAATGCTCGGACTCAATGACGCTGCCATTTTCATCATTAAAACCCTGGGCAGCCTGTACCTGCTGATCGTGCTGCTGCGTTTTATCCTGCAATTGGTTCGGGCGAACTTTTACAACCCGCTCTGCCAGTTCATCGTGAAAGCCACTCAGCCGCTGCTCAAGCCTCTGCGCCGGGTAATCCCAAGCATGTTCGGGCTGGACATGTCGTCTCTTGTACTGGCGCTGATCGTGCAGATGCTGCTGATAGCCGTCATCCTGGCGCTCAAAGGCTTCCTGGTCGACTCGCTGCTGTTGGTGCCTTGGGCACTGATCGCCATCTTCTCGCTGTTTTTGAATATTCTGTTCTACGCGATGATCATCAGCGTGATTCTGTCCTGGGTAGCCCCGGGGAGCCACAATCCGGGCGCAGAGCTGGTCGCTCAGATTACTGAACCGGTACTCGCCCCATTCCGCCGTATCGTGCCGAACCTGGGCGGCCTCGATATCTCGCCGATCTTCGCGTTTATCGTGATCCAGTTGCTGCAAGGCTGGCTGATCCCACACCTTGCGAACTATGCCTACATGCCGCAGGGGCTGCTCGGGCTCATCTGATGAGCTACTTTCGCTGGGACGGGGATGACCTGATCCTCGACTGTCACCTGCAACCGGCGGCCCGCAGCGATGATTTCTGCGGGCTGCATGGCGATCGGCTGAAGATCCGCCTGACCGCCCCGCCGGTCGAAGGCAAGGCCAATGCCTACCTGATGGCGTTTCTGGCCAAGGCGTTTGGCGTGTCCAAGAGCCAGGTGAGCCTGATAAGCGGCGAGCTGAACCGGCAGAAGCGGGTTCGGATCAGCTCGCCGAAGAAGCTGCCGGAATTGCCGGGGTTGCTGCGTCCAGCAGGCTGACCGCGTCATCGTTCATCGCGAGCAAGCTTTGCTCCTACGGGTCACGGGTTGTGCGCAAATCCGCGACCGACACAAACGCTGTAGGAGCAAGGCTTGCCCGCGATGGCAGCACCTCGGTAGAACTGAATGAAATCAGGCCCGGCCTTTGCTTGCCGCTGGGGGCCCTGCTCATTAGACTTACGCCTCATTTCAACGAGAGCAGGGTCGATGCCAACTGCCTTTCCCGCCGATTCTGTTGGTCTGGTGACGCCGCAAGTGGCGCACTTCAGCGAGCCCCTGGCCCTTGCCTGCGGCCGCTCCTTGCCAGCCTATGACCTGATTTATGAAACCTACGGCACGTTGAACGCCACGGCGAGCAACGCCGTGCTGATTTGCCATGCTTTGTCGGGTCACCATCACGCTGCCGGTTATCACAGTACCGAAGACCGTAAACCCGGTTGGTGGGACAGCTGTATCGGCCCGGGCAAACCGATCGACACCAACAAGTTCTTCGTGGTCAGCCTGAACAACCTCGGCGGCTGCAACGGCTCTACCGGCCCGAGCAGCACCAACCCGGACACCGGCAAACCGTTTGGTGCCGACTTCCCGGTGCTGACCGTGGAAGACTGGGTGCACAGCCAGGCGCGTCTGGCGGACCGGATCGGCATCAACCAGTGGGCCGCGGTGATCGGTGGCAGCCTGGGTGGCATGCAGGCGATACAGTGGAGCATTACCTACCCTGATCGTATCCGCCACTGCCTGGCCATTGCCTCGGCGCCGAAACTGTCGGCGCAGAACATCGCCTTCAACGAAGTGGCGCGTCAGGCGATCCTCACCGATCCGGATTTCCATGGTGGCTCGTTCCAGGAAGCGGGTGTGATCCCCAAGCGTGGGCTGATGCTCGCGCGGATGGTCGGGCACATCACCTACCTGTCGGACGATTCCATGGGCGAGAAATTCGGCCGTGGCCTGAAGAGTGAAAAGCTCAACTACGACTTCCACAGCGTCGAGTTCCAGGTCGAAAGCTACCTGCGTTATCAGGGCGAGGAGTTCTCCGGGCGTTTTGACGCCAACACCTACCTGCTGATGACCAAAGCGCTGGACTACTTCGATCCGGCAGCGAACTTCGACGATAACCTGGCGAAAACCTTCGCCGGTGCCAAGGCCAAGTTCTGCGTGATGTCCTTCACCACCGACTGGCGCTTCTCCCCGGCCCGCTCGCGGGAACTGGTTGATGCGTTGATGGCGGCCAAGAAAGACGTTTGCTACCTGGAGATCGATGCTCCGCAAGGCCACGACGCCTTCCTGATTCCGATCCCGCGCTACTTGCAGGCGTTTCGCAATTACATGAACCGAATTTCGCTTTGAGGAAGTCATGAGAGCTGATCTGGAAATCATCCAGGAATGGATCCCCGCCGGCAGCCGCGTGCTCGACCTCGGTTGCGGCGACGGCGAGCTGCTGACCTGGCTGCGCGATAACAAGCAAGTGACCGGCTATGGGCTGGAAAACGACGCGGACAACATCGCCGAATGCGTGGCCAAGGGCATCAACGTCATCGAGCAGGACCTGGACAAGGGCCTGGGCAACTTTGCCAGCAACAGTTTCGACATCGTGGTGATGACCCAGGCCCTGCAAGCCGTGCATTACCCCGACAAGATCCTCGACGAAATGCTGCGGGTCGGTCGCCAGTGCATCATCACCTTCCCCAACTTCGGTCACTGGCGCTGCCGCTGGTACTTGGCAAGCAAGGGCCGGATGCCGGTTTCGGAGTTTTTGCCGTACACCTGGTACAACACGCCGAACATCCACTTCTGCACCTTTGCAGACTTTGAGGCGCTGTGCCGCGAACGTGAAGCCAAGGTCATCGACCGACTTGCTGTCGATCAACAACACCGACACGGGTGGGCCAGTAAGCTATGGCCTAATCTATTAGGTGAGATTGGCATCTACCGCGTCAGCAGTCCTGGCCTGCAGGATCACCAGGTAGCGGTTTAACGAGGTTTTTCGAGGAGAGCGATCATGGGTCGTCTAGCCCTGTTTCTGTTAACAGCCTGCCTGAGCGCCAGCGCCATGGCCGCCGAACCGATCAAAGGCGAACGTCAGGAAACCTTTGGTGACGTGACGGTGCACTACAACACCTTCAATTCCACCTACCTGACGCCGGATATTGCCAAAAACGCCGAACTGGTCCGCAGCAAGAATCAGGGCGTGATCAATGTGTCGGTGATCAAGGCCAACAAACCGGTGATCGCCCAGGTCAGTGGCACGGTGAAAGACCTGACCAGTAAAAGCGTCCCGCTGAAGTTCAAACAGATCACCGAAACCGGGGCCGTCTACTACATCGCCCAGTTCCCGGTGGATCAGCAGGAAGTCCGCACCTTCGAAATCAACGTGCAAACCGGCGACAAAATCAACACCATCAATTTCAACCAAGAGCTCTTCCCCGGCGAATGATCAATTTCACGCAACTCGTGTTGGCCAGCCATAACGCCGGCAAACTCAAAGAACTCCAGGCCATGCTCGGCGCCTCGGTGCGCCTGCGCTCAATTGGCGAATTCAGCAGCGTCGAGCCTGAAGAAACCGGCCTGTCGTTCGTCGAAAACGCCATCCTCAAGGCCCGCAATGCCTCGCGCATTTCCGGTTTGCCGGCACTGGCCGATGATTCGGGGCTGGCGGTGGACTTCCTCGGCGGTGCGCCGGGTATCTACTCGGCGCGCTATGCCGACGGCCAGGGCGACGCGGCGAACAACGCCAAGCTGCTCGATGTGCTCAAAGACGTACCCGAAGCCGAACGCAGTGCGCAGTTTGTCTGCGTGCTGGCGCTGGTACGCCACGCCGATGATCCGCTGCCGATTCTCTGCGAAGGCCTGTGGCACGGGCGCATCCTGACCGAAGCCAGCGGTGAACACGGTTTTGGCTACGATCCGCTGTTCTGGGTGCCGGAGCGCGATTGCTCCAGTGCAAAATTGAGCCCGGCCGAGAAAAACCAGCTCAGCCACCGCGCCCGTGCAATGGATTTGCTGCGCCAACGCCTGAGCCTGAAATGACCCACGACTCGTCCGCGTCGCCGCTGATATACGGCGGCGCGCAATCGCCTCGGACGGCCCTGCCAGTGCTGCCGCCCCTGGCGCTGTACATCCACATTCCGTGGTGCGTCCGCAAATGCCCTTATTGCGACTTCAACTCCCACACCGCAAGCCCCGAGCTGCCGGAAGAAGAGTATGTCGATGCCCTGCTGGCTGACCTCGATCAAGACTTGCATGCGGTTTACGGCCGCGAGCTGAGCTCGATCTTCTTCGGCGGCGGCACACCGAGCCTGTTCAGCGCGCAAGCGTTGGGCCGTTTGCTCAAAGGTGTGGAACAGCGAATCCCGTTTGCCGGCGATATCGAAATCACCCTGGAAGCCAACCCCGGGACCTTCGAACAGGAAAAATTCGTCGCTTACCGTGCCTTGGGCATCAATCGCCTGTCGATCGGCATCCAGAGCTTCCAGCAAGAGAAACTCAAGGCCCTGGGCCGGATCCACAACGGCGATGAAGCGATTCGCGCGGCTGGCATGGCCCGACAGGCCGGGTTCGATAACTTCAACCTGGACCTGATGCACGGCTTGCCCGATCAGTCCCTGGAGGATGCGCTGGACGACCTGCGTCAGGCCATCGCGCTGAAACCGACTCATCTGTCCTGGTATCAGCTGACGCTGGAGCCGAACACGGTGTTCTGGAATCAGCCGCCAACCCTGCCGGAAGATGACACCTTGTGGGACATTCAGGAGGCTGGCCAGGCGCTGTTGGCCGAACACGGTTACGCCCAATACGAAGTGTCGGCGTATGCCCAACCCGGTCGCCCGGCGCGGCATAACCTCAATTACTGGAGTTTTGGCGACTTCATCGGCATCGGCGCCGGGGCTCACGGCAAGCTCAGCCATCCGGACGGACGCATTGTCCGCACCTGGAAGACTCGTCTGCCGAAGGACTACCTCAACCCGGCAAAAAGCTTTCAAGCGGGTGAGAAGGCCCTGACCAACGAAGAGCTGCCGTTCGAGTTCCTGATGAATGCCCTGCGTCTGACCGAAGGTGTCGAGGCGCGCCTGTATCCAGAGCGCACCGGCCTGAGCCTGGAAAGCCTTGCCGAAGGCCGCCGCGAGGCCGAACAAAGTGGCCTGTTGCAGGTCGAACCGTCACGTCTGGCGGCGACGATGCGCGGACAGCTGTTCCTCAATGACTTGCTGCAGAATTTTCTGACTTAAGGAAATCGAATGGATTTGGTACTCGATCTGCTTGCCACCGTGTCCCGCTGGAGCCGTAGCAACCTGTCGGAAATCGCCCTGGCGCTGGTGGGCTGCCTGCTGGTGCTGTTTGGCGCCGATATCAAAGGCTGGATCGATCAACGCCTGGGCAGCATCGCTGGCGCCTTGCGCGTCCCGCTGATGGCCCTGGTGTGCATGATCGGCAGCGGCGCCGCCCTGATCTACGCCACGCCATGGATTGTTCGCGGCCTGAGCCAGTTCAACAACTACAGCCTCGCGCCGGTGTTGTTGGTGGTGCTGGTGTTGATCGGCGTCGTCGCCGACCGCCGCTGACTTTCGGATACACCACATTGGATTGCGATCGATGCTTTTTTTGCCGGTCGTCAGGGAAGATCATGAGTAAGAAACTGCTGGACGATACAAGCAAATTTCTCAGCTACGTGTTGCGTCACGAGCCGCAGGCCATTGGTCTGGTACTGGATACCGACGGTTGGGCAGCCATCGACGCGCTGATAAGCGGCGCGGCACGCGACGGTAGAACCCTGGATCGGCAATTGATCCAGCAGGTTGTCGACAGCAGCGACAAGAAACGCTTTTCGATCTCCGCAGACGGCCAACGCATCCGCGCCGTACAGGGTCATTCGACAAAAACCGTCGACCTGCAATTCGAAGAAAAGCGCCCTCCCGCGACGCTGTACCACGGCACTGCGACCCGGTTCATGGCATCGATCAACGAGAAAGGCCTGATCCCGGGCTCACGTCATCACGTGCACCTTTCCCAGGAAATAGAAACGGCCAGCACCGTGGGACAACGCTATGGAACGGTAGTGATTCTGAAGGTCGCAGCCCTGGAGATGCTGGAGCAAGGCTTCAAGTTCTATCAGGCCGAGAACGGAGTCTGGCTGACGGAACAGGTGCCGGTGAAGTTCATCGCTCCCTTGTAGGACAAGCCTCTCCCTCTACAGAGCGCGGCTGGTCACTCCCACCGCTATTTGGACGCTTGAGCGCCAAACTCCTTTTCGTAATAGTCCTTGAGCTTCATGGAGTCTTTGCAACCCAACGCCAGAGCCTGATTCAGATAGGCCAGGTTCTGACTGTCCGGCTGACCTTTTTCATTCAGCCGCGTGGCCGCCAGTATGTAATAGGCCTCCGCCCGATATTGATCGTAGGTCAGCACCATGGCCTTGCTACGCGCCTGAATAGCGGCCAACGTTCTTTCAGCCGTCAACTCTGCCCGCAAATCCTGGAAACATGACGACCGCTTGGTTGGCAGTGGGTAGTAGTCACGATTGCCATCTACTCGCTGAAGCATCTGCTTCAAATCTTCCAGGTACTTCAAGTGACCTGGGCTTCTGAAGTCAAACCGCATGTACGCGATATCACACTGAAAGTGATAAGCCACGGCGGACGCCAGCAAGCCTTGACCCATTGCCTTCTGCAAAGGCTCACAGAACTGTTTGCGCTCCTCGTCGGTCGGGCCAAACTTGCTTTCGATATTGGCCAACAGATACGTCGCAACAACGTGACCACCCTCGGACGCCATCTTCAGATCATGTTTGAATGCCAAGAACGTCGCTTCAGCGTCCTTCATCGCCTCGGGTGCATTTTGGGGGTCAAACTTTCCGCTGGCTTCCAGCTTTACCAATTCATCGGAAATATGCCTGAATTGCTCCGACTTCTGCCGGGCTCGCTCAAAGTATTCGTCCGCCGATATCGAGGGCAAGCTGGCAGTAGTGGTTGCGAAGGCTGTCGAAGACAACAGGCTCAACAACAATGCAGTGGCGAGGATCAATTTCAAACCTTGTCTTCCTTTACAAGTGGGGACGTGGAGCTTTCGGCGGATAAACGCAGATCTTGAACACCACACAAAACAACTGTGGGAGCGAGCTTGCTCGCGATGACGGCCTGACAGTCAACTTGGATGTTGAATGTTATGGCCTCATCGCGAGCAAGCTCGCTTGTATGTTTAGACTTGAAGGGGTGGGTGGGACTAAAAGCCCGATTCTGACTCTAGCCAGTACAGACCGTGGGAGACTTCGTCCCACCCCTTCTACCCAAAAGCGCCAATAAGGAATTCATCGGCAAGGCCGACGATAGAGACAAGCCAGCGCAACGGTAGACCCCAACAAGCTCTTAAACCCTAGCTCCGAGGATTCGTCATGACAATCCTTACTTCGCAAACGGTCGTGGGTGTTGATGTGGCCAAGGCCGAGGTGCTCGTCTATCGCGCCGATCTGCAAACCACACAAGCCATCCCCAATAATCGGGCAGCACTCAAACGCTGGCTCAAGACGCTGCCCGCCAAAAGTGGCATTGCCGTCGAGGCCACCAACATTTACCACTTGGACACGGTTGAGTTGGCCCATGAGTTGGGTCATCAGGTCTACGTCGTGGACGGTTATCGCTTGAGTCATTACCGCCGCGGTGTCGGCCAACGAGCTAAAAATGATCCGTGCGATGCCCGTCTTCTGGCTCGGTATCTGGCGCATGAACAGGCTGGGTTACGCGCTTGGAGCCCGCCGCCCAAGGCTTACAAGGCCCTGCAAAGCCTGCTTCATCGACGGGCAGCACTGATCAAGGCGCGTGTCAGTCTGGCTCAGAGCTGGGCCAATGAGCCGCGCCTGGAAGAAGAGCTGAAATGTCTGATGGAGACGTTTAAGCACTCGGATTTGGCCATTCAAAAAAAGCTGCGTGACCTGAGCAAAGAGGCCGGAGCCGCCGAAAATATTGAGCGTTGCAAGGCCATTGAAGGCGTCGGTGTACTGACGGCAACCGGATTTGCGACGGCTTTTTTGCGTGGCGAGTTTAAGGACAGCAATGCCTTCATCGCTTTTTTGGGCATGGACTTGAGGGTTGATGACTCGGGAAAAAAGACGGGGAGTCGCAGTCTGACCAAGAAAGGGGATCCGGAAATACGGCGTTTGGCCCACAACTCGGCCATGGCCGCCTGTCGTTCAGCGACCTGGAAACCCTTTTATGAAGGGTACCTGGCCAGAGGTTTCAAGAAGACTCAGGCCCTGGTAATCCTTGCCCGAAAACTCGCCCGGGTGGCGTTCGCCCTGATGAAAAACCAGAGCGAATACCAACCGAATCGACCGTTGCAGGGTTGTCCTGCAACATAGAATCTCCCACATTGTGTATTGCGTAGGGCTTAGGATTGTTTCTCGAACTTCAAATCCCACACGCCGTGCCCAAGACGTTCGCCGCGGCGTTCGAACTTGGTGATCGGGCGCTCGGCCGGGCGTGGCACGCACTTGCCGTCTTCGGCGAGGTTGAGGTAGCCCGGCGCGACATTCATCACTTCCAGCATGTACTCGGCGTAAGGTTCCCAGTCGGTGGCCATGTGCAGCACACCGCCGACTTTCAACTTGCTGCGTACCAGCTCAGCGAACGACGCCTGAACGATACGACGCTTGTGGTGACGGCTCTTGTGCCATGGGTCCGGGAAAAACAGCATCAGGCGATCGAGGCTGTTATCGGCCACGCAACGGTTGAGCACTTCGATCGCATCGCAATCGTAGACCCGCAGGTTGGTCAGGCCTTGAGTCAGCACGCCATTGAGCAACGCGCCGACACCTGGGCGGTGTACTTCAACGCCAATGAAGTCCTGATCAGGCGAAGCCGCGGCCATTTCCAGCAGCGAATGGCCCATGCCGAAACCGATTTCCAGCGAGCGCGGTGCCGAGCGACCGAACACCTGGTCAAAATCCACCGGCGCGTCGGCCAACGGCAGGACGAACAGCGGCGTGCCTTGGTCCAGGCCGCGCTGCTGGCCTTCAGTCATGCGCCCGGCGCGCATCACGAAACTCTTGATGCGGCGGTGTTGGCGCTCTTCGCCTGCTTCCGTCTGGATAGGCGTGTCGTTCGATTCAGTCATCAATGGCTCTTACTTGATCAGACCATCCAGCGGCGAGGAAGCGCTGGCATAGAGTTTTTTCGGCATGCGCCCGGCGAGGTACGCCAGACGACCTGCAACAATGGCGTGTTTCATCGCTTCAGCCATCATGATCGGCTGTTGCGCGTGGGCGATGGCCGAGTTCATCAGCACCGCTTCGCAACCCAGTTCCATGGCAATGGTCGCGTCGGATGCCGTACCGACACCAGCATCCACCAACACCGGGATCTTGGCTTCTTCGAGGATGATCTGCAGGTTGTACGGGTTGCAGATCCCCAGGCCCGTGCCGATCAGACCGGCCAGTGGCATGACGGCGATGCAGCCGATTTCCGCCAGTTGACGGGCAATGATCGGGTCATCGCTGGTGTAGACCATCACGTCGAAACCTTCCTTGACCAGCACTTCGGCGGCCTTGAGGGTTTCGATCACGTTAGGGAACAGGGTTTTCTGGTCCGCCAGCACTTCCAGCTTCACCAGGTTGTGGCCGCCGAGCAGTTCACGGGCCAGGCGGCAGGTGCGCACAGCCTCGGTAGCGTCGAAGCACCCGGCAGTGTTCGGCAGGAAGGTGTAGCGATCCGGCGACAGGACTTCGAGCAGGTTCGGTTCGCCCGGGTTCTGGCCGAGGTTGGTGCGGCGCACGGCGAAAGTGACGATCTCGGCACCCGAGGCTTCGATGGCCAGGCGGGTTTCTTCCATGTCACGGTACTTGCCGGTACCTACCAGCAAACGCGACTGGTAAGTACGACCGGCCAGGACGAAAGGCTTGTCGCTGCGTACGTTGCTCATCGGAAATCCTCTGTTGGGGTGAGGTTCTTGCAGAATTCTATATTTGGCAAACGCTGTGAAAACGTAGCGAGCGAAGGGAAGACAAGGCAAAAACAGGCGAGGAAGCGGAGTCTACGGGTTGTAAATGAGCATTCCGAGCCTGTTTTTAACGCTGGATTACCGAGCGCAGTAGTTTTCACAGTGTTTGCGCTCTAGCCGCCGCCGATGGCGTGAACGACTTCGACCGAATCGCCGTCGTTCAGCGTGGTTTCAGCATGCTGGCTGCGCGGAACGATATCCAGGTTGAGTTCGACCGCCACTCGGCGTCCGGTCAGTTCCAGACGGGTCAGCAGGGCCGCAACGGTTTCGCCGTCGGGCAGTTCAAGGGATTCGCCGTTCAACTGAATGCGCATGCCGGATGCCGCCATCATTTTTAGGGGCCAGCATTCTAGCCCGATCAGTCAGGTCGACCCAAGCCATTCGTCTTGAAACGGACTCTTAAGTCAGCTAAGGCGCCAGGCGGCTATCCCAAGGCACAGCCAGCCCACGAGGAATGCCAATCCGCCGAACGGTGTCACGATGCCCAGCTTGCTGACGCCGGTCAGGGTCAGCAGGTACAGGCTGCCGGAAAACAACAGGATGCCGAGGGCAAATGATACACCGGCCCAGGTGATCAAACGCCCGGGAATCTGCACGGCCAGCAGTGCTACGCCCAACAGCGCCAGGGTGTGCACCAGTTGGTAGGTGACGCCGGTGTGGAAAATCGCCAGGTATTCGGCACTCAGGCGGTCTTTCAGGCCATGGGCGGCAAACGCGCCCAGGCCCACGCCGGTGAATCCGAAAAAAGCGGCCAGCATCAGAAAGCCACGCAGCATGAGGAACTCCAGTCAGAATCATCGGGCAGGGTCTGTATAATGGCCCGCTCGACGGGTTCGGCCAAGCCATCTCTATGCTGCGTTTATTGTTCCGCCGTTTCACAAAAGCCCTGCTCTGGTTCGCCGGTGGCAGCGTGTTGCTGGTGCTGTTGTTTCGCGTCGTTCCGCCTCCAGGGACGGCGCTGATGGTCGAGCGCAAGATCGAATCCTGGGTCGATGGCGAGCCTATCGACGTGCAGCGCAACTGGCAGCCGTGGGAAAACATTTCCGATGACCTGAAGGTCGCGGTGATGGCCGGCGAAGACCAGAAATTCCCCGAGCACTGGGGTTTTGACTTCGGTGCGATCCAGGCCGCGCTGGCCCACAACGAACTCGGCGGCTCGATCCGCGGCGCCAGCACCTTGAGCCAGCAAGTCTCGAAGAACCTGTTCCTCTGGTCCGGCCGCAGCTGGCTGCGCAAAGGACTGGAAGCCTGGTTTACCGGTCTGATCGAAGTGTTCTGGCCCAAGCAGCGGATTCTTGAGGTGTACCTCAACAGCGTGGAATGGGATGACGGCGTGTTTGGCGCCGAAGCGGCTGCAAGGCATCACTTTGGCGTGAGTGCCCGGTCGCTGAGCCGTCAGCAAGCCAGTTTGCTGGCCGCCGTACTGCCAAACCCGCGAGCCTGGAGCGCCGGCCATCCGAGCCCATACGTATTGCGCCGCGCGAGCTGGATTCGGCAGCAGATGAGCCAGTTGGGCGGCGATAGCTACCTGACCGGACTCAACGCTTCGCGCCGGGCACCGTGGGCCCAGTGATTCAACACCAAACCCTGTAGGAGCAAGGCTTGCCCGCGATGAACGATAACGCGGTCGGCCAGTGACTCCGCATCACACCTATCGCGGGCAAGCCTTGCTCCTACGAAAGCAGGCACAAACAAAAACGCCCCGATCATTGATCGGGGCGTTTTATATTGCGTTACCGCTTAAGCAGCAATCGACAGCTTGAGCTTGTTCATCGCGCTCTTCTCGAGCTGACGAATACGCTCGGCCGACACGTTGTACTTCTGCGCCAAGTCGTGCAGCGTGGCTTTTTCTTCTGCCAGCCAGCGCTGATAGAGGATGTCGCGGCTGCGATCGTCCAGCACTTCCAGCGCTTCGTGCAGGTTGTGGGTGGAGTTGTCGGTCCAGTCGGCATCTTCCAGTTGACGGGCCGGGTCGTACCGGTGGTCTTCCAGATAGTTGGCCGGCGACTGGAAAGCGCTGTCGTCGTCCGCTTCGGCGGCCGGGTCGAAGGCCATGTCATGGCCGGTCAGGCGGCTTTCCATCTCGCGAACTTCCCGCGGCTCTACGCCGAGGCTTTCAGCTACACGATGGACTTCCTCGTTGTTCAGCCATGCCAGACGCTTCTTCTGGCTGCGCAGGTTGAAGAACAGTTTGCGCTGGGCCTTGGTCGTGGCGACCTTGACGATGCGCCAGTTGCGCAGGATGAATTCGTGGATTTCAGCCTTGATCCAGTGCACCGCAAAGGACACCAGACGCACGCCCATTTCCGGGTTGAAACGCTTGACCGCTTTCATCAGGCCAACGTTGCCTTCCTGAATCAGGTCAGCCTGGGCCAGGCCGTAGCCGGAATAGCTACGGGCAATATGTACAACAAAACGCAGGTGGGCGAGCACCATCTGCCGAGCCGCCCCCAAATCCTGCTCATAGTAGAGACTCTCGGCCAGTTCACGCTCCTGCTCCGGTGTCAGCAATGGAATGCTGTTCACCGTGTGCACATAAGCCTCCAGGTTCGCGCCTGGGACCAGAGCATACGCAGGTTGCAAAGAAGTGGTCATACGAAAAAACCTCCGACTCACATAACTCGTGCAGTTCAGCACTGCGAAAAGTTGACCGGGAACCGAAGGACAAGTTCCCCTATACGCTGAAAGGTCATACAAGCAATAAGACTCTACTTCGGTGCGAGCTCTCTCAAATGGCGCGCTACCGCAATCCATGCACCGATATACCCCAACAGCACTGCGCCTAGCAAGAGTGACAGACCATCGGCAACCGGTACCCCGGACAACGCGAAATTACTGCCATACAAGCCGGCCAGCCCAACCACTGCGTCGTTCAGCCAATTCAGGCCAAACGCCAGAACACCCCAGGAAAGAATCCCTGCACCGAAGCCATAGAGCGCGCCCATATACAGAAAAGGCCTGCGCACATAGCTGTCAGTGCCGCCGACGAGTTTAATCACTTCTATCTCTGTGCGGCGGTTTTCAATATGAAGACGAATGGTATTGCCTATCACCAAAAGTAATGCAGAAACCAGCAACACGGTCAGGCCGAAGACAAACCGCTCGCCCAGCTTGAGGATGGCCGCCAAACGCTCGACCCAGACTAGATCAAGTTGCGCCTGTTGTACCTTCGGCAACTCGGAAAGTTTTTGTCTTAATGCTTCAAGGGTCGCCTTGTCGACTTCGTTCGGAGTGACCAGCACCACGCCAGGCAACGGGTTCTGCGGCAGCTCCTTGAGTGCCTCGCCCAGACCGGACTGCTGCTGGAACTCTTCCAGCGCCTGCTCGCGACTGATGTATTCGGCATCAGCTACACCCGGCATGCCCTTGATCTGCTCGCGCAGTTGCTCGCCTTCGTTGGCGCTGGCATCGATCTGCAAGTAAAGCGAGATCTGCGCCGCACGCTGCCAGGAACCACCCAGACGTTCGACGTTGTTCAGCAGCAACGACAAGCCCATCGGCAAACTCAGGGCAACCGCCATCACCAGACAGGTGAAGAAGCTGCCGATGGGCTGCTTGCCCAGACGCCGCAGGCTGTCCAGCAAACTGGCGCGGTGACTTTCGATCCAGGCGCGCAGCAAGGTGCTGAAGTCCGGACCCTCGTCTTCATCGCGCTTTTTCTTCTGTGGTTGCGGATCGGCAGCCTTCGGGGCCACGCGCTCGGAAACCTTCGGACTGCGTGTTGCACTCATACCCCGGCCTCCCCGTCGCCGATCAATCGGCCACGCTGCAAGGTCAGCATGCGATGACGCATGCGGGCGATCAGCGCCAGATCGTGACTGGCGATCAGCACGCTGGTACCCAGACGGTTGATGTCTTCGAAGACGCCCATGATTTCTGCCGCCAGACGCGGGTCGAGGTTACCGGTCGGTTCGTCCGCCAGCAGCAAGGCCGGGCGATGGACGATGGCGCGGGCAATGCCGACACGCTGCTGCTGACCGGTGGACAGATCACCCGGATAGAGGTCGGTCTTGTCCGAGAGTGCAACGCGCTCCAGGGCCGAATCCACGCGCTTGGCGATTTCAGCCTTGGACAAGCCGAGAATCTGCAACGGCAAGGCGACGTTGTTGAACACCGTACGGTCGAACAACAACTGGTGGTTCTGGAACACCACGCCGATCTGCCGGCGCAGGTACGGGATCTGCGCGTTGCTGATGGTCGCCAGGTCCTGCCCGGCCAGCAGCAGTTTGCCAGTGGTCGGACGCTCCATCGCGAGTAACAGCCGCAGCAGGGTACTTTTACCGGCGCCGGAGTGGCCGGTGACAAACAAGAACTCGCCCCGACGGACTCGAAAGCTCAGCTCATGCAAGCCGACGTGACCGTTCGGATAGCGCTTACCGACCTGTTCGAAACGAATCATGAACGCTCCCGCTCGGCAAATAGTGCCTGGACAAAGGGTTCTGCTTCAAAGGTACGCAAGTCATCGATGCCTTCGCCGACACCGATGTAGCGAATCGGCAGGCCAAACTGCTTGGCCAGGGCGAAAATCACCCCGCCCTTGGCCGTGCCATCGAGTTTGGTCAAGGCCAGGCCGGTCAGTTCGACTGTCTGGTTGAATTGTTTGGCCTGACTAATGGCGTTCTGGCCAGTACCAGCGTCGAGCACCAGCAGCACCTCATGCGGCGCATCGGCGTCGAGTTTACTGATCACCCGGCGAACCTTTTTCAGTTCTTCCATCAGGTTGTCTTTGGTGTGCAGGCGACCGGCGGTATCGGCGATCAGCACATCAATGCCACGGGCCTTGGCGGCCTGTACCGCATCGAAGATAACCGAAGCCGAGTCGGCGCCGGTGTGCTGGGCGATCACCGGGATCTTGTTGCGTTCGCCCCAAACCTGCAATTGCTCGACCGCCGCGGCACGGAAGGTATCACCGGCTGCGAGCATGACTTTCTTGCCTTCAAGCTGCAGCTTCTTCGCCAACTTACCGATGGTGGTGGTTTTGCCGGCGCCGTTGACGCCGACCACCAGAATCACGAACGGCTTGTTCTGCGAGGTAATTTTCAGCGGCTGCTCGACCGGCTTGAGCATGTTGGCAAGCTCGGCCTGCAAGGATTTGTACAGTGCATCGGCGTCGGCCAACTGCTTGCGCGCGACCTTCTGGGTCAGGCTCTGGATGATCACCGATGTCGCTTCGACACCCACGTCAGCGGTCAGCAGGCGGGTTTCGATATCTTCGAGCAGTTCGTCATCGATGATCTTCTTGCCGAGGAACAGGCTGGCCATGCCCTCGCCGATGCTCGCGCTGGTTTTCGACAGACCTTGCTTCAAGCGGGCAAAGAAGCCGGCTTTGGTTTCTTCGGTGCGAACCGGTTCGGCCGCGACCGGAGCCGGAGCCGCAACCGGTGCAACCGGCGCTGGCGCTGTTACCGGTGCCGCGACAACGGGTGCCGGCACTGGGGCGGGTACAGGTTCTGGAGCACGTTCTGGTGCCACGAATGCCGCAATCACCGGCTGAGGCAGATCAGGCTCATCAACTATCAGTTGTTCAGCCGTCGGATCGATGACCGGGACCGGTTCAACCACCAGCAGCTCTACCGCTTGCTGGACTACTGTCGGCGCAGGAATCGGTGGCGTGATATGCGGCGCCAGCTCGTTTTCGACCAGGGCCACCGGTTCTTCAGCCACCGGCAACGTCAACCACGGCTTGTGTACAACTTCCGGCGCGCGCGGTACTTCAGCCACTGGCGCAGGCGCTGGCTCGACAACCGGCTGCACTACCGGCTCGGCTATCGGCAATACGGCAGCAGCCGGTGCTTGCGCAACGGGCGCTGCTTCTATTACCGGCTCAGGCGCAACCTCTGGAAGTGGCTGTGGCTGTTCGACGGCGGGTGCCTGCGGCTTTTTGCGCAGCCATCCGAACAGGCTTTTCTTCTCGCCAGCCGCAGCTGGGGTCTTCTTGTCGTCGTTGGAACCAAACATGGAGGACGGCTATCTCACGGTAGCGACGCGCCAATGGCGCCTCGGCAAATAAATATTCGATGCAGAACAGACTGCGTTTCACCCAGCTTGTTCACGCGCAACATTTTGTCGAAGTGCTCAACAGCACCTCAAGGATCGATTTTACGAAGGACTGAACTGGCAAAATCGGCGAAAAAGCGGAGTTTAGCTGATAAACAGAGGCTTTCCGCCGTGAACCCATACAGCCTGATCAAGCACAAAAGCCTGATAGGCGTGGCCGCCAGTAAAACGGATCAGTATCCTAGCACCCTCTAGCCCGCTGACGCTAAGACCTAGCGGGCAGCCCAACAGGTTTAAAAACGAATGAATGCTCTAGCCCGCCGCGCTGCAGGCCTGCTGCTCAGCACAGTTTGTCTGCCCCTTTCAGCTTTGGCTGCCGCCCCCCAACCGACCCACGAATTCACCCTCGACAACGGCCTCAAGGTCGTCGTGCGCGAGGATCATCGTGCACCCGTCGTCGTTTCCCAGATCTGGTACAAGGTTGGCTCCAGCTACGAAACCCCGGGCCAGACCGGTTTGTCCCACGCCCTGGAACACATGATGTTCAAGGGCAGCGAGAAAGTCGGCCCCGGCGAAGCGTCGTTGATCCTGCGCGACCTCGGTGCCGAAGAGAACGCCTTCACCAGCGACGACTACACCGCGTATTACCAGGTGCTGGCGCGTGATCGCCTGGGCGTGGCCTTTGAACTGGAAGCCGACCGCATGGCCAACCTGCGCCTGCCGGCCGACGAGTTCAGCCGCGAGATCGAAGTGATCAAGGAAGAGCGCCGCATGCGCACCGACGACAAGCCGATGGCCAAGGCTTACGAGCGCTTCAAGGCCATGGCCTACCCGGCCAGCGGCTACCACACGCCGACCATCGGCTGGATGGCTGACCTGGATCGCATGAAGGTCGAAGAACTGCGCCACTGGTATAAATCCTGGTACGTGCCAAACAACGCCACGCTGGTGGTGGTCGGTGACGTAACCCCGGACGAAGTCAAAGCCCTGGCCCAGCGCTACTTCGGACCGATCCCGAAGCGCGACGTGCCGCCAGCGAAGATTCCGCTGGAACTGGCCGAGCCTGGCGAGCGCCAGATCACCCTGCATGTACAGACGCAATTGCCGAGCCTGATGCTGGCCTTCAACGTGCCAAGCATCGCCACCGCGCAAGACAAGCGCTCGGTCAATGCCCTGCGGTTGATCGCGGCATTGCTTGATGGCGGCTACAGCGCGCGCATCTCGGCGCAACTGGAGCGCGGCGAAGAACTGGTCTCCGGTGGTTCATCGAGCTACGACGCCTACACCCGCGGCGACAGCCTGTTTACCTTGTCGGCATCGCCGAACACCCAGAAACACAAAACCATGGCCCAGGTCGAAGCCGGCCTGTGGAAACTGCTCGAACAGCTGAAAACCACCGCGCCTTCGGTTGATGAAGTTGAACGTGTACGCGCACAAGTGATCGCCGGCCTGGTCTACGAGCGTGACTCGATCACCAGCCAGGCCACTGCCATTGGTCAGCTGGAAACCGTCGGTCTGTCGTGGAAGTTGATGGACACCGAACTCGCCGAGCTGCAAAGCGTGACACCGGAAGACATCCAGAAAGCCGCCCGCACCTATTTCACTCGCGAACGTCTCAGCGTTGCGCATGTACTGCCACTGCCCGAGGAAACCGCTCATGAGTGAGAGTAAAAAACCACGCCTGGCCCTGATCGGCCTGGTACTCGTCGCACTGGTCGCCGCGCTCAGTTTCTACCTCAGCCGTTCGGCCGAGACCAATGCCAGCGAAACCCTCGACCAGGCCAAGGCCAGCAAAAAGCTGCAATCACTGGCCGAACTCGACAGTAAAGCGCCGAGCCACCGCACGCTGGACGTGCAAACCTGGAAAACCGCTGAAGGCTCCAAGGTGCTGTTCGTTGCAGCCCCGGAACTGCCGATGTTCGACATGCGCCTGATCTTCGCTGCCGGCAGCAGTCAGGACGGTGATAAACCAGGTCTGGCGGTGCTGACCAATGCCATGCTCAACGAAGGTATCGCCGGTAAAGATGTCGGCAAGATCGCTGAAGGCTTCGAAGGCCTTGGCGCAAACTTTGGTAACGGCGCCTACAAAGACATGGCCGTCGCCACATTGCGCAGCCTGAGTGCTGTGGATAAACGCGAGCCGGCGCTGAAACTGTTCGCTGAAGTGGTCGGCAAACCGACGTTCCCGACCGACTCATTGGCACGCATCAAGAACCAGTTGCTCGCCGGCTTCGAATACCAGAAGCAGAACCCCGGCAAACTGGCGAGCCTTGAGCTGATGAAGCGCCTGTATGGCGACCACCCTTACGCACACTCAAGCGACGGCAATGCGCAAAGTGTGCCGCCGATTACCGTGGCGCAATTGCGGGCCTTCCACGAGAAAGCCTATGCCGCGGGCAACGTGGTGATTGCACTGGTGGGCGACTTGTCGCGTAGCGAAGCCGAAGCGATTGCCGAACAGATTTCCGTCGCACTGCCAAAAGGCCCGGCGCTGGCGAAAATCGAACAACCGGCCGAACCACAAGCCAGCATCGGGCACATCGAGTTTCCGTCCAAGCAAACCAACCTGATGCTCGCGCAACTGGGCATCGACCGTGACGATCCGGACTACGCGGCCGTCTCCTTGGGCAACCAGATTCTCGGTGGCGGCGGCTTTGGCACCCGGCTGATGAGCGAAGTACGTGAAAAACGCGGCCTGACCTACGGCGTTTATTCCGGTTTCACCCCGATGCAGGTCCGTGGCCCGTTCATGATCAACCTGCAAACCCGCGCCGAAATGAGCGAAGGCACGCTCAAACTGGTGCAGGACGTGCTCGCCGACTACTTGAAAACCGGCCCGACCCAGAAAGAACTCGACGACGCCAAACGTGAACTGGCCGGCAGCTTCCCGCTGTCCAACGCCAGCAACGCCGATATCGTCGGCCAACTGGGCGCCATGGGCTTTTATAACTTGCCGCTGAGTTACCTTGAAGACTTCATGCGGCAGTCGCAAAGCCTGACGGTCGAGCAGGTCACCGCGGCAATGAACAAACACCTGAGCACGGACAAAATGGTCATCGTTTCTGCTGGTCCGACCGTGCCGCAAAAGCCGTTACCGGCCCCAACTGACAAACCATCCGAGCAGCCGCTCGGGGTTCCGGAGCATTAATGGCCAGTCCATCGCGTCCTAAAAAACCTGTTCATAACGTGCATAACGGCGTGAACCAATTGCGCATCATCGGTGGCGAATGGCGCAGCCGTCGCCTGAGTTTCCCGGACGCGCCAGGCTTGCGCCCGACGCCCGACCGCGTGCGTGAAACCCTGTTCAACTGGCTCGCACCGTACGTTGCCGGGGCCAAGGTTCTCGATCCGTTTGCCGGCAGCGGCGCGCTGTTTCTCGAAGCGCTGTCCCGTGGCGCCGCCATGGGCCAGGCGCTGGACGCCAGCAGCCTGGCGGTTTCCAGCCTGAAAGAACATTTGGGAACGCTGCGTTGCACCGTCGGCCAGGTACAAACCGCCGATGCCTTGCGTTACCTGGAAACCCAGCCCGCGATCGCCTACGACCTGGTGTTCCTCGATCCACCGTTCAACCAGAACCTGTTGCCCGCCGTTTGCACATTACTTGAAGAACGCCAATGGCTCGCCGACGACGCGTGGATCTACACTGAAAGTGAGACCGCGCCATCGACCCTCGGTCTGCCAGGGGGCTGGCGCCTGCACCGGGAGCAAAAGTCCGGGCGGGTCTACTACGCGTTGTGGCACCGTCTGGCAGAGATCGCCGGTTAATCCACCGGCCTGAACAAGGCGCGTGCCTGGGGTTAACAATCTCTGGCACGCGCCGCTGCATCGAGAACAACCGTGCCTACACCGCCTGATCGTTTCATCCCGGCCTTCGGCCTCGGCAACCCGCATTTGCAAACCTTGTGGGGACCGTTGTGGCGCAAAACCACTCATCTGGATCGACAACGCGAACGTCTGTGGCTCGACGATGGCGACTTCCTCGATCTCGACTGGCACGGGCCGCACAGCGCCAATGCACCTCTGGTGCTGGTGTTGCATGGATTGACCGGTTCTTCGAACTCACCGTATGTCGCCGGCCTGCAAAAAGCCCTGTTCGCCCAAGGCTGGGCCAGCGTGGCGCTGAACTGGCGCGGCTGTTCGGGCGAACCGAATCTGTTGCCGCGCAGCTATCATTCCGGCGCCAGCGAAGACCTCGCGGCGGCGATCAACCACCTGCGCGCCACCCGCCCGTCGGCGCCGCTGTACGCGGTCGGCTATTCGCTGGGCGGCAATGTGCTGCTCAAGCACCTGGGTGAAACCGGCAGTGGCAGTCAGTTGCAGGGCGCGGTGGCGGTCTCGGTACCCTTTCGCCTGGACCAATGCGCCGACCGCATCGGTCAGGGATTTTCGCGGATCTATCAAGCGCACTTCATGCGCGAAATGCTCGCCTACATCAAGACCAAGCAACAGAAGTTCCTGCACGACGGCCACCACGAGGGCCTGGAGACCCTGGCCAGACTCGGCTCACTGGAGAACCTGCGCACGTTCTGGGATTTCGATGGCCGGGTGACTGCGCCACTGAACGGCTTCAAGGACGCGCATGACTATTATCGCCGCGCCTCCAGCCGTTATTTTCTCGGCGAGATCCGCACGCCGACCCTGATCATTCAAGCGGCCGACGATCCTTTCGTATTTCTCCACAGCTTGCCGCACGCCAGCGAGTTATCGGACTGCACGCAGTTCGAGTTGCAGGCCAAGGGCGGGCATGTCGGCTTTGTCGACGGCACATTCCGCAACCCCGGCTACTACCTGGAACGGCGTATCCCGCACTGGCTGACCAACACAGGTCGCGAGTAAGGTCATGGAGGCCAATCCGGGCGAGTCGATCCACTTCTGGCAAACGGCACCGTTGGCCGGCGTCGAGCTGTTGTCCGCGCGCTACATCGAACAGCGCTTCGTCCCTCACGTACACGACGGCTTCGTCATCGGCATCATCATGGCCGGCGCTCAACGCTACCGCTATCGCGGCGCCGAACATCTGGCTGGCAGCGGGACGTTGGTGGTGATCAATCCAGACGAATTGCACACTGGCCACAAAGGCACGGACAACGGTTGGTTGTACCGGGCGTTCTATCCCGACAATCAGCAAATCCTTTCGTTGCTGGGCGAACTTGAGCTGCCTGACCACGATTTGCCGGCCTTTGGTGCGACGCTGTATCGCGACCCGGATCTGGTGAGTGGCCTCTGCCAACTGCACCGTTTGCTGGAGAGCCCTGCCAGTGCGCTGCAACAGCAGACCGCATGGCGGGAAATGATGCTGTCGTTGCTGCAACGTCACGCCGCAGTAGCAACGCCCGGTCAACCTGGACAGGAACATCGGGCCATCGCCCGAGCCAAGGAACTGCTGCACGCGCAGCTCGCGGCACCACCCTCCCTGGAAGAACTGGCCGCTGCGGTGAACCTTTCACCCTTCCACTTCGCCCGAGTGTTTCGCTACGCCACCGGTATGCCGCCGCACGCCTGGCTGATGCAGCAGCGTATCGCCCAGGCTCGTGCGTTATTACAGGAAGGCTGCCTGCCACTGGAGGTTGCCACCCGGCTCGGCTTTGCCGACCAGAGTCATCTGAGCCGGCAGTTCAAGAAGGTTTATGGCGTGGGACCGGGGGCTTATCGCAGCGCCCGACTGCTTTGAGTCTCAAAGCCCCCCAATACCCACAGGGGATTGACGATTAGTCGCCGGTAGCGACGCCCCGCGCCGGATCGGTGATCCATTCGCTCCACGACCCGGCATACAGCGAGCCCAATGGATAACCGGCCAGGCACAACGCAAACAGGTTGTGGCACGCAGTCACGCCCGAGCCGCAATACGCCACCAGTTCGGTCGGCGAACGATCACCCAGTTTCGCGGCAAAGCGCTGCTTGAGCTGATCGGCAGGAAGAAAGCGCCCGTCGGCATCCAGGTTGTCGGTAAAGGCCGCGCATTGCGCGCCGGGAATGTGCCCGGCGACCGGGTCAATCGGCTCTACCTCGCCACGAAAACGCGGCAGGCCCCGGGCGTCGAGCAAGGTCAGGCTCGGTTGACCGAGGCGCTGTTGCAGTTTTTCGGCACTCACTAACAAGGTGTGGTCTGGCACGCCGGTAAAGGAGCCACGGCTGATTGCCGGAGGATCCAGGCTCAGCGGTAAACCCGCCGCGTGCCAGGCCTTGAGGCCACCGTCGAGAATGAACACGCCGTCGCGCTTGCCCAGCCACGCCAGCAACCACCAGGCCCGGGCGGCATACATGCCGGGGCCGTCGTCATACAAAACGATTTCGCTGTCGTTATTGATACCCCAATCCTGCAAACGCTGAATCAAGTGATGGGGCGTCGGCAATGGATGGCGACCGGTGACCCCCTTGACCACGGGTCCGCTGAGGTCACGTTCGAGGTCCGCAAACGAGGCCCCCTCGATATGCCCCAGAGCATAGCTGCGCTGGCCGTAATCCGGGTCTTCGAGGGCAAAACGACAATCCAGAATCACCAACCCGGCCTGAGCCTTTTTCTGGTCCAGGGCATTCGGGCTGATCAGTTGCGCAATGGGCATAGCGGGCTCCTGTGATTAAGTCTTTGATCGATCCTACTGCACTTCTTCCAGAGCCTGGGCCAACGGCACGTAAAACTCCTCGAACAAGGCATTGACCGCCTCGCGCGCTTGCTCCGTGACAAATCCTGCTTCCAGCACCAGTACCTGATACACGCCACGTTTAATGGCTTGCTCGCTGAGATGGTTGGAATTTTCCCGTGTGGTGCACAGAAAGCGCACCCAGGACGTGAGGATGATCCAGGCGTTGAGCGTCAGGGACTCGATCTGGACCTTGTCCATGCACAGGATGCCGGCCTCGACGAAACCTGCGTAAATCGCCGTGCCCTGGATCAGGCAACGTTGCGAAAAACGCCGATAGCGGGCTGCCAATTCCGCATCGTTGTCGAGCAAGTGCTCGAGATCACGGTGCAAAAACCGGTAGCGCCACATGGCAGACAGCAGTTCCTGCAAGTAGAAACGCTTGTCTTCAACGGTCGCGGCGCGGCCCTGGGGTGGGCGCAGGAAGCTCTCTACCAGGGCTTCGTACTCACTGAACAACACGGCGATGATCGCCTGCTTGTTGGGGAAGTGGTAGTACAGGTTGCCCGGAGAAATCTCCATATGCGCAGCGATATGGTTGGTACTGATGCTGCGTTCACCCTGTTGATTGAACAGCTCCAGGCTGTTCTGCACGATGCGCTCGCTGGTTTTTATTCGTGGGGCCATGGCTTGAGCTTTAATTCTTCTGTGCGTTGCCGGGCATCTTACGACCTATCCGCTGGCGGATAAATCATCGCTTCCCGAGGATGTCATTTGACTTTCTAGAGCATAGACTCTAAAAACTTCCTCATTCTAAAAAAAACCGGAGCTACGATGCCCGCCGACATTGCCTACCTGCAAAACTCTCAACAGCCATTGAGTGAGCTACACGCTCTGTTTGCCGCCCAGCGCCAGGCCTACGCGGCCCACCCGATGCCGCCGGCCGCGCAACGCCAGCAATGGCTCAAGGCATTGCGTGATCTGTTGAGTGACGAGCGTCAGGCCTTGATCGACGCGATCAGCCAGGATTTCAGCAACCGTAGCGCCGATGAAACCCTGCTCGCCGAGCTGATGCCGAGCCTGCACGGTATTCAATACGCCAGCAAACACCTCAAAGGCTGGATGAAAGCGTCCCCGCGCAAGGTCGGAATCGCCTTTCAGCCGGCGGCGGCCAAGGTGGTTTATCAGCCGCTGGGCGTAGTCGGAGTCATCGTGCCGTGGAACTACCCGCTGTACCTGGCCATCGGCCCATTGGTCGGCGCGTTGTCGGCGGGCAACCGAGTGATGCTCAAACTCAGCGAGTCCACCCCGGCCACGGGGCAACTGCTGAAAACGTTGCTGGCCAAAGTGTTCCCCGAAGACCTGGTGTGCGTGGTGTTGGGCGAAGCCGAGGTCGGCGTGGCCTTTTCCAGGCTGCCCTTCGATCATTTGTTGTTCACCGGTGCCACCAGTATCGGCAAACATGTGATGCGCGCGGCGGCGGAGAACCTGACACCGGTGACACTGGAATTAGGCGGCAAGTCTCCGGCGATCGTTTCCCACGATGTACCGCTCAAGGATGCCGCCGAACGCATTGCCTTCGGTAAAACCCTGAATGCCGGACAAACCTGTGTCGCGCCGGACTACGTGCTGGTCCCGGAAGAACGGGTCGGTTCCTTCGTCGAAGCCTATCGTCAGGCGGTTCGCGGGTTTTACCCGACACTCGCGGACAACCCGGACTACACCGCGATCATCAATGAGCGCCAATTGGCCCGGCTGCGCAGCTACCTCAGCGACGCCACCAGCAAGGGCGCGCTGCTGATTCCGATGTTCGAGCAGGATCAGGACCGACGCATGAGCCATAGCCTGCTGCTGAATGTCAGCGACGAGATGATCGTGATGCAGGACGAAATCTTCGGCCCGGTGCTGCCTATCGTGCCTTACAAGAATCTGGACCAGGCGTTTGCCTACATCAATCAGCGGCCACGTCCGCTGGCGCTGTATTTCTTCGGCTACAACAAGGCCGAACAAAATCGCGTCCTCAACGAAACCCATTCCGGCGGCGTGTGCCTGAACGACACCTTGCTGCACGTCGCGCAAGACGACATGCCGTTTGGCGGTATCGGCGCTTCAGGCATGGGCCATTACCACGGCCATGAAGGCTTCCTGACGTTCAGCAAAGCCAAAGGCGTGCTGATCAAGCAGCGCTTTAACGCGGCGAAGCTGATTTATCCACCTTACGGCAAGTCGATCCAGAAGCTGATCCAGAAGCTGTTCATCCGCTGACGCCTCATGACCGGGTAATAACAATAATGAACCCAAGCCTGACCGAATCCCCCGCGCTGACACGGCGCGGCCTGCTCAAATTCAGTCTCTGCGCCAGCGCCTTCCTGACCACCGCGGGCCTTGGCGCCAGTCTCAGTGGTTGCTCGGCCAGCAGCCCGGCCAGCGGTTTCGCCATGTTGCGCAGCAGTGATCTGCCGTTCTTGCGCGTGCTGATCCCGGTGATGCTCGACGGCGCCGTGGCCGTCGAAAAACTCCCGGGTGCCATCGAGGGCACCCTGAAATCACTGGACCATGACCTCAATCATCTGTCGCCGGAAATGCTCAAGCTGACCCAGCAACTGTTCGACGTGCTCGGCATGACTATCACTCGCGGGCCACTGACCGGCATCTGGGGCCACTGGGAGAACGCCAGCAGCGACGACATCCGCCAATTCCTGCAGCGCTGGCAAAACAGCTCGCTGAGCCTGTTGCGCATGGGCCACAGCTCGATCCTGCAACTGGTGATGATGGCCTGGTACAAGCGCGCCGAGTCCTGGGCACATTGCGGATATCCGGGGCCGCCCGTCGTTTGAGACCGAGGTGTCCCTATCGCGAGCCGCATCACCACCGAATCCAAAACAATAAGAGAGCCCAAAGATGCCCGTACCCGATCCGTTCCGCGAAGGCCTGGCCCGTGGCTGGAAAACCTACAACGGCTCGCAACTGGCCAATGATCTGACGCTGGAAGCCGACATTGCGATCATCGGCAGCGGCGCTGGCGGCGGCACCACCGCCGAAATCCTCAGCGCTGCCGGCTACAAAGTGCTGTTGATCGAAGAAGGCCCGCTCAAGACCAGCAGCGACTTCAAGATGCTCGAAGACCAGGCCTATTCCAGCCTTTATCAGGAAGGCATCGGCCGCATGAGCAAGGACGGCGCGATCACCATCCTGCAAGGCCGCGCAGTCGGTGGCACGACGCTGGTCAACTGGACCTCAAGTTTTCGCACCCCCGAGCCGACCCTCGAACACTGGGCCACAGAACACGACGTCAAGGGCCACAGCCCGGCCGAAATGGCGCCTTGGTTCGAAAAAATGGAGCAGCACCTTGGCGTCGCCCCGTGGATGATGCCGCCGAATGCCAACAACAACGTGATCAAAAAAGGTTGTGAACAGCTCGGCTACAGCTGGCACGTGATCCCGCGAAATGTGCGCGGTTGCTGGAACCTCGGCTATTGCGGCATGGGCTGCCCGACCAACGCCAAGCAATCGATGATGGTCACCACCATCCCCGCAACCCTGGAAAAAGGTGGCGAGCTGCTCTATCTCGCCCGCGCCGAACACCTGCTGATCAAGGATGACAAAGTCACCGGCCTGCACTGCGCGGCAATGGATGAACGTTGCGTGGCACCGACCGGGCGTAGCATCACCGTCAAGGCGCGGCACTACATACTGGCCGGTGGCGGCATCAACAGCCCGGCATTGTTGCTGCGCTCAAAAGCCCCGGATCCCCATGAGCGCCTTGGCAAGCGGACTTTTCTGCACCTGGTGAACATGTCCGCCGGGCTGTTCGACGAGGTGATCAACCCGTTTTACGGCGCGCCGCAGTCGATTTACTCCGACCACTTTCAATGGCAGGACGGCACCACCGGCAAAATGTCCTACAAGCTGGAGGTACCGCCGCTACACCCGGCGCTGGCGGCGACCTTGCTCGGTGGCTTTGGCGAAGAGAACGCTCGACACATGCAGCAATTGCCGCACACCCACGCGATGCTGGCCCTGCTGCGTGACGGTTTTCACCCGGACAGCCCGGGTGGCAGCGTCGAGTTACGCGGCGATGGCTCACCGGTGCTCGACTATCAGGTCTCAGCCTATGCCTGGGATGGCATACGTCGAGCGTTCCACAGCATGGCCGAGATCCAGTTTGCCGGCGGTGCCAACGCGGTCATGCCGATGCACGCCGATGCGCGCTACGTGAAAACCCTCGCCGAGGCACGTGCTCTGATCGACGGCCTGAGCCTTGAGCTGTACCGCACACGACTGGGCAGCGCTCATGTGATGGGCGGATGTGCCATGGGTGAAGACCCGAAAAATGCCGTCACCGACAGTCTCGGCCGCCATCATCAACTGAGTAATCTGTCGATCCATGATGGCTCGCTGTTCCCCACCAGCATTGGCGCCAACCCGCAATTGTCGGTCTATGGACTGACCGCGCAACTGGCGACAGCGCTGGCTGTGCGTTTAAAAAACCTATGAAAAAACCCATAATTCGCATCGTCTATAGTGCTTTCTTACCCCAAAGGCGACTTGGCCGACCGGGAAGGCTGCGATACCATCCGACTCCCCAACGGACTCCCGCCAGGACGACGCGATGAACCGAGTGTTGTACCCAGGTACCTTCGACCCTATTACCAAGGGCCATGGCGATCTGGTCGAACGCGCCTCGCGCCTGTTCGATCACGTGATCATCGCCGTCGCCGCCAGCCCGAAGAAAAACCCGCTATTTCCCCTGGAACAGCGTGTGGAGCTGGCCCGCGAGGTCACTAAACATCTGCCGAACGTCGAAGTCGTCGGCTTTTCGACGCTGCTGGCGCACTTTGCCAAAGAGCAGAACGCCAACGTGTTCCTGCGTGGCCTGCGCGCGGTATCGGACTTCGAATACGAATTCCAGCTGGCTAACATGAACCGCCAATTGGCCCCGGACGTGGAAAGCCTGTTTCTTACCCCGTCCGAGCGTTATTCGTTCATTTCTTCGACGCTGGTCCGTGAAATTGCTGCCTTGGGGGGCGATATCACCAAGTTCGTCCACCCTGTCGTGGCCGACGCGCTGACCCTGCGCTTCAAGAAGTAGGCGCTGCCACAGACTGCTATCTCTTGCAGTCCATCGCGCCTGCGTGCACTGCGGGCGCCGATGCGGCACAATTGTACGCATCAGTTTTCAGATGCCTGGGCAGAACACCCCGGCAGGAGTCCCAATGTCCCTGATCATCACCGACGATTGCATCAACTGCGACGTCTGCGAACCCGAGTGCCCGAACGCCGCCATCTCCCAGGGCGAAGAGATCTATGTGATCGACCCGAACCTCTGCACCCAGTGCGTCGGCCACTACGACGAACCACAGTGCCAGCAGGTTTGCCCGGTGGATTGCATTCCGCTGGACGAAGCGCATCCAGAAACTCAAGAGCAGTTGATGGAGAAGTACCGCAAGCTTACCGGCAAGGCTTGAGTATTTTGGTGTCAGTTCCGACGCCATCGCGGGCAAGCCTTGCTCCTACAGGTCGGTGAAATCCCGTAGGAGCAAGGCTTGCCCGCGATGCTTTTAAAGCTACTGCTGCTGCTCAAACCCCTCCCCGATACACCCCAGGCAACGGACGAACGCCGCTTTCGCCGGATCGACCACCAGCGCCTGCCCCGCATCGCCTACCCCGCCGCCCAGCGCGGTAAACGGCAAGGACACAATAAACACCCCGGCACCGATCACCGTCGCCGCGACCAGCAACGGGCGGGCGATCAGCAGATCGCCGATCATCGCGTAGGCCGGTGGGTTATGGATGCTGTAACTGGGGTCGCCGCTGCCGCCGTCGGACGCCTGGGCAGATAAGCCGATGCTCAACAGCAGCGCGGCAGCAAGGGTTCGAATCGATCTCATGGCACGGTCCTTCGGCTAGGCAGTCAGACCACTAACTATAGACCGTAGGAATTCTCAGCTCTGACAACGCGGGCAAAAGACGCTGGCGCGCTGCCCGAGGCGAACTTCCCGCAATTCGCTACCACAGACCTTGCACTGCTCACCGCCACGGCCGTACACGAACAACTCTTGCTGGAAATACCCCGGCTGGCCGTCACCGCCAATGAAGTCGCGCAGCGTGGTGCCGCCGCGTTCGATAGCGGCGGCCAGAATGCGTTTGATCTCGATCGCCAGCTTCAGATAGCGCGCCCGGGAAATCCCCTTGGCCTCGCGGCGCGGGTCGATCCCGGCAGCAAACAGTGCTTCGGTCGCATAAATGTTGCCAACCCCGACCACCACGGCGTTGTCCATGATGAACGGCTTGACCGCCATCGAACGCCCGCGTGACAGCTGGAATAGCCGCTCGCCATCGAACAGATCCGTCAGCGGCTCCGGCCCCAGACGAACCAGCAATTCGTGATTCAGCGGATCGAGGCTCCAGAGCATCGCGCCAAAACGTCGCGGGTCGGTGTAGCGCAGCGCCAGGCCGGATTCGAGTTCGATGTCCACATGCTCGTGCTTGAGCGCCGGCAAGCCGACTTCCACCAGACGCAAATTCCCCGACATGCCCAAATGGCTGATCAACGTGCCAACTTCGGCGTTGATCAGCAAATACTTGGCACGTCGCTCCACCAACACGATGCGCTGCCCGGACAGCCGCACATCGAGGTCCTCGGGGATCGGCCAGCGCAGACGCCGATCACGCACGATCACGCGACTGACGCGCTGCCCTTCAAGGAACGGGGCAATACCGCGACGGGTGGTTTCGACTTCTGGCAGTTCAGGCATGGTGTTCCCGGATCAGCTGAAAACCGACACTCAATGATGAGCGCCAAGCTCGCGAATCGTCTGTTTGAGGTTTTCGAAATCGTAGTCCGAGAGGCCAACATAATCGAGCACCAGGTGCCCGATGCTATCCCACTCGTGGTCTTCGGTCTGATTGCCCAACACCCGATACGACGCGCAAATGTGTTCCGCCATCTTCAGGATCGCCAGCAAGTTTTTCAACTGGCTGTTACGGGATGATTCGTCGCTGAAAATCGCCAGCGCATTGTGGTGATTGGCGATAGCGTCGGTCACATGCTCCGGCAGGCGCCAGGACTTCGCGGTGTAGTAACCGACCACGGCGTGGTTGGTGTTGAGTACGCGGTTCTCGGTATCAACCACGCGACACTCGGCGTTGGCACTGGCGTAGGCTTCTTCCAGCACCGACATATAGTTGGGGAAGCGCTTGAGCATCAACGGCACACCACAATCGTGGAACAGGCCTAACGCATAAGCCTCGTCCACAGCCTGCGAACCAATGCGCTTGGCCAGGCTCAGGCTGGTCATCGCCACGTCCTGGGCGGTGTCCCAGAACCGGTTCAAGGTGACGATGGTGTCGTCATTCATCTCGCCCTTGATCGACTGCGCATTGATCAGATTGATGACCGAGCGACTGCCCAGCAGGTTCACCGCGCGCTGGATCGAGGCGATCTTGTTGCTCAGCCCGTAATACGGCGAATTGACGATCTTCAACAAAGCGCCAGAGAGGCCCGGATCTTGGGAGATCAACTTCGCGATCACTTCCAGGTCCGGGTCCGGCATGTACTGCTCCATCTGCAAATCCACCATGATTTGCGGCTGAGGCGGCACGCTGATGCCTTGCAGGGCCTGTTGAATCTGTTCGGAAGATAGCTCTTGGGACATACGTACTCACTCTGGGCCAAGGGGCGATTCTAGCGGAAAAAATCCGCCACATGGGCGATCTGTCCGACGCAACGCCCAGAAACAACCGCGCTGCGCCTCCCATCTAGCGCTATAATCCCGCTCTTTTTTTTCACCTGGAGCGACGTCATGTCCCTGCCAAGCTTGCGCCTCAAAGCCAACGCCGACCGTCGCCTGCGCGCCGGCCACCTGTGGGTCTACAGTAACGAAATCGACGTAGCCGCCACCCCGCTGCACGGCTTCAAGGCTGGCGATCAAGCGATTCTCGAAGCTGCTGGCGGCAAGCCGCTGGGCATCGTCGCCATGAGCCCGAACAACCTGATCTGCGCTCGCCTGCTGTCGCGCGACATCAAGTTGCCGCTCGACAAGTCGCTGCTGGTGCACCGCCTCAACGTTGCGCTGTCCCTGCGCGAGCGCCTGTTCGACAAGCCGTTCTACCGCCTGGTCTACGGCGACTCCGACCTGCTGCCGGGCCTGGTAGTCGACCGTTTCGGCGACATCCTGGTGGTGCAGATCGCTTCGGCGACCATGGAAGCTCATAAAGAAGACGTGATCGCGGCACTGACCCAAGTGCTCAAGCCAAGCGGCATCCTGTTCAAGAATGACTCCGCGGCCCGTGACGCCGAAGGCCTCAACCGCTACGTCGAAACCGTGTTCGGCCTGGTGCCGGAGTGGGTTGCCCTGGAAGAGAACGGCGTGAAGTTCGAAGCACCGGTCATCCAGGGACAGAAAACCGGCTGGTTCTACGACCACCGCATGAACCGCGCGCGCCTGGCACCTTATGCCAAAGGTAAACGCGTGCTGGACCTGTACAGCTACATCGGCGGCTGGGGCGTGCAAGCTGCCGCTTTCGGTGCCAGTGAAGTGTTCTGCGTCGACGCTTCGGCCTTCGCCCTCGACGGTGTCGAGCGTAACGCCGCACTGAACGGTTTCGCCGACAAAATGACCTGCATCGAAGGCGACGTGTTCGAAGCCCTGAAAGAGCTGAAAGCCAGCGAAGAACGATTCGACGTCATCGTGGCCGACCCGCCAGCGTTCATCAAACGCAAGAAAGACATGAAGAACGGCGAAGGCGCCTACCGTCGCCTGAACGAGCAAGCCATGCGCCTGCTCAACAAGGACGGCATCCTGGTCAGCGCTTCATGCTCGATGCACCTGCCTGAAGACGATCTGCAGAACATCCTGCTGACCAGCGCCCGTCACCTGGACCGCAACATCCAGCTGCTGGAACGTGGCGGTCAGGGTCCTGATCACCCGGTGCACCCGGCGATTGCCGAGACGCGGTATATCAAGAGCATTACTTGCCGACTGCTGCCTAACAGCTGATGGCTGAACTCGCTGTAGGAACGGGTTTGCCCGTTCCACAGCGACGGCCCGCATTACTACGGGAAGCCTCCTACGTTACTTTTGATTGAATTCCATTTTTCGCAGACTAGTATCGGTTTCTGGATTTACTCCGGAAAACAAAAACAATGTCTGAGTCCACCTGTTCACCCTCAATCAGTGGCGACGTAAAGCGCCAACAACTCTCCCGTTTCATCCTCATCACCTGCATTTCCTTGATCAGCTTTTTCCCGATCAACATCCTGCTGCCTTCTTTTCCTGCCCTGGGTTCCAGGTTCGATACGCCAACGGCAGAAGTCGCACTCTCCATCAGCTTGTTCACGCTCGTCTTCTCGATCTCCCAACTGATCGCCGGTCCGCTATCGGATAAATGGGGCCGCAAGGAAGTCCTGATCGGCTGCATTACCCTGTCGATCCTCGGCGCTATTGGTTGTGCACTGGCCCCCAACTACCTGGCCTTCCTACTGTTTCGCGGTGTCCAAGCCATAGGCTGTGGTTTCTTCGTCCTGGGCCACGCGCTGGTGGAGGACCTGTTCGACGAACAAGACCGTGCCCGCGTGCGCCTCTATTACATGACCTTGAGCGGTTCGTTCGTCGCACTCTCGCCGCTGATCGGCTCATGGCTGCAAACCACATTCGACTGGCAAGGTAGCTTCTACGGGTTCGCCGCGATGGCGCTGGGTATGTTGATCCATGCGTTCTGCATCCTGCCCTCCAAGTCCGCCAGCCCGCACCGCGAGCCCTCATCGATCATCGGCACGCTGAAAGCCGTCATACGTAATGGAGACTTCCTGCGCTACTGGTGGATCGCCGCGCTGGTATTCGCCTGCTACTTCGCGCTGATCAGCGTGACGCCATTGATTTTCATGGATGCGCTGAAACTGTCCGAATACCAGTACGCACTGGTGCTGATGGTGTACGGCGTGGCTTATCTGCTTGGCGGTGTGGCGGCCTCGTATCTGCAAAAACGCATCGCGCTGTCCCGGCAAATCAATATCGGCCTCGGATTGCTTTGCGTCGCGGGTGTGCTGCTGACGCTGATCCTCAGCTTTGATGTCATCACCACCGTGACTCTGCTGATCCCGATGCTCATCAGCGCCCTCGCCGTCACCCTGGTTCGACCCGCCGCGATTTCTGCGGCGATGCTGCTGTTTTCCAGCAGCGCCGGCACGGCAGCCTCGGCGGGCAACAGCATTATGTTCCTCACGGCCGCCGTCAGCAGTGCGGCATTGGCCCAGGCTGGCGATCATCTACTCATGACCATCGCCTTCAGTTTCATTGGGCTCAGCCTATGGGGATTACTGACCAATCACCGAACAGGCCGCCGCTAAGGCTCTCGAATCACTGGCGTGAGCAGCATATCGCTGGACTGCAATTGTCTGTAACGCGGCTTGACCAACGAAATCCTGCCTTCGCGGATATCGTTAATCAGCGTCTCGGTGTCAACATTTCCGTCGGGGAGTTGCGTCCACACCAGAGGGCCGCGATCGTCCCACTCGCCTTTCCCGTCCAGGGCATAAATGCGCGGTGGTTTGAAATCGTGGCGGAAACTGGTGCGGGGCACCACCAACACCTCGTTCTGGCCGTCCTGGTCGAGGTCGACCGCCCATAGCACGCAGCCGGGCTCGCAAGGCGAATCGGTGTTCAGACTGATCTCGGCAAACTGCTCACTGCCTTTGGGCTTGGGGCCGATCCATTCCAGTTCGGGCTTGGGTCGTCGGGCCCGCTCCTTTGCATACTGCTCACTGAAACTCAGTGATGTGTCGTCCATCCTCTCGCGCAACGCGCGGCGTGCGTCCGGATCAAGAATGCGCTCCTGATCCAGATCAACTTGCAGCTTGGCATACGCCTCTTCACCGGCCTTCTCCAGGCCAAACCGCAGGTAGTGCGCATCAAACGCCTCAGCCTTGGTGCGCCCATCGAGCAAGCGCCGCACCTGATCGTCAACGCTGAGCTGTACAGGGTTGAGCAGCGGCGTATTGATCAACACCAACAGCACACAAAACAGCAACGCCAGTGCCGGGTTGGTCACGCGCAAGTTGCCCAGCCAGGCCGGCGAGCGCAAGGCCACCGCCCACACCGCCGCCAGGCCGTACAAGCCACACAGCAAGGCAAGCGCCAGCGCGACGAAACGTTGCGGCGACAAGGCATATTGCTCGACCCGCAGCCAGCTTGAGTAAAACGCCAAGGCGGCGAGAACCGGCAGGCACAAAAGGCTCAACTCGATAAAGTGCGTCAACCATTTGGGGTACGGCCGAGTTTGGACGCCCTGCTGGAAAACGCCATTGAGCAAGAACAGTTGAGCGCCGGCCAACACCAGCAAAATCGGGGTGGAGTAGCCCGTGGCCCAAATCCGATCAAGTCCGGTGAAAGGCAAGGTCAGGGTAAACAGCACACTGATCAGTGCAATCAACGGCAACAGCAATCCACAGGCACTGAACAACATGCCGCGCATCTGGCCGATGACTTTCTCGCTGCGCGCCGCCAAGTACATGCCTAGCGCAAACACCAGCGGCAGGCTGAAGCACAGGAACACCTGGCTCCAGAAGTGGCGCTCGAAAAATTCGATGCCCAACATCAGGAACAGTCGGCTCCAAAGCTTGAGCAACAACATGAACAATCCCACCAGAATCAGCGCGTACAGCACGATGAACACACTGTTCCAGGCTTGCTGAAACAAGTCTTCATAGCGCCAGCGCTGCCCTTTGACGGCGGGCCAGGCGAACAGGAAGCTGGCGCAGACATAGCTCAACAACACCAGGCTGATGAACCAGGAGTTGATCGCCCAGCGGCTGCTGACGACATGCTCGGGGCCGTAGCAGACCCACAGTGTCATACCGCCCATCAGCAGGGTGAACGCCAGCGTAGGCAGCAGAGAGCGCCACTGTCGGACTTTCTCCCCGAGCAACTGCAACGTTGTCCCGCCCACCAGGACCACGGTGCAGGTGACAAAAAACAGCGTTTCGCTCACGCGATAGAGCTGGTCGGAGTAGAAGAATACGATTCCCTGGATCAGGCCGATCAGCAGGTAAAACCCAAGAAAACGATTGAGACCGGGCATTCCAGTTCCTTTGGAGTGGGGGAAGGGCAAAAGGTCGCCAGTCTAAACAAAGCCGCCGGCCCTGAGTATTGCCCCGTTCCCTCCAGCCGCCAGCGGTGTAGAATCGAACGATTCATCGCCAGTCATCCCCCGGCGGGTTTATGAGCTCGAGGCCCAAGCAAGCGGCGATCCCGCGACGCGAGTGGCAACTTTCGGACACACGGCCATTTCTGAGTGTTCCCAAGGTCAATAGAAGCTCACTCCCCTTTTGATACCTGCTTAGCCGCCCGGAGTGCTCCATGCCTGATTACCGTTCGAAAACATCCACCCATGGCCGCAACATGGCCGGTGCCCGCGCATTGTGGCGCGCCACGGGGATGAAAGATGACGACTTCAAAAAGCCGATCATCGCCATTGCCAACTCGTTCACCCAATTCGTACCGGGCCACGTCCACCTCAAGGACCTCGGCCAACTGGTCGCCCGCGAGATCGAACGTGCTGGCGGCGTCGCCAAGGAATTCAATACCATCGCGGTCGATGACGGCATCGCCATGGGCCATGACGGCATGCTGTATTCGCTGCCGAGCCGCGAGATCATCGCCGACTCCGTCGAGTACATGGTCAACGCCCACTGCGCCGACGCCATCGTGTGCATCTCCAACTGCGACAAGATCACCCCTGGCATGCTGATGGCCGCCCTGCGCCTGAACATCCCGGTGATCTTCGTCTCCGGCGGCCCGATGGAAGCCGGCAAGACCAAACTCGCCAGCCACGGCCTCGACCTGGTCGACGCCATGGTTATCGCCGCCGACTCCAGCGCTTCTGACGAGAAAGTCGCCGAGTACGAGCGCAGCGCCTGCCCGACCTGCGGTTCGTGCTCCGGCATGTTCACCGCCAACTCGATGAACTGCCTGACCGAAGCCCTCGGCCTGGCACTGCCGGGTAACGGTTCGACACTGGCCACCCACAGCGACCGTGAACAACTGTTCCTGCAAGCCGGCCGCACCATCGTCGAACTGTGCAAACGCTACTACGGCGAGAACGATGAGTCGGTGTTGCCACGCAACATCGCCAACTTCAAGGCGTTCGAAAACGCCATGACGCTGGACATCGCCATGGGCGGCTCGACCAACACCATCCTGCACTTGCTGGCTGCCGCCCAGGAAGCCGAGATCGATTTCGACCTGCGCGACATCGACCGTCTTTCCCGCCACGTTCCGCAACTGTGCAAAGTCGCGCCAAACATCCAGAAGTACCACATGGAAGACGTGCACCGCGCCGGCGGGATCTTCAGCATCCTCGGTTCCCTTGCCCGTGGCGGCTTGCTGCACACCGACCTGCCGACCGTGCACAGCAAGACCATGCGCGACGCTATCGCCAAGTGGGACATCACCCAAACCACTGACGAAGCGGTGCACCACTTCTTCAAGGCCGGGCCTGCGGGTATCCCGACCCAGACCGCGTTCAGCCAGTCGACCCGTTGGGAAACCCTCGACGACGACCGTGAAAACGGCTGCATCCGCAGTGTCGAACACGCCTATTCGCAAGAAGGCGGCCTGGCCGTGCTTTACGGCAACATCGCCCTCGACGGTTGCGTGGTGAAAACCGCTGGCGTCGACGAGTCGATCCACGTCTTCGAAGGCAACGCGAAGATCTTCGAAAGCCAGGACAGCGCCGTGCGCGGCATCCTCGCCGATGAAGTGAAAGAAGGCGATATCGTCATCATTCGCTACGAAGGTCCGAAAGGCGGCCCGGGCATGCAGGAAATGCTCTACCCGACGTCCTACCTGAAATCCAAGGGCCTGGGCAAAGCCTGCGCCTTGCTCACCGACGGCCGCTTCTCCGGCGGCACCTCGGGCCTGTCCATCGGTCACGCTTCCCCAGAAGCCGCTGCCGGCGGTGCAATTGGCCTGGTACGGGACGGCGACAAGGTGCTGATCGACATTCCGAACCGCTCGATCAACCTGTTGGTCAGCGACGAAGAGTTGGCTGCGCGCCGCGTGGAGCAAGATAAGAAAGGCTGGAAACCGGTTGAAGTGCGTCCACGTAAGGTGACCACCGCACTGAAAGCCTACGCCTTGCTGGCGACCAGCGCCGACAAGGGCGCTGTACGTAACAAAGCGATGCTCGACGGGCTGTAAGGCTTAACCGTTGAACACAAAAATGCCCCGCCAAGTGCGGGGCATTTTTTTGCGTTTCAGAAGCCCCTGTGGGCGCCTAAAGCTGTGCAGCCGCAGCAAGGCTCACGGCATGCGCTCGCCCAACTGCTCCCGCAGGAAGCGATACAGTCCCTCGGCGCTCTTGCGATAACCATCCGCGGTCAGGTGCACCAGATCATTGCGGGCCAGCTCATTGGCCTGCCACCGGCTGATAGAGCAATCACCGCCCATGAAGGCCTGCCAGTCCCAGAACAGCACGCGATTGCGCTGCGCCACGGCTTTCTGGATCTGGATAAGCTGTCGCAAGGGCTGCGGCTGCGCGGAAGCGCAGGCACTCGCGCCACGGTGTTTGATGGAGTCCGGCGCACCGACCAGCAGAATCACGGCCTTGGGCAAGGTTTTACGCAACAGGGTGATTTTGTCCTGCAACTGGCTCCGGTATTTATCCAGATCCAGGTCGTCGTCAAAGGCCTCGTTGGTGCCGTAGGCCAGGATAACCATGTCCGGGCGCAACGCCTTGAGTGTGTCCGGCCAATCGGCCTGCCACTTGTCCAGCACGTCCAGCCGGGCACCGTTGATGCCCAGCGCCGAATAAATCACCCCGGAGCTCTTCTGCCCGAGGATATTCCAGCCACCCAGGGCCAGTCCCTCGGTATGGGTGACACTCATTTCCACTGGCAGCGTCACGTTGTTGAACGGCGGGCTGAAGCGCCACTGCCCGCCCGTGGCCGCAAGCATGCGAGTGGCCTGAGTGAGATTGGTCTGGGCCTTGAGGCTGCTGTTGGCAGACGCCTGATAGAGCGCTGAAATCCGGTACTGCTGGAGACTGCCTTCGCGCTCGGCGATCTGCACCTTGGCCCCCGGGGTCATCGGTAACGACAAGTAACCGCCCAGTGGGAACTGAGTACTTTGTTGATTACGCGCCGAGACCAGCGACCACTGACGATTGGCGGCGGTGAGGATGACGCGTTCATAGCGCGTGCCGGGCACAGGCGTTGCGGCGACAAACCCTATCCCGCCATCACCGTACTGGGCCTGCAACAATCGCCGCACTTCACCACTGAACAGATCGGCCGCTGTGTGGGAGTCGCCCAACTGCACAATGGTGATCGGCGTGCGATCCGCCGTATTGAACTTGCGCGCCAGTGCCGCCAGGTTCGGATCGCCGCCCCCCACCGGCACGACGTTCTTCGAGGTGTAGCCAGGTTTTTTCGGCGCAGACGCCGGTGTGGCCTGGACCTCGGTCGTGGGGCTGCAACTGCTCAGCAGAGTAATGCTCAACAACAGCGCAATGCCGTGCAGTCGCCGCATATCAGTGCTCCGTCAATTGTTGGCTGGGAAAGTTGATCAGCGACAACACGCGTTCGGCGATCAACCTTTGCCCGGTCGGTGTGAAATGGATACCGTCATCGACCCGGGTCTTGACCTTCCGACTACCGTCGACCGTCAGGTAATAGGAGAACTCATCGGTTTGATAGCCCAGAATCTCGTTGGCCGACACAAAGTGCTGATGGTAGGCCGCAAGCTGGCTTTTGTAGAGCCCGTTCAGGTAGGCCATGGCCGTCGACAGCTTGGCCTTCTCCATGTTTGGCGGGCCGACCCAGATCACCTGTACCTGGTGTGCGCGGGCAGAGTCGAGAATGGAGTCGATACGCTGACGATAGGCCACTTCCCATTCGGGGGTCTTGAAGCGCAAGAACGGTTTGTGCTTGCCGTCGGGCATGTCCCAGGGATCGTTGGGGCCGAGGAACATCACCATCAGGCGAATCTTCGGGTGGCCCTGCAAGGTGCTTTCGATGGTCTTCGGCCAGTTGAAAAAGCTCGGGTAGGCCAGCCCGGTACTCTGCCGGCTCAGGTTGATGCTCTTGACCTTGTAACGCTTGAGCAGGGTGTTCGCCATATGCGGGGCGACTCCTTGCATCAGCGAGTCACCGACAAAAAGCACCTCGTCACCGAGCGCCAGCGTCGCCATCAGCGGAGTGACCGGCGCGCCGTCAACGGGCGGCGCAGGCTTCACCGCAGGATCAGTCACGACCTGGGGCGGAACTTCTACCGATTTCGCTGCCTGTTCGAGTGTCGGCAATGGCGCGAGCGTCTCGCCAAGCGGTTCCTCTTCATTTACTGCTGCTTGAGCCTGATCGATCAGTTTGACGTCATCCAGGCCCTCAAGCCGGGCGATGAAACCTGACCGCACATCCGCCAGCGTCTGGTTCAACTGAGCTCCGAAACGCCACTGCGGATTCTGCGCCAGGCCGGGAATCTCGCAGCCATCGTGATACTTCTGCTGACAGTACAGACGAATCGAGTCCTGGTTGAACCAAAACAGCAGCGCGCTGATGACGAGGATCGCATACAGCACTTTGAGTGCGCCGCTCAGGTTCGTGGACAGTGGCGATGCGTTAGAAACTGGCATAGATAAACCCCGGTACGCCCGATGGAGAAGCAAAGATAACCACGCAAATGAACAGCCCCAACGGCACTGGATACAGCAGCCATGGCAATCGCACAGTGGCGTCGAACAACCGACGCGTCAGCGCCACAATCTGTGGATAGATCGCCACGAACAGCAGGCAGCCCAACAATGAAAGACCATTACTGAGCAGCCCCGCCCGCGACATCCCGCCCAGACCGCCGAGCATCTCGATGGCATCCCCAAGGGATGCACAACGGAAGAAGATCCAGGCAAAAGCCACATAGTGGAAGGTCAACAACCGCGCCAGCAGATCGGCCCCCAGCCAGGTCGGACGCTCCGGCAGCCAGTGACTGAAGAGTTTGTACAGCGCCAGTCCCACGCCATGCAGTGCACCCCAGATGATGAAATTCACACTTGCGCCGTGCCACAGCCCGGAAATCAGCATGGCCAGCAGCATGTTCAGATTGCCGCGCCAGACCCCACGGCGATTGCCACCGAGCGGGATGTACACGTAGTCACGGATAAACGTCGACAGACTGATGTGCCAGCGCCCCCAGAATTCCTTGAGGTTACGTGCGGTGTACGGGAAGTTGAAGTTCAGCGGCAAACGGAAACCCAGCAACAAGGCAATGCCCGTCACCAGATCGGTGTAGCCGCTGAAGTTGAAGTAAATCAGGAACGAATAACCGTAAACGCTGCGCAAGATCTGCTCGGCCGAAAAGCTGACGGACGACTCGAACACCGGGTCGACCCATTCGTTGGCCAGCCAGGAGCTGAGGAAGAACAGCTTGACCACCGCCAGCGCAATCAGCCCCAACGCCCGCTGCGGTTCCAGCACCTGCCGGGCTTGCGTTGGGCGAATCTGCGGCAGCATGTCGGTGGCCCGGTTCACGGGACCGGCGATCAGGCTCGGGAAAAACGCCAGGTACAACGCCAGGTCAAAAGGCGAACCTGGTTTTAGCTCGCCACGGTTGATCGACACCAGGTAGCTGACCGAGTGAAAGGTGTAAAACGACAGTCCGACCGGCAGCAACACTTCCAGCAGCGGCAGCGAGACTTCAAGCCCTAGCTGAGCGAAGGCGCTTTGCACCGTACTGGTAAAGAAGTCCTGGTACTTGAACAGGTAAAAGCAGCCGAGCACCAGTAACAACATCAACCCGTTGACGAATGAGCGCCCCGGAAAACGTTCACTCAGCAACCCGAGCAGGTACACCAGTGCGGTGTAGCCCAGCAGGATGTAGAGGAAGTCCAGACTGAAACTGGCGAGGATCGCGTAACTGGCGGCCAGCAACAGTACGTTCTGTAGACGCGTACTCCAGCACACAGACCAGTAGACGAGGAAAAAAAGGATGAAACACAAACCGAATTCAATCGAGAGATAGCTCACAACGTAGTCCATTACGTACAGCAGAAATCCAAGCCCGGTACTGAAAACAGGCCGGGGCGCAAACGGCCGCGAGTATGGCAGAACGCCTTTAGCCGTCACAAGTTGAAACACTATTACGAATGAACAAAACCCGGTTTTACTGAATATCCTCCGGTCAGCCTCGCCGGTTTCGCCACAGCGCCATCGGCTTATTCCAAAAACCACAGTAACCATGCGTTTTAGATATTAATTCATTAGATATCAAGCTGTTAGGCTTCCCGGTTCGCAATCGCCCCGGAACGCGATTGGCACAAGTCTTTTTGGAGCCTCAATGAATCTGCCGCTGATCCTCAATCTGCTGGTGTTCCTCGCCTTGCTGTTCGGCCTGGCACAAACCCGTCACACCACCTGGAGCCTGGCGAAAAAAGTCCTGGTCGCTCTGGTGTTGGGCGTGGTGTTCGGTGTTGCCCTGCATACGGTTTACGGCGCCGGCAACCCGGTGCTGAAGGCCTCGATCGGCTGGTTCGATCTGGTCGGTAACGGTTATGTGCAGTTGCTGCAAATGATCGTAATCCCGCTGGTATTCGCCTCGATCCTCAGCGCCGTCGCCCGTCTGCACAATGCGTCGTCGCTGGGCAAGATCAGCTTCCTGACCATCGGCACCCTGCTGTTCACCACCGCCATTGCGGCGCTGATCGGCATCGGCCTGACCAACCTGTTCGGCCTGACGGCTGAAGGCCTGGTCGCCGGCACCCAGGAAATGGCTCGCCTGCAAACCATCCAGACCGACTACGCGGGCAAGGTCGCCGACCTGAATGTCCCGCAGTTGCTGTTGTCGTTCATCCCGCAGAACCCGTTTGCCGATCTGGCCCGGGCCAAACCGACCTCGATCATCAGCGTGGTGATCTTCGCTGCATTCCTTGGGGTCGCGGCGCTGCAACTGCTCAAGGATGACGTCGAAAAAGGTCAGAAAGTGCTCAACGCCATCGACACCCTGCAAGCCTGGGTGATGCGTCTGGTGCGTCTGGTGATGAAACTGACCCCGTACGGCGTACTGGCGCTGATGACCAAAGTGGTCGCCGGTTCCAACCTGCAAGACATCATCAAGCTCGGCAGTTTCGTCGTGGTGTCGTACATCGGCCTAGGCCTGATGTTCGTGGTTCACGGTCTGCTGGTGTCGCTGGCCGGGATCAACCCGTTGCGCTTCTTCCGCAAAGTCTGGCCGGTGCTGACCTTCGCTTTCACCAGCCGCTCCAGCGCCGCGAGCATTCCGCTGAGCATCGAAGCGCAAACCCGCCGTCTGGGTATTCCACAATCGATCGCCAGCTTCGCCGCCTCGTTCGGCGCGACTATTGGTCAGAACGGTTGTGCCGGTCTTTACCCTGCGATGTTGGCGGTCATGGTGGCGCCGACGGTGGGCATCAACCCGCTGGACCCGTTGTGGATCGCGACACTGGTAGCGATTGTGACCTTGAGTTCGGCAGGGGTTGCCGGTGTCGGCGGCGGCGCAACCTTCGCTGCGCTGATCGTGCTGCCGGCCATGGGCTTGCCGGTGTCACTGGTGGCGCTGCTGATCTCGGTTGAACCGCTGATCGACATGGGCCGCACGGCATTGAACGTCAGTGGTTCGATGACTGCCGGTGCGATTACCAGCCAGATCATGCAGCAGACCGACAAAGAACTGCTGGATGCGGATGAGCATGAGGAACTGGCCCAGGCTTAAACCACCTACCGCCTGATAGATCGCTATCGCAGGCAAGCCTTGCTCCTACGGGACCGATGTCGATCACCTGATGTGATTCGCCACAACCCTGTAGGAGTAAGGCTTGCTCCGAGCGGCGTTCCGACGATGCTTTTAGGTTCGCTCCCAAACCTCGAAGCTGTACGCCGGCTTATCACCTTCCGCCGGATTCGGGACATTCGACACCAGTGTCCACTGTTCCAGATCAAACTCCGGAAACCATGCATCGCCCTCGGGGCTCAGCGCCACGCGAGTCAGGTATAGCCGATCGGCCTGTGCCAGGCCTTGCGCATACAACTGCGCGCCGCCAATCAGCATCAGCTCATCGACGCCCTGCTCCAGCGCCCATTCCTGCGCCCGAATCACCGCGGCCTCCAGCGATGGATAGACCTCCGCGCCTTCAAGTTGCAGGTCGGTCTGACGGCTGACCACGATGTTCAGCCGGCCCGGCAGCGGGCGACCGAGCGAATCCCAGGTCTTGCGCCCCATGATGATCGGCTTGCCCAGCGTAGTGGCCTTGAAGTATTTGAAATCCCCCGGCAAGTGCCAGGGCATGCTGTTGTCGACGCCGATCACACGGTTTTCACCGAGGGCTGCGATCAGGCTGAGAGGGAGAGTTTTTTTCATGTCGGCGAGGATACCAGAGCCTCGCTTACCCCGATAAGCGCCACAGCGGTTATGCTCAGCGTTCATTTGAGCGACGGGATGCCGCGTGACTGAACTGACCACACTGCAAACACTTTGGCTGACCGAAACCATCCGCCTGCGCGAGGAACATGCAGGCCCACTGGAAGATCAGGAAGCCAACCGTCTGGCCCGAAGCGCGGGCGGCGACCTGCCGACCCGCATCGAGGCCCGCGCCCTGTGGCTGGCCGAACGCGATGGCTTGACCGGCGCGCTGCGCCATTGGCTGCAAGGGGCGCGACTGGCGCTGATCATTCTGGCCGTATTGGCGATCGTCAGCGGTGCCGGGTTGGCATTTGCCGCGTTGAACGACGGCCAGACACCGGTCAACGTGTTCTGGGCCCTCGGCAGTCTGCTGGGGTTGAACCTGATTCTGCTGCTGAGCTGGGCTTGCGGCCTGATATTCGCTGGCGATTACAGCGCCACGCTCGGGCGCTTATGGTTGTGGCTCAGCGAAAAACTCGCCCGCGACGCCAAAGCCGCACAACTGGCGCCAGCCCTGCTGCTGTTGCTGCAACGGCAGAAGCTCAATCGCTGGGCGCTCGGCGTGCTGGTCAACGGTTTGTGGCTGCTGGCAATGCTCAGTGCTTTGGCGATCCTGCTGACGCTGATGGCCACCCGGCGCTACGGTTTCGTCTGGGAAACCACGATTCTCAGCGGCGACACGTTCGTGGTCATGACCCAGGCGCTTGGCACTCTTCCGGCACTGCTCGGCTTCAACGTGCCGACCGTGGAGATGATTCGCGCCAGCGGCGACACCGCATTGAACATCGAAAGCGCCCGGCAAGCCTGGGCCGCATGGCTGGTGGGCGTGTTGCTGGTGTACGGCGTATTGCCGCGCCTGCTGCTCGCGCTGTTCTGCCTGTGGCGCTGGACAACCGGGCGTGCAGCGTTGCATCTGGACCTGAACCTGCCCGGCTACGCGCCGTTGCGTGAACAACTGATGCCGAGCAGCGAACGCCTCGGCGTCAACGATCTCGCGCCTGAGCGCCTGCATCAGGTCGAAGGCGGCGCCAGCGCGCTGGACAGCGACGGTGCGTTGCTGGTGGCCATCGAACTCGACGACCAGCGCCCATGGCCGCCGCAACTGCCGAAGAACGTCAAGAACGCAGGCATCCTCGACAGCCGCGAGTCTCGACAAAAGTTGCTGGAACAGCTGACCCGTTTCCCGCCGGAACGCCTGGCCATTGCCTGCGACCCTCGGCGCTCGCCGGATCGCGGTAGCCTGGCGCTGATCGCCGAACTCGCCCGCAGCGCCAGCGCGACCCGGATCTGGCTGCTGCAAGCGCCGCCCGGTCAGGCACTCGACGCCGAGCGCCTCGGCGACTGGCACACCGCGCTGCAACAGTTGGCGTTGCCGTTCGCTGACTGCGCGCCGATGAACTGGCTGGAGTCGGGTCATGACTGAGTCAAAAAAGACGCCGCTGAAGCTCGCCGTGGTCGGCCACACCAACGTCGGTAAAACCTCATTGCTGCGCACCCTGACCCGCGACGTCGGTTTCGGCGAAGTCTCCCATCGTCCGAGCACTACCCGGCATGTCGAGGGCGCCCGGTTGTCGGTGGACGGCGAGGCCTTGCTTGAGCTTTACGACACGCCGGGACTGGAAGACGCCATCGCCCTGCTCGATTATCTGGAGCGGCTGGAACGCCCCGGTGAACGCCTCGACGGACCGGCGCGGCTGGCGCGTTTCCTCGACGGCAGCGAGGCGCGCCAGCGCTTCGAACAGGAAGCCAAAGTACTGCGGCAACTGCTGGCGTCCGACGCCGGCCTCTATGTGATCGACGCCCGCGAGCCGGTGTTGGCCAAGTATCGCGATGAACTGGAAGTGCTGGCCAGTTGCGGAAAACCGCTGCTGCCAGTGCTGAATTTCGTCAGCAGCGCCAACCACCGCGAGCCGGATTGGCGCGACGCCCTGGCCCGTTTGGGCCTGCATGCGCTGGTGCGTTTCGACAGCGTGGCGCCGCCCGAAGATGGCGAGCGCCGGCTCTATGAAAGCCTCGCGCTGCTGATGGAAAGCGCACGCGCTCAGCTTGAGCGATTGATCGTCGACCAACAGGCGCAACGCGCAGCGCGCCAGCAAAGCGCGGCACGCTTGATTGCCGAACTGCTGATCGATTGCGCCGCCTGTCGGCGCAGCGTGGTCAGCGATGCCGCACAGGAACAGCAGGCCATCGGCGAACTGCGCAAAGCCGTTCGCCAGCGCGAACAACGTTGCGTCGACGCGCTGCTCAAGCTGTACGCCTTCCGCCCACAAGACGCCGCCGCCAGCGACTTGCCGCTATTGGACGGCCGCTGGGGCGATGATTTGTTCAACCCCGAAACCCTCAAGCAACTGGGCGTACGCGTCGGCGGCGGGATCGCCGCTGGCGCGGCGGCCGGTGCCGGCGTGGATTTGCTGGTAGGCGGCCTGACCCTCGGCGCGGCGGCGCTGGCCGGAGCGATTGCCGGGGGCGCCCTGCAAACGGCGCGCGGTTACGGCAGCCGCTTGCTGGGCAAAATCAAAGGCCAGCGCGAGCTGACCGTTGACGACAGCGTGCTGCGTTTGTTGGCGTTGCGTCAGCGGCAACTGGTGCAGGCCATGAACCTGCGCGGACACGCGGCGATGGACAGCATCCAGGTCGCCACACCGCAGGACAAGAGCTGGCGCGAAGGCAAACTGCCGGAGGCACTGACCAAGGCGCGCGCGCATCCGCAATGGTCTTCGCTCAATCCTCATGCACGGTTGAGCCAGGCGGAACGCCAGGAGCAGGTAGAGGTGTTGGCGGGCAAAGTGCTGGAATGATCTATTTCCAGCCAAACTTCAAAAACTCCTTGGCCAATAACCTGACAAGCCCTCGATCCTTTCTGTCTGCCCGCCCGTCATTGTTCACGTCCGAACTCAAGATCAACTCCAGAATCCCGTCGTTATCAAGGTCACGCGCAACGGCTTTGTAGACTGTTATCGCCCCTTCGCGAAAGTACATCCACACCGACTCAGGCGTGCCGTCACCGATGAGGTTACTAGCGAGGATGTGCAGGTCGCGCTCTGCCGCATCCGTCTTGTGCCAGCCGAGCTTTAAAAAAGCCTGGGCGAACTTGCGAAGCGGTAGAAGATCAGTCCCAGCGTCACGGATTGTCTCTTCCCGATACAGCACCGCATCCGCATAAAACTGAAAATGAACGGTGTCCACCGCTCCCCTTTCGCTACTGTCCCAAGCAATCACGTTCACATAACGCATCCATGCGCTTCCTTCTCAAACGACCAACCTAAATCCTTGCATCAAGGCGGTCCATGCCTCGTTTCGCTATTGGTCGTGAGATAGCTCAGCACACGTCGAGCGCCACAACGCTGGTGCTGCGCAATAACCTGTAGGCTTTCGCCTTCAAGACCTCAAGATCAATCACCGGCACCCACAGCTCTTTCGCCTGCTCATCCCACTGGCGCATCCGCAGGCTGATCGCACACAACGGATCGCGCTCAAACGCCTGTGCCTCTTCAGCCGTCATTACCCCGCCCTGATAGTCCAGCGTGCGCCGACTGGCCTCGCTCAAGCATTTGTAGTACCCCGGCTCTTTGAATGTCAGATAACGCTTGGCCTGAACGTGGTATTCCACCAGCCGCGCCATCCGCTCGCCAAAACCCAACCGGCGCAAGTAATCGGCGCCGAGGCATTCATGGCTGACCACACCAAAGCCGCCCATGTTTTCGGCGTTCTCGGCGCACAGATGTCCGATGTCATGAAAGAACGCGGCCAGCACCACTTCATCGTCGAAGCCTTCGGCCATGGCCAGTTCGGCGGCCTGGGACATGTGCTCGATCTGCGACACCGGCTCACCGATGTAGTCGCTGTCGCCGAAGCGCTCGTACCAGCCGAATACTTCAGCGATCACCTGTTCGATGCGGCCCATCAGTGTTCTCCCAACAAGGTCCTGATATTGCGCTCAGCCATCGCCGGCCCGATGCTCATGCCGACGCCCGTGTGCATCAACGCGGCATGCACGCCCGGTGCGGCCTGCAGGAATGAAAATGGCTGCGCGCCACGAGCGCCATAGACACCCTGCCACCGCTCGACCACCTGCACCTTGCAGCCCAGTGTTTGCTCGGCCAGTTCGATCAGCCAGTTATCGACCTGTTCCGCGTTGAACGGTGAAGGGTCGCTGCCGTAGTCGTGGGAGTCGCCAATGATCAGCTCACCGTGCGACGTCGGGCTGATCAGCAAATGAATACCGTGTTCGTGCAAGTGCGGCACCTCACGCAGAATCTGCGCCTGCACTGCCGCAGCTTCCGGCAAATCGGCGAAGGCGCCGTAATGCACACAGCTCAAACCGGTAAGCAGCGCATGTTGCAGATTGAGGTTGATTTGCGGCCGCGCGCGGAGCATTTGCAGACGGCAGATCTGCGGCTTGAGCGCAGCGATCGGCTCGGCCAGCAGGGTCTGATAATCGTGGCCGGAGCAGACGATGATCTGCTCTCCCGTGAAGCTGCCGGCGGTGCTGTGCACCCAACCGGGTTCGATGTCGCGCACCAGGGTGGAAAAGTGAAACTCCACGCCGAGGTCGCGGCGCAGGTAGTCGATCAACGCTGGAATCGCTTCGCGCGAATACAGTTGCTGGTCATCCAGACCGTGCAATGCCGCACGGTGATGACGGAACTGGCCGTCGTACACATCGCCCAATGCGGCGCCGCGCAGCAGCTCGACGCGGTAACCGTGTTCGATGGCGCGGCCGGCACAGAAGGCTTCCAGCAATTGCTCTTCAGCTTCGCTGCGAGCAAACAGATACGAGCCGTTGCGCTTGAGCTGCAAGTCTGCCCGTTGCGCCCATTGGCCCCAGATTTCGCGGCTGGCCTTGGCCAGTTCGAGCATCTGCCCCGGCGGCTGGCCGGTGACCAGCGCCTGGCCAAAGTTGCGCACTGACGCCCCCAAAGGTGTGGCGCTGCGCTCGAAGACCTTGACCTTGAGCCCGCGCCTGGCCGCGGCATAGGCGTGGGAAAGGCCGAGAATCCCGGCGCCGATGATCAGCATGTCGCTGTGGTGAGTCATGTTTCATTTCCTGAACATTTCGTGCGAACGGAAGCGATCCCCTGTGGCGAGGGGGCTTGCCCCCGTCGACCGGTCCGCGCTCGGGCGCAGCAGTCGCAAACCCGGCTCACGCATTCCGTCTGAAAAAAACGCGTTGGGCGGGTTTGGGGCCGCTTCGCAGCCCAGCGCGGGCAAGCCCGCTCGCCACAGGGGGGGCGTCAGCTACTTGGCAACCACCTTCTCGGATTTGCCGTCATAGCGTTTTCGCCACTCGCTGAGGATCTCGTCACGGTTTTTCGAGGCCCAGGCGAAGTCGTTCTTGATCAGGCGTTGCTCGTAGTCGGCCGGCAGTTCGGTCTGCGGCTTGGCGATGCCAGGCTGGGCGAGGACTGCGAAGTTTTCTTTGTACAGCTCCATCGCCGCCGGGCTTGCGGAGAAGTCGGCGAGTTTCTTCGCCGCGTCTTCATGCGGTGTGCCTTTGATCACGGCGGTGGCTTCGATTTCCCAGCCCAGGCCTTCTTTCGGCAGGACGATATCCAGCGGTGCGCCCTGGCGCTTCAACTGCACGGCCGGGTATTCAAACGAGATACCAATCGGGAACTCGCCGGCAGCCGCCAGCTTGCACGGTTTGGAACCGGAGTGAACGTACTGGCCGATGTTCTGGTGCAGCGCGTCCATGTACTGCCAGCCCTGCTTCTCGCCAAAGGTTTGCAGCCAGGCGCTGACGTCGAGGAAACCGGTGCCGGACGAGGCCGGGTTCGGCATGACGATCTTGCCTTTGTATTCAGGCTTGGTCAGGTCCTGCCAGCTCAGCGGTTTGCTCAGGCCCTGTTTCTCGGCTTCGACAGTGTTGAAGCAAATGGTTGCTGCCCACACGTCCATGCCGACCCAGGCTGGCGGGCTGGCAGCGTCGCGGTAGTTACCGCCGATCTTGCCGAGGTCCTTCGGTGCGTAGCTTTGCAGCATGCCTTGCTGATCGAGAATCGCCAGGCTGGACGCCGCCAGGCCCCAGACGACGTCAGCCTGCGGGCGGGCTTTTTCGGCCAGCAGTTTGGCGGTGATGATCCCGGTGGAATCGCGCACCCACTTGATCTCGACGTCCGGGTTGGCCTTTTCAAATGCTTCTTTGTAGGTCTTCAGTTGTTCGGCTTCGAGGGCGGTGTAGACCGTCAACTCGGTTTTCGCCGCGAAGGCGTTCAGGCTGAAAGCGGTGAGGACAGCAGCGGCCAGGGCCATAGGCTTGAACATGTCTTTTTCCTTTTGTTTAGCGGCAGTTGAGTTCAGGTTTGCGGGATTGCAAATCAGCAACCGGGCGCGCTTTGCCGCCAGGCCTGGGAGCGGCGCAGCAAGCCGCGCGACGCCCAGGCCAGGAGCAGGGAAACGCCCGCCGAGGTGAACAGAATCAGGGTCGACATGGCCGCTGCGCCGCCGACGTTGCCGGCGTCGTCCATGTTCAGCACCGCCACCGCCGCGAGGATGGTGTCGGGGCTGTAGAGGAAAATCGCCGCCGACACCGTGGTCATCGCCGAGACGAACAGGTAGCGCACGATGTCCAGCAGCGCCGGCAGGCAGATCGGCACGGTGACGCGCAGGTAATGGCGGTACAGCGGCGCCTTGAGCGACAGCGCAGCGGCTTCGAACTCGGCGTCGAGCTGGCGCAATGCGGTGGTGGCGGTCATTTGTGCGGTGGTCAGATAGTGCGCAATGGTGCACACCACCAGCAGGGTCATGGTCCCGTAGAACACATGCAGCGGGTTGCCGGTGAGGTTGAAGAAGAACACGTAGCCCAGGCCCAGCACCAAACCCGGCACCGCCATCGGCACGAAACTGAGCATGCGCAGCATAAGGTTCAGGCCGCACTGGCCACGGGTTTTCTCCATCAGATAGGCACCGGTAAAAATCAACCCGCTGCCGATCAACGCCGTGCACAAGGCCATTTTCACGCTGTTGCCGTAAGCCAGCCAGCCGCCACCGGCAGTGTCGCCGAACTGATAGTGGTTGAGCGACAGCGACAGGTTGTACGGCCAGAACTTCACCAGCGACGAGTACACCGCCATGCCGAACACCAGCAGCAGCGCGGCGCAGATCAGCAACACGATGCTCAGGTAGCAACCATCACGCAGCCGCGACGGCGCCGGTTGAAAGACTTGCGCCCGCCCGCTCATGGCGTCGCCGTGACGACGGCGCAACCACGCGTCGACGCCGAAGCTGAACAGTGCCGGCAGCAGCAACACCATGCCGATCAACGCACCGCGACCGAATTGCTGCTGGCCGACCACGGCTTTGTAGGCTTCCAATGCCAGCACCTGATAATCGCCACCGACCACCACCGGCACACCGAAATCGGTGATGGTCAGGGTGAACACCAGGCAGAACGCGGCGAACACCGCTTGCCGGGTCGCCGGCCAGGTGATGCTGCGAAACGCCTTGGCCGGACTGGCGCCCATGCTCGACGCGGCGTCGAACAAGCGCGCATCGGCCAGCGACAACGCCGAGAGCAGAATCATCAAGGCGTGGGGAAAGGTGTAAATCACTTCGCCGAGGACAATGCCCCAGAAGCCGTAAATGTTGTCCGGCAGCAGCCCGCGCAACAGGCCCTGATTGCCGAACAGGTACACGAGCGCAATACCGGGCAGCATCGACGGTGCCATCAATGGCAACAGCGACATGCCGCGCCAGATCGCCTTGCCGGGAATCAGTGTGCGTTGCAGCGCGTAGGCAAACAGGTAGGCCAGCGGCACGACAATGGCCGCCACGCTGAGGGAGACTTTCAGGCTGTTGCCCAGCAACCAGTGGAAGTTGGCGCTGGTCAGCAGTTCGCGGGCAGCAACCAGACCACCGCCCTGCCCCGCGTCGTTGCTGAAGCCGCGCCAGAAGATCGCCAGCAGCGGCATCAACACCGCGATGCTGAGCAGGCACAGCAGCAAGACCTTGCCACCCACCACGAACAGCCGGTCACCGATTTCAGCCCGGGAAGCCTGTCGAACCGGCTTGTGCGGTATCGGCAGGGCGATCGGCGTGCTCATCAGGCAAATACCTGCAAGCTGCGCGGCGGCAAGGCGACCATGATGTCCTGCGCGCCGAGGCGTGGCATGGCTTCAGGCGCCAGTTCGGCGAGCAGCGCATGGCCCGGCAGTTGGTTCAACTCGAAACTCATCCGGCAGCGATTGCCGAGAAAGGTGATCTCGCGGACCTTGGCCGGGAACAGGTTTTCCTCGTGCACTGGCGGGTTGACGTTGATCGCTTCCGGGCGACAGAACAGCCGGCCCGACGCAGCTTTGCCGGAGTTGTCGGCCAGCCGCACATTCATCCCGCCGACTTGCGCGTGGCTGTCACTGCTGCGCTGGAACGGCAGCCAGTTGCCCTGCCCGACGAACTCGGCAACAAACGGCGTGGCCGGGCGGTTGTAGATTTCCTGCGGCGTGGCGTACTGCTCGACCTTGCCGTTGTTCATCACGGCGATGCGGTCGGCCATCAGCATGGCCTCGTCCTGGTTGTGGGTGACCATCAAGGTGGTGATGCCGAGGTTGCGCTGCAATTGGCGCAACTCGCTGCACAGGTGCTCGCGAACCCGGGCGTCGAGGGCCGACATCGGTTCGTCCAGCAGCAACAGCGACGGTGCCGGCGCCAGGGCCCGGGCCAGCGCCACGCGTTGTTGCTGACCGCCGGACAATTGGCCGGGGTACTTCTTTTCACTGCCGATCAGACCCACCAGTTCGAGCATTTGCGCGACACGCTTGCGCACTTCCTCGCGGCCGCTGCCGGCCAGGCCGTAGGCAATGTTGGCTTCGACGGTGAGGTTGGGGAACAGCGCGTAGGACTGAAACAGGATGCCGTAGTCCCGAGCCTGCGGTGCCAGTAGGGAAACGTTCCGATCACCCAGGTACAACTCGCCGCGATCCTGGCGTTCGAGGCCGGCGATGCAACGCAGCAAGGTGGTCTTACCGCAACCGGAAGGCCCGAGCAGGCACACCAGTTCACCCGCGGCGACATCCAGCGAAACGTTATCCAGCGCGGTGAACGCGCCGAAGCGTTTCTCGATACCGCGCACCTTCATCGGCGCGCCGGGGAAGACCTGGGCAGTTGCGTTCGGGTGGTTCATGGACGGACCTCATCAAGCAGATGAAGGCCATCCTAGGTGGGCAATGCGTCTGTCCTGTGGCAGCGAGGCAAAAACGGCCGATAGTGGTATTTGGGGATTTGGGTTGTTCGAGACTTCAGGATCTACTGACGGGAACATTGTGGCGAGGGAGCTTGCTCCCGCTGGACCGCGCAGCGGTCCCAAAATCAGAGCAGAGCTCTGTCAGGTAAAACGCATTCTCCGGGTTTACGACTGCTGCGCAGCCGAGCGGGAGCAAGCTCCCTCGCCACAGGGTGGGAACGATCATTACGCCGGGGCCATTTCCTGCGCCAGGCCGAGAAACGCCGCCGGCAGGCGTGCGCCTTTGCGTTCTTTGAGGCAGTACAAGTATTCGGGGATCTGCGGCGCGTTTTCGATCGTCAGCACCCGCAATTGCGGGTCATGGGGCACTTCCTGGCGGGCGATGATGCTGATGCCGATATTGCGCAGCACCGCTTCACGAATCGACTCACGGCTACCGATCTCCAGCAACGGACCGAAACTCACCCCAGCGGTTGCCAGCAAGGCTTCAGTCAGACGCCGGGTGGTCGAGCCGCTTTCACGCATCAACAGGGTGTGTCCGACCAAGGCGCTCAGCGGCACATGATCATGCACCGCCAGCGGATGGTTACGGTGCACCGCCAACACCAGCGGATCGCTGCCCAGCACGCGGCGGATCAATCGCGAGTCTTCGAGCAATTGCGATGATGCGGCGATGTCGACCCGGTATTCCTCAAGGGACTCGAGCACCTGTTGGGAGTTGCCGATTTCCACCGAGACTTCCACTTGCGGCAGGCGCTCGCGGAAGGTCTTCACCAGATCGAGAATGTAATACGGCGCAGTGGCGGCGATGCGCAGCACGCCTTGAACCTGGCCGCTGTTGCGCAGGAAAAACTCGATGTCGGCTTCCTGCTGCAACAGCGTTTTGACCATCGGCAGCAGCCGTGCGCCATCCTCGCTGACCGTCAGTCGACGACCACCGCGATAGAACAATTCAACCGAGTACTGACTTTCCAGATGACGAATCTGAGTGGTCACCGTAGGTTGGCTCAAGCCGAGCTTTTTCGCCGCGAGGGTAATGCTGCCCAATCGCGCGACCATGTAAAAAGCCTTCAGCTCGGCACTCAGCACTTAACCCTCGTCTTGATTATTTGCGCAACAGGCGCAGACCGTTGAACACCACCAGCAGGGCCACGCCCATGTCGGCGAACACCGCCATCCACATGGTGGCGAGACCCACGAAGGTTACCCCAAGAAAGATCGCCTTGATGATCAACGCCAGGGCGATATTTTGCGTGAGGATATTCGAAGTCTGCCGCGACAGCCGGATAAATGCCGGAATCTTGCGCAGATCATCGTCCATCAGGGCAACATCGGCGGTTTCAATCGCGGTATCGGTGCCGGCCGCGGCCATCGCAAAACCGATCTGCGCGCGAGCCAGTGCCGGTGCATCGTTGATGCCATCGCCGACCATCCCGACCCGATGCCCCTTAGCGTACAAGCCTTCGATAGCCTTGAGCTTGTCGGTCGGCAGCAGGTCACCTCGCGCCTCATCAATACCCACCTGGGCGGCAATTGCCCGAGCGGTGTGCGGGTTATCGCCGGTCAGCATCAAGGTCTTGATGCCCAGCTCATGTAACTGCCGGATCGCTTCGCGGCTGGAGGCCTTGACCGTATCGGCCACCGCGAACAGTGCCAACGGACCCGAGGTGTCGAGCAACAACACCACGGTCTTGCCCTGTTCTTCGAGGGCAAACAGTTTCTCTTCCAGCGCTGGCGAGCACAGGCCCAGCTCTTCCACCAGGCGGTGATTGCCCAAGTGGTAAACCTGACCATCAATCTCACCGCGCACGCCACGGCCGGTCAGCGCTTCAAAGTTATCCACAGCGAGCAACGTCAGCTGTTTATCCACAGCCGCGTTGGCGATGGCCAGCGATACCGGGTGATCGGAACGTCCGGCGAGGCTGGCGGCCAAAATCTGCGCGGTGTCTTCGACTGTCGGGTCCAGGGACAGATAATCGGTCTGCACCGGTTTGCCATGGGTGATCGTGCCGGTCTTGTCCAGCGCCAGGTAATCCAGTTCGTGACCACCCTCCAGGTACACGCCGCCCTTGATCAGGATGCCTTTGCGCGCCGCCGCCGCCAGACCGCTGACGATGGTCACCGGAGTGGAAATCACCAGCGCACAGGGGCACGCGACCACCAGCAGCACCAGCGCGCGGTAGACCCAGTCGAACCAGGCCGCGCCCATGAACAGCGGCGGGATGAGTGCCACGGCCAAGGCGAGGATGAACACCACCGGCGTGTAGATTTTCGAGAAACGATCAACGAACCGCTGGGTCGGCGCCCGTGCGCCCTGGGCGGCTTCGACGGCATGAATGATCCGCGCCAGGGTCGAGTTGTCGGCAGCGGCGGTCACTTTGAACTCCAGCGAACCGGACTGATTGATGGTCCCGGCAAACACTTTGTCGCCGACGGTTTTCTCGACAGGCAGGCTTTCACCAGTGATCGGCGCCTGATCGATGGTCGAGCTGCCAGACACTACTTCGCCATCCAGGCCAATCCGCTCGCCGGGGCGAACCCGCACCCGCGCACCGAGATCGATACTTTTAGCTTCACGCTCGACCCAGCTGCCATCTTCTTGCTGCACGGTGACCTTTTCCGGGGTCATCTGCATCAGCCCGCTGATTGCATTGCGCGCGCGGTCCAGGGATTTGGCTTCGATCAGCTCGGCCACGGTGAACAGGAACATCACCATCGCCGCTTCCGGCCACTGGCCGATCAACACTGCACCGGTCACCGCGATGCTCATCAGCGCGTTGATGTTCAGGTTGAGGTTCTTCAGGGCAATCCAGCCCTTCTTGTAGGTGCCCAAACCGCCGCTGAGGATCGAGATCAGCGCAACAATCGCTACCACCCAGGTCGGCGCGGCGCTGGTGAAGTGAATCACTTCGGCCGCCAAGGCACCGACACCTGATACTGCCAACAGCCACCAGGGCTTTTTCACTGGCGCCGGACTGGCTTGAGCATCCGCACCCTGCTCAATGGGTTCGGCCAACATGCCAATCGACTTGATGGCGTCGATGATCGGTGCAGTCGTCGGCAGGTCATGGGTGACGCCGAGTACGCGGTTGATCAGATTGAATTCCAGTTGCTGCACACCCGCAAGCTTGCCGAGCTTGTTCTGGATCAGCGTCTGTTCGGTCGGGCAGTCCATGGCGTCGATGCGAAAACGGCTCAGGCGCGCGCCGTCGGTCGGCGTTTCACTGAGCTTGATCAATGAAGGCGCTGCCGCACTGGAACAGCAAGAGCCGCCACCACTGGCGTGATCGTGTTTCTGAACTGGCTGAAGCTTTTGCCCGTGGCTGTGATCGTGATCGTGATCGTGATCGTGATCGTGATCGTGATCGTGATCGTGATCGTGATCAGCGTGGGGTTTGTGGGTGTGCTGGGAATCGCTCATAAGGTCGCGTCCGAAAAGGTGCCTGTTGCCAAGTGAACACCCTGTAGCCACTATAGGGTCAAGCAGCCAATCGGAGATGATTGAAATGAAGATCGGTGAACTGGCGAAACTGACCGACTGCCAAGTCGAAACCATCCGTTATTACGAGCGCGAAGGCCTGTTGCCGGAACCGGCCCGCAGTGAAGGCAATTACCGCGTGTACACCCAGGCCCACACCGAGCGCCTGACATTTATCCGTAACTGCCGCACCCTCGACATGACCCTCGAAGAAATCCGCAGCCTGCTCAGCCTGCGCGACAGCCCGCAGGATCAATGCGAAAGCGTCAATGCGCTGATCGACGAGCACATCCACCACGTCAAGGCGCGGATCGACGGCTTGCTGGCCTTGCAGACACAGCTGCTGGAACTGCGCCAAAGCTGCAGCGAACGGCCGGATATCGAGCAATGCGGGATTTTGCAGCAGCTGGAAGTCAGCGGTGGCGTGGCGGCGAGCGAAGCCGAGCATTCCCATGTCGGCCGAAGCCACGGGCATTAAGCCGCCCGGCGTAGCAGCAGCAAAAGCATGGCTAACGCGGCCAGCACCGCTCCGGTGATGAACGTGCTTTGTGCGCCAACGGTTTGCCACAGCCAGCCGGCGAGAACACTGGCAATCAACAGGCAAACGCCGCTGAGCAAATTGAAAATGCCGAAGGCCGTGCCCTTCAGTTCGTCGGGGGCCGTGTCAGCTACCAGTGTGGCGAGGATGCCTTGGCTGAATCCCATGTGCAGTCCCCACAGGGCTACGCCCAGCATCATTGTCAGGGGCGAATGGCTTTGTGCGAGCACCAGATCCGCCAGCACCAACAGCGCCATACCGAGGCAAAGCAGTTTAGTGCGACTGATGCGATCGGACAGCCAGCCGGCCGGGTACGCGGACAGCGCATAGAACACCGACATGACGACCATCACCAGCGGCACCCACGTTGCTGACAAACCGGCCTGCTGCGCCCGCAACACCAGAAACGCTTCGCTGAAACGCGCCAGTGTAAACACCCCGCCCACAATGACCACCCACCAGTACCCGGACGAAAAGTCGTGAAGGACTCGCCAATGAATGGGCGATCGAAAGGTGTGCTTGCCAACAGCGTGTTCAGGCTCTTTTACACCGGCGACAATCAGCGCCACTGCGATGACCGCCGGGATCACCGCGAACCAGAGCACCAGCTGGATATCGGCGAGCCAGAGCATCAGCGCAATGGCCAGCGCAGGGCCGACAAAGGCGCCGACAGTGTCCATCGACTGGCGCAAACCGAAACACGCACCGCGAATTTCCGGAGGCGCTACATCCGCCACCAAGGCATCGCGCGGCGAGCCGCGAATGCCTTTGCCGATACGATCGAGAAAGCGCGCGGTGAACACCACATCCACCGAGTGAGCCAGCGGGAACAGCGGTTTGGACAACGCGGCCATACCGTATCCCACTAACAGCAAGCCTTTGCGTCGACCGATAAAGTCGCTGATCGCACCCGAGAAGACTTTGACGACCATCGCCGTCGCCTCGGCAATGCCCTCGATCACCCCGACGGTCAGCGCGCTCGCGCCCAGGGTCGTGACCAGAAACACCGGCAACAGGCTGTGCACCAGTTCGGACGAAACATCCATGAACAGGCTGACAAAGCCCAAGGCCCAAATGGTTCGCGGGATACGCAGAGACTCCGATCTGACCTGATTCACGTGTTCATCCTGTCGTGCTCCAGGGCCTTATCGAAGGCGATGACCGAGCCCTATAAGTGAGTATTGCGCCGAGCGAGTGCCGGAAATATTCGCTGGTAAAGTCGCTCAACAACGTCGAGCAGAGGCTCACCCAGTTGTCTCCAGTCCAGCACCTGTTTCACCAGCCAGGCGCTGATCAGTGAAACCAGGAACGACCCGGCGATATCAAATGGAAAGTGCACGCCCAGGTAGACACGCGCCCAGCCAACCAACGCCCCCAGCAGCAAAACCAGCAGGCCCAGCTTGCGCAACGAGGCCAGTATCAACCCAAAGGCTAGCGCAAACATCACCGTGGCGTGGTCGCTGGGAAAAGATGATTCAGCGGCATGCGCCAGGAAATTTTGCCCCAACCCCAGCATAAAGGGACGTGGGTGGAACCAAAGGCTGCTGATCAGCAGATTGCAGCCCAGCGCGAAGACGATACTCAGCGTCGCAGTGAGCGCTACCGCCCGCTGCCGGCGTGCGCCTTGCAACCACAACCCGGCCAGCAAAAGCGGTACACAGAGGATCAGCCACTGTGCCAGAAACATCGCCAAAGACCGCATGGGCGCCGAGGCATCCGCGCTGGCGTTGATCGCCAGGAACAGGCTGCGATTGAGTTCTTCCACAAAGAGACGCCATTCAGTTCATCAGAAAACCCCGCACCGCGATCACACGCTGAGCGGTCCCCATCTTACTAATTGCAATCGCCCGGACAGTCGGAGTACCCCGCCATCCGGGCTTCAGGCGTTTGACACCTGTTTAGCCACAAGTTCTGCTGCCACACGGCATGTCAGCAACTGGGTAAAACCCACCGTCAATTCGAGCGTTCGACAGTGTCGGACTGGGCTTTCTGACTGCTCGCTACAGCCTGCGCATGTTCAGACTGCTGATAGTGAACCATCGCTACATCACGTGCGGCGTCCATTCGGGCCTGAACCTTGTCGCCGCCGCCTTCAGCCATCGCAGCCACAGAAGCGCACATCAGGGAAACGACCAAAAAAGCTTTCAGGGATTTCATCGGGAACTCTCCAGTAGTTGGGTTCTGCCAGACCGTGTATTGGCCTGACTGGAGCTCATCCTATAGGGCGCTGTTTATCGGCCCTTTCCCCGGGAGATGAATTTTCTGACATGTAGGTTTTTAGATTCGTGGCATTGACGCTTGATCGCTCCCACAGCGTGGGAACGATCAGGGCGGGAGGTCTTTAGACCGCCATTGGCGCGGTCATTGGCGCGTGGTGTTCGTAACCTTCCAGCGAGAAGTCGCTCGGCTCGATCTGTTCCAGCCACTCTGGCTGGTACACGCCGGTCTTGGCGAACTCCGGCACGCGGTCGGAAATCACCAGCTTGGGCATCGGGAACGGCTCGCGCTTGAGCTGTTCGTTGAGCATGTCCAGGTGGTTTTCGTAGACGTGGGCGTCACCAATGAAATAGGTGAACCAGCGCGGCGTGTAACCGGTCAGGCGACCAATCAGGCTCAGCAGCGCGGCACCTTCGGTGAGGTTGAACGGCGTGCCCAGGCCCAGGTCGTTGGAGCGGATGTAGAGCGTCAGGGAGATCTCTTTGGTCTCGACGTTCGGGTGGAACTGATACAGCAGATGGCACGGCGGCAGGGCCATTTCATCGAGCTGGGCGCAGTTCCAGCCGTGGAACAGGATACGCCGGCTGCCCGGGTCCTTGATGATGGTGTCGACGCACTGGCGAATCTGGTCGATCGCCTTGTACAGCACCACATAGGCCTGGCCGTCTTCTTCACCTTCAGCGATCTGCCGATAACCCTGGCTCAACGTCTGTTCGATAGCGGCCTGATTGCTGACCGGGATCTGCTTGTACGCCGGCCATTTGCGCCATTGCACGCCGTAGATCTCGCCCAGGTCGTCTTCGCCCTGACGGAACGGGTTGGCCAGCCACTGGGCGTTTTCATTGGCATTCTGGTCCCAGACCTTGCAGCCCAATGCCCGGAACTCAGCAGCGTTGTTCACGCCCCGCAGGAAACCGACCATCTCGCCGATGGCCGATTTGAACGCCATCTTGCGGGTAGTGATCGCCGGGAAACCTTCTTTCAGGTCATAACGCAGCATCGCGCCGGGAAAACTGATGGTGTTCACGCCGGTACGGTTGGCTTGCTTGGTGCCGTTCTTGATGACGTGGGCGACCAGATCGAGATATTGCTTCATGAGTTACCTGTGTCCTTGAACCCGGGACCAAAGCCCCGGGATTCGAATGTAGAGCGCGACAGCTTAAGCAGTCGGGGCAACCGGAGCCGCCGGAGCACGGTGATAAGCCAGCCAGATCAGGAACAGACCGGCAAGGATCATCGGTACGCACAGAACCTGGCCCATGGTCAGCCAGTTCCAGGCCAGATAGCCCAGTTGCGCGTCCGGCACGCGGACGAATTCGACGATGAAACGGAAAATACCGTAGAACAGCGTGAACATCCCGGACACGGCCATGGTCGGCCGCGGCTTGCGCGAGAACAACCAGAGGATCAGGAACAGCGCCACGCCTTCCAGCGCGAACTGATACAGCTGCGACGGATGACGCGGCAGCTGTGCCGGGTCGCTGAACGGCGGGAAGATCATGGCCCACGGCAGGTCGGTCGGCTTGCCCCACAACTCGGCGTTGATGAAGTTACCGATACGCCCGGCACCCAGGCCGATCGGCACCATCGGTGCGACGAAGTCCATCAGCTGGAAGAACGACTTGCCATTCTTCCTGCCGAACCACAGGGCCGCCAGCATCACGCCGATGAACCCGCCATGGAACGACATGCCGCCCTTCCACACCTCAAAAATCAGCGTTGGGTTAGCCAGGTAGGCATTCAGATCGTAAAACAGCACATAACCCAGCCGGCCGCCGACAATCACGCCCATCGACATCCAGAAGACCATGTCGGAGAGTTTCTCCTTGGTCCAGGTCGGGTCGAAACGGTTCAACCGTCGCGACGCCAGCAGCCAGGCGCCGCCGATGCCGACCAGGTACATCAGGCCGTACCAGTGGATTTTCAGCGGGCCGATGGCCAGGGCCACCGGGTCAATCTGCGGGTAAGGCAGCATTGCGACTCCTCGTTAGAGTTGAAACGTAAAATTCCTGGCGTGACCGTGCCACGCCTGGATTAAGCCAGGATTGCGTCGCTGTTCCCGGCAAAAGAGCTCAAAGCAAAAAGCTCAAACCCACGCAAAACAGCAACGCGGCAAACAGTCTTTTCAGCAACCGCGGTGACAGCTTGTGGGCCAGTCGCGCACCGATGCGGGCAAAGACCATGCTGGTCAGGGCAATGCCCAACAGCGCCGGTAAATAAATGAACCCGAGACTATGAGCCGGCAGGCGTGGATCGTGCCAGCCCAGAATCATGAAACTTAATGCACTGACGAGCGCAATCGGCAGACCGCAGGCCGAAGAGGTGGCCACGGCTTGCTGCATCGGCACGCTGCGCCAGGTCAGAAACGGCACTGTCAGTGAGCCTCCGCCGACCCCAAAAATCGCCGAAGCCCAGCCGATCACACTGCCGGCCAGGGTCAGGCCGAATTTGCCAGGCACCGTTCGGCTGGCCTTGGGCTTGACTTCCAGCGCCAGCTGCAAGGCAATGACCAACGCGAACACGCCGATGATCTTCTGCAAATGCGGTCCCGAGATGGCTTCGGCCGTCAGCGCGCCAAAACCCGCGCCGATCAGAATCCCGACGGTCATCCAGACAAAAATCGGCCAGCGCACTGCGCCTTTCAGATGATGTTCGCGCACTGCATTGACCGACGTGAAGATGATCGTCGCCAACGACGTGCCGACGGCCAGGTGAGTCAGCACCGACACATCAAAACCCTGCAAGGTGAAACTGAACACCAGTACCGGGACGATGATGATCCCGCCGCCCACCCCAAACAGCCCGGCCAGCACACCGGCACAGGCACCCAGCAGCAGATAGAGCGGAAATTCCATGACTGCCCCCCCAAATAAGTGCGGCATGGTAACGGATGCATGGCCTCAAGCTCCACTGGATGGCGATGGATACCCGCCAGTTCTATGCGTAAAGTGGGCAAAAAGCCAAGAGGGATAACCCCATGTGCTTGATCGTCTTCGCCTGGCGGCCGGGTCACGCAACGCCGCTAATCGTTGCGGCTAACCGCGACGAGTTTTATGCACGCCCCAGCCTGCCGCTGGCGCAATGGCCCGAAACGCCGCAGGTGTACGCCGGACGTGACCTGGAAGCGGGTGGCACCTGGCTGGGCATTGGCGCCGACGGGCGCTTTGCCGCACTGACCAACATCCGCGACCCGCACCAGCCGCCGGCGCGCAAATCACGAGGCGAGCTGGTGGCACGGTTTCTCACCGGCGACTTGCCGATTGATCAGTATTTGGCCGACGCTGTCGACAGATCACCGGAATATGCCGGGTTTAATCTGCTGATCGGCAATCGTCATGAGCTGTGGCATTACAACGCGCGCACCCCTGGGCCAGGCAAACTGCAATCAGGCATCTATGGATTGTCGAATGCCGGGCTTGATACGCCGTGGCCGAAAGTGCTCAAGGCCAAGGCGGCGTTGAGTGAAGTCCTGGCCGACCCGCAGCCGCAGGCTTTATTGGCGCTTTTAGGCGACCCGCAAACGGCGCCGTTCGCCGACTTGCCGGATACCGGGGTTGGTCTTGCGACCGAGAGTTTATTGTCGAGCGTGTTTATTGCCAGCCCCATGTATGGCACGCGAGCGAGTACCGCGTTGATAGTGCGGGCGGACGGGACGCGGCATATGGTTGAACGAAGTTTCGGTCCGTACGGCGGGCATCTTGGGGAAGTGGAGATCAGGATTTAGCCCTGGCGCGATACTCTGTGGCGAGGGAGCTTGCTCCCGCTCGGCTGCGAAGCAGCCGTTAAACAGTCATCGCGCACAGACTGATAGAACACGCTGGCCGATTCAGGAGCACTTCGCACTCCAGCGGGAGCAAGCTCCCTCGCCACAAAAGCCCACTGTCACAGAGTCAGAGAGGCTTGATCGCTGCCGGATTGATCATCCGCGCCAACCCGAGATTCTTCAGCGCCAGTTGCAGCGAGCTGTGGATCACCTGCGGGTTGTCGATGGTCATCAGCTCGGCGAGCAGATCCCTGGCCCAGCTCAGGTTGATCTGGCGCAGCATCCACTTCACTTTCGGCAAGTTGGTGGCGTTCATCGACAGGCTGTCGAAGCCCATCGCCATCAACAGCACCGCTGCAGCCGGATCACCGGCCATCTCACCGCAGATACTCACCGGCTTGCCTTCGGCATGTGCATCGCGCACCACGTTTTGCAGGGCTTGCAGCACCGCCGGGTGCAGGTAGTCGTAAAGATCGGCTACCCGCGGGTTGTTACGGTCCACGGCCAGCAGGTACTGGGTCAGGTCGTTGGAGCCGACCGACAGGAAGTCCACCTGCCGTGCCAGTTCCTTGGTCTGATACACCGCTGCCGGAATTTCGATCATCACGCCAACTGGCGGCATCGGCACGTCAGTGCCTTCGTCGCGCACTTCACCCCAGGCGCGGTGAATCAGGTGCAGGGCTTCTTCCAGTTCATGCGTGCCAGAGATCATCGGCAGCAAAATGCGCAGGTTGTTCAGGCCTTCGCTGGCCTTGAGCATGGCGCGGGTCTGTACCAGGAAGATTTCCGGGTGGTCGAGGGTCACGCGAATCCCACGCCAGCCGAGGAACGGGTTGTCTTCCTTGATCGGGAAGTACGACAGTGACTTGTCGCCGCCGATGTCCAGGCTGCGCATGGTCACCGGTTGCGGGTGGAAGGCCGCGAGTTGCTCGCGATAAATCGCCAGCTGCTCCTTTTCGCTCGGGAAGCGCTGATTGATCATGAACGGCACTTCGGTGCGGTACAGACCCACGCCTTCGGCACCGCGCTTCTGCGCTCGCGCCACATCCGCCAGCAGGCCGGTGTTGACCCACAGCGGCATGCGGTGGCCGTCGATCGTCACGCACGGCAAGTCGCGCAGTGCATCCAGCCCCAGGGCCAGTTGCTTCTCTTCCTCGACCACGTCGGCGAACTGCTTGCGCAGCACGTCGCTCGGGTTGGTGTAGACCTCGCCGTGGTAGCCGTCGACGATCATCTGGATGCCGTCGACCTTGGAATACGGCAGGTCGACCAGACCCATCACCGTCGGGATACCCATGGCTCGCGCCAGGATCGCCACGTGGGAGTTGCCGGAACCGAGTACCGACACCAAACCCACCAGCTTGCCTTCCGGCACCTCGCCGAGCATCGCCGGCGTCAGTTCTTCGCTGATCAGAATGGTGTTGTCGGGATAGACCAGCGTCTGCTGACGTTCTTCCTGCAGGTAAGCCAGCAGGCGTCGGCCAAGGTCTTTGACGTCCGAGGCACGCTCACGCAGGTAGGCGTCGTCCATCAATTCGAAACGGTTGACGTGATCGGTGACCACCTGGCGCAGTGCACCCTGGGCCCATTGGCCAGTCTTGATCACGGTGGTCACTTCGCTGCCCAGCGAAGCGTCGTCGAGCATCATCAGGTAGACGTCGAACAGCGCCCGCTCTTCCGGCCGCAACTGCGTGGCAAGCTTGGCGGACAGCGCGCGCATGTCGGCGCGCACGCCTTCGATGGCGGTCTTGAACAATCCCAGCTCAGCGTCGATGTCAGCGATGGACTTGTCAGGCACCACGTCCAGATCGGCCGGAGGCAGCATGACCACCGCGGTACCGACCGCCGCACCGGGCGAGCCGGGTACGCCGACAAACTTTGCTTCCTGAATGCCCTTGCCTTGACGCCCCAGGCCACGGATCGAACCGGTGGCCTCGGCGTGGGCGATAACGCCCGCAAGCTGGGCGCTCATGGTCACCAGGAAGGCTTCTTCACCTTCATCGAACTGGCGACGTTCTTTTTGCTGGATGACCAACACGCCGACAACGCGGCGGTGGTGAATGATCGGAGCTCCGAGGAACGAGGCATAACGCTCTTCACCGGTTTCGGCGAAGTAGCGATAGCGCGGGTGATCCGCGGCGTTTTCGAGGTTGAGGGGTTCTTCACGCGTGCCGACCAGGCCAACCAGACCTTCGTTGGGTGCCATGCTGACCTTGCCGATCGAGCGCTTGTTCAAGCCCTCGGTGGCCATCAGCACGAAGCGGTTGGTTTCGGGGTCGAGCAGGTAGACCGAGCAGACCTGGCTGCCCATGGCCTCTTTGACGCGCAACACAATAATCCCCAACGCCGCCTTGAGATCCTTGGCGGAGTTAACTTCCTGGACGATCTTGCGCAGCGTATTGAGCATGGCTCGGGGTCGAACTCCGTCGTCAGTCGCGCGCTAAAAGGCGCGGGGCAAGCTCTTTGAGAGCGCGGCGATAAACCTCGCGCTTGAATGTCACCACCTGGCCCAACGGATACCAATAACTGACCCAGCGCCAGCCATCGAACTCCGGTTTACCGGTCAAATCCATCCGCACCCGCTGCTCGTTAGAGATCAGGCGCAGGAGAAACCACTTCTGTTTCTGGCCGATGCACAGCGGTTGGCTGTGCGTTCTGACCAGGCGTTGCGGCAAACGATAGCGCAACCAGCCCCGGGTGCAGGCGAGAATTTCAACATCTTCGCGCTCCAGCCCCACTTCTTCGTTCAACTCGCGGTACAAGGCGTCTTCGGGCGTCTCCTGAGGGTTGATACCACCTTGAGGAAACTGCCAGGCATCTTGATTGATACGGCGAGCCCATAGCACCTGGCCGGCATCATTCGTGAGAATGATCCCGACATTGGGGCGGAAACCATCGGGGTCGATCACGGCAACAACCTCGCAAACGCATGTCGTCGCATTGTTCCACAAAGGTTGTGAAGGCGGCAACGAAGCTTCCTACGTTATGTGCACTCTTGTGAAAAGACCGTATTCTGGAGGCCTTTTTACAGACTTTTCAGCGAGTAACTGCAAATGCGTCTGGCTTTATTCGACTTGGACAACACACTTTTGGGCGGCGACAGCGATCACGCGTGGGGCGATTACCTGTGCGAACGCGGTTTGCTCGATGCCGTCGCCTACAAAACGCGCAACGATGAGTTCTACCAGGACTACCTGGCCGGCAAGCTGGACCAGGCCGAGTATCTGAACTTTTGTCTGGAAATCCTCGGCCGTACCGAGATGACCCTGCTGGACGAATGGCACCGCGACTACATGCGCGACTGCATCGAACCGCTCGTGTTGCCCAAGGGCCTTGAACTGCTGGACAAACACCGCAAGGCCGGCGACCAACTGGTCATCATCACCGCCACCAACCGCTTCGTCACAGGTCCCATTGCCCAGCGTCTGGGCGTCGAAACCCTGATTGCCACCGAATGCGAAATGATCGACGGCCGCTACACCGGACGCAGCACTGACGTACCGTGCTTCCGTGAAGGCAAGGTGACGCGTTTGAATCGCTGGCTGGAAGAGACCGGCATGTCGCTCGAAGACAGCTATTTCTATAGCGATTCGATGAATGACCTGGCGTTGCTGGAGGAAGTGGCAAACCCGGTGGCCGTGGACCCGGACCCGAACTTGCGCGCCGAGGCACAGAAACGCGGCTGGCCGATCATGTCGTTGCGTGACTGAAGTCAGCGACTTTACCTGTGGTGAGGGAGCTTGCTCCCGCTCGGTCGCGCAGCGGCCGCAAATCCGGCCGACGCGCTCCACCTGACAAAACGTCTTAGCCGAATTCAGGAGCGCTTCGCGCTCCAGCGGGAGCAAGCTCCCTCGCCACAGTTGATCGCATGAATCAGGTCAAACCGGCTTCGCGCCCATCAACCCGGCAATCGCGATAAAGCAGACAAAACTGAACAACGCCAAGGCAAACGTAAACTTGCCGTTTCCACCCGCTGCAGTGCGCAGCTTGTTAAGCCGCACCAGCAGCCAGAACATCGCCAGCGCACCGACGGTGTAGATCACACTGGAAGCCAGAATCCACATCTGCCCCAGCGGCCAGCCCACCAGGTGCACCATCCACCATCCGGTGAACGGCATGCTCAGCAACGCCAGGCCCATCACCAGCCAGACAAACACCCACGGCCGCTGCAACGTGCGCGCGTGCGCCGTCACATCGCCGTTACGCCGCGTGCGCCAGACCCAGATCGCCAGGCTCAGTGCACCGATCAGCAACAACACCGTTGCCAGGACGTGCGCAACTTTCAGGGCGGTTAACGTTTCCATTGTTCGATTTCCTTATGGACTGGCCATCAGCGTAGACGCTCAGCCGAGGAACAGCTGATACGCCGGGTTGTCGCTCTCATCCCAATACGGGTAACCGATTTCTGCCAGCGCCGCCGGCACCAGATGGCGCTCTTCGTGCGGTACTTGCAGACCGGCAACCACCCGACCATCGGCCGCGCCGTGGTTGCGGTAGTGGAACATCGAGATGTTCCAGCGCCCGCCGAGCTTGTTGAGGAAGTTGAACAACGCTCCCGGACGCTCCGGGAACTCGAAGCGCAACACCACTTCATCGACGACCTGCGCCGCGCGTCCACCGACCATGTGGCGAATGTGCAACTTGGCCAGTTCGTTGTCGGTCAGGTCGAGCACCGGGAAGCCCTGCTCGGTCAGACTGGCGAGCAGCGCACTGCGCGGATCGTTTTCCGGGTGCGTCTGCACACCAACAAAGATGTGCGCTTCGCTGCCGGTGTTGTAGCGGTAGTTGAATTCGGTGATCTGGCGTTTGCCGATGGCTTCGCAGAACGCCTTGAAGCTGCCCGGTTTCTCCGGGATCGTCACGGCGATGATCGCTTCGCGACCTTCACCCAGCTCGGCGCGTTCGGCGACGTGGCGCAGGCGGTCGAAGTTGACGTTGGCGCCGGAGTCGATGGCCACCAGGGTCTGCCCGGTCACGCCATACAGCTCGACATACTTCTTGATCCCCGCTACACCCAAGGCGCCGGCAGGCTCGGTGATCGAGCGGGTATCGTCGTAGATATCCTTGATTGCCGCACAGATCTCATCCGTGCTGACGGTGATCACTTCATCGACGTAGTCCTTGCAGATATCGAAGGTGTGCTGGCCGATCTGCGCCACTGCCACACCATCGGCAAAGAGCCCGACGGTCGGCAGAACCACGCGCTCACCGGCCGCCATGGCCGCTTGCAGGCAGTTGGAGTCGTCCGGCTCGACGCCGATGATCTTGATCTCGGGCCGCAGGTACTTCACGTACGCGGCGATCCCGGCGATCAGGCCGCCACCGCCCACCGGGACGAAAATCGCATCAATCGGGCCAGGGTGCTGGCGCAGAATCTCCATCGCCACGGTGCCCTGCCCGGCAATCGTGTGCGGATCATCGTAAGGGTGGATGTAGACGTAGCCCTTTTCGTCGACCAGTTTCAGCGAATAGGCCAGGGCTTCCGGGAAGGAATCCCCGTGCAGCACTACTTTGCCGCCGCGCGAACGCACGCCTTCGACCTTGATCTCGGGGGTGGTCTTGGGCATGACGATGGTCGCTTTCACGCCCAACACCTTGGCCGCGAGCGCCAGACCCTGCGCATGGTTACCTGCCGAGGCGGTGACCACGCCACGGGCGCGCTCTTCATCGCTCAATTGGGTCAGCTTGTTGTAAGCACCGCGAATCTTGAACGAGAACACCGGCTGCAAGTCTTCGCGCTTGAGCCAAATCTTGTTGCCCAGCCGCTCGGAGAGCTGGCGAGCAGTCTGCAATGGGGTTTCTACGGCAACGTCATAAACGCGCGAGGTGAGGATCTTTTTGACGTACTGTTCGAGCATCGGAAAGCATCACTGAGCGGGTTGGGCAGGACCGAGGAGTCTAACCCGGCTTTTGCTCGTGCGACCACACGAATCCAGAGGTATTACAGTGCTTTTGTGGCGAGGGAGCTTGCTCCCGCTCGAGCGCGAAGCGGTCGCAACAAGGTTGAGTAGTTGAACCTGAAAAAATCGGGACTCAGATTCTACGACTGCTACGCAGCCGAGCGGGAGCAAGCTCCCTCGCCACAGAAGCCTCCCCGGCATGCCATACATACTCATTGGTCAATCGGACAATGACCTTCCCTGCCCCGCAGCCTATAATGCCGGCCTTCAGTTCCCCTTGCCCGCTTTCGGAGCCCGCATGACCCAGGATCAACTCAAACAGGCAGTGGCCCAGGCCGCCGTCGACTTCATCCTTCCAAAACTCGACGACAAGAGCATCGTCGGGGTCGGCACCGGCTCCACCGCCAACTGCTTCATCGACGCACTGGCCCTGCACAAGGGCGCGTTCGACGGCGCAGTTGCCAGCTCCGAAGCCACCGCCGCGCGCCTCAAGGGTCACGGGATTCCGGTGTATGAGCTCAACACCGTCAGCGACCTGGAGTTCTACGTCGACGGCGCCGATGAAAGCGACGAGCACCTGAACCTGATCAAGGGCGGTGGCGCAGCCCTGACCCGCGAAAAGATCGTTGCAGCCGTAGCCAAGACGTTCATCTGCATCGCCGACGCCAGCAAACTGGTGCCGGTCCTGGGCACTTTCCCACTACCGGTCGAAGTGATCCCGATGGCCCGCAGCCACGTGGCCCGCGAGCTGGTGAAGCTGGGCGGTGATCCGGTTTACCGTGAAGGCGTGCTGACCGACAACGGCAACATCATCCTCGACGTCTACAACATGCAGATCACCAACCCGGTCGAACTCGAAACCCAAATCAATGCGATCGTTGGCGTGGTCACCAACGGCCTGTTCGCCGCCCGTCCGGCAGACGTGCTGCTGCTGGGCACGAGCGAAGGCGTGAAGACCCTGCGCGCCAAGTAAGGCGAACACAAAACCTGTGGGAGCAGGCTCTTGTGGCGAGGGGGCTTGCCCCCGCTGGGTCGCGAAGCGGCCCCAAAACCTGCAATCGCGTTGCATCATGCACACCGCGTTCGCAGGATTTACGACTGCTCCGCCCGAGCGCGGACCGGCCGACGGGGGCAAGCCCCCTCGCCACAATGAAAACGGCGCCTTCCAGAGTTATGGCAGCGTGGGCTTCTTGAAGACATAAAACAGGTTGGGCTCGCTGACCAGGTACATCGTGCCGCTGTCGTCCATGGCGATCCCTTCTGCTTGCGGCACTGTTTTTTGCAAACCCTGACGCCCTTTGTTCAGCGACATCGTGCTTAACGGCCGACCGTCGATATCCAGCTCCAGCACCAGATGCGACTCATCCGACAGCGCCAGTAAATGGCCGCTGCGCTTGTCATATTGCAGGCTCGACAGGTCGCGCACGAACAGTCCGGCATCGCGCTTGGGGTTGTTGACCACGTGCACCGCGTAGGATTTCTCCGGGTTGTAATGCGGGAAGCCCTGCACTTCGTAGATCAGCATCGGGTCGCGCTCCTTGGCGACGAACAGCCGCTTGCCCACCGAATCATAGGCCAGGCCTTCAAAGCCCTTATTGCTGTTCATGTGCACGCCAAGGGGCATCTGCTCGGAATCTGCAGCGTCGAGAAACTCCGTTTCATCCGTCAGGTGAATCTTGATCAGGCGCTGCTGATATTCATCGGCGATCACATAGGTATCAGCACTGATGAACTCCACCGCTTCCGGGTCGCCAAATCCGATCAGCGTCACGCGGCGCAGGATTCGCCCGTCGAGGGACAGCTCGAGCAGCTCGGAGTTTTTATTGGTCACGGTGAACAGGCTATGGCGCACCGGATCAAACGTCAGCGCCGAAACGTCCGCGCTCAGCCCGTCAATGACCTTCGCCTCGACAACCACCTGGTAATCGTTGAGTGCCATGGACTGGCCGTCGGCCGGGTGCAACCAGGCTTGCAGGTTGAACCAGCCGCGCTCGAACAAACGATAATGCTGCCCGACTGCGCCCAACGCCACGACTGCAGCGAAGAGCACGATCAGGACTCGGCTTTGCAGTTTAGCGAACACTGCTCTTGAAGCTGCCGGCGCCCGGCAATTCCAGCACCAGTTCATCGCCAACGTTCAACGGACCGACGCCAGCCGGAGTGCCGGTCATGATCACGTCACCGGCTTGCAGCGAGAAGCAGCCCGCCATGTACTGGATCATTGGCACGATCGGGTTGAGCATCAAGCTGCTGTTGCCGTCCTGGCGAACTTCACCATTGATGGTCAGACGGATACCGATGTCGGCCAGGTCCGGGAAGGTGCTGCTGACCACGAATGGCGCCAGCACGCAGGCGCCGTCGAACGACTTGGAGATTTCCCAGGGCAGGCCTTTGGATTTCAGCTCGGCCTGCTTGTCGCGCAAGGTCAGGTCCAGCCCCGGCGCAAACCCGGAGATCGCGTCCAGCACTTCTTCGCGGCTTGGCTTGGTCGACAACGGCTTGCCGATCAACACGGCGATTTCTGCCTCGTAGTGGACCGAGCCACGCTCGGTCGGAATCGCAAAACCACCTTCCAGCGGCACCACGCAACTGCCAGGCTTGATGAACAGCAGCGGCTCGGTTGGCACCGGGTTATCCAGTTCCTTGGCGTGTTCGGCGTAGTTACGCCCGATGCACACCACTTTCCCGACCGGGAAATGAATACGTGTACCGTCGACATACTGGTGCTGATAGCTCATTACCGACTCCTGCCTTATAGATTCATCAGGGACAGCGGCTTCAAACAGCGAAGATTTTGCCCGGATTCATGATGCCGTTCGGGTCGAACACCGCCTTGACCGCTTTCATGTACTCGATCTCAACCGGCGAACGGCTGTAGGTCAAGTAATCCCGCTTGGTCATGCCCACGCCGTGCTCGGCGGAGATCGAGCCGTTGTACTTCTCGACGGTTTCGAACACCCACTTGTTGACGGTCGCGCACTTGGCGAAGAACTCGTCCTTGCTGAGGTTCTCTGGCTTGAGGATGTTCAAGTGCAGGTTGCCGTCGCCGATGTGGCCGAACCAGACAATTTCGAAATCCGGGTAGTGTTCGCCGACGATCGCGTCGATTTCCTTCAGGAAGGCTGGGACTTTCGACACAGTGACCGAAATGTCGTTCTTGTACGGCGTCCAGTGGGAAATGGTCTCGGAGATGTATTCGCGCAGCTTCCAGAGGTTTTGCAGTTGCGATTCGCTCTGGCTCATCACGCCATCGAGCACCCAGCCCTCTTCAACACAGTGCTCGAAGGTTTCCAGCGCATGGTTGGCCACTTCTTCGGTGGTCGCTTCAAATTCCAGCAGCGCGTAGAACGGGCAATCGGATTCGAACGGCGCCGGCACGTCGCCGCGCGCGAGGACTTTGGCCAGGGCCTTGTCGGAGAAGAATTCAAACGCAGTCAGGTCGAGCTTGCTCTGGAACGCGTGCAGCACCGGCATGATCGAGTCGAAATCGGCGGTGCCGAGGACCATCGCGGTGAGGTTTTTCGGGGCGCGATCAAGGCGCATGGTCGCTTCGACCACAAAACCCAAGGTGCCTTCGGCGCCGATGAACAGCTGACGAAGATCGTAACCGGTGGCGTTCTTGATCAGGTCGCGGTTCAGTTCCAGCAGGTCGCCCTTACCGGTCACGACTTTCATGCCGGCAACCCAATTACGGGTCATGCCGTAGCGAATAACCTTGATCCCGCCGGCATTGGTGCCGATATTGCCGCCAATCTGGCTGGAACCGGCGGAAGCGAAGTCCACCGGATAATACAGGCCGTGCTCTTCGGCGCGGTTTTGCAGCTGTTCAGTGACGACACCCGGCTGGCAGACCGCAGTGCGGTCGGTCAGGTTCACGTCGAGGATCTGGTTCATATAGTCGAAGGAAACCACCACTTCGCCATTCGCCGCCACGGCAGCAGCGGACAGCCCGGTGCGTCCACCAGACGGTACCAACGCAATCTTGTGCTCATTCGCCCAACGGACGATGGCCTGGACCTGCTCGGTGGTCTTGGGGAACACGATGGCCGTCGGGGCCGGGGCGAAATGCTTGGTCCAATCCTTACCGTAAGCATTCAGGGAGTCGGCATCGGTCAGCACCTTGCCAGGCTCAACCAGGGTCTTCAGCTCTTCAATCAGGGCGGGATTGGTCATCGACAGAACTCTCGAACAATTCATGGTCATCCTGAGCACGCTTCACGTCGCAGGAATGAGTGTTTGCGGGGTGCATATGCTAGCATACCGCCCCCGCAGGATAGTGCCCAAAGGCTGTTCTGCGGCGACGGCGTTCCTGCCGCTCGGGTCAGCATCTGCTGGCCACTTCCCTGCCATTTTTCTCCGGGACACAGGTTTACGCAGATGAGCAAGACTTCTCTCGATAAGAGCAAGATCAAGTTCCTTCTTCTCGAAGGCGTCCACCAATCGGCTGTCGACGTCCTCAAGGCGGCGGGCTACACCAGCATCGAGTACCTGACAGGTTCTCTGCCGGAAGCCCAGCTGAAGGAAAAGATCGCTGATGCGCACTTCATCGGCATTCGCTCCCGCACTCAACTGACCGAAGAAATCTTCGATCACGCGAAGAAACTGGTAGCTGTTGGCTGTTTCTGCATCGGCACCAACCAGGTCGACCTCAACGCTGCTCGCGAACGCGGCATCGCTGTCTTCAACGCACCGTACTCCAACACCCGTTCGGTGGCCGAGCTGGTGCTGGCTGAAGCGATCCTGTTGCTGCGCGGCATCCCTGAGAAGAACGCGTCCTGCCACCGTGGCGGCTGGATCAAAAGCGCGGCCAACTCCTTCGAAATCCGCGGCAAGAAGCTGGGTATCGTCGGTTACGGCTCGATCGGTACTCAACTGTCGGTCCTGGCTGAAGGCCTGGGCATGCAGGTGTACTTCTACGACACCATCACCAAGCTGCCACTGGGTAACGCCACTCAGGTCGGCAACCTGCACGAGCTGCTGGCGATGTCCGACATCGTGACCCTGCACGTTCCGGAAACGGCTGCTACCCAGTGGATGATCGGCGAGAAGGAAATCCGCGCCATCAAGAAAGGCGGCATCCTGATCAACGCCGCTCGCGGCACCGTGGTCGAGCTGGACGCCCTGGCGGACGCGATCAAGGACAAGCACCTGATCGGCGCGGCCATCGACGTCTTCCCGGTGGAGCCACGCTCCAACGACGAAGAGTTCGAAAGCCCGCTGCGTGGCCTGGACAACGTGATCCTGACCCCGCACATCGGCGGCTCCACCGCTGAAGCGCAAGCCAACATCGGCCTGGAAGTCGCTGAAAAACTGGTCAAGTACAGCGACAACGGTACGTCGGTGTCCTCGGTCAACTTCCCGGAAGTGGCCCTGCCGGCTCACCCTGGCAAGCACCGTCTGCTGCACATTCACCAGAACATTCCGGGTGTACTCAGCGAGATCAACAAGGTCTTCGCCGAAAACGGTATCAACATTTCCGGTCAGTTCCTGCAGACCAACGAGAAAGTCGGCTACGTCGTGATCGACGTCGACGCCGAATACTCGGACCTGGCGCAAGAGAAGCTGCAACACATCAACGGCACCATCCGTTGCCGCGTGTTGTTCTAACGCTCAAGCGCCAATAAAAAGGGAGACCCTCGGGTCTCCCTTTTTCATGCCTGGAAAAACTTACTTTACCGTCACGGTGATTTTTTTCGAGAGAATCGGCGGATCGAACGGCACGTGGTTCTTGTCGCCCAGCTCCAGTTGCAAGGTGTGCTTGCCCGGCGTCAGGGTCACTTCGGTTTCGGTCTGTGCCTTGCCGAAATGCAGGTGGTTGGCGTCCGCCGGGATCGGCATGTTCTCGGCTGGCAACTGGTTGACGTCAATCAGCAGGTGGTGGTGCCCGGTGTGCGGGGTCTGATCGCCGGCCGGCGCCAGGGCAATTTTTTCAACAGCGAATCGGACCTTGAAGGTTTTATCTACAGTCGCACCGTCCGCCGGAGAGACGATATACACCTTCGCACCCGCAGGGGCCTTGGTGCGGGGGACGTCCGCGGCGCTCGCCAGCATCGAAGCGCTGAGCATCAGACCAGCGAGAACTGCACGTGACATAAAGGTTTTCATTCTTTTCTCCAGTTTTGAACTTAATCTTTACGATTGTGACAACTTCGTAGCGATTCGTTGTCGAAGCACCTCAACACCATAGCAAAGCGCACCGAAACAGCGCGTCGCACATAACGAATTCAAGGAGTGACCATGCGCTTTCTGCCTGGCCTGATACTGTTGCTGCCCCTTGTGAGCCCTTTTGCTCATGCCGAACTGATCGACGATGTAAACGACCGTGGCGAGTTGCGCATTGCGCTTGAAGCCAACACACCACCGTTCAACTTCAAGGAAGACGGCAAGCTCAGCGGCTTCGAAGTCGAACTGGGCCAACTGCTGGCCAACGAACTGGATGTGCGTGCCGACTTCGTGGTCACTGATTCGGCCGATCTGTTGCCGGGGGTCGAGAGCGGCAAGTACGACGTCGCCATCAACCACATAGCACTGACTCCAGAACTCAAGGATCGTTTCGACTTCAGCGAACCTTATAGTTATTCAAGCGCACAATTGATCGTGCGCCAGGAAGAACAACGCCCGCTCGGTACTTTGCTGGCACTCAAGGGCCAGTCCCTGGGTGTGGCGCAAGGCAGCCAGTTCGTCGAACAGGCGCGCGGTGTTGAAGGTATTGACCTGCGCAGCTATCCCGACGCGCAGCAGCCGCTAAAGGATGTGGCAGACAAACAGATCGACGCAGCCATCAGCGATCGCTTGCTGATCCCCTACGCCATCCGCGACAGTCGACTACCGGTAAAAGAAGGGGCCAAGGTCGGTCCGACCTTGAGCCTGGCGATACCGTTTCAAAAAGGTAACCCGGCATTCCAGGCCAGCCTCGACCGGGCCCTGCAACGGATCAAGGCGGACGGCCGATTGATGACGCTGTCGGAGAAATGGTTCGGCATGGACGCGAGCCAGCCGCCGAAACCTTGAGGCCTACACAGTTCATTGTGGCGAGGGGGCTTGCCCCCGCTGGGGTGCGAAGCGCCCCTAAAACCTGCAACTGAGTACTACCCGATAAACCGCACCGACTGATTTGCGACTGCTTCGCCCGAGCGCGGACCGGCCGACGGGAGCAAGCTCCCTCGCCACAGGTTTTGTGCCTGGCGTTAATCCAGTGCAGCCAACGCGAGCGCAGCCTCGGCCAACTCCAATTCGCTGAACACTTGCACCCCATTGCGGGTCAGCAAGGCTGCGGTGACGCCCTCGCCGCTGACTTTGACCCCGCTGAAGGTCCCGTCATAGGTCAGCAGGTTGCCGCAGGACGGGCTGTTGGCCTTGAGCACGGCGATGCGGATTGCGTGTTTGCGGACCAGTTCCAGAGCCTGATGGGCACCCGAGAGAAACTCGGCGCTGACATCCTTACCCTCGGTCGTCATCACCCGCGCAGTACCATCGAGCACCTGAACGCCTTGCCCACCCGGAATCTCGGCCGCAGCCCGTGGTGTTGGCAAACCGCCGGCGACTTCCGGGCACAAAGGGACCACCCGACCTTCGGCGATCCACTGTTCCAGCTGATTGAACGGCCCGCTGGCCCCGCCGTCGTAACGCACGCGGTGACCCAGCAAACAACGACTCACCAGAATTTTCTGCATGATCAGAATAGCTCGTTGCCGCGCCGGCGAAACCAGCCTGTCAACGACAGGCGCTCACGGGTCGCAGGCAGGACTTCATGGGGCACTTCGCCCGACAGGAACACCACCAGGCAACCGCCAGTGGGTACCACGTCGTGCTCTCTGCCCTCCTCCAGGTACATCCGCAATTGGCCGCCATGCTCCGGCAGCCAGGCTTCATTGAGGTAGATGACCGCCGACACCATGCGCCGGTCGTCGTCACGAAAGCGGTCGACGTGCTTGCGGTAGAACGCGCCCGGCGGGTACAGCGCGAAATGGCTTTCGAAATCCTCAAGACCGAGAAACAACCCACGGTTCATCGCCTCGCGCAGGCTGTCCATCAACCCCAGATAGCTGTCGCAGGCCTCGTCTTGCCCGGGCTCAAGCCACTGAATATGGTCGCCACGAATCCCTTCGCGAATCTCCGAGAAAGGCCCGCGCCCCACTGCCGCTGGCGCCAGCTCACCTTCGGCTGCACGTTTACGGCACTCAGCCGCCAGTTCCAGGGTCAGAGCCTGGGGCAGGAAAATATTCTGCTGCGACCAGCCATGTGTAGCCAGGTCGTCGACGATACGTAACAGCAGCGGGTGATCAGAGGGTATTTGCATGGCGCGCATAGTATTCCTGCGCCAGAAAATCCGACAGAGCCGTGTAGCGGAGGATCGTCGGATAAGCTGACGAACCTGATACGAATTCTCGACAACCCGTGCCCGGCCCCGGAGAATAGTCGCCTGCCGACAGGAGTTCTTATGCGCCGTTTGCTTTTTTCACTGTTGATGCTCTGCACTTTGCCCGCTTGGGCAGACGGCCACGACCAGTTGTACAAGGTCGCCGGTTGGCCAGACCAACGCGCGCATTTTAACGATGCCCTCACTGCCGCCCAACAACGCTACCAAAGCAGCCTGCCGCCCGCGGTGTTTCAGGCGCTGGTCAGTAACAGCAACCAGCGCTTTGCCCCGCAAGCCATGGACCATCGAGCCGAAGCGCAACTGCGCAAAAACCTCGCTGACCCTGCACCTGCACTGGCGTTTTTCCAGTCGCCACTGGGGCGCAAGATCATCGCCGCCGAACTGCTGGCGACCCGCCGCGACCAGTTGGCGAAGAACGCCAAAGGCCTGCCGAAAATCGAAGCCAGTGACACCCGTCAGTTGATCATTGGCCATTTGGCCCAGGCACTGCCAGCGCGCGAAGCCGGAGCCGAAGTCAGCCTGGCGATTGCCGGCGTAGCGGCCGACAGCCTGAGCCAGATGATCCCCGGCCTGCTCGGCGGCGGTCAGGCCCAAGGCATGCTGGACGGCCAGCGTCAGCGCTTGATGGATCAGATCGGCTCCGACCTGAACAACACGTTGCTGTATGTCTATCGCGGCTTATCGGATGACGAACTCGAGGAGTTCGCCACCTTTGCCGAGTCCTCTGAAGGCAAGGCCTATTACCGGGCGGCGCTGGCAGCGATTCGGGCGGGGTTGGCGGTGGGGCAAAGCACCTCGAGCCTTAACCAATAATTTTAGGCACCTTTGAAACCCAATCGCGGGCAAGCCTTGCTCCTACGGTTTCGTGCTGGATCACCATTTTCTGAACGACCCGATTTCGTAGGAGCAAGGCTTGCCAGCAATGGCGTCATAACAGTCGCTAGCGATTCCGCCCGTTGATCCGCTTGGTCAAAAACCCGAAATACTCCTCGCGCAACGCCGGGATTTCATTTGCCAGATGATGGCGGGCCTCGGGCAGTTTCAACACCTGCGGCCGGTCGAACTTGCCCTCCAGCACTTCAAGGTTGTGCTCCCAATCCACCGTCATGTCCGCTTGCCCCTGGACGATCAGTGGCCGACGACTGCTGCGCGGAGCCGCTTCAATGCGCTTGATCCACCGCGCCAGCGCCCCGACCCAGACGCTCGGCAAACGCAGCGGTTGCAGCGGATCGGCTTGCAGGAATGGCAAGAACGCCGGGTCGTTGGTGTTTTCGCTGAAACGCCGGGCGATGCCTTTGACGAAAGGCTTCATCAGGTAATAGCTGAAATGCGACCAGCCCCAGGAGCGCGGCCGAACCAGCGGCGCAAGCAGTATCACCTGCCCTTGTGCAGGACTGTCCGCGCCAGCGTTCAACACGTGATCGATGACAATCGCACCGCCCGTACTCTGTCCACAGAGGTGCCACGGTTGCGGCAGGTCCAGCGACCGCGCCTCAGCGAACAGCCCTTGCAGCGCCGCCTGATACTCGGCGAAATCCTCGATGCTCGCGCGCTCGCCGCTGGACAACCCATGCCCCGGCAAATCACAGGCGATCACCACGAACCCCTGATCCAGCGCCCATTCGATCACATGCAGGTAAAGGCCCATGTGATCGTAGAAGCCATGGAACAGGAACATCGTCGCCACCGTCCGCTGCGGCCACCAGACCTGGCTGACCAACTGATAGTCACCGACCTTGAAGCTGCCGAGCCCGCGTTTGACCGGGACGCTGCGCTGCGGGAAATCCAGCCCGTAAAAGTGCTGATAAGCCTGCGCTTCCTCCGACAACGGCTGCGCCTCGGCCAAAGGCCGCAGGCTGGCACGCAGATGATCGGGGTCGAAGGTGGCAGGCATCACGGGTTTCCAGGCAAAGCGCGGCGCGCAAAACAGACTTTATGGGCCTGCGATATTCATCTGTCGCGGCAAGCATGGCAAGCTACGCGACCTTCGAGGATGGTTCCGTATGCGCCCGCACTACCGCACGACACTGCTTGCCAGTCTGCTCGCCCTTGTGTGTGCCGGCGTGCTGTGGGCCGCCTATGACTGGTTTCAGGGACGCTACCTGCGGGCGTTCAGTTCGCACACCGCGCTGTTTTCCGGCGATCCGCTGAACCTTCCCGCCAACCTGGCAGGCCCCGGCGCGATTCGGGTCGTGCACTTCTGGGACCCGGCCTGCCCGTGCAACGTCGGCAATCAACAGCACCTGGCCGAACTGCTTGAGCACTTTGTGCCGCAAGGCGTTGAGTTTTACGCGGTACAGAAGCCCGGCAGCCAGGGTCAGTTACCCAGTACCTTGAGCCGTCTGAAAACCCTCGACACCTTGCCAGGCTCCGAGCAAATCCCCGCCAGCCCGGCGGTCGCGATCTGGGACCGCAGCGGCAAACTGGCGTATTTCGGGCCCTACAGCGAAGGCCTGACCTGCAACTCCAGCAACAGCTTTATCGAACCGATCCTGCAGGCACTGAGCGAAGATCGCCCGGTAAGCGCCACGCATACCCTCGCGGTGGGCTGCTACTGTCCATGGGCGAAGACAGATGAAACTCACTGAGGCATTCCGGACTTTTCGAGGAAGGTAATGCCCGACGCACGAGGTCTGTGCTAAATGTTGACGCCCCAGGCTGGCGACAACCCCGAAGAACAAGGAGTCACCATGAAACGCGTCCTGACCCTATTGGCCCTGCTACTTGTCGTCCTCGCGGCAGGCGGTGGCTGGTATGTGTACAGCAAGCAACCGACGCGTCAGGGACAGGTGGAATTGCAACGCCTGCAAGGCTCGGTGACGGTGCGCTACGACGAACGCGGCGTGCCGCATATTCGCGCCGAGAACGAAACCGACCTTTATCGCGCCCTCGGTTACGTACACGCCCAGGACCGGCTGTTCCAGATGGAAATGCTGCGACGCCTGTCTCGTGGCGAACTGGCCGAAGTCCTCGGACCGAAACTGATCGACACCGACAAACTGTTCCGCAGCCTGCGCATCCGCGAGCGCGCCGAAAGCTACGTGGCCGCACTCGACCGCCAGTCTGCGGCGTGGAAGGCCCTGCAAGCCTATCTGGACGGGATCAACCAGTATCAGGACACCCACGCTGCGCCCATGGAGTTTGACGTACTGGGCATCCGTAAACGCGCGTTCACCGCCGAGGACACCGTCAGTGTCGCCGGCTACATGGCCTACAGCTTTGCTGCGGCGTTTCGCACCGAACCGTTGCTGACCTACGTACGCGATCAGCTGGGCAGCGATTACCTGAATATCTTCGACCTCGATTGGCAGCCCAAAGGTGTGCTGGCCAAACGTCAGTCCAGCAAAGCCCCGGTGCTCTCTGCCGCTGACTGGAAAGACCTCAACGCCATTGCGCGCCTGAGCGAACAAGCGTTGGCCGACAACGGCCTGCCGCAGTTCGAGGGCAGTAACGCCTGGGTGATTTCCGGCACTCGCACCCAAAGCGGCAAACCGCTGCTGGCCGGTGATCCGCACATTCGTTTTTCGACGCCGTCGGTGTGGTACGAAGCGCAACTCTCGGCGCCGGGTTTCGAGCTCTACGGGCAGCATCAGGCCCTGGTGCCTTTTGCCTTCCTGGGCCACAACCTGGACTTCGGCTGGAGCCTGACCATGTTCCAGAACGACGACCTCGACCTGATCGCCGAGAAGGTCAACCCGGACAATGCCAACCAGGTCTGGTATCACGGCAAGTGGGTCGACATGGTCAACACCGAGCAGCAAATTGCCGTGAAGGGCCAGGCAGCGGTCACATTGATACTGCGTCAATCACCCCACGGCCCGATCATCAACGACGTGCTCGGTGCCAGCGCCGGCAAGACGCCGATCGCCATGTGGTGGGCGTTCCTCGAAACCCAGAACCCGATCCTCGAAGGCTTCTACCAGCTCAATCGTGCCGACACCCTGACCAAGGCTCGCGCCGCGGCGGCCAAGGTTCATGCGCCGGGGCTGAATATCGTCTGGGCCAATGCCAAGGGTGATATTGGCTGGTGGGCGGCAGCACAACTGCCCAAGCGTCTGGCCGGGGTCAAACCGTGGTTCATACTCGACGGCAGCACCAATCAGGCGGACAAGGAAGGTTTCTACCCGTTCAGCGCCAACCCGCAGGAAGAAAACCCGGTGCGTGGCTACATCGTCTCGGCCAACTTCCAGCCGGTTTCGCCGACAGGCATGGAGATCCCTGGCTACTACAACCTGCCGGATCGCGGTCAGCAGCTCAACCGCCAGCTCAGCGACAAGAGCGTGAAGTGGAACATCGACGCCAGCCAGAAACTGCAACTGGGCACCACCACCGACTACGGCCCTCGCCTGTTGGCCCCGCTGTTGCCGGTACTGCGTGAGGTGGTCAGCGACCCGCAGGAGCTGCAACTGGTGGAGCAACTGGCCAAATGGAAAGGTGATTACCCGGTGAACTCCACCAGCGCCACACTGTTCAACCAGTTCCTGTTCAACCTCGCCGATGGCGCACTCCACGACGAACTTGGCGACAGCTTTTTCGAGACCCTGCTCTCGACCCGCGTGATCGATGCCGCGTTGCCCCGGCTGGCCGCCTCCGCGGATTCGCCGTGGTGGGACAACCGCAACACGCTCGGCAAAGAAACCCGCGCCGACATCGTCAAAGCCGCGTGGCAGGCCAGTATCGCCCACCTGAAAACCACCCTCGGCCCTGACCCGGCGCAATGGTTATGGGGCGACGCCCACACCCTGACCCACGGCCATCCGCTGGGCATGCAAAAGCCGCTGGATCGAATATTCAACGTTGGCCCGTTCGAGGCCCCGGGCAGCCACGAAGTGCCGAACAACCTCTCGGCAAAAATCGGCCCGGCACCATGGCCTGTGACTTACGGCCCGTCGACCCGCCGGATCATCGACTTCGCCGACCCGGCGCACGGCCTGACCATCAACCCGGTCGGCCAAAGCGGTGTGCTGTTCGATTCACACTACGATGACCAGGCCGAAGCCTATATCGAAGGCGTCTACCAGGAGGCGCATTTCAACGAGGAAGAAGTCACGGCCAATACCCGCAGCACCTTGAAGCTGTTGCCAGCGCGGGTGGCGCAATAACAGTAAAAGATCGCAGGCTGCGATCTTTTAAGGCCCTGAATGAGCAAGCGCAAAGCGCCCGAGTGGTCAAAACTGTACGTGTCGCACACCGTACATCCCAACCTGCTCAGGAGTGAATGCAATGTTCAATAACTGGTCCGAACTGCTGCCCACCATCCAGAAAGCCTTCGGCGCACTGGGCAAGAGCAACCCGAAAATGGTCAAGGCCTTTGTGGCGCTGGATGAAGCTGCCGCTGAAAACGAGGTGCTCGACGCCAAGACCCGCGAGTTGATTTCCATCGCCGTCGCCATCACCACTCGTTGCGACGGCTGCATCGGCGTACACACCGACGCGGCGATCAAGGCCGGTGCCACCCGCGAAGAAATCGCCGCCACCCTGGCCACCGCAATCTCGTTGAACGCCGGCGCAGCGTACGTCTTCTCGCTGCGAGCACTTGAAGCACATGACATGCTGAAAGGCTGACATCAACCCCTGTGGCGAGGGAGCTTGCTCCCGCTGGAGTGCGCAGCACTCCCAAAACCGATGAGTGCGGTACACCTGATACAGCACGGTTGCAGGTTTTGGGGCCGCTCGCGGCCCAGCGGGAGCAAGCTCCCTCGCCACAAAAGCGTTCCCATTCGCCAACCCAGCACATAAAAAACCTCGCTCTCTTTGCAGGGAGCGAGGTTTTTTTGTGCTGCCGGGGTTAAACCGCTTCCGGCGCCTGCGCGCGGCGTACGTCCGGTTGTTTCCAGGAGTCCGCAGCGCCCTCTTCGATGGCTTGCTGGATCGCACGTTTGCGACTTTCTTCAGCACGGCGGCTGAAGAACCAGACCAGGAAGGTCACGATCGACACCGCCAACAAAATCAGGCTGGCCACGGCGTTGATCTCAGGCTTCACGCCCAGACGCACGGCCGAGAACACTTCCATCGGCAAGGTCGTGGAACCCGGCCCGGAGACGAAGCTCGCCAGTACCAGATCGTCCAGCGACAGGGCGAACGACATCATGCCGCCCGCTGCCAGCGATGGCGCGATCATCGGAATGGTGATCAGGAAGAACACCTTCCACGGCCGCGCACCGAGGTCCATGGCGGCCTCTTCGATGGACAGGTCCAGCTCACGCAAGCGCGCCGATACCACCACTGCTACATAAGCGGCGCAGAACGTGGTGTGGGCGATCCAGATGGTGACGATGCCGCGTTCCTGCGGCCAGCCGATCATCTGCGCCATGGCCACGAACAGCAGCAACAACGACAGGCCGGTGATCACTTCTGGCATCACCAATGGTGCAGTGACCAGGCCGCCGAACAGCGTGCGGCCCTTGAAGCGGGTGACGCGGGTCAGCACGAAAGCCGCCAGCGTCCCCAGCGCAACGGCGGCAACCGCGGTGTAGCAGGCGATTTCCAGCGAGCGCACCACCGAGCCCATCAGTTGGGTGTTGTCCAGCAGGCCGACGTACCACTTCACTGACCAGCCGCCCCAGACCGTCACCAGTTTCGAGGCGTTGAACGAGTAAATCACCAGGATCAGCATCGGCATGTAGATGAACAACAGGCCGAGCACCAGCATCAGGCTGGAGAAACGGAAGCGCTTCATTCTTTACCCTCCATTTCCTTCGCCTGACTGCGGTTGAACAGGATGATCGGCACAATCAGGATCGCCAGCATCACCACCGCCAGGGCAGACGCCACAGGCCAGTCACGGTTGTTGAAGAACTCTTGCCAGAGCACTTTACCGATCATCAGGGTTTCCGGACCGCCGAGCAGTTCCGGGATCACGAACTCACCGACCACCGGGATGAACACCAGCATACAGCCAGCGATGATGCCGTTTTTCGACAACGGAACAGTGATCTTCCAGAAGCTGTTGAAGGTACTCGAACCCAGGTCCGAAGCGGCTTCCAGCAAACTGTTGTCGTGCTTCACCAGGTTGGCGTACAGCGGCAGGATCATGAACGGCAGGTACGAATAGACCACGCCGATATAGACCGCCAGGTTGGTGTTGAGGATCTGCAGCGGCTCGTTGATCCAGCCCATCGACATCAGGAAGCCGTTGAGCAGGCCGTTGTTGCTGAGGATGCCCATCCACGCATACACGCGGATCAGGATGGCGGTCCAGGTCGGCATCATGATCAGCAACACCAGCACCGTCTGTATCTCTTTGCGCGCACTGGCAATGGCGTAGGCCATCGGGTAGCCGATCAGCAGGCAAAGAATGGTGCTGAATAACGCCATTTTCAACGAGCCGAGGTAAGCGGCGATGTACAACTCGTCGCCGCCCAGCATCGTGTAGTTGCCCAGGTTCAGCAGCAACTGGACCTTCTGATCGACGTAGCTGTAGATCTCGGTGTACGGCGGAATGGCCACGTCGGCTTCGGCGAAGCTGATCTTCAGGACGATGAAGAACGGCAGCATGAAGAACATGAACAGCCAGAGGAACGGAACCCCGATGACCAGATGACGACCCGCGGGAATTATTCGACTGAGTCGGCGCGTGAGTTTTTGCGTGTTCATGAGCGCAGTACCACGCCGCTGTCGTCTTCCCACCAGACGTAAACCTGATCGCCCCAGGTAGGGCGCTGGCCACGACGCTCGGCGTTGGCGACGAACGACTGCACGATCTTGCCGCTCGGCAGTTCGACGTAGAACACCGAGTGACCACCGAGGTAGGCAATGTCGTGGACCTTGCCGCTCGACCAGTTGTGCTCGCAGGTCGGCATTTCTGCCGTCACCAGCAGTTTTTCCGGACGAATCGCGTAGGTCACCGACTTGTCTTGCACCGAGGTGCTGATGCCGTGACCCACGTAGATGTTGCGGTCCAGGTCCTTGCAGGTAATCAGCGCATGGCCCTCGGCATCGTCCACCACTTCGCCTTCGAAGATGTTGACGTTGCCAATGAACTCACAGACCAGGCGGCTGGTCGGGGTTTCGTAGATGTCGATCGGGCTGCCGATCTGGGCGATCCAGCCCAGGTGCATGATCGCGATGCGCTCGGCCATGGTCATGGCCTCTTCCTGATCGTGGGTCACCATGACGCAGGTCACGCCGACGCGCTCGATGATTTCCACCAGTTCGAGCTGCATCTGTGAACGCAGTTTCTTGTCCAGCGCGCCCATCGGCTCGTCGAGCAACAGCAGCTTCGGCCGCTTGGCCAGGGAACGAGCCAGCGCAACACGCTGACGCTGACCACCGGAGAGCTGGTGCGGCTTGCGCTTGGCGTACTGGCTCATCTGCACCAGCTTGAGCATTTCGGTCACACGGGCGTCGACTTCAGCCGACGGGATCTTGTCCTGCTTCAGGCCGAAAGCGATGTTCTGCGCCACGGTCATATGCGGGAACAACGCGTAGGACTGGAACATCATGTTGATCGGCCGCTCGTACGGCGGCATCTCGGTGATGTCTACGCCGTCGAGGAAAATGCGCCCCTCCGTAGGCCGTTCGAAACCTGCAAGCATGCGCAGCAAGGTCGATTTGCCCGATCCCGAACCGCCGAGCAAAGCGAAGATCTCGCCTTTCCTGATTTCCAGGGACACATCGTCCACGGCAATCGTCTCGTCGAACTTCTTCGTGACCCGGTCGATTTTGACCAGCACCTGTTTCGGTGTCTGGTCGCCCTCGAGGGCTTTCTTATAGGCGCCGGAGGCAACTGCCATTTACGAAACTCCCAACAAAATTTGCAGTTCACCCAATACAGGCGAACCTTGGATAGTCTGAGCCTTTGTCACTATTTACCCGACTTGACCTTGGTCCAGCTGCGGGTCATCAACCGTTGAATCTTTGGCGGCAGCTCAACCTGCACGTAGGTCTTGTCGAGGACCGCTTGCGGTGGATACACCGATTGATTGCTACGAATCGATTGCTCCATCAGTTTGTCCGCCCCGGGATTGGGGTTGGCGTAGCCGACGGCATCACTCACCTGAGCGATCACTTCAGGCTTGAGTACATAGTTGATGAAGGCATGGGCCTGTTTGACGTTGGCGGAGTCCTTGGGAATCGCCAGCATGTCGAACCACAGCGCACCGCCTTCCTTTGGAATCGCGTAGGCAACGTTCACGCCTTTTCCGGCTTCGGCAGCACGGGCCTTGGCCTGGAAAATATCCCCGGAGAAACCGACCGCGACACAAATGTTGCCGTTGGCCAGGTCCGAGATGTATTTGGACGAGTGGAAGTAGGTCACATAAGGCCGCACTGCCAGTAACTTGGCTTCAGCCTTTTGGTAGTCGTCCGGGTTGGTGCTGTTGGCGTTCAGGCCCATGTAGTTCAGGACCGTCGGCAGCATTTCGTCAGCCGAGTCGAGGAAGGCCACGCCACAACTGTTGAGCTTCTTGATGTTCTCGGGTTCGAACAGCATGGCCCAGGAATCGATCTTGTCGACGCCGAGCACCGCCTTGACCTTGTCGACGTTGTAACCGATGCCGTTGGTGCCCCACAGGTACGGCACGGCGTACTGGTTGCCAGGGTCGTTCATTTCCAGGCGCTTGAGCAGCGCCGGATCGAGGTTGGAGTAGTTCGGCAACTGCGACTTGTCGAGCTTCTGGAACGCCCCGGCCTTGATCTGCTTGCCCAGGAAGTGGCTGGACGGCACGACCACGTCATACCCGGTGTGCCCGGCCAGCAACTTGCCTTCCAGGGTTTCGTTGGAGTCGAACACGTCGTACACCGGCTTGACGCCAGTGGCTTTTTCGAAATCGACGAGGGTGGTCTGCCCGATGTAATCCGACCAGTTATAAATATGCACGGTGGACGCAGCTTGAACGCTGACAGCGAGCGTCAGGCCGACGCCGACCAGCATGGCGTTGCGAAACAAAGAAACAGGCAAGTGAAGGTCCTCTAAAATAGTTGGGCCCAAGTTGCCCAGCGTTACGTGACAGCCATGGCTGCGTGGCAACAAAACCGGCGCGCAACTTACCCTCGATAAACCTTTCCAGCAAAACTTTCTGTCATTTAATTATTCCTGCTGCCGCCGCCAGAGCGACGACGGCAACAGGTGATTGCTTCAAACCGGCTTATTTACCGGATTTGATCTTGGTCCAGCTGCGGGTCAGCTCACGCTGGGTAGCGGCTGGCAAATCGGCGATTGCATACAGCTTCGACTGCACATCGGCAGTCGGGTAGATGCCCGGATCCGAGGTGATGTCCTTGTTCACGTACTGAGTGGCTTCGGCGTTGCCGTTAGGGAAACGCACGGCGTTGGTGATTTCAGCCATCACTTTCGGCTGCAACAGGTAGTTCATGAACTTGTAGGCACCCTCGACGTTTTCCGCATCTTTAGGGATAGCGACCATGTCGTAGAAGCTGCCGGCACCTTCTTTTGGAATGGCGTAGCTGACTTTCACCTTGTCACCGGCTTCGGCGGCACGGGTTTTGGCCTGCTGCACGTCACCCGAATAACCGACGGCTACGCAGATGTTGCCGTTGGCCAGGTCCGAGATGTACTTGGACGAGTGGAAGTAGGTGATCGAAGGACGAATCTTCAGGAACAGCTCTTCAGCCTTCTTCAGATCTTCCTTTTTCTGGCTGTCGGTTGGCAGGCCCAGGTAATGCAGGGCAACTGGCAGCATTTCGGTCGGCGAATCGAGGAAACTCACGCCGCAGCTCTTGAGCTTGGCAATGTTCTCCGGCTTGAGCACGACATCCCAGGAATCGATTTTGTCGATGCCCAGCGCCGCTTTGACCTTCTCGGCGTTGTAACCGATACCGATCGAGCCCCACATGTAAGGGAAAGCATGTTTGTTGTCCGGGTCGCTGACAGAAACCGCCTTGAGCAGCGACTTGTTCAGGTTGCCGTAGTTGGTCAGCTTGGACTTGTCCAGCTCCTGGTAAACGCCGGCCTTGATCTGCTTGGCCAGGAAGTTGTTGGACGGTACAACCACGTCATAACCGGACTTGCCGGCCAGCAACTTGGCCTCGAGGGTTTCGTTACTGTCGAACACATCGTAGACGACCTTGATCCCGGACTCTTTCTCAAAGTTCGCGATGGTGTCCGGTGCAATGTAGTCGGACCAGTTGTAAACGTGCAGGACTTTATCGTCGGCCTGGGCTGCCCCAGCCATCACGCCCATCAGGGACAAGGCGAGCAGTGTCTTGCCAGTTTTCTTCAAACCTAATGCCTTCATGCGTAATGCTCCAATTATTCTTTTTAACCACATTTTTTTGTGAACCAAGATCCAGCGGCCGATTCCTTGGCAACTCAAACAGCGGATAGTCTGGCAAGTTACAAGGCAGGCTTTCAAGGAAAGACCCGTCCTTTGTGCGCCCTGAGCGAAGTGCCAGCCACGGACCTCGCTCAGAGCCTAGCACTTAGCTTTGCAGCGCACTCAGGGTCAGGTCCAGGCACTTGCGCGCCTTGGTCACCAGTTCGTCGATCTCGGCCTTGGTGATGACCAGTGGCGGAGCGATGATCATGGTGTCGCCCACGGCGCGCATGATCAGCCCGTTGTCGAAGCAGAACTGCCGGCAGATCATGCCAACACCCTTGCCGACATACCGCGCACGGGTCGCCTTGTCCTGAACCAGTTCGATAGCCCCCAACAGACCTACCCCACGAACTTCACCCACCAGAGGGTGATCGTTCAGTTCCCGTAGACGCTTTTGCAAATAAGGTGCCGTTTCTGCACGAACGTGCTCGATAATTTTCTCTTCGCGCAGAATACGAATGTTTTCCAGTGCCACCGCAGCGGCGACCGGGTGCCCGGAATAGGTGAAACCGTGGTTGAAGTCGCCCCCTTCGTTCAGCACCTCGACCACTTCATCACGCACGATCAGGCCACCCATCGGGATGTAACCGGACGTCAGGCCTTTGGCGATGGTCATCATGTCAGGCTTGAGGCCGTAGAAATCGCTGCCGAACCACTCGCCGGTACGGCCGAAACCACAGATCACCTCATCCGCAACGAACAGGATGTCGTACTTGGCGAGGATTTCCTTGATGCGCGGCCAGTAGCTGTCTGGCGGAATGATCACGCCGCCCGCGCCCTGGATCGGCTCGGCAATGAACGCACCGACCGTGTCGACGCCGAGCTCGAGAATCTTTTCTTCCAACTGGTTGGCGGCCCAGATACCGAACTCTTCAGGGGTCATGTCGCCCCCTTCACCGAACCAGTACGGCTGCGGGATGTGAACGATGCCCGGGATCGGCAAGTCGCCTTGTTCGTGCATGTAAGTCATGCCGCCCAGGCTGGCGCCGGCCACGGTCGAGCCGTGGTAGCCGTTTACGCGGCTGATGATGACCTTCTTGTTCGGCTGGCCCTTGATCGCCCAGTAGTGGCGAACCATGCGCAGCATGGTGTCGTTGCCTTCGGAGCCGGAACCGGTGAAGAACACGTGGTTCATGCCTTCTGGCGCGATGTCCGAGATGGCCTTGGCCAACTCCAGCACCGGCGGGTGGGCGGTCTGGAAGAACAGGTTGTAATAAGGCAGCTCGCGCATCTGTTTGCTGGCGGCATCGGCCAGTTCATCGCGACCGTAACCGATGGCCACGCACCACAGGCCGGCCATGCCGTCGAGGATCTTGTTGCCTTCGCTGTCCCAGAGGTAAACGCCCTTGGCGTTGGTGATGATCCGCGGGCCTTTCTCTTTCAGCTGCTTGAAGTCGCTGAAAGGCGCCAAGTGGTGTTCGCTGCTCAGGGTTTGCCACTCACGGGTTTGCGGGTTCTTGCTGGTCATAAAGCTCTCCTTATAGGGTGAGAGTGCGGTTTTTCAGGGCCGCACCCGGCGCATCAGACGGCGAACAACAGGAACTCCCGCTCCCACGAACTGATCACGCGCTTGAAGTTTTCATGCTCGGCCCGCTTGACCGCGACGTAGCCAGTGATGAATTTTTTGCCCAGATATTTCTCGATGGTCGCGCTGTGTTCCATGCGTTCCAGTGCGTCTTCGATGGTCAGCGGCAGACGCAGATTGCGTCGCTCGTAACCCCGTCCAACCACGGGTGCGCTCGGGTTGATGCCTTCCACCATGCCGATGTAACCGCAGAGCAGGCTCGCGGCGATCGCCAGGTAAGGGTTGGCATCGGCGCCCGGCAGGCGGTTTTCCACCCGACGGTTTTGCGGGCCTGCGTCCGGGACTCGCAGGCCGACGGTGCGGTTCTCTTCGCCCCACTCCACGTTCACCGGCGCCGAGGTATCCGGCAGGAAGCGGCGGAACGAGTTGACGTTGGGCGCGAACAGCGGCAACAGCTCGGGGATGAACTTCTGCAAGCCACCGATGTGGTGCAGGAACAGCTCGCTCATCGTCCCGTCTTCATTCGAGAAGACGTTCTTGCCGGTTTCGATGTCGATGATGCTCTGGTGCAAGTGCATCGCACTGCCCGGCTCGCCGGTCATCGGCTTGGCCATGAAGGTCGCGGCCACGTCGTGCTTGAGCGCCGCTTCGCGCATGGTGCGCTTGAACACCAGGATCTGATCGGCCAGGGACAGCGCGTCGCCGTGACGGAAGTTGATCTCCATCTGCGCCGTGCCGTCCTCGTGGATCAGCGTGTCCAGGTCCAGCTCTTGCAGTTCGCACCAGTCGTAGACGTCTTCGAACAGCGGGTCGAATTCGTTGGCCGCCTCAATGGAGAAAGACTGACGACCGGTTTCCGGGCGACCGGAGCGGCCAATCGGCGGCTGCAACGGGAAGTCCGGGTCTTCGCAACGCTTGGTCAGGTAGAACTCCATCTCCGGCGCCACGATCGGCTGCCAGCCCTTGTCGGAATAGAGCTTCAGGACTTTCTTGAGCACGTTGCGCGGCGACAGCTCGATCGGGTTGCCCTGCTTGTCGTAGGTGTCGTGAATCACCTGCGCGGTCGGCTCGATGGCCCACGGCACGAGGAATACCGCGTTCGAGTCCGGGCGGCAGATCATGTCGATGTCGGCCGGGTCGAGCAGTTCGTAATAGATGTCATCTTCGACGTAGTCACCCGTCACTGTCTGTAACAGCACACTCTCGGGCAGGCGCATGCCTTTTTCGGCAATGAACTTGTTGGTCGGCGAAATCTTGCCACGGGTGATCCCGGTCAGATCGCCAATCATGCATTCGACTTCTGTGATCTTGTGGTCTTTCAACCAATCGGTGAGCTGGTCGAGGTTGTTACTCATAAATGCCTCTGGGCTGAGTGTCCTGACGTCTTTAAACGTCAGGCGTTGTTTGACGCATCCGCGTCGCGTTGTACTGCACGCTTGCCGGCGCGTATCAACGAAAGGGTGGTGGCGTCGCGTGCAGGATCATGAGCAGTTCCAGGCACACTCGCAGGACCGCTATAGTGAAAAGGTTCTACAGTAGAAGAAGAGCCGGTAAACAGGATGCCATCCAGACCGTCAATAATATCGGTCGGATCGAGCAGTTCCGCCAGTGACGCAAGTATCGACGGCAGGCCCTTGGCAACGGTGGCCGCTGCGCGGACGTACTTATCGCAGGTGATGTGATAAGCATGCAAACCGATCTGTCTTGAGCAGTCGGTGACGCCGATTAACGGCAGGCGAGACATGAAGCACCCCGGTATTATTGCTGTTATGGGTTTGATTTGAGCTTAGCGTTGTTCATTTTTTTACACAACACCCCCGTAAAAAATACAACACGCCCCGCTCAAGGCTGCGGCCGCCAAAGACCCCGAAGGCATAAAAGTGCCCCAAAGCGCCTCAAAAATGCCCTTCGAGCGCTTTTTTAGGGCAAAAAAGGCCTCGCTTGACTTCGGCATGCCGTTCGGGTTGACTGGAATCCGAAAAGATCAATGATTGATATTTTTAACAACAAAGGTGTTGCATCATGTCGGTACCCCCGCGTGCCGTTCAGCTCAACGAAGCGAACGCGTTCCTTAAGGAACATCCTGAGGTTCTGTACGTTGACCTTCTGATTGCGGATATGAATGGTGTGGTGCGCGGAAAGCGCATCGAACGCACCAGCCTCCACAAGGTTTACGAGAAAGGCATCAACCTGCCGGCCTCTCTATTTGCTCTGGATATCAATGGCTCGACGGTGGAAAGCACCGGCCTGGGCCTGGACATCGGTGATGCTGACCGAATTTGCTATCCAATCCCCAATACCCTGTGCAATGAACCCTGGCAGAAGCGCCCGACCGCGCAACTGTTGATGACCATGCACGAACTCGAAGGCGAGCCGTTCTTCGCCGACCCGCGTGAAGTGCTGGCCAATGTGGTGCGCAAGTTCGACGACATGGGCCTGACCATCTGCGCCGCGTTCGAGCTTGAGTTCTACCTGATCGACCAGGAGAACGTGAATGGCCGGCCGCAACCTCCACGCTCGCCGGTGTCTGGCAAACGTCCACACTCGACCCAGGTTTACCTGATCGACGACCTCGACGAATACGTCGACTGCCTCCAGGACATCCTGGAAGGTGCGAAAGAGCAAGGCATCCCTGCCGACGCGATCGTCAAGGAAAGTGCTCCGGCGCAGTTCGAAGTGAACCTGCACCACGTTGCCGACCCGATCAAGGCCTGCGACTACGCGGTACTGCTCAAGCGTCTGATCAAAAACATCGCCTACGACCATGAGATGGACACCACCTTCATGGCCAAGCCTTACCCAGGCCAGGCGGGTAACGGTCTGCACGTCCACATCTCGATCCTTGATAAAGACGGCAAGAATATTTTTGCCAGTGAGGATCCCGAGCAGAACGCCGCACTGCGTCACGCGATCGGCGGTGTGCTCGAGACCCTACCGGCGCAGATGGCTTTCCTCTGCCCGAACGTCAACTCGTACCGTCGTTTCGGCGCACAGTTCTACGTGCCGAACTCCCCGTGCTGGGGCCTGGACAACCGGACGGTGGCGATTCGCGTACCGACCGGCTCTGCCGATGCCGTACGTATCGAACACCGCGTTGCTGGCGCCGATGCCAACCCGTACTTGCTGATGGCTTCGGTCCTGGCAGGCGTGCATCACGGCCTGACCAACAAGATCGAGCCGGGCGCGCCCGTCGAAGGCAACAGCTACGAGCAGAACGAGCAAAGCCTGCCGAACAACCTGCGTGATGCACTGCGTGAGCTGGACGACAGCGAAGTCATGGCCAAGTACATCGATCCGAAATACATCGACATTTTTGTCGCCTGTAAAGAGAGCGAGCTGGAGGAGTTCGAACACTCCATCTCCGACCTCGAGTACAACTGGTACCTGCACACCGTGTAAGCGGCTGTAGCAAAAAAACAACGCCGTTGGCTTCATCGCCAACGGCGTTTTTTTATGGGTATCAACACCGAACCTTGTGGCGAGGGGGCTTGCCCCCGCTGGAGTGCGCAGCACTCCCAAACCCAGCGAACGCGGTGTGTCCGATGCCATGGGATCGCATGCTTTGGGGCTGCTTCGCAACCCAACGGGGGCAAGCCCCCTCGCCACAGGGTATGGATCATCTCTGCGCTCTGCGTACAATGCCCGCTGCCCTGCAGGAGACTTCAATGACCCGCCCCGCCCCCCTTCGCAAACCCCGCGCACGCAGCCAGGCCCGGATCGACTCGATACTCGACGCCGCCCGCACGCTGCTTGCCGCCGAGGGCGTGGCCAGCCTGTCGATCTACAGCGTGGCCGAGCGCGCCGAGATCCCGCCGTCATCGGTCTACCACTTCTTCGCCAGCGTCCCGGCCCTGCTCGAAGCCCTGACTGCCGACGTCCACAGCGCCTTTCGTGCGTGCCTGCAAGAACCGATCGACGTCGACTCGCTGAATGGCTGGCGTGATCTGTCACGACTGGTCGAGCAACGCATGCTCGCCATCTACGACGAAGACGCCGCCGCCCGGCAACTGATCCTCGCTCAACACGGCCTCACCGAAGTCACCCAGGCCGACCGCCAGCACGACATCGAACTCGGCGACCTGATGCACAAACTCTTCGATCAGCATTTCGAACTGCCGACGCTGCCCAAGGATGTCGATGTGTTTGCCCTGGCCATGGAACTGGGCGACCGAGTCTACGCGCGCTCAGTGCAACAACACGGGCAGATCACCCCACGCATGGCCGAGGAAGGCATGCGGGTATTTGATGCTTATCTGGGGCTGTATCTGCCGCCGTATTTGCCCAAGCGACCTGCCGCATTCTGATTTTTCAGAGATAAGCCTGACGAAATCGTTTCGAGCGCTGACAGTCGATTCAAATAGCCCGGAGCAGTAACCTATCGATGGAATGATCTGATGATTTATTGATGATCAGGCTCGCCCTGTCACGCGTTGGCAGGATGTTCTCGACGAGGTTCTTCAAGTTGACTCGATCCCACGTATCGGACGCCATTGAAAGGGCCTCATGGTCCGACAGATCTCTGAACTTGTTGAAGTAAGACTCAGCCGACTGAAAAGCTGTGTTTTTCAAATAAACAAAACGTTCGAGATACCACTTCTTAATGGACTCTGTCGAAGCATCAATATAGATAGGAAAATCTATAAAGTCCAAAACGTTCAGTCCAAGGCATTTATCCCCCTGCAACACATTCAATCCTTCCAAGACAATAATATCGGGCAACTGCACTCGCTGCATTTCGTTGGGAAGTATGTCATACCGAACATGCGAATATATTGGAATCTGGACCGCTTTTCCCTCATTGCACACTGAGTGCAGAAAATCCAGGAACAGTGATTTATCGTACGATTCCGGAAAACCTTTTCTGTGCAAAAGATTTTTCTCTTCGAGCATCGCCAAGGGAAAGAGAAATGAGTCAGTTGTCACCAATTGCACATTGGGTGAACCAGGCCAAGATGACAAAAGTGCCGACAGCACCCTGGCGAAGCTGCTCTTCCCTACCGCAACACTACCGGATATACCGATAACATAGGGCGGCTTGAACAGTGGTACCCCGAGAAAAGCGGCTTGTACCTGACTAAATGACTGCGTTGCCGAAGAGTGCAGATTCAGCAGGCGCGATAGAGGAAGCAATATATTCATTACCTCCTCCGGAGTTATGGGCTGGGTAGGGCTTACCAGTGCCTTCATCTCCGAAGACGAAAGACTCATCGCCACCTTGGCCCGAAAGGAAGACCACTGCTCGCGACTAAACTCCCAATACCCGCGATTGGCTTGCGAAAGCACTATTGCATCCTGCTCTGTAGTCATATCCGTCCTGTATATGCCTTACCAAAAGCAGGGAACATATCAGATTTGATCGTCATATCCAAATCGATACTTGGCAAAGTCCTCAGGAAATGCTCGATGCTTGTGAGGATTTATCCATACGCGATGCAATAATCTGTTCGTCGCTTCATGAGGATTACTCACAAAAGGCGTACGAGCGTGCAAAGCTGCGTTATTGTCGTAAAAAACAATATCGCCGGGAGCCATTTTAAAAGAAATATAATTTCTCGGATCTTCACATAACCGGGTAAATAGCGCGAGCGCGTCGAGTTCAGCTTTACTCGGCTTGAGGCTCATTTTTTCCAGACCCGGCAAAATATAATCAGTTAAGTAAAATCGACAACTTAGCTTTGTATCCTGGTAGTAAAATACCGAATTGCGATAGGCAGGAGGTAATCCAGGTGCTTCTTCACCACGGCTATCGTAGAGAAAGCCATGATAGAAAAGCGACAAGAACTCCTTATGCTCTGCCAGGATCAGATTATGGATATTACCAGCACTGACCACCAGCGAGTCACCACCCTCTTGTGAGTTATGAATGCACAGAAGACCCGTTATATCTGATGAATCACTATGAAAGTTTAGCCCTTGACTTGTGTTATACGCTCGCACATTCAAATCAGACAACGTGCCCGACATTTTATTAGAAACAGTAACGACTTTATCGCCATTGTGGTTTTGTGAAACAAGCAGCCCAATTTGACTGGATAACGAGAGGTAAAAGCGTAACAGCTGTGCTTCGGAATAGTCTTCAGGCGACAACCCCTTCAGCACGGCGAACCCCTGCCCACTCTCGCAAATATTGGTAATACGTGCTGCAAGGTGCCTCAGTGCGCCGTGGTTCTCGAGCAATGCATCCGAGGATCCCAGTAGCCCCTCCAACTCACCTTCAAAAAAGTCACTCAACTTAAGAAATGACTCTTTCGCTTCATAGGTTTTTGCTGTCCAGCAATGACGACCTTCAACTTTATCCAGCAGCATACACAAAGCTCCCTCAGCATCCATAACTCGGGGTGATCATTCTTATAAACAGTACATGAACGATGGCATTAACCTATCGAATCAACATTTAACCCAACCGAAGGTACCTGAATACGCATGGGTAAAACCTCATGTGAATCAAGCGAATCAAAAGGATTGGTGTTATGTAGCAGCGCTGTAGGGCGGCGGGTGAAAAAAATCAACATATCGCGAGTTGCCTCTTGACTTTCGTCCGTAGCATAGACCGGTGAAAGACTATGCTTTTTTTCGCTGTCGACGATTAATAAGGTATCAAGAAAGTGTCTATGTTGAACTTTACCCAATACATAGTGTTCGCGAGCATTGTCCCAACTCACACCATTTTTTTCCCTCGCATCATGAATGAAGGTAACGGCACTGTCCGACGACATATTCTTCGTCCCTAACAACGTGGTCATTGTATGTTCCACGCCATCACTATGAACGCCCTCCAGTGCCGGCTCACCCAATAGTTCCGGCGTAGTAAGTGTCCTGAGATTGAACACGGTACAGACATTGCGATGCCGATCAGGCAGCAAATTTTTTCTGGGATGGATATAAACCTTATTGATGATCATCGATTTGATACAGAGCAAGGCCTGAAACGCCGTATTCAATTGCAAATCGTCGTTGATCTCCTCGAAGGACCTTAGCTGATTGGAGTCGAAACGGACAAAATCCTCATCGTATGAAAGGACAAAGGGCTGGTACTCAAGTCTGGATATACTGGATTTTTTATAGTCGAACAAAAACCGACCATTTCGCGATTTTCTGAAGGGCAGCGTTGGATCGGACTGCAGACTCTCACTGACGCGCTGCAACGACGTTATGTCAGAGTCCGTCGCACCAAGACAACGAAGATAACCCAGTAACTTCTTACCCTCAATAAAAATGAATCGATGCTGTATATACCGAGCTCTCAATTCCGATAGTTCAGTACAGACCCAAGCCGGCAAATTATTCATCACTGTTCATCCTGAACGTAAGTTCCAATAATCGCCAAGCCGGGTACGGCCTTAGCGAAACATGACTAGCCAGATAGTAAGCATGACAAAAAGCATTAGTCACCTGTACCTTGAGACAGGTTGTCATTACCGGCATATGTGTGACATAAATTCGTCAATATCTCGATACAAGAAAGCGCTCTACTAAGGCTAGACCAAATGCGTCTGGGATGACGGTCTAACAACTCCACTTCCTTATAAATGTTTTCTGAAGAGATGGAACACGCCCACAAGGCCACGCGAACACCAACTGAATATATATTGGGGACCTGTACATGCGCACTGTTCTGCACGCCAAACTTCATAACGCCATTGTGACAGAGGCGAATCTTGCTTACGTCGGTTCCATTACCATTGATCAGGAACTTCTGGACAAAGTCGATATTTGGCCTGGTGAAAGGGTCATGGTCGTTTCAAACACTTCGGGGGCAAGACTGGAAACGTACGTAATTTCAGGGGAGCGAGGTAAAAAAGACATCTGCGTAAACGGCGCGGCAGCACACCTTATTGGTGCAGGCGAGCAAGTCATCATTATGGCTTTCCGAAATAGCAACAAACAACTTGAACCAAAAGTCGCGATTCTGGATAAAACGAACGTTATTATCCAGATGCTTCATGAAAAGCCCAACATGGTAGTTCCTTTGTAATAGCACATGGGCTTTACTAGTTTTTGGAGTTCATTCACACAATGAAACTATCTAATTATCGCGCTATCAGCTTTGACTGTTTCGGAACTTTGGTCGACTGGGAGTCGGGCATTATCAATGCTTTGCGAAATGCCTGTGACGACAAACTCCAGCAGGTTTCCGATGCGCAACTTATAGCGTATTTCCTGAGACAGGAATCGACTATTCTTGCCAACACACCGGACATACCTTATCCGTCCGCACTGAGCAAAACGTACGCGAGCATCCTGGCCAAACTCGACAGACCTTGCGACAAGAGCAAAGCTATACACTTTGGGAACTCCATCAGTGAATGGCCATTATTCAGCGACACGATCAAAGCGTTGACCCATCTACAGCGTCATCACAAATTGGTTATTTTATCCAATATCGATGAAGCTTCAATCGAAGTGACCAGAGCTCGACTGCTGTGCAACTTCTACCGTACCTATACGGCTCAGGCCATCGGCTCATTCAAACCCGCCCTGAACAACTTTAACTACCTAGTCCGCCACCTCGCAGACCTCGGCATTAAAAAACACGAACTGCTGCACGTGAGCGTCAGCAGATTTCACGATATTGAACCAGCAGCCGCGACAGGTATTGACACAGCATGGATCAACCGTGCCGACACCTTGAACGGGACACTTTCCATTCAACCCGAGTTCTCCCCCAGCATTGAACCACTCTATAAATTTGGTTCACTCGCAGAACTGGTCAGCGCACACAAAGCGGGACATTAACACTCGCCTTTCATATTTATAAGAGGAACGATAATGGACGTCATCCACACAATTAGCGAATTGAGAACCCACCTGAAGCGTGAGCGAGATAATGGCAAAAGCATCAGCTTCATTTCAACAATGGGGGCATTGCACGCAGGTCATATCAGCCTCGTGGAACATGGAAAAAGCATCAGTGATATCACTGTCGCCGGCATTTTTCTTAATCCATCTCACTTTGCAGAAGGTGAAGACTATGATAAATATCCACGCACTCTGGAGACCGACTGCTCTAAACTGGAAGCTGTAAGATGCGACATTGTATTCGCGCCTTCAGTCAAAGAGATATACCCACTCGGACTGGACTACCAGGCAACCGTCGATGTGCCATTCTTGAGTGAGCAATTTTGCGGTAAAACACGGCCACATTTTTTCAGTGCAATAGCGACTGTTGTCACAAAGCTGCTTAATATAGTGCAACCTGACTTCTCCTTGTTTGGTGAAAAAGACTTTCAGCAACTTGCTGTTTGCCGTCGACTGGTCGAGACATTAAACATTCCAACCCAAGTCATCGGGGTCCCAACCATCAGAGATGATAGCGGTTTAGCCCTGAGCTCACGAAATGGCTATTTGAATGATGCCGAACGGGAACAAGCTTCTCACCTATACCAGGTTTTGCTCAATGCCAAACGAAAAATCCTAGAACGCTCTTCAACATATTCCACAATCGAAAGTGAATCCATAGAGGCATTGACCCGGTTTGGCTTCAAACCGGACTATTTCAGTTTCGCCGATGCGCTCACACTTGAGCCGGCGTCTGACGCTACAACCGATATTGTAATCCTCTGCGCCGCTTATCTCGACTCCGTACGCTTGATAGACAATATCGTCGTCTCAAAAGAAAAGACCGGTGCATCTACCGCTATCTAACCTTCACTAAAATCAGGTTTCCTGGCCTGACTTTCTATTTCTGAAAACACAACAAGTCCAGTAAGGCTCACCTATGAATAGGCTCCCTCTAGAAGACGTTCTTGCAATGTGCAAACAGATCGGTATTTTCAGCTCTTCGTGTTCAATATACGGAGGAATGCCTGGCATTTTCGACTATGGGCCATTGGGTGCAGAAATAAAAATCCACCTAAGAAAGGCCTGGTGGCAAGCAATGGTCTATGACAGGGATGATGTCTACGGTATTGAAGCAGCACTTCTAACCTCGCCCTTATTGCATGAGCACTCCGGCTTTCTTGGCGCTAACTATGAAGAGTTCGGTGTATTCGAGACCCGCATCAAAGATGAAAACAATAACTTATCGCCCTGTCACCTGCGAGTGACGACTGCTCAACATAGCTTCGCCAATTTCGATAATGTAGTGGAGTGGACCCATCCATCCCTTCCTTTTGGTATTGCTCAGATAGGTAAAGCCTTTCGAAACGAACAGCAAGTCACTGACTTCCCCGTACGCATGAGGGAGTTCGAACAGATGGAACTGCAGTATTTTGTTCCCACCGAAAACACCCAAGAGTGGCACGAATTCTGGTTAAAACAACGACTGGACTGGTGGGAACAACAGGGGATCAACTTGCAGAACTTGATCGTGGATGACGTAGTGGCCGACGAACTGGCTCACTACTCTAGTAAAACCTATGATATTCATTATAAACAACCAAACGGGGACATCTTCGAAATTGAAGGTATCGCCGATCGTGGTGACTTTGATTGTGGTTCCCATAGCGGGTCTCAAGACAAACTACACCTCAGTTCTTCCGTCCTACCGAACAACATGTCCACCGCACTCATGGCAATAACACAACCAGGCACTGAGACCTTAATCGCACCGTGCGCCATTGAACCTGCAGCAGGCGTTGACCGGGGGTTGATGGCAGTACTCTTCGAGTCGTTTGTTCGTGTCGATTCATCCGATGGTACAAGCCGTGTTGTTTTGCGTATCAAACCCCATTTAGCGCCTGTCAAGGCATGCCTACACATTCCAAATTCAAATGCGATCTTATCAATAGAAAGCGCCTCTATCATAAAGCACAGGTTACAACGTCTCGCTGCCGGAAAAATCGTTATAGAGATTGGTGGCGACAAACAAAAAGTAACAAAATATCATGACGAAGTCGGCACTCCTTTTTTAATAACCTTGGAAGACAGCATGCTGAACGATAACATCGTTATCGTTCGAGAGAGAGATACCGGGGTAACCGAGCATATGCCCATCGAACAATTTTACATACGTTTTGAGTCGATCTATTCATAATGCACCGCACGCACGCTTTCAGTCCTAAAGCGCCCCACTCAAGTTAACGCCACACTTCACAGCGTTAACTTTCACCTTCCACTCAGGCGCACCTTACGACCATGAAGTCATTCCCAGAACTCAGTGCTGACCAGCACATTCAACATGACGAACTATTAATTCGCATAAGAAACCAACTGTACTTGAACAAAGTAAAAAACCATAAACTCGTACTCCTGTACTTCTCTATTCTCGCAGTGACTTTTTTCGGTAGCAACCTTTCACAGCCATCAACAAAAATATCCATCGCCTATCAAATATTCCTTTTCCTATCCGTCGTTTTTTTCTGCCTCTCGACCACTCTTTTCCTTCGAGAAAGTCGCTTAGAAGAAAAAGCATACCGCGACTTATCCCTTTATTTATCAACCTTACCCGGCCCGACAACCCTGCTATCCTATCAATACATTGACAATTTCAGGACTCATATACTTTACATTGAATACAATGATAAGAACCAATGCAATTGGTGTTACAGCATCAAATCATCTGCAGAGGCTGGCCTGGAGATTATCGATTCAAGAAAGCCGCGCCCTCATCAAAACTCAACAAAACCGGTGTCATGACTGCTCCTCCATGGCAACGCTCACCAAGCGTATTTTCCAACATACATCGCCCCTTCAAACAAGTTAATCCCCAGCCCTCATATAACAGCCGGGTTATCCACCTTGAATTAGTTACTCACCACAAGTTGCCTCTATATGGATATAGACAATAAGCCACACAATAACAACCTACCGAAGCTGATCGCGCGCCTCAAATTGAGTCTTGAGTTAGAGATCCGAAAAAAAGGCTTCAGACGATTCACTTATTTTATCGCAAGGAAAGCAAATCTTCGAAACCCATTCCTCATGAGCAATTACCCTGAACACTGGATAGAAGAATACATGCTCAGAAATCATCATCTCACTGATCCTGTCATCCAGTTCGGACTTCGCTCGATTGCACCATTTTCTTGGGCTGAATGCAGAATCAAAGCAGATAACTCCGGCTTCAACTTTTTCGAAAAGCCGAGGAGCTATCGTCTTACAGATGGATATTGCTTTACGCTTCATGATGCCAACGGCTGCTTTTCCCTACTTAGTGTCTGCGACAGGTTCGACCCTGCGCTATTTCATATTCTCGAGCAACAAAAATCCGAGCTCCAAATGCTGCTCATTCGAGCCCATCAACTTATGAACATTAGCCCACGAGTACTTGACTTCATATTTCCAGAGAGTTCAACCAAACCACTGACTCAACGAGAACACGAAATATTGAAATGGGCGTGCATCGGAAAGACATACTCCGAAATTTCACTAATAACCAGTATTAGCGTACGCACAGTAAAATTTCACATGAGCAATATTGTAGACAAGCTTGATGTTACCAATGCCAAGCATGCTATATCCAAAGCTCAGCAAGATGGTCTGTGCTTACAAATGCGTTAGCGCCCCCCTGGAAGCAGCACATAAAAAACCCCGAAGAGCTCAAGCCGTCCGGGGCTGTGTGTGACACATCGATCACAACTTGGCGATCGACACCTCGGTGGATTTCACGAAAGCGATCACTTCGCTGCCAATCGCCAGTTCCAGCTCTTTGACCGAGCGCGTGGTGATGACCGAGGTGACGATGCCAGACGCGGTCTGAACGTCGATCTCCGAGAGCACGTCGCCCTCGACGATTTCCTTGATAGTGCCTTTGAACTGGTTGCGAACGTTGATGGCTTTGATCGTCATGATGTTGATTCCTGTCGTTGGGAGAACATTGGGTCAGTGAGCCCAGCGCAACTGCGTGGGCAAGGGTGAAACAGGTTCCGGCGCCGGCGGTGAACCCGGCAGTGACAGCACGCGGTTGAGCACCTCGGTTTCCAGCGCTGCCAGCCGATGGGAACCACGGACTCGAGGGCGCGGCAGTTCGACCTGCAGGTCGAGGCCGATTTCGCCTTCTTCGATCAGCAACACCCGGTCGGCAATCGCCACCGCCTCGCTGACGTCGTGGGTCACCAGCAACACAGTAAAACCGTGCTGTTGCCAAAGGCGTTCGATCAGTTGCTGCATTTCAATCCGGGTCAGTGCATCCAGTGCGCCCAGCGGTTCATCGAGCAACAGCAAGCGCGGCTGATGGATCAGCGCCCGCGCCAAGGCCACCCGCTGCTTCTGCCCGCCGGACAATGCGGCCGGCCATTCATCGGCGCGATCTGCCAGGCCCACGGCATCCAGTGCGTCCAGCGCCTGCTGGCGCCAATCGCCCTTGAGCCCGAGGCCGACGTTGTCGATGACCTTTTTCCAAGGCAGCAAACGCGCCTCCTGAAACATCAACCGGGTGTCTTCGCGCGCCTCATCGAGTGACGCGGAACCGGCCAACAGCTCACCATCCGTGGGTTGATCAAGGCCCGCCAGTAAACGCAGCAAGGTACTTTTACCGCAGCCGCTGCGACCGACCACGGCCACGAACTGACCGGCCGGAATGTGCAGATCAATCTCGCGCAGCACCTGCCGTGCACCAAAGGTTTTTTGCAGCTTGCGCACCACCAGCGGAATTCCGCGCAGCAGGCGTGGAGGTTGTTGCGCCGTCATGCTGCACCGCCCTTAACCACTTGATAGGCCGGATGCCAGCGCAACCAGACCCGCTCCAGACCACGCGCCGCAAGGTCGGCCAATTTGCCGAGCACCGCGTACAAAACAATCGCCAGCACCACCACATCCGTCTGCAAGAACTCCCGGGCATTCATCGCCAGGTAGCCGATGCCGGAGCTGGCGGAGATGGTTTCAGCGACGATCAGGGTCAGCCACATGAAGCCCAGGGCAAAGCGCACGCCCACCAGAATCGACGGCAGCGCGCCCGGCAGAATCACCTGACGGAACAGGCTGAAACCGGACAGGCCATAACTACGCGCCATCTCCACCAGAGCCGGGTCAACATTGCGAATGCCGTGATAGGTGTTGAGGTAGATCGGGAACAAAGTCCCCAGCGCCACCAGGAAAATCTTCGCCGACTCATCAATCCCGAACCAGAGGATCACCAGCGGAATCAGCGCCAGATGCGGCACGTTGCGGATCATCTGCACCGAACTGTCGAGCAGGCGTTCGCCCCATTTCGACAAGCCAGTGATGAAACCCAATGCCAGACCGATACCGCCGCCAATCACAAAACCAATGCCGGCACGCCAGCCGCTGATCGCCAGGTGTTTCCAGATTTCGCCGCTGCGCACCAGGCTCACGCCCGCCTCGATCACCGCGCTGGGGGCCGGCAAAATCCGTGTCGACAACCAGCCCGCCGACACCGACAACTGCCACACCGCCAGTAGCAGCACCGGCAAGGCCCACGGCGCGAGGCTGTGGATAAGCTTTTCCCTTTTCATGGCGCGCCTCAGCTCTGGGACGCGGCTTTGGGAAGAATGTCGTTGGCGACCATCTCGCCGAACGGGCTGACGTAACCGGCGCTTTTCGGCAGCTCGGGACGCTCGATGTCGAGGTGCGGGAACAACAACTCCGCGACCCGATACGATTCCTCCAGATGTGGGTAGCCCGAGAAGATAAAGGTATCGATGCCCAGGTCTGCGTATTCCTTGACCCGCGCGGCCACGGTTGGGCCATCGCCGACCAATGCGGTGCCGGCACCGCCACGCACCAGACCGACGCCGGCCCAGAGGTTCGGGCTGACCTCAAGATTGTCGCGACTGCCGCCGTGCAGCGCGGCCATGCGCTGCTGGCCGACTGAGTCAAAACGCGCCAACGAGGCTTGAGCACGAGCAATGGTGTCGTCATCCAGATGGGAGATCAACCGATCCGCCGCCTGCCAGGCTTCAGCGTTGGTTTCGCGGACAATCACATGCAAACGAATGCCAAAACGCACGGTGCGCCCGAGCTTCGCGGCCTTGGCGCGTACCTGTTCGATTTTCTCGGCGACGGCGGCCGGTGGCTCACCCCAGGTCAGGACCATTTCGACCTGCTCGGCTGCCAGATCCTGAGCCGCTTCCGAGGAGCCACCGAAGTACAGCGGCGGACGCGGTTGCTGGATCGGCGGATAGAGCAATTTCGCGCCCTTCACGCTGATGTGCTGACCGTCGTAGTCGACCGTCTCGCCTTCCAGCACCCGACGCCAGATCCGGGTGAACTCCACCGAGGCCTGATAGCGTTCTTCGTGACTGAGGAACAATCCATCGCCGGCCAGTTCTTCTGGATCACCACCGGTCACCAGGTTGAACAGCGCACGCCCTCCGGACAAGCGATCCAGGGTCGCCGCCTGGCGCGCGGCCACCGTCGGGGAAATGATCCCGGGGCGCAACGCGACCAGAAACTTCAAGCGCTGGGTGACCGGAATCAGCGATGCAGCCACCAGCCACGAGTCTTCGCATGAACGTCCGGTGGGAATCAGCACCCCGCCAAAACCCAGGCGATCCGCCGCTTGGGCGACTTGCTGCAAATAACCGTGGTCGACGGCGCGAGCGCCTTCGGCGGTGCCAAGGTAATGGCCGTCGCCGTGGGTAGGCAGGAACCAGAAAATATTAAGGCTCATGGAGTGGTCTCCTAAGGAAATCGAATTACGGCGCAGTGGCAACGGCTGCCGGTGGCGTCCAGATCACGTCTTTGATGCTCAAGGGTTTCGGAATCAATTTGAGCTGGTAGAAGCTGTCGGCAATTTTCTGCTGGGCCGCGATCACTTGCGGTGTGAGGAGATGCGCGCCGAAGCCCTGGCGTTTCACTGCGGTCAGGGTGATGTCTGCCGGCAAGCCGAGCAGTGGCGAGACTTGTTGCGTGACTTCTTCAGGGTTGGCTTTGGACCATTCGCCGATGGTGCGGACTTCTTCCACCAGGGCCTTGATCACGGCCGGATGTTTTTCGGCGTAAGGCTTGGTCGCCAGGTAGAACTGATGGTTGTCGACGATGCCGATGCCGTCGCGCAGGGTGCGTGCATGCAGTTGTTGTTCGGCGGCAGCCTGGTACGGGTCCCAGATCACCCAGGCATCGACGCTGCCGCGTTCGAACGCCGCACGGGCATCGGCCGGTGGCAGGAATACGGTTTGAATGTCGGTGTACTTGAGGCCGGCATCTTCCAGTGCGCGTACCAGCAGGTAGTGCACGTTGGAGCCTTTGTTGAGGACGACTTTCTTGCCCTTGAGGTCCTGCACCGATTTGATCGCCGAGTCTTTCGGCACCAGGATCGCTTCGCTGGTTGGCGCGGGTGGCTCGTAAGCGACGTAGAGCAGGTCGGCACCGGCCGCCTGAGCGAACACCGGTGGAGTTTCGCCGGTCACGCCGAAATCGATCGAGCCGACGTTCAGCCCTTCGAGCAGTTGCGGGCCGCCGGGGAATTCCGTCCATTGCACGCTGATGCCTTGGGCGCCGAGGCGTTTTTCCAGCGAGCCGCGAGCTTTGAGCAGCACCAGGGTGCCGTACTTTTGATAGCCGATTCGCAAGGTCTCGGCCGCTTGAGCTTGAACAATGACGCCGAAGGACACAGCCGCAGCAAACAGAGCGACCAGACCACGACGCAAAATGACAGTGCGCATAGCGCTCTCCTTTTTGCAGTAGGGTTTTGGCTGCACCTGCTTGCCCGTTAGCGGGCGAGTAAGGCGAGTACATCAAATTCGGGTAAGGCTTAAATGCTCCAGCGAGCACTCAACAAACGTTCATTCAACAGGTTTGGGTCCAGTGGTTTTGGCCGACGGGCCATGGCACTGAAGAACTGCTCCAGCGCCTCAACCAAGCGCTGCTCCAGTGCCGGCGACAACTGCGCCTGCGCACTGCCTTCGCCGTAAGCGATCTGGCTGTCTTCGGCGAAAATCCCGTGGAGCATTTCCTGGGCTTTTAGCGCCGACAGCACCGGCTTGAGCGCGTAATCCACGGCCAGCATGTGGGCGATGCTGCCGCCAGTGGCCATGGGCAGTACAACCTTGTGGCTCAGGGCGCGCTCCGGCAGCAGATCCAGCACGGTTTTCAGTGCGCCGGAAAACGACGCCTTGTAGACCGGCGTGGCAATCAACAAGCCATCAGCGTTTTCAATCTGTTGCAGCAGGTCGACCACCTTCGGGCTGTCGAAGCGCGCGTGCAGCAAGTCTTCGGCCGGGAAGTCCCGTACCTGATAACTCACCACCTCTACGCCTTGTTGCTGCAACCAGCGTTGGGAGCGATCCAGCAGCACCCCGGAGCGGGAGCGTTGGCTGGGACTTCCTCCGAGTGAGACGACCAACATGCGGCTATTCCTTAAGCGTTTCCGGCGATTCGCAGTGTGCGATCTCGCGACAATGGGCAGACCTTACCAGTTGATTTATATATCCATAAATCATATTTATTTATGTATTTATTCTTTAAATGCATATGCAGAAAAACGTTTTCCTGGCGAAAAAAAAGGCCGTCGAAACGGCCTGAAATCCCCTGCTTTGTGGATACGGACAAACCCTTGCAGGAGCAAGGCCTGCCCGCGATGACGTCATCCCTGACGACAGAAACACCGAGTCGTTCTCATCGCGGGCAAGCCTTGCTCCTACAGGGGTGGTATTTCAAATTAGCGATTCGGCTGTGGCGTCAGGCGCAGGTATGGTTTCACTGCGCGGTAGCCTTTAGGGAAGCGTTTGCTGATTTCCTCTTCATCCTTCAACGACGGCACGATCACCACTTCATCTCCGTCCTGCCAATTAGCCGGGGTGGCCACTTTGTAGTTGTCGGTGAGTTGCAACGAGTCGATCACCCGCAGGATCTCGTGGAAGTTGCGTCCGGTACTGGCCGGATAGGTGATGGTCAGGCGAACCTTCTTGTTCGGATCGATGACGAACAGCGAACGCACGGTCAGGGTGTCGTTGGCATTCGGGTGGATCAGGTCATAGAGATCGGAGACCTTGCGGTCGGCGTCGGCGAGGATCGGGAAGTTGACAAGGGTGTTCTGGGTTTCGTTGATGTCTTCGATCCACTTGTGGTGCGAGTCCACCGGGTCGACCGAGAGTGCAATGGCCTTGACGCCGCGCTTGGCGAATTCATCCTTGAGCCTGGCGGTGAACCCCAGCTCCGTGGTGCACACCGGCGTGAAGTCCGCCGGATGGGAAAACAGCACGCCCCAGCTATCGCCCAGCCACTGGTGAAAACGGATGGTACCGGCGCTGGAATCCTGTTCGAAATCGGGGGCAATATCGCCCAGTCTGAGGCTCATGGTGCTGCTCCTGGTGAGTGCGTGATGAGCCTACTGTGCCTATTGTCGACAGCTATTAAAAAGAATAAATATCGATTTATTTAGATCCAAAGTGAATATTAAACATCTATTCACTGGACGCATACCCGAGTGAAGATCACTCTTGGAACCAGGGTTCGAGAAGGCCTTGAGTTGCTGCAAAGAGGGAAGTGAAGGCGGGCCTGCGGGGGTGGGCCCGACTTGAAACGCAAAAGCCCCGCCAGGCTTGCGCCGAGCGGGGCTTTTTATACAGGCTTACAAACGTCTGGGTATTACAACAGCGGGATCGAGTAGCTGACGATCAGGCGGTTTTCGTCCTGGTCGCGGGTGTTAGCAAGGTCGGTGCGCCACATGGCGTTTTTCCAGGTAAAGCCGAGGTTTTTCAGCGGACCTTCTGGAATCACGTAAGCCAGGCTCAGGTCACGTTCCCACTCGGTTTTGTCGCCAGTAGCGGTGTCGATGCCGTTGCCACGCAGGTAGATCACACCGGCGGTCAGGCCAGGTACGCCGACCTTGGCGAAGTCATAGGCGTAGCGAGCTTGCCAGGTACGTTCGCCAGCGCGGGAAAACTTCTGGATCTGCATGTCAGTGATGGTGCTGTTCGACGAGCCGTCACCCTGGTTCAGATAAGGGAAATCGCTGTCGCCGCTGCTGACCTGATAGCCGCCGCCGAAGGTATGACCTTCAACCGAGTACAAAGCCAGGTAGCTGTACAGGTCGTTGTCGACCTTGCCTTTGGTCAGCGATTTTGGGGTGTCTGGGTAGTAACCCGAGGTGAAGTAGTTTTTGTCGTTGCCGTTGGCACCGTTGTCGCGGCTACGGTAGTAGCGCAGGTCACTTTTCAGCACGCCAGGACCGATGGACCAGTTGTGCACCAGGCCCAGGAAGTTCTGCGAGTAGAAGTCCTTCAGCTCGCCGTAGTAGTACGAGGCGGTCAGGTCTTTGGTGAGCTTGTAGTCAGCACCACCGTAGTAGAACTTGTTGCTGAACTTGCCCGCGTCGTAGTTGGAGCTGCCGTTGGCACCGGCGATCGACAGACCTTCGTCGTTGCTGGAGTTGCGGCCTTTGGCCTCGTTGATCTCGCCTGCAGTCAGGGTCAGGTCCTTGATCTCGTTGGACTTGATCTCGCCACCGGTGAAGGTTTGTGGCAACAGACGACCATCGTTGTACTTAATGACCGGGTTGTTCGGTTGCAGGGTGCCGATTTTCAGCTCGGTCTGGGAGATTTTGACCTTACCGGTCAGACCCAGGCTGGCGAATTCGTTAACAGCCTCCTTGCCATCACTTGGGAATACAGTGCCACCGGAAGCAGTACCGTTGTAGTTACCGTGATTTTCACGGCTGGAGTCCAAACGCACGCCATACAGGCCAATGGCGTCAACACCGAACTGGACAGTACCTTGGGTGTAACCCGAGATAAAGCGCAGATCGAAGCCTTGACCCCATTCTGCGTTCTTGCTTCTGGTGTTAGACGAAGCCGATGGTTGGCCGTCACGGTTATCGGTGTTGATGTAGAAGTTACGCAGACCCAAGGTCGCCTTACTGTCTTCGATGAAACCGGCGGCGCTTGCCTGCTGCGCCAAAACCCCTACGGCCACAGCCAGGGCCAAGGTGGACTTATTCATGTTTCGCTCCTCTACGTTTCTAATTTTTGTGCACTTTGGTCCAGGATCTGACGCCCCGGTTCCCATCGATGCGCGATTAGCGCAAGACCGTGACCGATAAGTCAATCGTAAGCAGTCACGTCTACGACCTTGGTCTAATCGCCGTGTTTGATCCGTTCAGGTTAGTGAATTTCTCATAAACCCAAAAAGAATTATTTATTCATTTTTCATACGATTCGGGAATATAGATCAACACGCCTGAACCGAACCGGATGCTGAGGTATCGGCCCATGAGCTAATTCCTAAATGGTATTTACAAACGCTTCTTTAATTCCATTCGTGCTCACGTAATTCCTCTTACGTCAATCACGATCAAATAAGCGACGCCATCATGGCGAAACGTGCATCTTCCCGTCAAATTGTTACAGTTTGTATACCGTTGTAATTTTTTTTACCGCCCGTCCGGCAAGCACTGCAACGGGCGACAAAAAGGCAGAAACGATCGACTCATTACCCCGGTCGGTTAGTACCTGGGGCGAAGTCTAGGCGCCGCAGGTTACAGAGTCTTTTCGAAGATCTTCGAATTACGCTGATAGTTGTACAGCGAGGCCCGGGCCGACGGCAGGCGCTCGACGCTGCTAGGCACAAAGCCACGCTCGCGGAACCAGTGCGCAGTCCGGGTAGTGAGGACGAACAGGGTTTTGAGCCCCTGAGCACGAGCCCGGGTCTCGATCCGTTCCAGCAATTCATCACCACGGCCGCCATGGCGGTATTCCGGGTTTACCGCCAGACAGGCCAGTTCCCCGGCATCCGAGTCAGCGATCTGATACAACGCCGCACAGGCGATGATCATGCCTTCACGCTCAACCACGCTGAATTGCTCGATTTCGCGCTCCAGCACTTCGCGTGAGCGACGCACCAGAATCCCCTGCTCTTCCAGCGGACTGATCAGATCCAGCAAACCACCGACGTCTTCGATAGCCGCTTCGCGCACTACCTCGAACTGCTCCTGGGCCACCAGCGTCCCGCCACCGTCACGGGTGAAGAGTTCGGTCAGCAGCGCGCCGTCTTCGGCATAACTGACAATATGGCTACGGCCCACACCACCACGGCAAGCTTCGGCCGCCGCATCCAGCAACTCGGCCTGATAGTTCGAGCCCAGACGCTGCAAGTGCGCCGGCACCTGTTGTGGACGCAGCTCGCGGACCAGACGGCCGTTTTCATCGATCAGCCCCGGGTCCGCGCCGAACAGCAGCAGCTTGTCGGCGCCCAGATCGATGGCGGCGCGAGTGGCGACGTCTTCGCAGGCCAGGTTGAAGATTTCCCCGGTCGGCGAGTAGCCCAGCGGTGACAGCAATACGATAGAGCGCTCATCCAGCAAACGGTTGATGCCCTTGCGGTCGACCCGACGCACTTCGCCGGTGTGGTGATAGTCGATACCTTCGAGCACACCGATTGGCCGTGCGGTCACCAGATTGCCGCCAGCCACCCGCAGACGCGAGCCCTGCATCGGCGAAGACGCCATGTCCATCGACAAGCGTGCTTCGATGGCAATGCGCAGTTGCCCCACCGCATCGATCACGCACTCCAGGGTCGCCGCATCGGTGATGCGCATCCCGTGGTGGTAATGCGGAGTCAGGCCACGTGCGGCGAGACGGGTTTCAATTTGCGGACGCGAACCGTGAACCAATACCAGCCGCACACCCAGGCTGTGCAGCAGCACCAGGTCGTGGACGATATTGCCGAAGTTCGGATGCTCGACGCCGTCGCCGGGCAGCATGACGACGAAGGTGCAGTCGCGGTGAGCGTTGATGTAAGGGGAAGCGTGACGAAGCCAGTTAACGTATTCGGGCATAACACCTGCGCCTGTAACAAATAGCAGCCGATAAAAAGGACGAAGCAAAACGCACAGCGGGCTGGTGGTTATCGTCGGAACAGGCTTGGCGACACGCGCGTTCTCCTCATGAATACAGGTTGGGTGCCCCGGGATTTATCAAGCCGGGGTCAGGCAGTAGTGTTCGATCAGTTGACGTAATAGATGCACGGTAGGCTGCAAACGTGACATTTCAAGGTATTCCCCTGGTTGGTGGGCGCAGGCGATATCGCCTGGGCCAAGCACCAATGTCTCGCAGCCAAGACGCTGAAGATAAGGCGCTTCAGTGCCGAACGCTACTGCTTCGGCAAGGTGGCCGGTGAGTCTTTCGGCGACCTGCACCAGTTCCGAGTCGGCCGCCTGCTCGAACGGCGGCACTTCAGGGAACAGCGGAGCGTAATCGATCTTTACCTGATGGAGCTCGGCGACCGGTTCGAGTTTCTGCCGGATCGCCGCACGCAATGCGTTCGGGTCCATGCCCGGCAAGGGCCGCAGGTCAAATTCCAGCGAGCATTGACCGCAGATCCGGTTCGGGTTGTCGCCACCGTGGATGCAGCCGAAATTCAGTGTCGGTTGCGGCACGCTGAACTGCGGATTGTGAAACTCGCGCTGCCATTGCAGACGCAAGCCGCGTAACTCGCCCATCGCATCGTGCATGGCCTCCAGAGCACTATGGCCCAGGCGCGGGTCGGACGAATGGCCGCTCTGACCGAGAATGTCGATGCGTTCCATCATCACGCCTTTATGCATACGGATCGGTTTCAAGCCAGTTGGCTCACCGATCACCGCTACCCTGCCCAATGGACGGCCGGCAGCAGCCAAGGCCCGGGCACCCGCCATGGAGCTTTCTTCGTCACAGGTGGCGAGGATCATCAGCGGCTGCTTGAACGGTTTGTCCAGCAGCGGCAACACGGCTTCGATGGCCAGCGCGAAAAAGCCCTTCATGTCGCAACTGCCGAGGCCGACCCAGCGGCCGTCGACTTCGGTCAGTTTCAGCGGATCGGTCTGCCACAGCGCGCCGTCGAACGGCACCGTGTCGCTGTGTCCGGCCAGTACCAGCCCACCGGGACCGCTGCCAAAACTGGCGAGCAAGTTGAATTTGCCGGGGCTGACTTGCTGGATATCACACGAAAAGCCCAGGTCACCGAGCCAGGTCGCCAGCAAATCAATGACCGCGCGATTGGATTGATCGAGGCTGGGTTGGGTGCAACTGACGGACGGTGCGGCGATCAGTGCAGCGAACTGATCTTTCATGGACGGCAAAGGCATCGCTGACTCCCAACTCCCAAGATGAACCCTCATCATAGAGCCATCCTGCGGCAGGAATAAACCGTCGCGGCGCGTAGGTTTAATGAGTGCTGTACACTGCACGGCCTTGGCAGCCACACATTCCCCCGGCTGCGCTCCCGATCCTGGATTTTCCGGCCATGCAGAAAGAAACCGAAATCAAACTCCGCGTCAGCCGCGAAACCCTCGCCGCCCTGCGCGAGCACCCGCTACTGAAAAAACGCAACAAAAGTGGCTGGGAACGCCGTGAGTTGATGAACCAGTACTTCGACACGCCAGAACGTGACCTGGCCCGCGCCAAGGTCGCCCTGCGCCTGCGCCGCGATGGCGAAGAAGTCATTCAAACGCTCAAGACCCGTGGTCACAGTGTCGCCGGTCTGTCCGAGCGTAACGAATACGACTGGAATCTGCCCAAAGCCAAGCTCGATGTGAAAAAACTCGACGGCGAATGCTGGCCCGAAGAGCTGGCCGAACTGGACAAGAAAACCCTGAAGGCCATTTTCACCACTGATTTCGTGCGCGAACGCGCAGAAATCGCCTGGGGCCGTGGCAAGACCAAAGTGGTCATCGAAGCCGCGCTGGACCTGGGCCACGTGATTGCCGGCAAGCAGAAAGAAGAGATCTGCGAACTGGAGCTGGAGCTGCGCGAAGGCGAGCCCGCGGCATTGCTGGAACTGGCCGCCGAACTGGCCGCGACCCTGGCGCTGATGCCATGCGATATCAGCAAAGCCGAGCGCGGCTACCGCCTGTTCGACGCCAACAGTTATTCATTGAGCCTGCCGGCGCCGGAGTTGACCTTCGAACTGCCGCTGGACGACGCGTTCGCCGCATTGAGCTGGCACTTGCTGGGCAGCAGCCAGCGTCTGGCCGAGCAATATCGCTTCAACGGCCACTGGCGCCTGCTGCAGGACTGGGTCGAAAACCTGGCTGAATTGCGTGCGCTGCTCAGCAGCCTGGGTCAAGCCGCACCACGTCAGTCGACTCACGACTTGCGCGTGGCGCTGGATGCCTTGCTGGAAGACTGGCGTCCGTTGGTACAGGCTGGCCTGGACGACGAAGACGTGCGCAAAGCCGCGCCGGAGCAGTTCCTCGAAGAACTCGAAGACCCGCGCTGGGGCCAGTTCTCGCTGAACACCTCGCGCTGGTTGCTGGCCCGCACCTGGACTGCCGATCGCAACGTTCGCGGCAATCGCCAAGGTGCTGCACAACTGGGTAACTGGTTGCCGCGCCTGCTGGGCGAAGAAGCGACGTCCCTGCAATTGCAGCGCTATCAGCAACAACCGGAAGACCTGGCCGAGCAACTGCCGCGTATCGAACGCATCCAGGCCTGGCTGCACCATGCCCGCAACGTGCTGGACATCCCGGAAATGGATCGCCTGTACGGTGAACTGAACAAACTCGCGCAACTGGCCAATGAGCCGATCACCGACGAAGTGCTGGACGCACGCAAGCAGCAGGCAATTGCGGTGTATCAGAACCGCGCATGGAAGATGTTGTTACGTATGTAATCCCACCTGAGGCGAGTGAATACCTGTGGCGAGGGGGCTTGTCGGAACGCCGCACCGCCTCGTTCGGTTGCGCAGCGGCCGCAAACCCGGTGTCCGTGTAATGCCGAATTCACCGCGTTGGTCGGGTTTGGGAGTCCTGCGGCCTCCAACGGGGGCAAGCCCCCTCGCCACAAGCACCCTTTAGCCACACACTCACACCGCCTCAGCGCAACACCGGCAAACTCGTCGTGGACTTGATCTCCGACAAGGCCACGATCGAGTTGACCTCCTGAATCCCCGGCACCATCGACAGCTTCTCGAAGAAGAAGCGCTCATAGGCTTCGATGTCTGCCGTGACGATCCGCAACAGAAAATCCACCGCGCCCATCAGCACATAACACTCCAGCACCTCCGGAAAACCGCGAATCGCCTCGGTGAACTCCGTGAAGTTCGAACGCCCGTGGGCGTTGAGTTTGATTTCGGCGAAGATTTGCGTGTTGAGGCCGATTTTCTTGCGATCGAGCAAGGTCACCTGCCCGCGAATAACCCCCTCCTCCTTCATCCGCTGAATGCGCCGCCAGCACGGCGACTGCGATAACCCGACCTGCTCGGCAATCTGCGCACTGGAAAGCGAGGCATCCTCTTGCAGCAGTGCCAGAATCCGGCGGTCATACGCGTCAAGCTCGCTATGCATAGAAAAACCCGTAAAGACATTATTTGAGAATTGAACAAGTCGATTGAAAGCCAATTAACCCCATCATAGATAAGAAATACCCGGTACCAAATGTAAAAATTTCTCCAGTGTTTTGGAGACCGACCATGCCCCCGCTCGAAGCCGTCAGCAACACCCCTACCCGCGCCGATGTATGGAACGTCAGTAATGCGCATTGTCGCGTGCACTACCAACTGCTGGCCGAGGCCGAACCGGACGTGTTGTGTCGTGCGCTGAATCTGTTCGCGTTGCAGTTTCTGGTTCCGCAGCAGGTCAATGTGCTGCGCGACGACGACCTGCTGTCGATCGGTATCGTCATGGACGGCCTGAGCTGGCACCGCGCCCAGGTCATCGCGGAAAAATTACGTAACCTGATCAGTGTCTGCTCAGTGGAACTGCAAGCGGCTGATTCGCAATGGGTTCAGCCTGCACAGGCCGCCGGCTGAAGCGTTCCGGTAAAGACTCGCAACGATGAATCGGCCGACAACCGAACGGCCGGTCCTGCGGGGACTATTCTTGGCATCTGTGGTCAGAGACGCACCTGTCTACACCATACGTGCAGGATCGTTTCCATAAGGAGCCCGGATGCCCGTTCAACTCGCCACTCAGGATCGCTGGCTGGATCTCAATGACCTGCTGCGCGAACTGGTCGCCCAAGGCTTCATCAGCCAGGACTCGGCCGAACACGCGCTGACCACTCGCCGCAATGCCAGCAACAGCCAGTTGCACCCGCTGGAGTTCCTTGCCAGTCAACACCTCGACGACCTCAGCCGCCCCGGTAAACGCCTGGATCTGGAAAGCCTGACCCTGTGGCTCTCGCAGCAGGCCGGCCAGCCTTACTTGCGCATCGACCCGCTGAAAATAAACGTCGCGCAAATTACCTCGCTGATGTCTTACGCCTTTGCCCAGCGCCACAAGATCCTCGCGGTAGCGATCGACCGCGACGCCGTCACTGTCGCTAGCGCGCAGCCTTATGTGCGCAGCTGGGAAGCCGACCTGACCCACGTTCTACAGTTGCCGATCAAACGGGTAGTGGCCAACCCGGCGGATATCCAGCGCTTCAGCGTGGAATTCTTCCGCTTGGCCAAGTCGGTCAGCGGCGCGACCAATGCCGATCAGCAAATGAACACCCTGGGCAACTTCGAACAGTTGCTCAACCTCGGCGCCAGCGATCAGGAACCGGACGCCAACGACGCGCACATCGTCAACATCGTCGACTGGTTGTTCCAGTACGCTTTCCAGCAACGCGCCAGTGATATCCACATCGAACCACGGCGCGAGCAAGGCACCGTGCGCTTTCGCATCGACGGCGTATTGCACAACGTCTATCAATTTCCACCGCAGGTGACCATGGCGATCGTCAGTCGCCTGAAGAGCCTGGGGCGGATGAACGTCGCGGAAAAGCGCAAACCCCAGGATGGCCGGGTCAAGACCAAGACTCCGGACGGCGGCGAAGTAGAGTTGCGGCTGTCGACGCTACCCACGGCATTCGGGGAAAAAATGGTCATGCGGATCTTCGATCCGGAAGTGCTGCTCAAGGACTTCGACCAGCTCGGGTTTTCCGCCGATGATCTGCGCCGCTGGCAGGACATGACCCGCCAGCCCAACGGCATCATTCTGGTCACCGGGCCGACCGGTTCGGGCAAGACCAGCACGCTCTACACCACACTGAAAAAACTCGCGACGCCAGAGATCAACCTCTGCACCATCGAAGACCCGATCGAAATGGTCGAGCCGGCGTTCAATCAGATGCAGGTCCAGCACAACATCGACCTGACCTTTGCCAGCGGCGTGCGCGCGCTGATGCGACAAGATCCGGACATCATCATGATCGGCGAGATCCGCGACCTCGAAACCGCCGAAATGGCTATTCAAGCGGCACTCACCGGGCACCTGGTGTTGTCGACCCTGCACACCAACGACGCACCGAGCGCCATCAGCCGCTTACTGGAACTCGGCGTGCCGCATTACCTGATCAAAGCCACCCTGCTGGGAGTCATGGCGCAACGTCTGGTCCGTACGCTGTGCCCGCACTGCAAGGCACCGCTGACGCTGGGCGAAGACGATTGGCAAACCTTGACCCGTCCCTGGCAAGCACCGCTGCCAGGCAACGCCCAACGTGCGATTGGCTGCCTGGAGTGCCGCGACACCGGTTATCGCGGACGCGCCGGGGTCTACGAAATCATGCAAATGACCGACAGCGTCAAAGCCCTGATCAACCCCGACACCGACCTGCTCGCAGTCCGTCGCCAGGCGTTCAAGGAAGGCATGCGCAGCCTGCGGCTGTCGGGCGCACAAAAAGTCGCGGCGGGGCTGACGACAATTGAAGAGGTGCTGCGAGTGACGCCGCAGAGTGAGCAGAAATAGAGGGGTTATCCTGGTCGAACACGCCGATGAACGCTACGGAACTCGTTTGGGGTATTGGCAATCCAACCTGCCAGAAATCCCACTGGAGTCACCCATAATGCGTTTTAAACTTGCTGCCGCTACGTTTGCCTTGCTTTCCCTGTCTATCGGTTCAGCAATGGCCCATGACCGTGGCCGTGACCACGACCATGACGGCATCTTGCAAGAAGTTATTTCCTCAGGTGCGACCACCGCGTCCACCTACCTGACCTCCAGGGATCACAAGCTGGTCGTCGCCGCTCAGGACGACGCCAGCAGCTTCGTGGCCAGTGACGGCAATATCCGTGGTCCGTATCTGGAATCCGCCATGCAGAAAGTCCGTGCCGACAACCCGGGTTTGAAGGCTACCGACATGGAATTGGCCAACGCAATCCTGGCCAAGAACGCGGTCGCCCCGGAATAATTCTGTTGCTGTAAAAATGCCGCTCTCAAGAGCGGCATTTTTTTGCCTGTTCATTTGTGAAACCGGTGGGACGCAACACTCGTGGCGAGGGAGCTTGCTCCCGCTGGGGTGCGAAGCGGCCCCAAAACCTGACACCACATACCTTCAGGTAGAACGCGTGTACCAGCTTCACGACTGCTGCGCAGCCGAGCGGGAGCAAGCTCCCTCGCCACAACTATGTATCGCAGGTGGGCAATCACTGCGCTCACGCAAGTGGTATCTCTCAGCGGTATTCGTCCACCGGCACGCAGGCGCAAAACAGGTTGCGATCCCCGTAAACGTTGTCCACGCGGTTCACCGTCGGCCAGTACTTATGCAGCCTGGTGTGCGCGTCCGGGGTCACCGCTTGTTCGATGCTGTAGGGCCGATCCCAGACGCCGGTAATGTCCGCCAACGTATGCGGAGAGCGTTTCAGCGGATTGTCCTCGGCAGACCAATTGCCATTCTGCACCTCGGCAATTTCCGCGCGAATACTCAGCATCGCGCTGATAAAGCGATCCAGTTCCGCCTTGGATTCGCTTTCAGTAGGCTCGACCATCAACGTACCCGGCACCGGGAAAGACATGGTCGGTGCATGGAAACCGTAATCCATCAGTCGCTTGGCGACGTCTTCTTCACTGATACCGGTTTGCACCTTGAGCGGTCGCAAGTCGAGGATGCATTCGTGCGCCACCCGCTCGTTGCGCCCGGTGTAGAGCACCGGGAACGCACCGGACAAATGTTTTGCCAGGTAATTGGCCGAAAGAATCGCCACTTCACTGGCATCCGCCAACTGCGGCCCCATCATCGCGATGTACATCCAGCTGATCGGCAAAATGCTCGCACTGCCCCAAGGCGCCGCGCTGACTGCGCCATTCTGCGGATGGGGTCCCTCGATCGGCACCACCGGGTGATTGGCAACAAACGGCGCCAAATGTGCCCGCACCCCAATCGGCCCCATCCCCGGCCCGCCTCCGCCATGGGGAATGCAGAAAGTCTTGTGCAGGTTCATGTGTGAGACATCGGCGCCGATATCCGCCGGGCGAGCCAACCCGACCTGTGCATTGAGGTTGGCGCCGTCCATGTACACCTGACCGCCATGGCTGTGGATAACTTCACAGATTTCGCTGATGCCCTCTTCGTACACCCCATGGGTCGAAGGGTAAGTGGCCATCAGGCAGGAAAGCTTGTCGCCAGCAGCCGTCGCCTTGGCTTTCAGGTCATCGAGATCAACGTTACCGGCATCGTCGCAGTCGACGATCATCACCCGCATCCCGGCCATCTGCGCCGAGGCCGGGTTGGTGCCGTGGGCAGACGCGGGAATCAGGCAGATGTCACGTGCGCCTTGCTGACGGCTTTCATGGTATTTGCGGATCGCCAGCAACCCGGCGTATTCACCTTGGGCGCCGGAGTTGGGCTGCATGCAGATCGCATCAAAACCGGTAATCGCGCAGAGCCAGCTCTCCAGTTCGCTGATCATCAGCGAATAACCCACCGCCTGCTCTTTCGGCGCAAAGGGGTGCAGGTTGGCGAACGCTGGCCAGGTGATCGGGATCATTTCGCTGCTGGCATTGAGCTTCATGGTGCAGGAGCCCAGCGGAATCATCGACTGGTTGAGTGCCAGGTCCTTGTTTTCCAGCTGCTTGAGGTAACGCAACATTTCAGTTTCGCTGTGATGGGCGTTGAACACCGGATGCCGCAAATACGGCGTGGTCCGCAACAAGCCGTCGGGAACCCCGGAGATCAGCTGTTCGCCATCCAGTTCGGCGACATCAAGCCCGTGATCTGCGCCCAGGAACACATCAAACAGCTTCGCCACCGTGTGTTCATCGCAGCTCTCGTCGAGACTCAAGCCAACTTGCCCGCGCCCAAGAATCCGCAGATTGATCTGCGCCGCTTTGGCGCTGTCGATGATTGCGGTCTGGCTGCCGCCGACTTCCAGGGTCAAGGTGTCGAAGAAGTGCTGGTTGAGCCGGGTGATACCGTTGCGCTCAAGCCCGGCGGCGAGAATGCACGTTAGCCGGTGTACCCGTTGCGCAATCCGTTTAAGCCCCTGCGGGCCATGGTAGACCGCATAAAAACTGGCGATATTGGCCAGTAATACCTGGGCCGTGCAGATGTTCGAATTGGCCTTCTCGCGACGGATGTGTTGCTCGCGGGTTTGCAGGGCCATACGCAGCGCGACGTTGCCGCGAGCATCTTTCGAAACGCCAATGATCCGCCCGGGGATCGCTCGTTTGTATTCATCGCGGCTGGCGAAAAACGCTGCGTGAGGGCCGCCGTAGCCCATCGGCACACCAAAGCGCTGGGACGAGCCGAATACCACGTCAGCGCCCATTTCACCCGGCGGCGTCAGCAACAACAGGCTCAGCAGATCAGCTGCAACGCAGGCCAGCGCCTGCTGCGCATGCAAGTGATCGATCAGCGGGCGCAGGTCGCGGATTTCGCCATGGGTATCGGGGTACTGCAGCAGCGCGCCGAATACCTGATGCTGTTTCAGGTTATCCACAGCGTCGACGATCAGTTCGAAGCCAAAGCCTTCAGCGCGGGTCTTCACCACGGAAATGGTTTGTGGATGACAGTTCTCGTCGACGAAGAACAGATTGCTTTTCGACTTCGCGACACGCTTGGCCAGTGCCATGGCTTCGGCCGCCGCCGTGGCTTCGTCGAGCAGCGAGGCGTTGGCCAGCTCCAGGCCCGTCAGGTCGATGGTCAATTGCTGGAAATTGAGCAACGCTTCGAGTCGCCCCTGAGCAATTTCCGGCTGATAGGGGGTGTAGGCGGTGTACCAACCGGGATTTTCCAGCACGTTGCGCAAGATCACCGCAGGTGTCAGGGTGCCGTGGTAACCCATGCCGATCAGGCTGGTCCAGACCTGATTCTGTTCGGCATAGCCGCGCAGCTTTGCCAACGCGGCCTCTTCATCGAGCGCAGGCGGCAAGTCCAGTACGCGATTGAGGCGAATTCCCGGCGGCACCGTCTGCTCGATCAGCTCGACACGGCTACCAAGCCCGAGGCTGTCGAGCATCGCCTGCTGCTCGGCGGTGTCCGGCCCCAGGTGGCGCCGCAGAAAGGCATTCGGGTCTCGTAACTGGCTCAAGGATGGCAACTGGGACATGACGGGCTCTCTCTTGAATGGCGCTCAACGTCGATGCAACTCGATCAAAGCAGCATAGCTCCCCCTGTGCACTCGGCATGGCGTCTTTGCTCAATCAGGCTCATCATGTGCGGCGCATATATCTACCGTCAGCTAATCGGGTGCACTGATCGTCATGAGCCAACTGCCTTTTCTGCCGTTTTCCAAACCTACTATCGATGAAGCCACGATTGCCGCGGTCGGCGATGTCTTGCGCTCCGGCTGGATCACCAGCGGGCCCAAGGTTCAGGCGTTCGAAGCCCAGCTCTCGGAGTTTTTTGGCGGCCGTCCGGTGCGCACGTTCAACTCCGGGACCTGCACCATGGAGATCGCCCTGCGCATCGCCGGGATCGGTGCCGGTGACGAAGTCATCACCACGCCGATTTCCTGGGTCGCCACAGCCAACGTGATTCTCGAAGTCGGCGCCACCCCGGTGTTTGCCGACATCGACCCGATCACCCGCAACATCGACCTGGACCAGCTCGAAGCGGCCATTACCCCGCGTACCAAGGCCATTATCCCGGTGTTCCTCGCCGGTTTGCCGGTGGACATGAGCCGCCTGTACGCGATCGCCAAGAAACACGGCCTGCGCATTATCGAAGACGCCGCCCAGGCATTGGGTTCGAGCTGGAATGGGCAGCGCATCGGCGCCACCGGCGACTTCGTGTCGTTCAGCTTCCAGGCGAACAAGAACGTCACCTCCTCGGAAGGTGGCTGCCTGGTATTGAACAATGCTGAAGAAGTGCGCCTGGCCGAGAAATATCGCCTGCAAGGCGTGACCCGTACCGGCTTCGACGGCCTGGACGTCGACGTGCTGGGCGGCAAGTTCAACATGACCGACGTGGCAGCAGCCATTGGCCTGGGCCAATTCGCCCACATCGAAGCCATCACCGCTCACCGCCGCGAACTGGCCAAGCATTACTTCGCCTGCTTCGGCAGCGATTTCGAGGCCAAATACGGTGCGCAGCTGCCACCGGCAGACTTCACCAACAGCAACTGGCACTTGTTCCAGCTGGTACTGCCAGAGCGCAAGGACGGCAAACCGGCCCGTGCGACCTTCATGGAGCAAATGCAGGAACTGGGCGTCGGCATCGGCTACCACTACCCGCCGATCCACCTGCTGAGCCTTTACCGCGAACGCGGTTTCAAGGAAGGCATGTTCCCGGTGTCCGAGCGTGTCGGTCGCCTGATCGTCTCGCTGCCGATGTTCACGGCCATGAGCAAAAGCGATGTCGAGCGTTCAGTGGCGGCGGTGAAGGCTGTATTGCAGGCTTGAGAGCAACGCTTTTGTAGGAGCGGGGGGCGCCTAGCCCTTGCCGGCGATGGCGATCTTGAGAGCGCTATCGCCGGCAAGCCGTGCTCCTACGGGGCGAGCATTACTCGCCGATGGCGTGCTTGTAGCCAGTCGGGTCGAGCAACTTGTCCAGCTCGGAGGTATCCGTTGGCTCGAGTTTGAAGAACCAGCTGTCGTATGGCGCGCTGTTGACCAGCTCCGGGCTGTTGGCCAACTCTTCGTTAACGGCAATGACTGTACCGGAGACCGGCGAGTAGATGTCCGAAGCGGCCTTGACCGACTCGACTACGCCCGCCGCTTCACCGGCAGCGAAGACTTTGCCGATTTCCGGCAGCTCGACGAACACCACATCGCCCAAGGCTTCCTGAGCATGGTCTGAAATACCGACTTTTACGCCGCCATCTTCGTCCAGACGGGCCCATTCGTGACTTTCGGCAAAACGCAGGTCTACAGGAATTTCACTCATGTTCTGTGTCCTCAAGAAGAAATGTCAGCGGTGTTGGCCCGCCAGAAAAAGTTAGATCAGGGTTTTGCCATGACGCACGAAGGTCGGTTTGACTACCCGAACCGGGTACCACTTGCCACGAATTTCCACTTCTGCCCGGTCGGCCGTTGCCATCGGCACCCGCGCCAGGGCAATCGATTTGCTAAGCGTAGGAGAGAAACTACCACTGGTGATCTCTCCTTCGCCAACATCAGCGATGCGAACCACCTGATGGGCACGTAAAACCCCGCGCTCTTCGAGCACCAGACCAACCAGTTTTTGCTTCACCCCTGCTGCCCGTTCAGCCTCCAGCGCGGCCCGGCCAATGAACTGACGAGTGGCCGGTTCCCAGGCAATGCTCCAGGCCATATTGGACGCCAGCGGTGAGACAGCCTGATGAATGTCCTGGCCGTAGAGGTTCATCCCGGCCTCAAGACGCAGCGTGTCGCGGGCGCCGAGGCCTATCGGCGATATGCCTGCACCGACCAGATCGTTGAAGAATCCCGGCGCCTGCTCGGCCGGCAGGGCTATCTCCAGACCGTCTTCGCCGGTGTAACCGGTACGGGCGATGAACCAGTCGCCGTCACACTGACCTTCAAACGGTTTGAGCTGCTGGATCAGAGTGCCACGGGACTGGGTCACCAGTTCGGCGATCTTTTGCCGCGCCTGAGGACCTTGAATCGCCAGCATCGCCAACTCGCTGCGCTCGTGCAGTTGCACCTGATAATTGCCGAGCTGGGCCTGCATCCAGGCCATGTCCTGATCACGGGTGGCGGCGTTCACCACCAGGCGGTAAGCATCGTCCAGGCGATAAACGATCATGTCGTCGACCACCCCGCCCCGCTCATTGAGCATGGTGCTGTACAAGGCACGGCCGACGCTGTGCAGACGTTCGACATCATTGGCCAGCAAATGCTGGAGCCAGGCCTTGGCCTGAGGGCCGCTGACATCGATTACGGTCATATGGGAAACATCGAAAACCCCACAGTCGCGGCGCACCTGATGGTGTTCCTCGACCTGTGAGCCGTAATGCAATGGCATATCCCAACCGCCAAAATCGACCATCTTCGCGCCAAGTGCGAGATGAAGGTCATACAGAGGCGTACGCTGTCCCATGGGTTTCTCCTTCCGGGCGTGGCGAAGGTACGGACAGGCGCTGTATGGTTGAAAGCCTTGAAGTAGAAGGCTTTCAGCCTATTTCAGCGACCCGGTCTGAAGGACGATCCGCACCGAATGCCGCGCATTGTAGCCGCAAGGTGTAGGACTGGCACCTAGCCGTTTTGATGTGCCGAACGTCGAATCAAGCCGATGACCGGCAACAGGCCCACCAGAATCAGTGTCAACGCCGGCAACGACGCCCGCGCCCACTCGCCTTCGCTGGTCATTTCAAAGATCCGCACCGCCAGCGTGTCCCAGCCAAACGGGCGCATCAGCAAGGTTGCGGGCATTTCCTTGAGCACATCGACGAACACCAGCAGCGCCGCGCTCAACGTGCCGGGCAGCAGCAACGGCAGATACACTTTGAAAAACAGTCGTGGCCCACTGACACCCAAACAGCGTGCAGCTTCTGGCAACGACGGACGGATCCGCGCCAGACTATTTTCCAACGGCCCGTAGGCCACCGCGATAAAGCGCACCAGATACGCCAGCAACAGCGCCGACAGGCTGCCCAGCAGCAACGGTTTGCCCGCGCCGCCAAGCCAGTCCGATAGCGGCACCACCAGTTCACGGTCCAGGTAACTGAACGCCAGCATGATCGATACCGCCAGCACCGATCCGGGCAAGGCGTAGCCAATGTTGGCCAGGCTGACCCCGGAACGAATCGTCCGGGTCGGAGCCAGGCGCCGGGCAAACGCCAGCAGCAGCGCGACGCTGACGGTGATCAGCGCTGCCATGGCGCCCAGGTACAACGTATGGATGATCAGCCCGGTGTAACGCTCATCCAGGTCGAAGCGCCCGCGCTGCCAGAACCACGCCACCAGTTGCAGCAATGGAATGACAAAGGCGCAGGCAAATACCAGCCCGCACCAACTGCTGGCGGCCATAGCCTTGAGCCCGCGCAGGTGATAAAGCGCCTTGCCCCGTGGCCGCTCGTTGCTCGCCCGGCTGGCGCCACGCGCACGCCGCTCGCCATACAGCAGCAACATCACCACCAGCAGCAACAGGCTGGCCAGTTGTGCGGCGCTCGACAGGCTGAAAAAGCCGTACCAGGTTTTGTAGATCGCCGTAGTGAAGGTGTCGAAGTTGAACACCGACACTGCGCCGAAATCCGCCAGCGTCTCCATCAATGCCAAGGCCACACCGGCACCAATTGCCGGCCGGGCCATCGGCAAGGCCACGCGCCAGAATGCTTGCCACGGTGATTGGCCGAGCACGCGCGCTGCCTCCATCAGGCCTTTGCCCTGGGCCAGAAACGCCGTGCGCGCCAGTAAATAGACGTAGGGATAGAACACCAGCACCAATACCAGAATCACCCCACCGGTGGAGCGCACACGCGGCAATCGCAAGCCGCTGCCAAACCACTCGCGAAGCAGGGTTTGCACAGGACCGGCGAAATCCAGCAGCCCGACAAAAACGAACGCCAGCACATAGGCCGGGATCGCAAACGGCAACATCAGCGCCCAATCCAGCCAACGCCGCCCGGGGAACTCGCAGAGGCTAGTCAACCACGCCAGGCTCACGCCCAACAGCGTGACGCCAATCCCGACGCCGAGGATCAGCGTCAGGGTGTTGCCTAGCAGGCGTGGCATCTGGGTGTCCCACAGGTGCGACCAGATCTGCATATCGACGGTTTGCCACGACAGCAGCAACACACTCAGTGGCAGCAGCACCAGGGCGGCAACGACGAAAACCAGCGGATACCAACGGCGTTGGGCGGGATGGGCCAAGGAAAGTCTCTAAAAAGTGCGGAGCCGACGCAGTAATGCAGCCGGCCCCATTTTGTGGCGAGGGGGCTTGCCCCCGTTGGGTTGCGAAGCAGCCCTTGGTCAGCTACTTCATTTCTTCTGTCAAAGCGTGTCAGCCAATATTACGACCGCTTCGCGCTCGAGCGGGAGCAAGCTCCCTCGCCACAATTGCGATGAGTCAGTTCCAGCCGGCGCGGTCCATCAGGCGGATGGCTTCGGCCTGACGCAGGCCAGCCACTTCAACCGGCAGGGTGTCCGGTTTAAACGTGCCCCAGGCCTCGACTTCCGCGGACGGTTTCACCGCCGGGTTGGCCGGGAACTCCTGGTTAGCGTCGGCGAAGATCTTTTGCGCTTCAGGTGTGGTCATCCATTCCACCAGCGCCTTGGCGGCTTCCGGGTGCGGGGCGTGTTTGGTCAGGCCAATGCCCGACAGGTTCACGTGTACGCCACGGTCGGCCTGGTTCGGCCAGAACAGTTTGACCGGAAGATCCGGCTTCTGCTGGTGCAGACGGCCATAGTAGTAAGTGTTGACGATACCGACGTCGCATTGCCCGGCGCTGATCGCTTGCAGTACGGCGATGTCGTCAGAGAACACGTCTGTGGACAGGTTGCGCACCCAACCCTTGAGGATCTCTTCGGTGTTTTCCGCGCCGTGGGTTTCAATCAGGGTTGCAGTCAACGACTGGTTATAGACCTTCTTCGCAGTACGCAGGCACAGCCGGCCTTCCCACTGCTTGTCAGCCAGCGCTTCGTATGTGCTCAGGTCCGAAGGTTTTACCCGGTCAGTGGAATAGGCGATGGTCCGCGCCCGCAGGCTCAGGCCGGTCCAGGCGTGAGACGCAGCGCGGTATTGCAGCGGGATGTTGGTGTCGATCACCTTGGAGGTGAACGGCTGCAGGATGCCCATTTGCTCGGCCTGCCAAAGGTTGCCGGCATCGACGGTCAGCAGCAGGTCGGCGGTGGCATTCTCGCCTTCGGCCTTGATGCGCTGCATCAACGGCGCTTCCTTGTCGGTGATGAATTTCACCTTTACGCCGGTTTTTTGGGTGTAGGCATCGAAGACCGGTTTGATCAGCTCGTCGATACGCGAGGAGTAGACCACCACCTCGTCGGCGGCCTGGGCGGTGGTGCCGACCAGGGTCAGGGCGAGGGCTGTCAGTAGACGCTTCGGTGCCAACATGGGAGCGGTCTCTCGAAATCAAAAATGAGTCGAAATGATAAGGACTCACATTTAGCTTCTCAACCGATCCCGCCCTGGAGGAGTTACCAGATGTTGCACCGTCGGAGATTGTTGGTGAATGTGCTCGCGATGAGGGCATCAGCACTGATACAAAATGTCAGGCCTTGGCCAATGCCGGCAGATCCCCGATCAATCCAAGCGCTTCGCGCACAAACAACGCCTTGGCTTCGGGCATCTGGTCGACCATTTTCAACCCGGTATTACGCAACCAGCGCAGTGGCAACGGGTCGGCCTGGAACAAGCGCTCAAAGCCTTCCATCGCTGCCATCAACGCCAGGTTGTGCGGCATGCGCCGACGCTCGTAGCGGCTGAGGACCTTCACATCCGCCAGGCGCTCACCACGGCTGGCCGCCTGCAGCAGCACTTCAGCCAACACTGCGGCATCGAGGAAACCGAGGTTGACGCCCTGCCCGGCCAACGGGTGAATGGTGTGAGCGGCATCGCCGATCAGCGCCAGCCCCTCAGCCACATAACGCTTGGCGTGGCGCTGGCGCAACGGCACGCAAAGTCGCGGGTCGGCGCTCAGCACCGAGCCCAAACGCCCTTCGAAAGCGCGCTCCAGCTCTCGGCAGAAACCTTCGTCATCCAGCGCCATCAGGCGTTCGGCTTCGCTCGGGGTGGTCGACCAGACGATCGAGCACCAGTCCTGCTGGCCATCCCGCTCCAAGGGCAGGAATGCCAGCGGGCCGTAATCGGTAAAACGCTGCCATGCGGTCATCTGATGCGGCAGCGAGCTGCGAACACTGGTGACGATGGCGTGATGCAGATAATCCCACTCACGAGTCGCGACACCGGTGAGACGACGCACCGCCGAGTTGGCGCCGTCCGCCGCGATCACCAGCGGTGCGCGCAACGTGCGGCCATCGGCCAGCGTCAGTAGCCAGTCATCGCCGGAGCGGCGCATCTGCTCCAGACGCGCATTGGCCAGCAGGCCCAGGTCACAATCATGCAGGCGATCGAGCAGCGCATCCTGCACCACCCGGTTTTCGACGATATGCCCGAGTGCCTCGGCGTGGACGCTGGTGGCCGAGAAGTGAATCTGCCCGGTGCCGCTGCCATCCCAGACGTGCATGTCGGAATAAGGGCTGCTACGCCGGCTGACAACGCCGTCCCACACCCCCAGACGCTCCAGAATCCGCTGACTGGCGGCCGACAAGGCGCTCACTCGAGGCTCGAATGCCGACTGCGCATCGAAGGGTTTGACGCTCATGGGGCTGCCGTCGAGCAGCAGGACTTCCAGCCCGCTGTTCTGTAACGCCAGCGCCAACGCGCTCCCGACCATTCCGGCCCCGACAATCAGCAGATCTGCGCGCATTTCCATGCTTTAAGCCTGTCTCGCTTGCGGCGTGAGCCGCACGTAAAGGGGTTTATCGACCACGCTGCCAGCGCCGTCGTAAGTATCGAAACGCCGGGGTAAGCACTCAACCATCGGAGCGTGTTCCCAATCCCATGGCTTGCCGGGCGAACCAGCGTTTGGCCGGCGGCAACAGATCGAGGCCCAACAGGCCGATGTTGCGCCCCAGCGAAACCAGCGGCTGGGTGCTGCCGAACAACCGGGTGACTTGATCGGAGAAGCCCACGGTGAGGTTCTGGTCCAAACGCTGGCGTTCGCGATAAGCCTGCAAGGTGGCGAAGTCGCCCGGTGCACTCGGGCTGGCGAGCAGCGCTTCGGCCAGGGCCTGGGCGTCGCGCAACGACAGGTTAAAGCCCTGACCGGCAATTGGGTGCAGGCTGTGGGCAGCGTTGCCCAGCACGGCCAGATGCGGACGTACCTGCTCCTCGGCTTCGATCAACGACAACGGGTATAGATTCCGCGCACCGACCTGCTTGAGCGTGCCGAGGCGATAGCCGAACACCCCCTGCAACTCGCTGAGAAAGCTACGCTCATCGAGTGCCGCCAGACGCTGCGCGTCCATGCCCAAGCGAGTCCAGACCAGCGCGCAGCGGTTTTCCGGTAGCGGCAGCAAAGCCATCGGGCCGTCATCGGTGAAACGCTCGAACGCCATGCCGTTGTGGGCCTCGCTCGGGGTGATGTTGGCGATCAACGCACTTTGGTTGTATGGACGCTTTTTGACGCCGATCCCCAACTGCTCGCGCAAGCCCGAACGGCCGCCATCGGCCAGCACCGCGAGCTCGCACTCCAGTAGGGTTTCATCGTTGAGAGTCAGGCGGTAGCCGTCTTCCAGCGGTTCCATGCGCGTGACTTCGGCCGGGCAGCGCCAGCTGATCACGTCCTTGTCCAGACCCTGCCAGAGGCATTGGCCCAGCCAGGCGTTTTCCACCACGTAGCCCAAGGCCGGAACGCCCTCTTCCATGGCCGACAGTCGCGCGGTGGAGAAGCGCCCACGGTCGGAAACATGGATCTGTTTGATCGGCTCGGCGCGGCGGGAGATTTCCTGCCACAGGCCCAACCGCTGATAAATCTGCCGAGCGCCGAAAGACAGCGCCGAAGAGCGCGCGTCGTAGCTTGGCTGGTAGCCGTCGCCGGGGGCGAACGGTTCGATCAGCACGATCTTCCAGCCACGGGCGCGGGCGCCGGCCTGTAACGCCAACGCCAGACTGGCGCCCACCAGACCGCCACCGATGATTGCCAGATTGACTCGACTCATGCCGCCTGGGCTCGTGCAGCGGCCATCAAGGCCTCGATCTCGGCGACCGTTCTCGGCACACCGTTGGTCAGAATTTCACAGCCCTGCTTGGTTACCACCACGTCATCCTCGATGCGCACGCCAATGCCGCGCCATTTCTTCGCCACGTTCAGATTGCCCGGGGCAATGTAGATACCCGGCTCGACGGTCAGCGTCATGCCGACTTCCAGCACCCGCCATTCACCGCCGACCTTGTACTCGCCGACGTCATGCACATCCATGCCCAGCCAATGACCGGCACGGTGCATGTAAAACGCCTTGTAGGCTTCGCTGGCGATCAACTCATCGACATCGCCCTGCAACAAACCGAGCTTCACCAGGCCTGCGGTAATTACTTGAACCGTCGCCTCGTGCGCCTGGTTCCAGTGCTTGTTGGGGGCGATCTGGGCAAACGCGGCAGCTTGCGACTCCAGCACCAATTCGTAGATCGCCTTCTGTTCCGGCGAATACTTGCCGTTGACCGGCCAGGTGCGGGTGATGTCGCTGGCGTAGCAGTCGATTTCGCAACCGGCGTCGATCAGCACCAGATCGCCGTCCTTGAGCTGCGCGTCATTCTGCTGGTAATGCAGGATGCAGCTGTTGCGCCCGGCGGCGACGATCGAACCATAAGCCGGCATTTTCGCCCCACCTTTACGGAACTCGTAATCGAGCTCGGCTTCCAGGCTGAACTCATGCAAGCCGACACGGCAGGCCTGCATCGCGCGAATGTGAGCCTGCGCGGAGATCCGTGCGGCTTCGCGCATCACCTTCACTTCTGCCGCCGATTTATACAGGCGCATGTCGTGCAGCAAATGATCCAGCGCAACGAATTCGTTCGGCGGCTGGGCGCCCAGGTTCGCCTTGGAACGAATCACGTTGATCCAGTCCATCAGGTGGCGGTCGAATTCCGGGTTGCTGCCCATGGCCGAATACACCCGGTCCCGGCCTTCGATCAGGCCCGGCAGGATGTCGTCGATGTCGGTGATCGGAAAGGCGTCGTCGGCGCCGAAATCCCGGATCGCACCTTCCTGCCCGGCACGCAGGCCGTCCCACAGTTCGCGTTCGGCGTTGCGTTCACGGCAGAACAGGATGTATTCGCCATGCTCACGACCAGGTATCAGCACGATCACGGCCTGAGGCTCGGGAAAACCGCTGAGGTACTGGAAATTGCTCTCCTGTCGGTAAACGTGTTCGACGTCGCGATTGCGGATCGCCACGGCGGCGGCCGGCAGGATTGCGATGCTGTTGGGTTCCATCTGCGCCATCAACGCCTTGCGGCGGCGGGTGTATTCCGATTTAGGGATATGAATCATGGGCAGATGGAAGTCCCTAGCAAACGATCAGTGCAGAGAAGGTTTGGCGGCCGATGCGGCAGCTTTGTTGTTCTCGGTGAACAGCAGCAATGGCGCGACCCGCAGGTACTCCATGACTTCCATATAGTCGCTTTCGCCGTCGTCGGATTCTTCCAGCGCATCTTGCACCTGAGCGATAGCCGCGAGATCCTGCAGGACTTCGGTGGCTTCAGCGCTCAACATGCTGCTGTCACGGCAGTTCAGGCCGAAACCGCTGAGGAAGCCCTGACACCACTGGCCCAGTGCGACGGCACGTTCGGTCAGCGGCGCGTCATCGGTCGGCAACAGCAGAACGACGGTCATGTCGTCGCTGGTCAGCTCGCCCTTGACCATCTCTTGCAGGCCGATCAGGGCGTTGCGGACGTTGTCTTGTGGTTCGCCTTCGAGCAGCTCGGCGGCGTCGACCAGCCAGCCATCGGCTTCAAAGCCTGCACCAGCGCAGCTGCGTCCGAGCAGCAGGCCGTGCAGTTCGGCAGGCGATACAGGATGGCCGCTGGTGCTCAGCAGGGTGGCGAAGGCTTGATACGGAGAATTCTGAATGGGCATGGGCAGCTAGGCGCCAGACGGCGCTATGTCTAGAATGAAGGCCTTGTATCCTACATCGACAGACTCGCCAAGACTATTAAAGGCTGTCCGCCAGTTACCGCCCATCAGACAAATCCCGTGGAACACGTATGGAAGACACCGACTTGCAAGCGCTGATGGCCAGACTCGAGCTGCTAATTACCCGAGTCGAGCAACTTAAGAGCCAGAACGGACTCTTATTAGCTCAGGAAAAGACCTGGCGCGAGGAACGCGCGCACCTCATTGAAAAAAACGAAATCGCTCGGCGTAAGGTCGAATCGATGATTTCGCGCCTCAAGGCCCTGGAGCAAGACTCATGAGTTCAAGCAATAGCGTTACCGTGCAGATCCTCGATAAAGAGTACTCGATCATTTGCCCCCAGGAAGAGCGCAGCAATCTGGTGAGCGCCGCCCGTTATCTGGACGGAAAAATGCGCGAAATCCGCAGCAGCGGCAAAGTCATCGGCGCCGATCGCATCGCCGTGATGGCCGCGCTGAACATCACCCACGATCTGCTGCACACACGGGAACGTCCTGATGTGCAGGCCAGTGGCTCGACCCGCGAGCAGGTGCGTGACCTGCTCGATCGAGTGGATCTGGTGCTCGCCACCGATCCGGATGTCAGCAAGGGCTGATTCCCGAAGGTGGTTGCGGTATACTCGCGCCACTCCCTGGGGTGCTTGCCAGTTGACGATGTCCCTGAGCCGATTCGCACTACCCTGGAAGTTGCACGTTGGGCTGGTGTGCATGTCCGCTAGACGGAAAGCCTTAAAGCCTACTGCATCTTCCACCTTGAACTTTCGGGTTCAAGGGCTAAGTCGACAGCGGTTCATCCGGGGAGCCTATATTCAAGCCGATGCCGGTTTTTGCCGGCATCGGCTTTTTACGATGTCACCGCCCTGGTGCCCTCGACACTCGAACAGCCCATGACGATGACCGAACCTGCGCCGCTATCTCGCCCGCAACTTCGACGCATGCTGCGCCAGGCCCGTCGCGCACTGAGCAACAGTGAGCAGCGCCAGGCCGCTCGCGGGCTGTATCGGCAATTGGCGCAACATCCGTTGTTCCGCCGCGCAAAACACATCTCCCTGTACCTGCCTACCGACGGTGAAATCGATCCGCGCCTGTTGCTGCGCGCCGCTCAACGCCGGGGCAAGGCGACTTACCTGCCGGTACTCAGCGCCTGGCCGCGAACCAAGATGGTCTTTCAGCGCATTCACCCCGGTGAAAAGCTGCGGCCTAACCGCTTTCGCATTCTCGAACCACGGGTCAACCAGGCTAAGCAACGCAAGGTCTGGGCACTGGACCTGGTGTTGTTGCCGCTGGTCGGTTTTGACGAACACGGCGGACGCCTGGGGATGGGGGGCGGCTTCTATGATCGCAGCCTGGCCTATCTGGCGCGCCGCAAGACCTGGCGCAAGCCGACGCTGCTGGGGCTGGCCCATGAATGCCAGAAAGTCGAAAAACTGGATCAAGCGAGCTGGGATGTACCGATGCAGGGAACGGTGACTGACAGGAAGTGGTATTTCGCGGACTAGATCTGGACGCCACTGCCATCAGCAGCGTCGCTTGCAGCGGTTTTAGCGCTTGTGCGGCTTTAGAGGTTGTTGCTGTTGTTGCGCGACTTCGATCGGTGCATCAGTCTTGTTTGCCCAGAGGCTTTGCGCATACCCCGTGGTTACGACGCCCAGGCCGAACACAATCACTAAAATCCACAGTAAATCCGGTTTGCGTTTCATCGATTGCCCCCCTCAAGGCATGTCGCACACGATGACAGCAACGGTATCCGAAATAGGCCGTGCTTGCCGCGTCTCGCTTAAAAGTCCGGCATTTTGCGGTAACGTGAAGCGACACGCAAACGCTGGCGTCAACCGACCGTCGGTTTGTCATAAAATCGCCGGACAACGTTCCCGACCACCGCTTTCGGAGCAAAAAAAGATGGCCTACTGGCTTATGAAATCCGAGCCCGACGAGCTCTCGATCAAAGGCCTGGAGAAGCTCGGCGAAGCCCGCTGGGACGGCGTTCGCAACTATCAGGCACGCAACTTCCTGCGGGCCATGGCGGTTGGCGACGAGTTTTTCTTTTACCACTCCAGCTGCCCTGAACCGGGCATCGCCGGGATCGGTCGAATCATCGAAGCGGCATACCCGGACCCGACGGCGCTGGAACCCGAGAGTGTTTACTTCGACCCGAAGGCCACGCCCGAGAAAAATGCCTGGAGCGCGATCAACGTTGGTCACGTCGAGACATTTCCCAAAGTGCTGAAGCTCGACTATCTGAAACAGCAGACAGCACTGTCGGAGATGCCGCTGGTACAGAAAGGTTCGCGATTGTCGGTGATGCCGGTGACCGCCGAACAATGGGCGGCGGTGCTCGACCTGCGCTAAATAATGCAGAACCGGCCGGTCACCTGGTCAATCGGGTTAGGCTTGGCCTTCAGTTGACGGACATCAAGGCGCCTCGGCGCTCGCCCGTTCAAACTAGGACGTTACCGTCGCAGGATGCCCGAATGTCAACGCACAGCCGTTCTTCGATTTTTTTCGCCAGCTCTCTGATCATTCTGCTGCTGGCCGCCGGGGGCTTTGGTTACTGGAAATCGATGCATGACCGCCTGCCTGAAGGCCTGTATGTCGGCAACGGACGCCTCGAAGCCACCGAAGTGCAGATCGCCAGTAAAACGCCTGGGCGACTGGCCGAAGTGCGCGTCAATGAAGGCGACAAGGTGATCAAGGGGCAATTGCTGGCGCGCATGGACACCCGCACCCTCGAAGCCCAGCGCAACCAGGCCGAGGCCGAAGTACTGCGCGCCCGGGAGAACCTTTCTGCCGCCCAGGCCAATGTGCAACTGCGCCAGAGCGAACTATTGCTCGCCCAACAGGAACTCAAACGCTCCCAGGAACTGTTCAGGCGCGGTTACGCCAGCGGCCAGATCATCGATCAACAACAGGCGCGCTTCGACACCGCCAATGCCGCCGTCGCAGCGGCCCGCGCCCAGGTTTCGGCCGTCGGGGCCGCCATTGGCGCAGCTCAGGCACAGGTCGCCCAACTGACCAGCGAAATCGACGACAGCAGTTTGCGGGCACCGATCGACGGCGTCATCCAGCTGCGCATGGCCGAGCCCGGCGAAGTGCTCGGTGCGGGCGGACGCGTATTAATGCTGATCGATCCGAATGATCAGTACATGAATCTTTACCTCTCAGCGTCCGTGACCGGGCGCCTGACCGTCGGCGATGAAGCCCGGATCCTGCTCGACGCCCTGCCCGGCCATCCACTGCCGGCAAAAATCAGTTTCGTGGCGGCCAAATCGCAGTTCACACCCAAAGAGGTCGAAACGCGCGACGAGCGGCAAAAGCTGGTGTTCCGCGTCAAGCTGCGACTGACTGACCCGAGCGCCATGCCCCAGGCCAAACCGGGCATGCCCGGTGCCGGCTATGTGCGCACCGCCCCTGTTGACTGGCCGGCCAATCTGCAATGACCGCTCCGGCGCTGCACATCTCCGGCCTCCAGCACCGTTATGGCAAGCAACAGGCACTGGCCGACATCGCGTTCAGCCTGCCGGCCGGCACTCGCTGCGGGCTGATCGGCCCGGATGGCGCCGGCAAGTCGAGCCTGCTGGGGCTGATCGCCGGCGTGAAAACCCTGCAACAAGGCCAACTGGAGGTGCTCGGCGGCTCAATCCAGGATCGCCTTCATCGCAACAGCCTCTACGCTCGTATTGCGTTCATGCCCCAAGGCCTGGGCGGCAATCTGTACCCCGAACTGTCGATCCGCGAGAACATCCACTTTTTTGCCACCCTGTTCGGGCTCTCGAAAGCCGACTTCGAACAGCGCATGCGTAGTCTGTTGCTGGCCACTGATCTGCTGGGTTTTGCCGATCGTCCTGCAGGCAAGCTGTCGGGCGGCATGAAACAGAAGCTCGGACTCTGCTGTGCGCTGATTCACGAGCCGGATTTGCTGATCCTCGACGAACCCACCACCGGTGTCGATCCCTTGTCACGGCGGCGCTTCTGGGAGCTGATCGACGATGTACGTCGCCAACGCCCGCAGCTGACGTTGCTGGTCGCCACTGCCTACATGGAAGAAGCCGAGCAATTCGAACACTGCCTGATGCTCGACGGCGGCAAGCTGATCGCTACCGGCATGACGCACGAACTGGTCGCTGTCACCGCCAGCGGTAAACTCGATGAAGCGTTCACCCATTTTCAAGGCAGCCGCGACCACGACAAGCAACCGCTAGTCATTGCCCCCAGAACCCGCGCCAGCACCGACATTGCCATCGAAGCCCACGACCTGACCCTGCGTTTCGGTGATTTCACCGCGGTAGACAAGGTCAGCTTTGCCATCGGACGCGGGGAGATTTTCGGCTTCCTGGGCTCCAACGGCTGCGGCAAAACCACCACGATGAAAGTCCTCACCGGGCTGATTCCGGCCAGCGAAGGCCGCGCCTCGCTGCTGGGCAATCCGGTGGACGCCAAGGACCTGGCTACCCGCAAACGGGTCGGCTTCATGTCTCAAAGCTTCTCGCTGTATGGCGAACTCAGCGTGCGGCGGAACCTGGATTTGCATGCGCGACTGTTCGATTTGCCCAAAACCGACAGTGCCCGGCGCATCGACGAACTGATCCAGCGCTTCAAGCTGGGCAGCGTCGCCGAACAGCAGTCCGGCGCATTGCCGTTGGGCCTGCGCCAGCGTTTGTCGCTGGCGGTGGCGGTGCTGCATCGCCCGGAAGTGTTGATCCTCGACGAACCGACCTCCGGCGTGGACCCGGCAGCACGGGACGATTTCTGGCGGCTGTTGATCGAGTTGTCGCGTGAGCAAGGTGTAACGATCTTCCTCTCGACCCACTTCATGAACGAAGCCCAGCGCTGCGACCGCATTTCGCTGATGCACGCGGGCAAGGTACTGGCCTGCGATACCCCGGCGGCGCTGCAACAGCAGTTCGGGGGGCAGACCCTGGAAGCGGCATTTGTTACCTGCCTGGAACAAGCTCAAGGCCCGGCCGAGTCACCGACGCCTGCTGTCCCTGCCGACGCCACGATCAACCCGGTCATGCAGTTGAAGGATCGCGGCTTCAGCCTCGGACGCTTGCTGGCGGTCGCCAGTCGCGAAGGCAAGGAATTGCTGCGGGACAAAGTACGAATGGCCTTCGCCCTGCTGGGGGCGATTTTCATGATGGTGATCTTCGGCTACGGCATTTCCCTGGACGTGGAAAAACTCGCCTTCGCCGTCTACGACCAGGACCAGACGCCGCAAAGCCGCGCCTACCTGGAAGCTTTTCGCGGCTCTCGCTACTTCAGCGAGCAGCCGTCGATCCGTGATGCCGCAGAGCTGCATCGCCGTCTTCAGCGCTCGGAAATCAAATTGGCACTGGAGATCCCGCCAGGCTTTGGTCGCGACCTGTACGCCGGTCGCCAACCGACCGTGGCGGCCTGGCTCGATGGCGGCATGCCGTTTCGCGCCGAGACCAGTCGCAACTATGTAGAGGCCGTGCACCTGGCCAACATTGAACAACTGGCCGAGCAGAGCAGCCCTGCGCTGAATCGACAGTCAGCCGCCAAACTGGAAACCCGTTTCCGCTACAACCAGGATGTGGTCAGCGTCAACGCCATCGGGCCCGGGGTGATGGCGCTGATCCTCGCGTTCATTCCGGCCATGCTCACTGCGCTGGGGATCGTGCGGGAGAAAGAGCTCGGCTCGATCACCAACTTCTACGCCACGCCCCTGACCCGCCTGGAGTTTTTGCTGGGTAAACAGGCGCCATATCTGCTGGTGAGCCTGATCAACCTCGCGGTCCTGACGGCCATGAACCGCTGGCTCTTCGGCGTGCCATTCAAGGGCAGTGCGTTGACCCTGGCCTTCGGCGGGTTGCTGTATGTGCTGGCAACCACCAGCATGGGCCTGCTGATTTCGGCGTTCACCCGGACCCAGATCGCCGCCATCCTCGGCACCATGATCATCACCAGCCTGCCGACCATCCAGTTTTCCGGGCTGATCGTGCCGCGCTCATCTCTCGATGGCGCGGCGGCGGTCATGGGCATGCTGTTTCCGGCGGGCTACTTCCTCGACATTACCGTCGGCACCTTCACCAAGGCGCTGGATATACGGCAGTTATGGCCGCAGTGCCTGGCGCTGTTCGGATTCTTTATCGGGTTCACCGGGCTCAGCCTGGTCATGCTGAAAAAGCAGGAGGCCTGATGCACAAGCTTGCGCACATACTGCGCCTTGGCCTCAAGGAAATGAGCAGCCTGCAGCATGACAGCGTCTTGCTGCTGTTCCTGCTCTACGCCTTTACGGTGGCGATCTACATGCCGGCCGCAGGCTCGGTGATCGGCGTGCATAACGCCAGCGTGGCCATCGTCGACGAAGATCACAGCAACCTGTCGCGACAACTGGCCCAGAGCCTGCAACCCCCGGAATTCCAGCGTCCAGTGTTGTTACCCTATGGGCAACTGGATCAGGTGATGGACAGCGGCCAGTACACCTTTGTCATAAACGTGCCAGCCAGTTTCCAGGCGGATATGTTGGCCGGGCGCCAGCCTGCGGTGCAGGTCAATGTCGATGCCACGGCCATGAGCCAGGCGTTCATGGGCGCGGGTTACATCGCACGGATTTTCCAGCGCGAACTGTTGAGCTACAACGACCAAAGCGACCCGACCGGCAAAGCCCCCGCCCTGCTGACCACCCGTTCGCTGTTCAATACCAATCTGGAAGGCGGCTGGTTCCTGGCGGTGATTCAGATCGTCAACAACATCACCATCCTCGCCATCATCTTGACTGGCACGGCACTGCTGCGTGAGCGCGAACATGGCACGCTCGACCACTTGCTGGTGCTGCCGCTGACAGCACTGGAAATCATGCTGGCGAAAATCTGGAGCAACATGCTGGTGGTGGTGCTATGCACCTGGGCATCGCTGGAAATCATCGTCAAAGGCGCACTGGGCGTGCCGCTGGCGGGCTCCATGGCGCTGTTTTTGCTGGTGACCGCGGTTTACCTGTTCGCCAGCACGGCGCTGGGGATTTTCCTCGCGACCCTGGCCCGCTCGACACCCCAGTTCGGCCTGCTGGCCATTCCGGTGATTATTCCGATGTTGCTGCTGTCCGGCGGCAGTACACCGCTGGACAGCATGCCGCAATGGCTGCAATGGGTGATGCAGGGCTCGCCGTCGACGCACTTCGTCAGTCTCAGCGCCGCAATACTGTTTCGCGACGCCGGAGTCAGCGTGGTCTGGCCGGACTTACTGGCGCTGAGCGCCATTGGCTTGCTGTTCTTTGCGATTGCGCTGAAGCGGTTTCGCAAAAGCCTGGCGTCCTGAACACTTCATGCGGCGAGGGGCTTGCCCCTGCGCCACAGTCTGTTTACTGGATGATCAGGTTATTGAACAACAGATCGTCCACCATCGGCTTGCCGGTCTCGTCATTCATCACTTGCTGGGTCTGCTTCAAGGCTTCCTGACGCAGCTTCTCTTTCGCTTCGACGTTGTTCATGGCTTCAGTGGTCTGCTGAGAAAACAACGCCACCAACTGATTGCGAATCAACGGTTCGTTGGCCTTCACGGCCTTGACCGCGTCCTCGCCGGTTACCCGCAACGCCACATCAGCCTTGTAGACCTTGAGCTTCTGGGTGCCATCCAGCCCATAGTTACCCACGAACGGTGGGCTCAGGCTGATATAGCTGACTTTCGGCGCTTCGCCTTCTTTGGCTTCTTCGGCCATCGCTGCCACAGGCAGAGACAGGGCCAGCATCAACATGATCCACGCTTTCACAATTCGCTCCTCATCCGGTTTGCGGCCTAGCATAACCACCCGCAGCCCAAGCACAAAGCTTATGGCTGCCTATCAGGGCCGGGCATGCTCGTTGACCCGTTGACTCACACACCTACACTTATCGGCCATCACTCCCAAAGGAATAGCCCTGATGAAAGCCGTGCTGTGCAAAGCCTTCGGCCCTGCCGAATCGCTGGTGCTGGAAGAAGTCGCGAGTCCTGTCGCCAAGAAGAACGAAATCCTGCTGGACGTGCATGCGGCCGGGGTGAACTTCCCGGACACGCTGATCATCGAGGGCAAATACCAGTTCAAGCCACCCTTCCCGTTTTCGCCGGGCGGTGAAGCGGCTGGAGTGGTGAGCGCGGTGGGCGAAAAAGTCAGCCACCTCAAGGTCGGTGACCGGGTCATGGCACTGACCGGGTGGGGCAGTTTTGCCGAGCAAGTCGCGGTGCCGGGCTACAACGTGCTGCCTATCCCGCCGTCGATGGACTTCAACACTGCCGCAGCCTTCAGCATGACCTACGGCACCTCGATGCACGCGCTGAAACAGCGCGGCAACCTGCAACCGGGGGAAACCCTGCTGGTGCTCGGCGCTTCGGGTGGTGTCGGCCTGGCCGCCGTGGAAATCGGTAAAGCCATGGGTGCCCGGGTCATCGCTGCCGCCAGCAGCGCCGAGAAACTCGCCGTGGCCAAGGCTGCCGGCGCCGATGAGCTGATCAACTACAGCGAGGCCAACCTCAAGGACGAAATCAAGCGCCTGACCGACGGCAACGGTGCCGATGTGATCTACGATCCGGTGGGTGGCGACCTGTTCGATCAGGCAATCCGCGCCATTGCCTGGAACGGCCGCCTGCTGGTGGTCGGTTTCGCCAGCGGACGCATCCCGGAACTGCCGGTGAACCTCGCGCTGCTCAAGGGTGCAGCTGTACTCGGAGTGTTCTGGGGCGCCTTCGCCCAACGCCAGCCGCAAGACAACGCCGCCAACTTCCAACAACTGTTCGGCTGGTTCGCCGAAGGCAAGCTCAAGCCTCTGGTGTCGCAGGTTTACCCGCTGGCTCAGGCGGCCAATGCCATCAATGATCTGGGCCAGCGCAAGGCCGTTGGAAAGGTGGTGGTGCGGGTACGGTGAACACGACTCCCTGCTACGCTTCGAGTCTGTTTACCCATCACAGGACGGAGGATGAGCATGATGCTGCGCAAGCTGTTATTGAGTCTGGCGGTCTTGCCTGCACTGTTGATTTCAATGCAGACATTGGCAAATCAGAATAACAAGGAGGTTCCGGGCTTGAAAAATGTCACCGTACTGATCGTCCGACATGCGGAAAAACCCGATCAGGGCATGGGACTCAGCCCTCGTGGCGAGCAGCGCGCCGAAGCGTATGCGCACTATTTCGACCCGCTGCAGCTGGGCAGCAAGAACCTGGTACCGCAACGCCTGATCGCCACCAGCGACAGCAAGTCCAGCGCGCGACCACGGCTGACCCTGACACCGCTGTCGCAGCGTCTGCACCTTCCGATCGAGCAACCCTATGCCGATGAAGAAGTCGACAAACTGGTCAAATCGCTGGACAAGAACAACCAGGCCTCTGTCGTATTGATCGCCTGGCATCACGGGCATATCGACAATCTGATCGAAGCGTTCGGTGGTGATGGCCAAGCGTTGACCGGGCAGAAATCCTGGCCGGAAGACGTCTATGACTGGCTGATCGTATTGCGCTTCGACGACCAGGGGAGTTTGGTCGAATCCCACAGCAAGAAGATCCAGGAACATCTGTTGCCCGGAGATGGCAGCTGATTATCCGAATCCCCCCGCCCCTCCACCTGAAGAGCGCATGTTCATAAAAGAACATGCGTTCTCGTTCACTTCTCTGGATTTCCTTGGCTACAAGCGGTGCTTTTTTCGGTAACGAAACTGTAACATTCGCATCCGCAGTCAAAACAAGAAATCTGGAGCTCTTGAATGTTTGCTTTTTTTCGTCCTGCCGCCCATCAGGCTCCATTGCCTGAAGAACACGTAGACAGCACCTACCGGCGCCTGCGCTGGCAAATCTTCGCCGGGATTTTCTTCGGCTACGCCGGTTATTACCTGCTGCGCAAAAACTTCTCCCTGGCCATGCCGTACCTGATCGACGAAGGCTACACCCGTGGCCAGTTGGGCCTGGCGATGTCGGCGATCGCGATTGCCTACGGTTTGTCGAAGTTTTTGATGGGGCTGGTGTCCGACCGTTCCAACCCGCGTTACTTCCTGCCCTTCGGCTTGCTGGTATCGGCCGGGGTCATGTTCATTTTCGGTTTCGCACCGTGGGCAACGTCCAGCGTGACCATGATGTTCATCCTGCTGTTCATCAACGGCTGGGCCCAGGGCATGGGCTGGCCACCGAGTGGCCGGACCATGGTCCACTGGTGGTCGCAGAAGGAACGCGGTGGCGTGGTGTCGGTCTGGAACGTCGCGCATAACGTCGGCGGTGGCCTGATCGGCCCGTTGTTCCTGCTTGGCATGGGCCTGTTCAACGACTGGCACGCGGCGTTCTACGTCCCCGCCGCCGTTGCGTTGCTGGTGGCTGTGTTCGCCTTCATGGTGATGCGCGATACCCCGCAATCGGTAGGCCTGCCACCCATCGAGAAGTACAAGAACGATTACCCGGAAGGCTACGACGCCAGCCACGAAGACGAATTCAGTGCCAAGGAAATCTTCGTCAAGTACGTGCTGCGCAACAAAATGCTCTGGTACATCGCCATGGCCAACGTCTTCGTCTACCTGCTGCGCTACGGCGTGCTGGACTGGGCGCCGACCTACTTGAAGGAAGCCAAGCACTTCGACGTGGATAAAACCTCGTGGGCGTATTTCTTCTACGAGTGGGCCGGTATTCCGGGCACGCTGTTGTGCGGCTGGATGTCGGACAAGATCTTCCGCGGCAACCGTGGCCTGACCGGCATGGTGTTCATGGCACTAGTGACCGTAGCGACTCTGGTTTACTGGCTGAACCCGGCCGGCAATCCGACCATCGACATGATCGCGCTGTTCTCCATCGGCTTCCTGATCTACGGCCCGGTGATGCTGATCGGCCTGCAAGCGCTGGAGCTGGCGCCGAAGAAAGCCGCCGGCACGGCTGCGGGTTTCACCGGCCTGTTCGGCTATCTGGGCGGCTCGGTCGCGGCCAGTGCAGCGATGGGCTACACCGTGGACCATTTCGGCTGGGATGGCGGCTTCGTGTTGCTGGTTGGTGCGTGCCTGCTGGCGATGGCTTGCCTGGCACCGACCTTGTGGCACAAGCAAGTCGCCAGTCAGGGCCGTGAAGCGCTCGCTTAAGCCTTGCAGCGCTTGAGCCGCGCCTCCAGATTCCGGTCTGGCATGGCGTGGCTGCGCAGGGCATGTGCGGTTTGCTCGACATAATCGCGAGTAGTGCCGTAACGCCCGCAAGCGCTTTCGAACACCTGGCTCAGCACATGGTCCGGCAAGTTGCCGGCATAGCTGGGCAGGTGCCGCTCCAAAACAAACCCCAATGCCTGAACCTTGCTGCCGTCTTCCAGCCGGCAATTGAGCCAGTGCGGGCGATAAGACGGCACCGGCATTTCACGCTGCCAAAGCGCGTACAGCGAAGCTTCCAACTGCTCATCCGGCAGCCGATAGGCAAAACCGCTGCAAGAACCGCCACGATCCAGCCCAAACACCAGCCCCGGCATTTCCGGAGTACCGCGGTGTTCGTGGGACCATAGGTACAAGCCGCGATGGTAACCATGCACGCGTCCGCGCACCCGCTCGACGGCTGTGCATTCCGGGCGCCAGATCAATGAACCGTAAGCGAATAACCAGACCGGCCCGCCCTTGTGCCGGGCCATGGTGGCCTGCATCGAGCTGAGCAATTGTTCGTGAGTCAGCTGCGCGCCCAGATCGAGCCGCGGAGGGTAAGCCAGATTCAAACAAGCAGATTCAATGGCGGTCATGGCAAAGGGTGTTCAGTCCCACAAGTATTACAAGATGTAAGCAAGATTAACGTCATAGAACATATAGCAGTAAACGTAAAACGAAAAGTGCTAAAGGACGCATGCCCCTTCTATATCAAGGACTGCGCCAATTAAGGAGTCTGATATATAGCCTAATACTCTTTGGGAAATATCTTAAATACCCGAATGAAATATGCATAAGCCTTGCGGCCGTTCAGAATCAACCGTCATTTAACAGATCTTTCTGACGTATTCGTCTGATACCCTGCCGCCCCTTCTTTGAATGCAGGCGTATAGCAGCCTCCACAGGCGCAAGCCGAATTACCAATAGAGGTCGCAAGATGAAAAACCTGAAAATGTACGGTCTGCTGTTGCTGGCGCTGGCCACCCCGGCGCTGGCAGTCGAAAGCCCGACTCAAGCAGACAAGGGCTTCTGGTACCTGCAAGGTAGCCTCTATACCAAACACTATTCGCCAGACCCCGATCACAATAACAATCAGGACCTGATCGGCCTTGAACGCAATGAAGCATCCGGTTGGTTGTTTGGCGCAGTGACTTTTCGTAACTCGTTCAGTCAGCGCTCGTATTACGCCTATGCGGGGAAGCGTTACGAGAGCGCCGACTATCCGGTGTATATAAAACTGACCGGTGGATTACTCCAGGGCTACAGCGGCGAGTACAAGGACAAGATTCCGCTCAACCACTTCGGCGTAGCGCCCGTGATCATTCCATCACTGGGCGCGCATTACGGCCCGGTCGCTGCCGAGTTGGTTCTGCTCGGCTTTAACGCCGCGATGATCACCACCGGCGTGCGCTTTTAGGCAGGGTTGTTGGCTTGTGGACGAGGCGCGTAGGCGAAGACGTCAGCGCGCATCTGGTGCGCGTCCATCCCGGCGTTGACCAAGGCGTCCAGCGTGCCGTAAACCATCGCCGGCGAACCGCTGGCGTACACATGCAGGGACTTCAGGTCGGGGAAATCCTCGCAAACCGCCTCGTGCAGCATGCCGCAACGCCCTTCCCAACCGCACAGATCGCTGACGACCTTGTGCAGGAACAGGTTGGGCAGCTTCAGCCATTCATCCCAATGTTCGATCTGATAGAAGTCTTCCGGCCGCCGCACGCCCCAATACAGGTGTACCGGATGCTTGAAGCCCTTGGCCCGGCAATGCTCGATCAGGCTGTGGATCTGCCCCATGCCGGTACCCGCCGCCATCAACACCAGCGGACAGTCAGGCAACTCGGCCAGATGCGTATCGCCGAAGGGCATTTCAATGCGCACCATGCGATTGCGCTGCAACTGCTCGATCAGGCTGAGCGCACTGGCTTCGCGCGCCAGCACATGCAGTTCCAGATCTCGTCCTGAATGCGGCGCAGAGGCCAGCGAGAAGGCGGATTTCTCGCCATTCTCGCGCTCGATCAGCAGGTACTGCCCGGCGTGATAGCGCGGCGGCTTGCCGGCCGGTGCCCGCAGTCGAACCCGCCAGGTATCACCGCCGACGTCTACGCATTCAGTGACCTGACACGACAGGCTGCGCACCGGTAGTTCTCCCAGCGCAAGGACGCCATCCCACAATACGATGCAGTCTTCCAGCGGCTCTGCTATGCAAGTGTAGAACTCACCGTGATCGCGCACATCGCCGGTCTGCTTGACCCGACCTTCGACCAGCAACGCCGCGCAAACGTGGCAGTTGCCATTACGGCAGCTTTGCGGGCACTCATAGCCCAAACGCCGCGCCCCATCGAGAATCCGCTCGCCGGGCAGTATCTCAAGCACTGCTCCGGACGGCTGCAAGGTTACACGCATCAATCTATTCCTAATTGATTCCAGATGGCATCGATCCGGCGTGTTACCGCCTCATCCTTGACGATTACCCGGCCCCACTCGCGGGTGGTTTCGCCGGGCCATTTATGCGTGGCATCGAGCCCCATCTTCGACCCCAGGCCGGAAATCGGCGAGGCGAAGTCGAGGTAGTCGATCGGCGTGTTATCGATCATCACCGTATCGCGCTTGGGGTCCATGCGCGTGGTGATGGCCCAGATCACGTCGTTCCAGTCGCGGGCGTTGATATCGTCGTCAGTGACGATAACGAACTTGGTGTACATGAACTGTCGTAAAAACGACCAGACACCGAGCATTACCCGCTTGGCATGGCCGGGGTACTGCTTTTTCATGGTCACGATAGCCATGCGGTACGAGCAGCCTTCAGGCGGCAGGTAGAAGTCGGTGATCTCCGGAAACTGCTTTTGCAGGATCGGCACGAACACTTCATTCAGCGCCACACCGAGAATCGCCGGCTCATCCGGTGGACGGCCGGTGTAGGTGCTGTGGTAAATCGGCTTGATACGGTGCGTGATGCGCTCGACGGTGAACACCGGGAAGCTGTCGACTTCGTTGTAATAGCCGGTGTGGTCGCCGTACGGACCTTCATCGGCCATTTCGCCTGGATGAATCACACCTTCAAGGATGATCTCGGCGGTGGCCGGCACTTGCAGGTCGTTGCCACGGCACTTCACAAGCTCGGTACGGTTACCGCGCAAGAGGCCAGCGAAGGCGTACTCGGACAGGCTGTCCGGCACCGGCGTTACCGCGCCGAGAATGGTTGCAGGGTCGGCACCCAATGCCACGGACACCGGGAATGGCTGGCCCGGATGTTTTTCGCACCACTCGCGATAGTCCAGCGCGCCGCCACGGTGGCTCAACCAGCGCATGATGACTTTGTTGCGGCCAATCACTTGCTGGCGATAGATGCCGAGGTTCTGGCGGTCCTTGTTCGGGCCTTTGGTGACTGTCAGGCCCCAGGTGATCAGCGGGCCGACGTCGCCGGGCCAGCAGGTCTGCACCGGCAGCATTGCCAGGTCGACGTCATCGCCTTCGATGACCACTTCCTGACAGACCGCGTCCTTGACGACTTTCGGCGCCATGGCAATGATTTTGCGGAAGATCGGCAGCTTGGACCAGGCATCTTTCAGCCCCTTTGGCGGCTCGGGCTCTTTGAGGAAGGCCAGCAGTTTGCCAATCTCGCGTAGTTCGCTGACAGCTTCGGCGCCCATGCCCAAGGCCACGCGCTCAGGCGTACCGAACAGGTTGCCAAGCACGGGAATGTCATAACCGGTCGGGTTTTCGAACAGCAGCGCCGGGCCCTTGGCCCGCAAGGTGCGATCGCAAACCTCGGTCATTTCCAGCACTGGGGACACCGGAACCTGGATGCGCTTGAGCTCGCCGCGCTGTTCCAGGCCGCTGATAAAGTCGCGCAAGTCGCGATACTGCATGCGTTAGCCTCGTTTTGGCCATGGCGTTCGGGGGCATGAGTTTAGCCTCGAACCCACCCATTCAGAAGAGTGACCAGGCAAATCATCAACGGTCAGATAGCAAAAAGCCGGGTTTCCCCGGCTTTTGCTGGCCTGATCGACTTACTTGCGTTTCATCGACAGGAAGAACTCATCATTGGTCTTGGTCTGTTTCAGCTTGTCGACCAGGAACTCGATGGCAGACACTTCATCCATAGGATGCAGCAGCTTGCGCAGGATCCACATGCGCTGCAGCTCGTCGTCGGCAGTCAGCAACTCTTCGCGGCGGGTGCCGGAGCGGTTGATGTTGATCGCCGGGAAGACGCGCTTTTCAGCGATCTTGCGATCCAGAGGCAGTTCCATGTTGCCGGTGCCCTTGAATTCTTCGTAGATCACTTCGTCCATCTTCGAGCCGGTTTCAACCAGCGCGGTAGCGATGATGGTCAGCGAGCCGCCTTCTTCGATGTTCCGTGCGGCACCGAAGAAACGCTTTGGTTTCTCCAGGGCGTGGGCATCGACACCACCGGTGAGGACCTTGCCGGAGCTCGGGATCACAGTGTTGTAGGCACGTGCCAGACGGGTGATGGAGTCGAGCAGGATGACCACGTCTTTCTTGTGTTCAACCAGGCGCTTGGCCTTCTCGATCACCATTTCGGCAACCTGCACGTGGCGGGTTGGCGGCTCGTCGAACGTCGAGGCAACCACTTCGCCGCGCACGGTGCGCTGCATTTCGGTTACTTCTTCCGGACGTTCGTCGATCAGCAGCACGATCAGATGAACTTCAGGGTTGTTACGCGCGATGTTGGCAGCGATGTTCTGCAGCATGATCGTCTTGCCCGCTTTTGGCGGAGCAACGATCAGACCGCGCTGGCCTTTACCGATCGGGGCGCACAGGTCGATGACACGACCGGTGAGGTCTTCGGTGGAACCGTTACCGGCTTCCATCTTCATGCGCACGGTCGGGAACAGCGGGGTCAGGTTCTCGAAGAGAATCTTGTTTTTCGCGTTCTCGGGACGATCGTAATTGATCGTGTCGACCTTGAGCAGTGCGAAATAACGCTCGCCTTCCTTTGGAGGACGGATCTTGCCAACGATGGTGTCACCGGTGCGCAAGTTGAAGCGACGGATCTGGCTCGGCGAGACGTAGATATCGTCTGGGCCGGCAAGATAGGAGGCGTCTGCAGAGCGGAGAAAGCCGAAGCCGTCCTGGAGAATCTCCAGCACGCCATCACCGGAGATTTCCTCGCCGCTTTTCGCGTGCTTTTTCAGCAAGGAGAAAATCACATCCTGCTTGCGCGAACGGGCCATATTTTCTATGCCCATCTGTTCGGCCAATTCGAGCAGTTCGGTAATCGGCTTTTGCTTGAGTTCAGTCAGATTCATATAGGAATGACGTAATCATTTATGGAGGGGGGGAAATTAAGCTTTTGGCTTAATGAGGCCGCGCCGCAGAGAAGGCGACAGGATCGCGTACTTATTCGAAAAGGAGAGCGTCGGCGACGGCTTGCAGGGGGCGCTGGAGAAACCAGTGCGGGGCCGAATGTAACACCTGAGTTTCGGAGCGTCTAGCCCTGAATAACGAAAAAGCCCCGCTATTTGCGGGGCTTTTTGGATGACGCTTGCAACAACGCTTAAATGTTGGCGTCGAGGAAGGCAGCCAGTTGCGACTTCGACAGCGCGCCGACCTTGGTCGCTTCGACGTTGCCGTTCTTGAACAGCATCAGGGTCGGGATACCACGTACGCCGTGCTTGGCCGGGGTTTCCTGGTTTTCGTCGATGTTCAGCTTGGCAACGGTCAGCTTACCTTTGTAGGTTTCAGCGATTTCGTCCAGAACCGGAGCGATCATCTTGCATGGGCCACACCACTCAGCCCAGTAGTCGACCAGTACAGCACCTTCGGCCTTGAGTACGTCAGCTTCGAAGCTAGCGTCGCTAACGTGTTTGATAAGATCGCTGCTCATGGAAGTCTCCAGGTTGTAAGCAAAAAAACGTGGCCCATCATAGCCGCCCTTCCCTCGTTCAGGAAGCCGCAGATGATTGAGTCTCGCTATGGTGGTGCATGAGTTTGGGTATAGCTCAAGTCACGCCGTGGCGGGGGTCACGAAGGAGATTCCAGTGCGCAAGGCCGCGTTGCGCACGTGCTCCTGCATAGCCTTCTGCGCGCCCCCCGAAGCCCGGCGGGCCAGCGCCCGGAGGATCTTGCGGTGTTCCTGCCAGGTTTCCATGGCCCGTTCGGCCCGGATAAACGGTAGTTTCTGGCTCTCCAGAAAGAGCTCGGCACTCGCCGTCAGAATGCTCAACATCGCCTGATTGCCACTGGCCAGCAGGATTCGCCGATGAAATTCGAAGTCCAGCCGCGCCGCCGCGTCGAAGTCCCCGGCACGCAACTCGTCGCGCATCGCTGCAACGTTATCCTCAAGGGCATCGAGCTCATCGGCGCTCAATGTCACCGCCGCCAACCCCGCCGCAAAACCTTCCAGGGCATAGCGCAACTGAAAGATATCCACAGGCGATGCTTGAGCCGCGAACGGCCAACTGACTCCCGACACTGCCGGGGATTGCTCGACTGCCTGAACAAAAACCCCTTTGCCAGGCTGCACGCTGATCACCCCCAAGGCACTCAAGGATGACAACGCCTCACGCAGCGACGCCCGACTCACGCCCAGTTGCAGTGCCAGATCACGCTGCGAAGGCAGCACGTCCCCCGGCCCGAAACCCTGTTCGGCAATCAGTTTACGGATGGCGTGCAGCGCCACTTCGGGTACGGCGCGGGAGATCGAATTCATGGTTTTTCAGACGAGCCAGACCAGTGAGCGGCTAGTTGTAAAGCTAATCGCCGAGTCAGGCAAGTCGTGCCCCACGGGGGTTCGAGCGCTTTAGGCGATGCCCGATCAAGGTGCGAAAACATCAGCAACTGTTCAGACCAGTAAGACCGACAAACGCCAGTAAATCCGTGGCCTTACAGGCATTTCGCCGAGGGTTGGCATGGCCTGTGCTCTGTCGATTCGCAGAAATCACTTGCCGAATCCGGAGATTTGCCATGACCCAGCGTTGCAGCGCCCTGCTCACTGCCCTGTTCGCCAGCCTGATGCTCTGTCAGCTCCCCGCCCATGCCGACGGCCTGGAGGATGTGGTCAAACGCGGCACGCTCAAGGTCGCCGTGCCTCAGGACTTCCCGCCGTTTGGCTCGGTGGGCCCCGACATGAAACCCCGCGGCCTGGACATCGACACCGCCAAACTGCTGGCCGACCAGCTCAAGGTCAAACTCGAACTGACGCCGGTCAACAGCACCAACCGCATTCCGTTCCTGACCACCGGCAAGGTCGACCTGGTGATCTCCAGCCTCGGCAAAAATCCTGAGCGCGAGAAGGTCATCGACTTCTCCCGCGCCTACGCGCCCTTCTATCTCGCGGTGTTCGGCCCGCCAGACGTCGCCATCAACGACCTGGATGACCTCAAGGGTAAAACCGTCAGCGTCACCCGTGGCGCCATCGAAGACATCGAGTTGACTGCCGTGGCCCCGCAAGGCGTGACCATCAAGCGCTTCGAAGACAACAACTCGACCGTCGCCGCTTACCTCGCAGGGCAAGTCGACCTGATCGCCAGCGGCAACGTGGTGATGGCGACCATCAGCGAGCGCAACCCGAAACGCATTCCGGCGCTGAAACTGAAGCTCAAGGATTCGCCGGTCTACGTCGGTGTGAACAAGAACGAGCCGGCGCTGCTGGACAAGGTCAACCAGATCCTGACCACCGCCAGGACCGATGGCAGCCTCGAGAAAAACGCTCAAACCTGGCTCAAGCAGCCGCTGCCGGCCGATCTCTGATCGTCGCGACGGCGCTTAATCGAGGAAACTGTCCATGGCCTATCAGTTCGACTTTTTACCGGTGGTGCAGAACACCGACCTGCTGCTGCGCGGTGCGCTGTTCACCCTTGAGCTGACGGCCATCGGCGCACTGCTCGGGGTGAGCCTGGGGATTGTCGGCGCGGTGGTGCGGGCGTGGAACATCCGTCCGTTTGCCGGGATTTTCGGGGTTTACGTCGAGTTGATCCGCAACACACCGTTTCTGGTGCAACTGTTCTTCATCTTCTTCGGCTTGCCGTCGCTGGGCCTGCAAATTTCCGAATGGCAGGCGGCAGTGCTGGCGATGGTGATCAACCTCGGCGCCTATTCGACGGAAATCATTCGCGCGGGCATTCAAGCGATTCCGCGTGGCCAGCTGGAAGCTGCGGCGGCGTTGGCGATGAGCCGCTTCGAAGCGTTTCGCCATGTGGTGCTGCTGCCGGCGCTGGGCAAAGTCTGGCCGGCCCTGAGCAGCCAGATCATCATCGTCATGCTCGGTTCGGCAGTGTGCTCACAGATCGCCACGCAAGAGCTGAGTTTTGCCGCCAACTTCATTCAGTCGCGCAACTTCCGCGCCTTCGAAACCTACGCCCTGACCACGCTGGTCTACCTGTGCATGGCCTTGTTGATCCGCCAGCTACTGAACTGGATTGGGCGACGCTACATTGCGAGGAACGACCAATGAGCGATTTCACCTTCTGGGACATCGTCCGCAACCTGCTCACCGGCCTGCAATGGACCCTGGCGCTGTCGCTGGTAGCGTTTATCGGTGGCGGGCTGATCGGCTTGCTGATCATGACCCTGCGTATTTCGAAAAACGCCCTGCCACGAGGCTTCGCCCGTACCTACATTGAGCTGTTCCAGGGCACACCACTGCTGATGCAGCTGTTCCTGGTGTTTTTCGGCGTAGCGCTGCTGGGGATCGAGATTTCGCCGTGGCTGGCGGCGGCGATTGCCTTGACGCTGTTTACCAGCGCTTACCTGGCGGAGATCTGGCGCGGCTGCGTCGATTCGATCGCCAACGGTCAGTGGGAAGCGTCGGCAAGCCTGGCGCTCAATCCCTTTGAACAGCTGCGCCACGTGATCCTGCCGCAAGCCCTGCGCATTGCCGTGGCACCGACCGTGGGCTTCTCGGTGCAGGTGGTCAAGGGCACGGCGGTGACCTCGATCATCGGCTTCACCGAACTCACCAAAACCGGCGGCATGCTCGCCAATGCAACCTTCGAACCCTTCATGGTCTACGGCCTCGTGGCGCTCGGTTACTTCCTGCTCTGCTACCCGTTGTCCCTCAGTGCCCGCTACCTGGAAAGGAGACTGCATGCCTCTGCTTAGAATTTCCGCCCTGCATAAATATTACGGCGATCACCATGTGCTCAAAGGCATCGACCTGAGCGTCGATGAAGGCCAGGTGGTGGCAATCATCGGGCGTAGCGGCTCGGGGAAATCGACCCTGCTGCGCACCTTGAACGGCCTGGAGTCGATCAACGACGGGGTGATCGAAGTCGACGGCGAATACCTCGACGCCGCCCGCGCCGACCTGCGCAGCCTGCGCAGCCTGCGACAGAAGGTCGGCATGGTGTTTCAGCAATTCAACCTGTTCCCGCACCTGACGGTGGGCGAAAACGTCATGCTCGCGCCGCAAGTGGTGCAGAAAGTCTCCAAGACCAAAGCCGCCGGGCTGGCGCGACAGATGCTGGAGCGGGTCGGGCTCGCGGAGAAATTCGATGCGTTCCCGGATCGACTGTCCGGCGGCCAGCAACAGCGTGTTGCGATTGCCCGGGCCCTGGCAATGTCGCCGAAAGTGCTGCTGTGCGACGAAATCACCTCGGCACTTGATCCCGAGCTGGTCAACGAGGTGCTGAGCGTGGTCCGGCAACTGGCCAGGGACGGAATGACGCTGATCATGGTCACCCACGAAATGCGCTTCGCCCGCGAGGTCGGCGACAAACTGGTGTTCATGCACCAAGGCAAGGTGCACGAGGTGGGCGATCCGAAAGTGTTGTTTGCCAATCCGAAGACGGCAGAGCTGGCGAATTTCATTGGCACCGTTGAGACGACTGCCTGAAGCCTTGTGGCGAGGGAGCTTGCTCCCGCTCGACTGCGCAGCAGTCGTAAGGCCTGCAGATGCGGTCTGCCTGGTAGAAATCGGGCCCACCATTGAGGACCGCTTCGCGCTCCAGCGGGAGCAAGCTCCCTCGCCACAGAGGATAGACGCTCGAGCCACCGAGTTTCGTGCGTCATATCAATGCTTTAATTCGTGCGCGTTGGCGGCAGCGGTTGATCGTGGCAGGATGTCGAGGTTATCGACCGAGACCCCCTCACCATGCCTCAATCCCAAGCCAAGAATCTGTCCCTGATCGCCGCTATAGACCTGGGCTCGAACAGCTTTCATATGGTCGTGGCCAAGGCCCTGCACAATGAAATCCGTATTCTCGAGCGGCTTGGCGAGAAGGTTCAGTTGGCCGCGGGGATCGACGAAGAGCGCCAACTAACCGAAGAATCCATGCAGCGCGGGCTCGATTGCCTGAAGCGCTTTGCCCAACTGATCAACGGCATGCCACCGGGCGCCGTGCGGATCGTCGGCACCAACGCCCTGCGTGAGGCGCGCAACCGTGGCGAATTCATCCGCCGCGCCGAAGAAATCCTCGGTCACCCGGTAGAAGTCATCTCCGGTCGTGAAGAAGCCCGCCTGATCTACCTTGGCGTCTCCCACACCCTCGCCGACACACCGGGCAAGCGTCTGGTGGCCGACATCGGCGGTGGCAGTACCGAATTCATCATCGGCCAGCGCTTCGAGCCGCTGCTGCGCGAAAGCCTGCAAATGGGCTGCGTCAGCTACACCCAGCGCTATTTCCGCGACGGCAAGATCACCCCGGCCCGTTACGCCCAGGCCTACACGGCGGCGCGGCTGGAGATCATGAGCATCGAGCACGCCCTGCACCGCCTGACCTGGGATGAAGCGATCGGCTCCTCGGGCACCATCCGTGCCATTGGTCTGGCGCTGAAGGCGGGTGGCCACGGGACTGGCGAGGTCAATGCCGAAGGTCTGTCCTGGCTCAAGCGCAAGCTGATCAAACTCGGTGACGTTGAAAAAATCGATTTCGAAGGCATCAAACCGGATCGCCGGGCAATTTTCCCGGCTGGCCTGGCGATTCTCGAAGCGATCTTCGACGCCCTCGAACTGCAACGCATGGATCACTGTGAAGGCGCCCTGCGTGAAGGCGTGCTCTATGACCTGCTGGGCCGTCATCACCACGAAGACGTCCGCGAGCGCACCCTCAGCTCGCTCATGGAGCGTTACCACGTCGACGTGGGACAGGCCGACCGCGTCGAACGCAAAGCGCTTCACGCATTCGACCAGGTGGCCGATGACTGGGACCTGAATGACGGCGTCTGGCGCGACTTGCTGGGCTGGGCCGCCAAGGTCCACGAAGTCGGGCTGGATATCGCCCACTATCAATTCCACAAACACGGCGCCTACCTGATCGAACACTCCGATCTGGCCGGTTTTTCCCGTGAAGACCAGCTGATGCTGGCGCTGCTGGTACGCGGCCACCGCCGCAACATTCCCAAGGACAGGTTTGCCGAGTTCGGCGATGACGGCATCAAGCTGATTCGCCTCTGCGTGCTGCTGCGCTTCGCGATTCTGTTCCATCACATCCGCGGCACCCAAAAGATGCCGCAGGTCACCTTGCAGGCCAACGGCGACACCCTGGATGTGCTGTTCCCGGAGAACTGGCTGGACGAAAACCAGCTGACCCAGGCCGACTTCGCGCTGGAAGCGGAATGGCTGACCCGCGTTAACTTCGTGCTTAACGTTCGCTGAAAACAAAAGGGCGATCCTTACGGATCGCCCTTTTGCATCATGCTGCTCCCTCTCCTGCGTTAATTCACAGTCAGAATCGGGCTACCCAAACGCTCCAGCAAGGTTGCCTGGGCGCTGCGCGGGTTCTGGTTGCCGGTCGGTGTGTTGCGGATGTAACGGCCGTCCGGCTGCAGGCTCCAGCTGTGGGTGTTATCGGTGAGGTAAAGCTCCAGTTCTTTCTTGACCCGGGTAATCAGCTTCTTGCCTTCCACCGGGAAGCAGGTCTCGACGCGTTTATCGAGGTTGCGCTCCATCCAGTCGGCACTCGACAGGAACATCTGCTCTTCACCGCCGTTGAGGAAGTAGAAGACCCGCGTGTGTTCCAGGAAGCGACCGATGATCGAGCGCACGTGGATGTTGTGCGAAACCCCGGCGATACCCGGCCGCAGGCAGCACATGCCGCGTATCACCAGATCGATCCGCACCCCGGACTGACTGGCTTTGTACAACGCGCGGATGACCTTCGGATCGGTCAGCGAGTTGAACTTGGCGATGATGTGCGCTGGTTTGCCATCAAGCGCGAACTGGGTCTCCCGGGCAATCATGTCGAGCATGCCCTTCTTCAGCGTGAACGGCGCATGCAGCAGTTTTTTCATGCGCAGGGTTTTACCCATGCCGATCAACTGGCTGAACAGTTTGCCGACGTCTTCGCACAAGGCGTCGTCGGACGTCAGCAGGCTGTAGTCGGTGTACAGGCGGGCGTTGGCGGCGTGGTAGTTACCGGTACCCAAGTGGGCGTAGCGGACAATCTCGCCAGCCTCGCGGCGCAGGATCAGCATCATCTTGGCGTGGGTCTTGAAGCCCACCACGCCGTAGATCACCACCGCGCCGGCCGCTTGCAGGCGGCTGGCCAGTTGCAGGTTGGACTCTTCGTCGAACCGCGCACGCAATTCGATCACCGCGGTGACCTCCTTGCCGTTACGCGCTGCGTCAACCAGGGCGTCGACGATTTCCGAGTTGGCGCCGCTGCGGTAAAGGGTCTGACGGACCGCCAACACGTGCGGGTCCTTGGCCGCCTGGCGCAGCAAATCGACCACCGGAGTGAAGGACTCGAACGGGTGCAGCAGCAGAATGTCCTGCTTGCTGATCACGCTGAAAATGTTCTCGCTGTTCTGCAGCAGTTTCGGGATCTGTGGGGTGAACGGCGTGTATTGCAGCTCCGGGTGACTGTCCAGGCCGGTGATGCTGAACAGCCGCGTCAGGTTGACCGGACCGTTGACCTGATACAGCTCGGTCTCGCTCAGGTTGAACTGCTTGAGCAGGTAGTCGGACAGGTGTTTCGGGCAGGTGTCCGCGACTTCCAGACGCACCGCGTCACCGTAACGACGGGAGAACAGCTCACCGCGCAGCGCGCGGGCCAGGTCTTCGACGTCTTCGGTGTCGACCGCCAGGTCTGCGTTTCGGGTCAGGCGGAACTGGTAGCAGCCCTTGACCTTCATGCCCTGGAACAGGTCGTCGGCGTGAGCGTGGATCATCGACGACAGGAACACATAGTTGTCGCCGGTGCCACCGACTTCTTCCGGCACCTTGATCACACGCGGCAGCAAACGCGGGGCCGGGATGATCGCCAGACCGGAATCGCGACCGAACGCATCGATACCTTCGAGTTCGACGATGAAGTTCAGGCTCTTGTTCACCAGCAACGGGAACGGGTGCGTCGGGTCGAGACCGATCGGGGTGATGATCGGCGCGATCTCGTCGCGGAAATAGCGGCGCACCCAAGTCTTGAGTTTGGTGGTCCAGTAGCGGCGACGGATGAAGCGGACCTGATGTTTTTCCAGTTCCGGCAGCAGGATGTCGTTGAGGATCGCGTATTGGCGATCGACGTGGCCGTGCACCAGATCGCTGATGCGCGCCAGCGCCTGATGCGGTTGCAAGCCGTCGGCACCGGCTTGTTCACGGGCGAAAGTGATCTGTTTCTTGAGCCCGGCAACACGAATCTCGAAGAACTCGTCCAGGTTGCTGGAGAAGATCAGCAAAAACTTCAGCCGTTCCAGCAAGGGATAGGACTCATCCAGCGCCTGCTCCAGCACGCGGATGTTGAACTGCAGTTGCGACAGTTCGCGATGGATGTACAGGCTGCTGTCATCCAGCCCCGGAATCGCGACTGCCGGCGCCACCGGTGCCGCTTCGGCTACCACCACCGCGGGCGGGGCAGGCTCCAGCGCAGGCTCGATTTCGACGACAGGCTCAACCAGGGGTTGAGCTTCTTTTACGGCAACTTCAGTAAGTCCTTCGGTATTCATCGGATGTTCCTGGGAGGGCTATTGTTGCTCTCGTAACAATTGAGCGGCACGTACGGCAAAGTAAGTCAGGATGCCATCAGCTCCAGCGCGTTTAAAAGCGGTCAGGGACTCTAGAATAACCCCTTCGCTCAGCCAGCCATTCTGGATTGCTGCCATGTGCATCGCGTACTCACCGCTGACCTGATAGACAAAGGTCGGCACTTTAAATTCTTCTTTGACCCGGTAAAGGATGTCCAGGTACGGCATGCCTGGTTTGACCATGACCATATCCGCGCCTTCTGACAAGTCCGCCGCCACTTCGTGCAGGGCTTCGTTGCCGTTGGCCGGGTCCATTTGATAGGACGCCTTGTTGGCCTTGCCCAGGTTCAGCGCCGAACCCACCGCATCGCGGAACGGACCGTAATAGGCGCTGGCGTACTTGGCCGAGTAAGCCATGATCCGCACGTTGACGTGACCGGCCAGCTCCAGCGCTTCACGAATCGCCTGGATGCGGCCGTCCATCATGTCCGACGGAGCCACCACCTGCGCACCGGCAGCGGCGTGGGACAAGGCCTGTTTGACCAGCGCATCGACGGTGACGTCGTTCTGCACATACCCTTCTTCATCCAGAATACCGTCCTGACCGTGGGTGGTGAACGGGTCCAGCGCTACGTCGGTAATCACCCCCAGCTCCGGGAAGCGTGCACGCAGGGCACGGGTGGCACGCTGGGCGATACCCTCCGGGTTCCACGCCTCGGCAGCGTCGAGGGATTTGAGTTCGGCCGGGGTCACCGGGAACAGCGCCACGGCTGGAATGCCCAGCTCGACCCACCGGGCCGCTTCTTCAAGCAACAGGTCGATCGTCAGCCGTTCGACACCTGGCATCGAGGTAACCGCTTCGCGACGGTTTTCGCCGTCGAGCACGAAGACCGGAAGAATCAGGTCATTGGTGGTCAGAACGTTTTCACGGACCAGACGACGAGAAAATTCATCACGACGGTTGCGACGCAGGCGGGTTGCAGGAAACAAACGATTGGCGGGGGTAAAGCTCACGGCAGACTCCTGAGCCCGCGCTGACGGGCGAGCGTGACAGTTATAAGCGGTCATTATGACCAACACATTACAGTTATGTGCACCCCTGCGACCTGTAGTCGCAATCATTGTCCTTGTAGGAAATGTTCACGTCGAGACACATTTCGACACTTTCCTGAATGTGCCTGAAGGGTTAGGCTGCGCGTTCATTTCGCCAGCACCCAGACAATGCTCCAACAATTTCTGCATGACTTCGGCTACTTTGCCCTTTTCCTCGGGACGTTCTTCGAAGGCGAAACCATTCTGGTACTCGCAGGCTTCCTCGCGTTCCGCGGATACATGGACATCAACCTGGTGGTAATCGTGGCGTTCTTCGGCAGTTACGCCGGCGATCAGCTGTGGTACTTCCTGGGGCGCAAGCACGGCCGCAAACTGCTGGCGCGCAAACCACGCTGGCAACTGATGGGTGATCGGGCGCTGGAGCATATCCGCAAGCACCCGGACATCTGGGTGCTGAGCTTTCGCTTCGTCTACGGCCTGCGCACGGTAATGCCCGTGGCCATCGGCCTGTCGGGTTACCCGCCGGGACGCTACCTGATACTCAATGGTATTGGTGCAGCGATCTGGGCCAGCGCCCTGGCGGCTGCCGCTTACCACTTTGGCGCGGTGCTCGAAGGCATGCTCGGCAGCGTCAAGAAGTACGAACTGTGGGTACTCGGCGCCCTGCTGGTGCTGGGCTTCTGCCTCTGGCTGCGCCGGCGTTTCAAGAATGCTCGCCTCGCCAAGCAGATCTACGAAGACGATCAGCTCCTGCAAGCTGAAAAGGCCAAGAGCAGCGAACCTACGACGCCAGTCGAGTGATGCGGTTTTTGCAGCAGTAGAGACCGATGCCGCTGAGCAGGCTGTAACTGAGCAGGCCGATCCAGCCCACCGCGCTGGCCGGCCATAGCCCGACCAGCGGCGCCAGCCACACCAGCGGCAGATTCAGCGCCAGCCGCAGCAACTCCAGTTTCAACGCCTGCGGGCGATTCTCCAGGGCCACGCCCAGCACAAACAACCCCAGCGCCACCGCCCCCCAGCCCAACACCAGGGCCGCAGCTGGCAAGCTTCGCTGCAGATTCATCAGGTAGCTGCCCAGCGCGATGTACAAGCAAAACTGCAGCGCGATATACACCTGCTGTCGCCCGTCCAGCGGCACCTCGAATTTGCGGAACTGACTCAGGTCCGGCTTGTTCATCGGGTACTTCGCCGCCACGTCCGCCGGCCGCCAACCGGTGCGCATGAACCAGATTCGCAGCTTGTCCCACCAGCGTTCGGCGCGTCGTGCATCGGCCCATAACTGCGTATAGAACTGCACGTTCGCCCACAACGGGTTCCAGCTCGCCAACGGTGTGGTCACGCCAAAAATCACCGGTTCGTTGTCGTCCTCTTCCTGGAACGAGCCAAACAGCCGATCCCAGATAATGAACACCCCACCGTAGTTGCGATCCATGTAGAGCGCGTTCTGCGCATGGTGAGCCCGATGGTTGGAGGGCGTGACGAAGAACCATTCGAACCAGCCGAGCTTGGGGATGTGCTTGGTGTGAACCCAGAATTGGTACAGTAGATTCAGCGCCGCGACGCTGACGAACACCATTAGCGACACGCCGAGCACCGCCATCGGCAGGTAGAAAATCCAGCTCAGCAGGAACCCGGTGCTGGTCTGGCGCAACGCCGTGGAGAGGTTGTAGTCCTCGCTTTGGTGATGCACCGAATGCGCCGCCCAAAGGATGTTGCGCTCATGCCCCATGCGGTGCAGCCAGTAGTAGCAGAAGTCATAGAGGACAAAGGCGAACAACCAGACCCAAATGCTCTCGGCCGACAGCTCGAACAACGCCAGATGCTTCAGCGCAAACGAGTACGTCACCAGCCCCACACCTTTGGTCAGCAGGCCGGTGGTGGTCGACAACACGCCGGTGCTGAGGCTGTTGATCGCATCGGCCAGGCGATAATTACGCACCCCGCGCCAACGATCCGCCAGCAGCTCGACGGCAATCAACACGAAGAAAAACGGCACCGCATACAGAATGAAGTCCATGACGCGACCTGATCGCAATGGTGATGACTGATCCTAGGTGTAGCCGTGAAATAACCCTATGGCAACGAGTGACAAATTAGTGGACATTTAACGCCATGAAACTGGAGAAGAACCCATGAGCAAAAAAGTTGCAGTGATACTTTCCGGCTGTGGCGTGTATGACGGCGCCGAGATCCATGAAAGCGTGATGACCCTGCTGCGCCTCGACCAACGCGGCGCGCAGGTGCAGTGTTTCGCCCCTGATATCGCGCAATTGCATGTGATCAACCACCTGACGGGCAAAGAAATGCCCGAGTCGCGCAACGTGCTGGTGGAGTCGGCGCGCATCGCTCGCGGGCAAGTGAAAGACCTGCGCGAGGCCAACGCCGAAGACTTCGATGCGTTGATCGTGCCCGGTGGTTTTGGTGCGGCGAAGAACCTGTCCAACTTCGCCATCGAAGGCGCCGGTTGCAGCATTCAGCCCGATGTCCTGGCGCTGGCCGAAGCCTTTGCCGAAGCCGGCAAACCGGTTGGCCTGATCTGCATCTCGCCGGCGTTGGCGGCGAAAATCTACGGCCCGGGCGTGACCTGCACCATCGGCAACGACGCCGACACCGCTGCAGCCATGACCCGAATGGGCGCGACCCATGTCGATTGCGCCGTCGGCGAGATCATCGAAGACAAGGCACGCAAACTGGTCAGCACTCCGGCCTACATGCTGGCGCAATCAATCAGCGAAGCGGCTTCAGGGATCAACAAGCTGGTTGATCGGGTACTGGAACTGACTCACGAGAATGCGTAAACCTTCTCTGACAGTCGAGAGCTTTGTGGCGAGGGGCTTGTCAGGGTTTTCGGGATAGCCGGGTGATGATCCGGTCCAGCGCATTGGCGAACGCCTGCTTCTCCCGGTCGCCAAACGGCGCTGGCCCACCCCCCATTTGACCCTGCTCGCGCAGGTCGGTGAACAGATTACGCACCGCCAGCCGATCGCCCATGTTCTGCGCATCGAACTCCTTGCCCCGCGGATCCAGCGCGGCAACGCCTTTTTTCACCAAGCGGTCGGCCAGCGGCACATCGCTGCAAATCACCAACTCACCCGGGACTGCGTGCTCCACCAGGTAATCGTCGGCTGCATCCGGGCCGCTCGGCACCACGATCAACTTCACCAGGGCCAGGCCCGGCTTGATCTGCGGCTGCCCGGCCACCATCACCACCTCAAACTGGCGCTTGAGCGCGAACTTCACCACCAGGTCCTTGGCTGCCCGAGGGCAGGCGTCGGCATCGATCCAGACACGCATTGTGTTTACCTCTTTCAAAAGCATCGCGGGCAAGCCTTGCTCCTACAGGGTTTCCTGTCGTGCCACAAACACGTGAACGACACGAATCCGTAGGAGCAAGGCTTGCCCGCGATAATGAGCGCAGCGAATACGGTTAAGAGACTTGCACCCGCCGCTTCTCCGTCATGCGACTACGGCTATACAGCACGACAATCGCCAGAATCGCCACCGCCTGCGCACCCAGCGAATAGGCGTCAGCGTGAATCCCCAGCCAGTCGAAGTCAAAGAATGGCACCGGACGAGTGCCGAAGATCCCGGCCTCCTGCAAGGCCTTGACGCCATGCCCGGCGAACACCACCGACAACGCGCAGAGCAAACCGGCGTTGATCCCGAAGAACAGCGCCAGCGGCAGTTTCGCCGAACCGCGCAGGATCACCCAGGCCAGACCGATCAACAGCACCAGCGCCGTGGCGCCACCTGCCAATACCGCGTTATGCCCGGCCGGGCCGGCTTGCAGCCACAGGGTTTCGTAAAACAGCACCACTTCGAACAGCTCGCGGTAGACCGAGAAAAACGCCAGCGCGGCAAACCCGAAACGCCCACCGCCGCTGACCAGGCTGCTCTTGATGTAATCCTGCCAGGCCGCCGCGTGGCGACGGTCGTGCATCCACACCCCGAGCCAGAGCACCATGACACTGGCAAACAATGCGGTGCAGCCTTCCAGCAACTCGCGCTGGGCACCGCTGACATCGATCACGTACGCCGCCAGCGCCCAGGTCGCCAGACCGGCCACCAGTGCCAATCCCCAACCGATGTTGACGCTGCGAATCACCGACTGCTGACCGGTGTTGCGCAAGAACGCCAGCACCGCAGCCAGGACCAGAATCGCTTCCAGCCCTTCGCGCAACAGAATCAGCAAGCCGGAGACATAGCTCAGCGACCAGCTCAAACCATCGCTGCCCAGCAGGTCCGCGGACTCCTTCAGCTTGGTTTTGGCAAACGCCAGCCGTTGCTCGACTTGCTCGATCGGCAGCCCGTCCTGCAACGACTGACGGTAAGCCATCAGGGATTTTTCAGTGTCTTTGCGCACTACGGTGTTGACGTTGTCCAGCGAGCTTTCGACCAGTTCGAAGCCCTCCAGGTACGCCGCTACCGAGAGGTCATAAGCCTGCTCGCGCTCGCCGGCACGGTAAGCGGCCAGGCTCTTGTCGAGGGTCGCGGCGGTGTAATCGAGCAACTGCGCCGGGCCACGCTTGACCTGCGGCGGTTGGGCGCGCTGGGCGCGGAACGTGGCGGCTGCCTGAGGGCCTTCGACCGCCAGCACTTCCATCGGGGTCTGCCGGGCAAGGTCGGCAAGGTTGAAGTTCTTTTCACTTTTGGCCGCAGCCGGATCGGCGCTGAACGCGGCGATGTAGGTCGCCAGATCCCAGCGCTGACGCTCGTCGAGTTGATCGGCGAAGGCTGGCATGTCCGTGCCTTCGATGCCCTGCCCCAACGTGCTGTAGATCGCGTACAGGCTCAGGCGGTCGAGCCGCGTGGCATCACGCAGATTGGCCGGTGGCGGCGTCAGGCCAACACCTGCAGGACCATCACCGGCACCGGCGTCGCCATGGCACACCGAGCAGTGCTGCGCGTACAACGGCGCACCGCGCGTGGGATCCGGGGTAATGATCGGTGCCTGACTGACTTCATACGCCACCGCCAGTTTCGCGCCCAATTGCCGCGCTTGTCGGGCCACCTCCGCACCGTCCTGACGCTGGGTCACCGCGTTGCGCAGATTGCTCACGCCCTGCTCAATTTCCGCTCGCTCGGGTTTGGCCGGCAGCGCAACGATCAGCCCCTGCAAAACGCCAAGAAACTCCAGCTGTTCGCGGTACTCGCCGTCATCGATGACCTGGCCCGCCTCCACGGTCGCCGGATAATCGGCACCGATGTAATCGAGTAAATGCAGTGCCTGTGGCGCACCTTCCAGCGTGTCGGCCAGCAGGTTGAAACTGCACAGGGCAAACAAAGGGAACACCAGCCAGGCCAGGAAACGGGACGGGGCAGTCATGAATGAATCTCAATTGATAATACGAAGTAACACATTGTTCACTCTCAATGCTTTCCGCTCAAGCTTTGTCGTCCACAGTTTGAGGATTCGGACACCTCCCGGATGGTGGCACCAATAGAAAAAATGAAATTAAAAAGCCATCACATAGCCATTATCCGCGCTTATAATGCCGCGCCCTCGTTATTGCGATCGGGCATTTAAGCTCCTCTTTTTATGAGGATTTGGCATGGAAAGCCATTTTCCCTGTCGATTGGTTCACCCAGCCCGACCAGCACGCTCGGCTGTTTAAACTCAGGGAAGAAGTACTCATGGCATCCCGCGCCCTCACCTCGATCGCGCTCAGCGCAGTCACTTTGCTTGCCGGTTGTTCGGCCTTTCGCAGCTACGACACAGAACTGCAGCAAACCAACCAGCAGTTGGCCAGCGGTCACGTCGACGCCGCACTGACACTGCTGGAAAAGAACAACACAGGTGAAAACAAGGACCTGCTCTATTACTTCGAGAAAGGTGAACTGCTGCGCGCCAAGGGTGACCTGACCGGCAGCCAGACCGCCTGGAGAAGCGCGGACCAGGTCGTCGGTACCTGGGAAGAGTCGGTCAAGCTGGACACCGACAAATACCTGACCCAGTTCGGCAGCTTTCTGGTCAATGACAAGGTCCGCCGCTACGAAGGCTATGACTACGAAAAAGTCATGCTGACCACGCAAATGGCCTTGAACCTGCTGGCGGTGAACGATTTCGACGGCGCCCGTACCGAAATCAAGAAAACCCACGAACGTGAAGCGGTGATCGCCGAACTGCGCGACAAGGAATACCTCAAGCGCGAGGACGAGGCCGAGAAGCAAGGCGTCAAGACTCAGTACAAGGACCTGCAGGGTTACCCGGTGGCGAGTCTCGACGCGCCTGAAGTGGTCGGCCTGAAGAACAGCTATCAGAGTGCATTCAGTCATTACCTGGCCGGTTTCGTCTACGAAGCCCTGGGTGAAAAAGACCTGGCCGCGCCGGGCTATCGCAAAGCCGCCGAACTGCGCCCCAACACGCCGTTGCTCGAACAAGCGCTGCTGAACCTGGACAAGCCGGCTGGAAAAAGCGAAGAAAGCGACATCCTGATCGTCGTGCAAAGCGGCCTCGCGCCAGCCCGCGACTCGATTCGCATCCCGCTGCCACTGCCGATCAGCAACAACGTGGTGATCACGCCGTTGTCATTCCCGGTGATCAAGCCTGACACCTCGACCGTGACTTACGCGCAGATCGGCGTCGACGGCCAGCAACAGAACCTGACCCAGCTCAACAGCACTACGGCCATGTCCCGCCGCGCACTGCGTGACGATATGCCCGGGATCATCCTGCGCACCACCGTCCGCGCGATAACTCGCGCTGTGGCGCAAAAGAAGATCAACGAGACCAATCCACTGGCCGGTCTGGCCGTGGGTATTTCGTCGGCGGTGATGGAAGGCGCGGATACCCGCACCTGGCGCACCCTGCCCGACAACACCCAGGTGGTGCGCCTACGCCTGGCCAAAGGCGAGCATCAACTGAGCCTGCCAAACGCTCTGGGCGGTTCGCGAATCACGGTCAAGGTCGATCAGCGCTTCCAGGTGATCAGCCTGCGTACGGTGGGCAATCAGGTGTTCGCCAGTGGCGCCGCCGCCCACGTGATCCCTAGCGCCACCCCGCAAGTCGTGGCCAGCGTCAAACAACCTTAAGCGGAGCTTCTCCATGCGTTTCAAACTGATTACTGTCGCCACCCTGGCTCTGCTGGCCGGTTGCGCCACCCCGCCGCCACCTGCGCCCGGCAGTGCCGCGAGCACAGTCGTGGTGATGAACAAGTTCAACAACATCGCCATAGGCGCGATGCGGGTCGCCCGTGAAAACGGTTTCCTGACCGTCAAGGTCGCGCTGAACAACACCAGCCACACCAACATGACGATGTACTACCGCTTCGTCTGGCTGGGCGATGACGGCTTCCCGGTGGCCGATGAAGAAAGCTGGAAAACCCTGAACCTGTATGCCGCGCAGGCCACGTTCCTGCCAGCCATCGCGCCTGTGCCCAAGGCCACCGACTTCCGCCTTGAAGTCAAAACCCCTTAAGCCCCCCTATTTCGTGACAGAGAGACACTCCCATGTTTGCACGCTTTTCGTTCCTCGCCGTGGTCGCCCTTCTGGCCAGCGGCTGCGCCAACAACTCGCCGGTCCTGGGCGGGAAAAACATCGGTTACGGCGACAGCAAGGCTGTGGAGCTGGTGACCAACGAGTTCGGTTCCACTGACCTGCAGATGATCGCCGAGTCCATGACCCGTTCCCTGGCCCAGTCCGGCATCTTGCAGGGCCGCCCGGTCGTGCAGGTCTACGACGTGAAGAACAAGACCAGCGAATACATCGATACCCGCGAAATCACCACCAGCATCAAGACTCAACTGATGAAGTCCGGTACCGCCCGTTTTGCCAGCGACAACACCGCGATGCAGAGCCAGGTTGACCAGCTCAAGCTGCAAAACCAGAGCGGCCTGTACAAGAAAGGCACCGTGGCCAAGACCGGCAACATGATCGCCGCCAAATACCGTCTTGAAGGTTCGATCAGCTCGATCGTCAAGCGCAGCAGCGATTACAAGGACGTTTTCTACAAGTTCAGCCTGCAACTGATCGACGTTGAAAGCGGCCTGGCCGAGTGGATGGACGAGAAAGAGATCCGCAAAACCACGGAGCGTTAAGCAATGCGTGCATGGATTGGCATCATGGCCCTGGCCTGCGCGTTTGGCGCGCAGGCGGCCCCGAAAATCGCGGTCACCGACCTCGCCTACCAAGAGCGGGTGGAGCAGTACATCCACATCGTCTCCGCACAGAGCAACATGCAGGCGGGCATGTACCACGCCAGCGGCTCGTCGAGCTACAACGAGGTCGAGGCCAGCAGCAGCTATATCGAGCAAGGCGAGCTTCGCAAGTTCACCGGCGACATCAAGGGCGAGATTCTCAAGTCCGGGATGTTCCAGCTGGTGCAAGGCACGCCGTACACGGCCAAGTCCAAGGAAGACGTCTTTGATGTGATCAAGCGGATCAAGGCCGGTAACTACAAGGGCGCCGACTATGTGTTGTTCGGCACCCTGTCGGATATCGACTTCACCCGCGACATCACCTCGCTGGCCAACACCGACAGCTACTCGGCGATTCTCGGCCTGAACCTGGTGGCGGACTTCAGCCTGATCAATACCCGGACGTTTGAAATCACCTCGGCGTTCACCGCCATGGGTGAAGGCCAGGACACCAAGCTGGTCAACGGCAACGACGTCAAAGTGTCGCTGAATCGCCCACGGGTGGTACGTGATGTGTCCAAGTCGCTGGGTGAGGATGTGGCCCGTCAGTTGGCCGAGCAACTCGGTCGCGGCGTTCAGCAACAGCCGGGGCAAGCACCGCTGCGCAATAACCTGCCGCAGGATACGGCGCCGGTTATTCTGCGCTAAGTAACATTCGCGGGAACGAAAAAGGCGACCTCTTGAGGTCGCCTTTTTTGTGCGTTGCGGGAGTTATACCGCGGCTCTGCGAATGGTCGCCAGCAGCCCGGCCGCACCAATGAACAGGCCGGCAAACGTACGGTTCATCCGTCGTTGTTGCTTGGGTGTGCGCAGCAGTCGCAGTACCTTGGAAGCGAGGCCGGTATAGCCGGCCATCACGATCAGGTCCACGCAGATCATCGTTATGCCCAGGATCAGGTACTGCGCCACCAACGGCGCGTGCGGGTCGATGAACTGCGGCAGCACCGCCAGCATGAATACCAGCGCTTTAGGGTTGCTGACATTCACCAGGAACCCGCGAAACAACAGCGCCAGCGGTTTGCCGATCTGCCGAATGGCCGCGTCATCGCTCATGTTGCTGGGCAGTGCGCGCCATTGCTTGACCGCCAGATACACCAGGTACGCCACGCCAAACCATTTGATCGCGTAGAAGGCCGTGGCCGATGCGGCGAGGATCGCGCCCACACCGGCGGCGACAATCGCAATCTGCATCGCCAGCCCCAGTTGCAGGCCAAGGGCGTTCCAGTAGCCGCGCCAGAAACCGTACTGCAAACCACAGGACATCGACGCAATAGCACCGGCGCCCGGGGAAAGACTGATCACCCAACAGGCGGCAAAAAACGCCAGCCATGTCTCAAGCACCATCGCACACCTCGACTCAGACTCGTTATAGACGTCTAAGCTAATGCGCTGGCCTGCGAATGACTACCGATTTTTTGCAGAAAAATGGCCATGCCGACCAGCGTTAGCGGTAGCCTGGCCTATTTTCCGAAGCTGCTCGACAACGCTTCGCTGCCGCGCCAGCGTCATACCGAACGCTGGCAGGCCGCTATCAGGACAGCGCTTCCAGCTCTGCCTGCATGCTTTCGAGCAGTTCCAGGGCTTCCATCCAGGTTTCTTCAAGCTCGGCTTCGCGAACCTTCAGCTTGGCCTGTTCGGCCAGCAGATCACGCAACTCGTCCTTGCGGGCGGCTTCGTAGACGGCGCTGTCGCCGAGGCTGGTTTCAATCTTCGCCAGCTTCTCGTGCAACTTGCCCAACTCGGCTTCGAGTTTGTCGGCCTCGCGTTTGTGCGGTGCCAGTTGCTGACGCAACGCAGCAGCAGCCTGACGCTGGGCTTTCTTGTCGGTCTTGTCCGGATTGACCGGCGAGTTGTTCACCGGCGCATTGCGCTGGCGATAATCGACCAGCCAACGGGCGTAGTCTTCCAGATCGCCGTCGAACTCTTCGACCTTGCCGTCGGCCACCAGGAAGAAGTTATCCGTGGTGCTTTTGAGCAAATGACGATCGTGGGAGACCACCAGCACTGCGCCACTGAATTCCTGCAGGGCCATGGTCAGCGCCAGGCGCATTTCCAGGTCCAGGTGGTTGGTCGGTTCGTCGAGCAGCAACAGGTTTGGCCGGCCCCAGGCGATCAACGCCAGTGCCAGACGGGCCTTTTCACCACCGGAGAAATTCAGCACCGGCTCGTCGATCCGCGCACCGCGGAAGTCGAAACCGCCGAGGAAGTCGCGCAGGGTCTGCTCGCGTTCAGTCGGCGCCAGACGCTGCAAATGCAGCAACGGGCTGGCCTTGGAATCCAGCGAATCCAGCTGATGCTGGGCAAAGTAGCCGACCACAGTGTTTTCGCCACGGGTCAAGCGGCCGGACAACGGCTCGAGTTCACCGGCAAGGTTTTTGATCAGGGTCGATTTACCAGCACCGTTGGGGCCGAGCAAACCGATCCGTGCGCCAGGAATCAGTTGCAGCTTGACCTTCTCCAGCACGGCTCGCTCGCCATAACCCAGACGGGCGTCGGAGAGGTCGATCAATGGGCTGGAAATCTTCACCGACTCGCGAAAGACGAAGTCGAACGGCGAATCGACGTGGGCGGCGGACAGCTCCTCCATCCGCTCCAGCGCCTTGATCCGGCTCTGGGCCTGACGGGCCTTGGTGGCCTGGGCCTTGAAGCGGGCGATGTAGCTTTCCATGTGCGCACGTTGCGCCTGTTGCTTCTCGTAGGCCTGTTGTTGCTGGGCCAGACGTTCGGCACGGGCACGTTCGAACGCCGAGTAACCACCGCGATAGAGGGTAATCTTGCGCTGGTCGACGTGAGCCACGTGATCGACCACGGCGTCGAGGAAATCGCGGTCGTGGGAAATCAGCAGCAAGGTGCCAGGGTAGCTCTTGAGCCACTCTTCCAGCCAGATAATCGCGTCGAGGTCCAAGTGGTTGGTCGGTTCGTCGAGCAGCAACAGATCCGACGGGCACATCAGCGCCTGCGCCAGGTTCAGGCGCATCCGCCAGCCACCGGAGAAATCTCCGACCTGACGATCCATCTGTTCGTTGGTGAACCCCAGACCCGCAAGCAACTTGCGCGCCCGGGCATCGGCGGTGTACCCGTCGGCGCTGTCGAGTTCTGCGTGCAGACGCGCCTGTGCGGCGCCGTCATGGGCGGCTTCGGCGGCGGCAAGGTCGCGTTGCACCTCACGCAGGCGCAGGTCGCCATCGAGCACGTAGTCGACCGCCAGGCGTTCGAGCGTCTCGATCTCCTGGCGCATGTGGGCGATGCGCCAGTCGGCCGGCAGGAAGCAGTCACCCGAGTCCGGGTGCAGTTCGCCCCGGATCAAGGCGAACAGGCTGGATTTGCCGGCGCCGTTGGCACCGATCAGGCCGGCTTTGTGACCGGCGTGCAGGGTCAGCTCGGCGTCTTCTAGCAGACGTTGCGGGCCACGTTGTAAAGTCAGGTTCTGAAGTCGAATCATAATGGCGGCGGAGTCTACCAGCTTCGCTCGCAACTGGCGCGAGTAGCACTATGTCCTCTGACCTGTGGAGCTTTTCCCTGACCCTCTACACCCGACCGGGTGTTGAGGACGCCTGCCTGAAGCTGCAAGCAGCCGGCGCCGACGTTTGCCTGTTGTTGTGCGCCGCCTGGCTCGGACAGCGCGGCGTGAGATGCAATGCACAACGCCTGCAACACCTCCAGCACCTGGCCGGGCCATGGCATGCGGAAGTCGTGCAACCGCTTCGACAACTGCGCACGCAATGGAAAGCCGCTGCCCTCGACGACGAGGAACTGAATACGTTACGCACGCAAGTCAAAGCTCTGGAGCTGGAAGCGGAGCGGCAACTGTTGTTGCGTCTGGAAAATGCGGCGCAAGCATGGCCGCAGGGTCAAGCCAAAGACCTGGCCGTGTGGCTGGAAGGGTTGGCGGCGAGCGCCGCCAACCTGAACCGCGACGCGCTGAATCAGCTGCGCGTCGCAGTGACCGGCACTTAGGAAGCGCTGGTCGGGGTGCTGGCAGTGCTTGCAGCCGCTGCCGGTGCAGGCGAAGCGGCTGGCGTGCTCGCGGATGGAGCAGGTGAAGCCGCCGGTGCAGGCGTCGCAGGCTTGGCAGCCGCTGGAGCGGTTGCCGGTTTTGCAGCGACTGGTTTAGCGGCAGCAGGTTTGGCCACGACTGGCTTTTTCACCGTCGGCTTGGCTGCTGGTTTGGCAGCAGACGTTGCAGGTTTCGCAGCAGCCGGTTTGGTAGCGCTGGACGTTGCTGGCTTGGCAGCGACGGCGGGTTTAGCTGCGGGCTTGGCCGGCGCTTTGGCAGCTGCGGTTTTGGCCGCTGGCTTGGCGGCAGGTTTTGCAGCAACCGGTTTAGCAGCTGGCTTGGCAGCCGGTTTCACCGCAGCGGTTTTGGCTGCTGGTTTAGCAGCAGTTTTTGCAGCTGGTTTCGCTGCGGCAGTTTTCGCTACGGCAGGTTTGGCGGCGGCAGTTTTAGCAGCCGGTTTGGCTGCTGGTTTAGCGGCAGCTGGTTTGGCAGCGGTCGGTTTGGCAGCCGGTTTGGCAGCGCTGGCAGCGACTGGTTTTTTCGCTGCAGGTTTGGCGGCGGCTTTCGCTGGAGCCTTGGCCGGTGCCTTGGCAGCTACCGGTTTGGCAGCTGGCTTTTTCGTGGTGCCAGCAGCGGCGGCTGGCTTGGTCGAACGCAGGGTCAGCGTTTTGCCGACAGCCTCTTTCACGCGACCAATACCCTGGGCCAGTTTCAGGCTTTCCTGGGCATCACGCTTGAGTTGCAGAATGTAGCTGCGAGTCTCGGACTGACGCTCCTTGAGCGCGTCCAGCAGGTCTTCAAGTTCTTGAACCGCATCTTTGGCCTTGGCTTGTGCCTTGGCTTTGCCGGCCGCCGCAGCGTCCTGCAATTTGGTGCGAGATTTGTGCAGTTTTTCCTGTGCTTTTCCGCGCTGCTTTTCCAGTTTGGCGAGCAGTTTTTCAGCATCAGCCAAGGCTTGGGAGCAAGCGTTTTCCAAATGCTCGAGCAAGCTGCCCGAGAGCTGATGGAGTAAGTGCAACGGAGTATTTACAGGCTTCTTATTGGCCGACATGGTTTACCTCCTGGCTGACGTGAGTGCGGCTCATACTAGACCTCTGCTGCTACCGCCGCTAGGGCATGTTGACAGTATCGAGTGCCGGGCGTTGCAGCGATTTGAAAATGTTCTGCGCACACTTAAAAGCAGTTCACCGGTCACAGCATTCTCACTGGCATAATCCTCCCCATCTCAGGCTGGAGAGTGCCCATGTCGCGTTACCTTTTTTTACCCTTGTGCGTGTTTTTTTCAATGGCTCAAGCCGCAGAAAAAGCCACGGAAACCGACGCCCATGATCTCGCCTACAGCCTCGGTGCCAGTCTGGGTGAACGTCTGCGCCTGGAGGCTCCCGATCTGCAAATCCAGGCACTGGTGGAGGGATTGCAACAAGCCTATCAAGGCAAGCCACTGGCGCTGAAGGATCAGCAAATCGAGCAGATTCTCGCCGAGCACGAAGCACAAATGGCCGAGCAACCCGCCGTGCCGCAAAGCGAAGTTGCCTTGGACAAGGAGCAACGTTTCCTGACGGCCGAGAAGGCAAAACCCGGGGTTCGCGAACTGGCGGATGGCATCCTCCTGACCGAACTGGTCGCGGGCAGCGGCGCCAAGGCCGGACCCAATGGCAAGGTGCAGGTTCGCTACATTGGCAAGCTGCCCGATGGCACGGTGTTCGATCAGAACAACCAGGCGCAATGGTTCAGCCTCGACAGCGTGATCAGTGGTTGGCGCAGTGCGTTGCAACAGATGCCGGTGGGCGCGAAATGGCGCCTGGTGATTCCATCCGCGCAAGCCTACGGTGCCGATGGCGCGGGGGACCTGATTGCACCGTTCACGCCGCTGGTGTTTGAAATCGAACTGCTCGGCGCGACGGGCTGAGCAATCGCCCAAACGAAAAACGGTGCGCAATGCGCACCGTTTCAGGGATCGTTTGTATCGAGGAGAAACTCAGGCTTGCTCTGGAGTTTCTTCCTTGTGGGCCGTGTGCAGCACTTCGATCAGGCAATCTTCCAGTTCGAAGCGCTCGTGCAACAGACCGCCGAGCTCCTGGAATTTCTCGGCAACGCACTTGCCTGCATCGCAGAGATCGTTGAACGCCAGCAGCTTCTCGGTGATCACGTCGATGCGCGGGTAAATGGTTTCAGCCAATTCAAGCCCGCGTGTATCACCGAACGCCTTGGCTTCGCCCGTCAGTTGTTCGTAGATTTCGAAGTGGCCGGCAGAGACGTAATCGACCAGGACACCACAGAACTCCTGCAACGGCTTGCGGTTTTCGCCCAGAGTCTCAGGCTTGGCGCCGAGAGCATCATAGGCTCGAACCAGTTCGTGACGCTCCTGCAACCAACGATCGATCAGCAGATGCACTCCACCCCAGCGTTCCTGAGCATTCTGACAACTTTCGAGCATGGTGATCTCTCTTCCCTTATGGGTAATGCCGCCCGCACTCGCCGCAAAACTTGAAAATCAAGATTTGGCCAGGCTGAGCACCATCGAGCAACAATTCCAATGATACGTGCGGGCCAGATTATGCCCGCACGCCAACAGCTTCAAGGTACGCAGGAGATAAAGTTCATACAAGTGTTTAATCAGCCGCCCTGCCCCGGTGCGACGACTCGCCGCTGGGCGGTCGCTGATACGCATACCAGACCAGCCGCACGATCTGGTAAACCCCGAGAATCGTCACTCCGACAAAAAACAACAGACTCCATTCCGGAATACTCAGGTCGAACAGCGTCCAGGAAATTTCCACGCAGTCTGCCGTTCCGCTGAAAACCCTCTCCACAACACACAGCCAGGACATGTCGGTGAACAGGCCTTCCAGACCGGGAGAGCACCCCGACACGTGTTGAACCGAATCACTTTGCAATACCACCTGGCGCCACGCTGTCACCATTCCCGCCAGGCTGCAGAACAGACCGAGCAGCCAATAAAGTAAACAGCCCAGGCGCCTGGGCCCGTGCAGCGCGGCAATCAGGCAGACCATCGTGAACAGGACGAGAAAAAGCCGCTGCAACAGGCACAACCCGCACGGCTTGAGCCCGATAGAGAACTCCAGATAGTACGAAGCGCCCAAGGCCAGGGCGCCCGCTATGAAAGCCATGAAAAACAAGGAACGTGTGCAGGCCAAAGACATGGCTTATCCGTAACAGAAGAGACAGGCAGTTACGGTAGAGGAAAGCCCTCTGGCCTTTCAAGGCAAGGCAGTGCGGAGACTTCGCCAAAGATGTAGGGAAATCCCGACAGAAGAGACAGGATCAAATGTAGTCCCTTGTAAGACGCTGCCTATACCCGGCATGACAAGGAAGAATTTTACGGTATTCAAACGCCGGGGCGCCCGTTCGGGCGACCCGGTCGTCCAGCACCTTACACGCGGGCGGGCACCGGCAAAGGCGAAGCCAGCAGGCGCTTGTCCAGCAACCCCAGGCCTTCCTGGAAGAGCTGGTTGCTGCGCTCGGTGTCACCCAACTGAGCCAGCAGACGTGCGAGCTCGGCACAGGCCTCGGGGTTGCGCTGAACCCGCAAGCTGCTTTCCAGATAGTCCCGTGCCTTACCCCACAGGCTGCTTTGCAAACACAACCGCCCCAGGGTCAGCAGCAAGCTTGGGTCGCCAGGATGGTCCTTCAACCAACCCTCGGCCACGTGCAGTTGCCGCGCCGGATCGCTGCCACGCAGCAAGCCATACAGCCGCGCCAGATGGCTGTCATATTTACGTTTGAGCGCCCCGCGCAAAACCTCTTCTGCCTCGACCTCAGCCCCCAGTTGTCGCAACTGTTCGGCATAGGCCAGCACCAGTTGCGGTTCTTGGCGCTGAGCGGAAGTCAGCTGTTGCCAGGCGCGATTGAGTGCCTGTAATCCAACCGTACCGTCTTCCTCCCGGCGAGCTGCCAGGGTGAGGTTTTCACCCCAGGCACGACGCTCCAGCTCTGCCAGCTCGCTGGCCGGCAGAACCTTGTCCTTGCGCAATTCCGGTAGCAGGCGAATGACCGCCGACCAGTCGCCACGCTGTTGATGCAAACGTTGCAACTGACGCAAGACCTGAACGCTGTGAGGATGACGCTCGTGCATGGCCTGAAGAGTTGTCAGCGCACCGTCGGTATCGCCACGATCGGTCTGCAACTGCGCGTGACTCAAGGCAATCGCCAACTCGGCCTGAGGCTGACGCTCCAGCGCACGCTCCAGCAAGCTGTCGCTTTCGTCATAACGACCTTGCTCGTTCGCCGCTCGCGCAGCCCCCAGGTAGTAGAGCAGCGGCTGGCGTTCGGCTTCAGCAGCGCGAGACAAGTGACGCTGAGCGCTGGCCCAACGACCTTCAGCCAGGTCCAGCTGGCCATGCTCGATCGCCACTTGCACACGACGACTGCGGTTGCGGTTCGACCAGGGATTGACTACACCGCTGGAAGTGGCCACCAACTCGATCAGCATCTTGATGCCCCATAGCACCAGCCAGATCACCGCCACCAGCGCCAACGTCGCCCACAGGCTCGATTCGTAGCGGAAGGTCTTGTAGGCGATCAGCACGTAACCCGAGTGCTGGGCGATGGCCAGTCCCAACGCCCCGGCGGCGGCGATGAGCAAAAACACAATCACATAGAGTCGCTTCATGGGCTGGTCACCGGCGTAGTGCCCGCGGCAGGTTTCACCGAGTCCTCGGCACTGACGTTACGCCGCTCCAGATACGCCTGCACCGTGCTCAGGGTGGTTGCCAGGTCAGGCGTGATGACCGTTACCGGTTGTTTGCTCAACTCGGCAACCTGTTCGAGCATCACTTTGCTTTGCGGGTTGTCCTGATTGAAGCTGCCTTTGAGCACATCCCGCGCCTCGGTCAGCGCCTGGGTATACACCGGCGCCTGGCCGTTGAGCGCGGCCCATTGCGCTTGCTCAAGCGCCAGGCTCAGTGCCAGACGGACCTGAGTCAGGCTTTGCCCGGCGAGCAATGGACGAATGTTTTTATCGGCATTGAAATCGATGCGAATGTAGCGCGAAATCTGGTCCCACCATTGCGCCCAGCGACTGGCGCCATCGCCATCGGAGGTCAGGGCCGAGAGCGAATCGCGCTCATGAAACTCCGGGGCGAGTTCGCTGAGTTCAGCCACCTGATCACGCAAGGCACCCAGTTGCAGGAACAACCCGGTGCGATCCGGTTGCTCGGTACTGCGCAGCGCAGCAAGACTTTTCGCAATCTGCTCGCGGGCGGCGAAAGAGCCCGGATCATTCTGCTCTCGAAGGATTTCATCGGCACCTTGCACCAGTGCCTGAGCGCTGCTGATGTCCTGCAAGGCAGACAGACGCAAACTGGCCAGACGCAGCAGGTGCTCGGCCTCGGCCAAGCGCCAATCCTTGCGGCTGGCGCCCAGAACCGTTTCCAGACGCTGATTCAAGCGCTGCTGGTCGCCCTGCAACTGGATCACCAGGCGTCGTCGGTCTTCCAGTTCATTGGCTGGCGGTAATTGCTCAATCCGGGCTGACAGGCGCTGCTCATTGAGCTTGAGGCTTTGTGCTTGATCGTTCAGGGCCTGCAATTGCCCCAATTGTTGCTGGTTGTTGGCTTGCAGGCTACGTACCTGCCAGATCCCCCAACCGCCAGCGGCAACCCCCGCGGCACCCAGCAACATTGCCAGGATCACCAGCCCTGAGCCACGGCGCGGCTCAGGGCTCTTTACAGTTTCAACCGACGCATCGAGCGCTGGCTGGACGTTATCTTTTGGCAAGGCTGTTTCGCTCACGTATCCATCCTTTGCATTAGAGAACGGGCCGGGTTTCCCGCAACGCCGTTAGCAAAGCCGCGGCACTGGCGCCACGACAATCCACAACTGTTTGGGCGCCGGCGGCCAGCGCCATCTCGGCTACCCGAGGGCTTGGAACAAACAAAGGCAACCGCGCCAACTCAGGCCAGGCGCTGCCCGCCAATTGGCGCAGGTGCTCAAATCCCTGCCCACTGCTGACCACTACGCCGTTCAAGCGTTCCGCTCGAATCCGCTCAGGCAATGCCCCCTCGGCATAGCGCGGCAAGCCGCGACGGTACAGCTCCAGATAATCGACACTAGCACCTTGCTCACGCAAACGCTCTGCGAGCAGTTCACGTCCACCCTCGCCGCGCATGATCAACACACGGGCATCGGCCCGGGCGATAGCCTCGCGCAACGGAGTCAGTTCAAGCAATGCTTCGCTGTCATCGCCCTCCACCGGGAAGCTGACGTCCAACCCATGATCCTGGAGGATCTGCGCGGTCGCCGCGCCCACGCTGAACCATTTCAAGCGCAGTGATTGCGAGCAGTACCGATCAAGCAGATCCACACCGATTCGGGCGGCCGGCTTGCTGACCACAATGACCGCGCAATAGCGATCCATACCCTGAATCACCTCGCGCATTGTCTCAGAGACAGGAATCGGCTCTATCTCCAAAAGCGGCAAGCTGCTGCTGAAAATCCCCTTTTCGGCAAGAATATCGGTCAGCATCGCCGAATCATCCACGGGACGCGTCAACAGCAGGCGCCACCCCGTCACTCGTGACCTGCCTCGCCATAGACCGACGTCAGAATGTCGTTGGCGCCCTGGCCAAGAAGGTCTTCGGCAACTCGTACACCCAAGGCTTCGGCATCGCTGCGTGGCGCACGACCCTCGGCACGAAGCAGCAGCCCCCCCTTCGGATCACCCACCAGGCCGCGCAGCCAGATCTGCTCGCCTTCGAGCACTGCGTAGCACGCGATCGGCACCTGACAGCCGCCGTTCAAATGCTTGTTCAACGCACGTTCGGCAGTGACCCGCGTGGCGGTGTCCTGGTGATGCAGAGGGGCAAGCAGGGCATGAATGTCAGTGTCGGCGCTGCGGCATTCGATACCGACAGCACCCTGGCCACCTGCTGGAAGACTGTCATCGACACTGATCGAAGAGCTGATGCGATCTTCAAAGCCCAGCCGAATCAAACCGGCCGCCGCGAGGATGATCGCGTCGTACTCACCGGCGTCGAGCTTGGCCAGCCGAGTGTTGACGTTGCCCCGCAGAAAGCGGATTTGCAGGTCCGGCCGGCGGGTCAGCAGTTGTGCCTGGCGACGCAGGCTGGAGGTGCCGACCACGCTGCCCTGAGGCAACTCGTCGAGGCTTGCATAGGTGTTGGAAACAAAGGCGTCACGTGGATCTTCGCGTTCGCAGATGCAAAACAGGCCGAGGCCTTCGGGGAAGTCCATCGGCACGTCTTTCATCGAGTGCACGGCAATGTCGGCTTCGTTTTCGAGCAGCGCGGTTTCCAGTTCTTTAACGAACAGGCCCTTGCCGCCGATTTTCGACAGCGGCGAATCGAGCAGCTTGTCGCCGCGGCTGACCATAGGCACCAGCGTCACGACCAGACCCGGGTGGGCTTGTTCCAGACGAGCTTTGACGTATTCGGCCTGCCACAAGGCCAAGGCACTTTTGCGGGTAGCGATGCGGATTTCGCGAGGGGACATGGATCAATCCGTACTGAATAGATACAGCGGATAATAACAGCTCAGCCAAATCCGCTTTGACTTGTATCAGAAACAGCGCAGCCTCCCTGGCCTCACCTGTCCGGTAAAGGAGAGTGAAATCCGTGCGCGAACAGCGGACTAAAGCTGTTGCATCATCTTGCGCACACCCGCGACATGACGTCGGCTGACAATCAGCGCATCACCGTTGAGGCCTTTGAGGAACAGCTGGAAATGCCCGAGAGGCGTGCGCTGCAAGCGTTCGATACGTTCGCGGGCTACCAGTGCATTGCGGTGAATACGTACGAACCTGTCGCCAAATTCGTCTTCAAGGGCTTTCAATGGCTCGTCCAGCAGAACTTCGCCACTTTCGTGGCGCAAGGTCACGTATTTGTGGTCGGCAATGAAGTAGACCACTTGAGCCAACGGGATCAGCTCGATGCCTTTGCGGGTTCGCGCACTGATATGGCTGCGTGGGCCACTGCCGGTTTCTGCCGCCGGCCGAGTCAGCGCCGCGAGCTGGACGCGGTTGGGGCGCTCGGCTTTTTTCAAGGCGTCGAGCAGTTGCTCCGAACGCACCGGTTTTGCCAGGTAGCCCACCGCACTGGCTTGCAGGGCGTCCAGGGCAAATTCATCCTGGGCCGTACAAAACACCACCGCCGGTGGCGTCTCGCGTTCACACAACCTTGCGGCGACTTGTAAACCGTCGAGGCCAGGCATGCGGATGTCGAGCAGCACGATATCGGGCTTCAGGCTGTCGATCAGGGTCAATGCCTCATCGCCATTGGTGGCGCTGGGCTCCAGGACACTGTAACCCTCGAGTTCGCCGACCATACGGCTCAGGCGCTCACGGGCTTGGGGTTCGTCATCAACGATCAGGACATTCATATTGCGCTGGATTCCTGCGTGAGTCTCGCACAAGGATAGCGTAGACAGGTGAAGTGACATCCGTCACCGCGATCCACGCTAAGACTAGCGCGAGCGCCAAAAAGTGCCGTACGTCGGGTTGCAATATTTATCGGTGCCTGCGCAGTTCCATTCGAAGCCAGCCGCGACGTGGCGTCACCGTAGGGATTGCTGCTACACAATATGAACACCCCTCTTCTCTATATAGTCGGCTTCGACACTGACGTCGCACGCTTCGATGAGACTCAGCACATGATCGACAATTGCGCTGACCCTCACGTCCAACTGTAGACGCTTGCCGCGACGACAGTGCTCATTTGAAAAATATCGTTGCGTAAACGCGGCAGCGACTCAATTGAGTATGGTCGGTCAAATAAGAAAAAAACGTAGCGACCAGTGTCACCGACAGGATTGGCAACCCTGTTATTATCCACCGCAGGTTTTAACGCCATTTTCCTTCAGCCGATCACGAGCGAATTCATGAGCACTGACAAGACCAATCAGTCCTGGGGCGGCCGCTTCAGTGAACCCGTCGACGCCTTCGTCGCCCGCTTCACCGCCTCCGTCACTTTCGACCAGCGCCTCTATCGTCACGACATCATGGGCTCCGTAGCCCACGCCACCATGCTCGCCAAGGTCGGCGTGCTGACCGATGCCGAACGCGACAGCATCATCGACGGCCTGAAGACCATCCAGAGCGAAATCGAGGCCGGCACCTTCGACTGGCGCATCGACCTTGAAGACGTGCACATGAACATCGAGGCGCGCCTGACCGACCGCATCGGCGTTACCGGCAAGAAGCTGCACACCGGCCGCAGCCGCAACGACCAGGTAGCGACCGATATCCGCCTGTGGCTGCGTGACGAGATCGATCTGATCCTGGGCGAAATCACCCGCCTGCAAAAAGGCCTGCTGGAACAGGCAGAGCGCGAATCCGGCACCATCATGCCCGGCTTCACCCACCTGCAAACTGCACAGCCCGTGACCTTCGGTCATCACATGCTGGCCTGGTTCGAAATGCTCAGCCGCGACTACGAGCGCCTGGTCGATTGCCGCAAGCGCACCAACCGCATGCCGCTCGGCAGCGCCGCACTGGCCGGTACTACCTACCCGATCGACCGCGAGCTGACCGCCCAACTGCTGGGCTTCGACGCTGTTGGCGGCAACTCGCTGGACAACGTCTCGGATCGCGACTTCGCCATCGAGTTCTGCTCCGCTGCGAGCATCGCGATGATGCACCTGTCGCGCTTCTCCGAAGAGCTGGTGCTGTGGACCAGCGCGCAGTTCCAGTTCATCGATCTGCCCGATCGTTTCTGCACCGGCAGCTCGATCATGCCGCAAAAGAAAAACCCCGACGTCCCGGAACTGGTGCGCGGTAAAAGCGGCCGGGTGTTCGGCGCGCTGATGGGCCTGCTGACATTGATGAAGGGCCAGCCATTGGCCTACAACAAGGACAACCAGGAAGATAAAGAGCCGCTGTTCGACGCCGCCGACACCTTGCGCGACTCACTGCGGGCCTTTGCCGACATGATCCCGGCGATCAAGCCAAAGCACGCCATCATGCGTGAAGCCGCACTTCGCGGTTTCTCCACGGCTACCGACCTGGCGGATTATCTGGTGCGCCGCGGCCTGCCGTTCCGTGACTGTCACGAAATCGTCGGTCACGCGGTGAAGTACGGCGTGGAAACCGGCAAGGATCTGGCAGAGATGAGCCTGGAAGAACTGCGCAAGTTCAGCGACCAGATCGAACAGGACGTGTTTGCCGTCCTGACCCTGGAAGGCTCGGTGAATGCCCGTAACCACATCGGCGGCACCGCGCCGGCGCAGGTGAAGGCCGCTGTGGTTCGCGGTCAGGCGCTGTTGGCCAGCCGCTAAATCGCTAAAAGCATCGCGGGCAAGCCTTGCTCCTACAGGATTTATGTCGTATCGCAAACACGTGAACGACACGAATCCGTAGGAGCAAGGCTTGCCCGCGATTGCGTCCTGAAGAACGCTACAAACTTACTTCTTGGCGCTGATCATCGCCAAAAACCCTGGCATCGCCGCTTCCTTGTCTGCCGCAATGCGTTTGGCATGCGGTGTCTGCTCCAATTGCTCAAGCAACGTCTTGGCGCCTGGCAACTCGGCCAGCAAATCCAGATCGAAGAGCTTTTTACCAACCGCGCAGGCGATGCTGACGCCGTACAGGAAGTACAGGTCCGCCACGCTCAGGGTTGCGCCCGCGACGTACGGCGCGAACTTGCCGTGACGCCCCAGTGACGCAATCCCCAGCAGCAGCTCGGCCTTGGCTTTTTCCTTGATCGCTTCCGGCACCGTCATACCGAAAAAGGCCTCAGGGAAACAGGCGCGAGCCGGTAGTTCGATGTACAACTCGATTTCCTTGGCCAGCGCCAGAACCTGAGCCCGCTCGAACGGTGTTTTGGGCAGCAGCGCAGGACCCGATTGAGTGTCTTCGAGGTACTGAAGAATCACGCTGGTCTCGTTGATGAACCCTTGTTCGACACCCAACACCGGAACCTTGCCACGCGGGCTGATGGCCAGCGCCTCAGGGCTTTGACCGGCGTAAAACGCTACTTCCTCAAAGGGCAGGCCCTTCTCCAGCAACGCATGCTTGACCATGTTGTAGTAGTTGCTGACGGAAAATCCATAAAGCTTGAGCATCACATAGCCTCCAGGCCGTGCAGGGGGTTGGCAGCCACTGTTATAGAACGTCGGGAGCACTCTCGCCAGCAGCATCACACGGCTGAATGCAGGTAAACTGGCGACCTTTCCTTTTGGAGCCTGCCATGAGCGAGCCTAGCGATATCGACAACGACGAAGAAGAATTCGCCGAAACCACCCTGATCGAAGCCATCGAAAACCAGATCGAAAGCGACAACCCGCCAGCAGCCAAGGCGACGTTCAACAAACTGACCCTGGTCGGTTACGAGCGTGAAGAAATCCTGCAATTGATGGCTCACGTTCTGGCCATTGAAATTGACGCACTCCTCGAAGAAGACCGCGCGTTCAATACCGAGTGGTATGAAGCCGCGCTGCGCGCACTGCCAGAGTTGCCGCCAGAAAAGAACTAAAACCCCGCGTGTAGGTGCAAGCTTCTGTGGCGAGGGGGCTTGCCCCCGCTGGGTTGCGAAGCGGCCCCAAAAGCCGTAACCGCTTTTCGTCAGACACACACTGCTTGCTGGTTTTTACGACTGCTGCGCAGCCGAACGGGGGCAAGCCCCCTCGCCACATTAGTCATCGCAAGTTCGGAAAAGCTCTAAGGCAACACTGGACAGCTCGCCCGAGTGCGTTCACCTTAGGGGCGCTGTCGTCTATTCCTAGAAAGTCTGGAGTCCTTATGTCGCTTACCCCTGAGCTGGTTGCCGAACTGGAAATCCTTGCACTCTTCAACCTGGACAGTTCCCAGGAAGGTTTGAAAATTCATCAGACCGCTGCCCCGAAAGCCATTGCCGCCGCACAACGCCTGTTCGACAAAGAGTTGATCACCCAGCCCGATGGCGGTTATCTGACCAGCCTGGGCCGTGATGCCGCACAGAATATTCAGACCGTTCTGACCATTCTGTCTGTCCAAGAAACCGCATAACCGCTGCCGTATCGCCCACGGGAACCCCTGCTACGGGATTTCCGCGGGCAGACTGTCGCTCATCGATAGAAATTTGACGCCAGAAACCAAAATTCAGCTTAAAAGTCCTGAGCATCAGGCTGTAAACTGCCCATCGCCCTGAGACCTTCCCACGTTCGAGCACTGCGAGCCGGTTTGAGCTGACATGACCCGCACCCATGAAATCCGCCCTGATCTGGACGAAGGAATCGATCGCAAGGTTCTCAGCCAGCTGCGTGCGCGCTTTCTGAAGCTCAATGACGGCCGACTGGCCCGAGCCATGGAAGGGTTGTCACCCCGCCAGCAAGGGGTTTTGACCCTGCTGCCGCTGTTCTTCCATGTTAATCACCCGCTGTTGCCAGGTTACGTCTCGGGCAGCACGCCGGCCGGGCTGTCGAATTTCGAACCTGACGCTACGGCGCTCGCCGAAGCGCAACGCCTGACCCGCTCCTTCTCCTACAAGCCCCGCCACGGCAATCCGCCGCGGCCGATTCAGGGTCTGTTCCTGATGGGCAGCCTCGGCACCCTCGCCCAGGCCGATCAAAGTGACATGGACGTGTGGGTTTGCCACGCCCCGGACCTGAGCGAAAGCGAACTCGCCGAACTGCGTAAAAAATGCCAACTGCTCGAAATCTGGGCCGCCAGCCAGGGCGCCGAGGCGCATTTCTTTCTGATCGACCCGCAACGTTTCGTCCGCGGCGAACGCGACACCCAATTGAGCTCCGACGACTGCGGCACCACCCAGCATTACTTGCTGCTCGATGAGTTCTATCGCACCGCCATCTGGCTCGCGGGGCGCACGCCGATCTGGTGGCTGGTGCCGGTGTACGAAGAGACCGGCTACGACCAGTACACCCATACATTGCTGTCCAAACGCTTTATCCGCGCCGATGAAACCCTCGATCTCGGCCACTTGGCGCGGATTCCACCCGGCGAATTCATCGGCGCCGGGCTCTGGCAGTTGTTCAAAGGTATCGAGTCACCCTACAAATCGGTGCTCAAGCTGCTGCTGACCGAGGTCTACGCCAGCGAACACCCGAACGTCAAATGCCTGAGCCTGCGCTTCAAGCAAGCCGTGTTCGCCAACCGTCTCGATCTGGATGAGCTCGACCCGTACATCGTGGTCTACCGGCGCATTGAGGAATACCTCACGGCCCGAGGCGAGCCGGAACGGCTGGAGCTGGTTCGGCGCGCCTTGTACCTCAAGGTCAACCGCAAGCTGACCGGCAACAGCGGCCAGCGCAACAAAAGCTGGCAGCGCCTGCTGCTGGAGCGGCTGGCTGAGGAATGGGGCTGGGATCAGCGGCAGCTGGCAATGCTCGACAGCCGCAGCCAATGGAAGGTCCGTCAGGTCAGCGCCGAACGCCGGGCCCTGGTGAATGAACTCAACTACAGCTACCGCTTCCTGACCCAGTTCGCCCGTACCGAGCAGAGCGTCAGCCTGATCAACAAGCGCGACCTCAATGTACTGGGTCGCAGGTTGTATGCCGCCTTCGAACGCAAGGCCGACAAGATCGAGTTCATCAACCCCGGGATCGCACCGGATCTTGCCGAAGACACACTGACCCTCGTCCAGTCAGCAAACAAGAAAGAGCCTGGGCAGAGCCACTGGGGTTTGTACAACGGCAACCTGGGCAATCTGGAGTGGGAACATTTCGCGCCGATCAAGCGCTGTCGCGAACTGCTGGAACTCCTGACCTGGTGCCACCGTAACGGCGTGATCGACAGCAGCACGCGCCTGGCCTTGCACCCCGGCAGCAGCGACCTGAGCGAGTTCGAGCTGTTCAATCTGCTGGGCAGCCTGCAACAGACCATCGCGCTGCCCCTGACCAGCGTCAGCGAAGAACAACTGCTGCATGCCAGCGTGCCGAGCGAGGTGTTGATTCTGGTGAACGTGGGTGTCGACCCGCTCAAGCATCACCGCGACCTGAACATCCTGATGACCACCGAGCGCACAGACTCGCTGAGCTACGCCGGGGTGCGCGAAAATCTGGTGCTGACCCTTGATCAGGTCACGCTCAACAGCTGGAACGAAGTGCTGGTCAGCCGCTACGACGGCGCCCACGCCCTGCTCGATTGCCTGCGCGATTACCTCAACAATCTGCCAAGCGGCCCACAGCAACCTCGACTGCGAGTGCGCTGCTTCTGCCATAACCGTGCGCAGTTCATCGCCCAACGTGTCGAAGAAGTCCTCGATACCGCGCAGAACCTGCTGCTCAGCAAACTCAATCATCGCTACCTGATCCAGGTCCAGCAGCATTACCACGTGCTGGAACTGATACCCGGCCAGGTCAATCATGTCGCGCTGGCCAGCCTGCCGGCACTACTCGATTACCTGAACCAGGACCTGAACCGCTACAGCCCGCTGCAACTGGACCCGATGGCGCTGGAAGATCACGACCTGGCGCTGATCCTGCCGATGGGCCAGCCCGACTGCATTCAGGTGTTTTACCGCATCAACGATGCCCACGCCGAGTTGTACGTGCTGGATGAATTCAACGCCCTGTGGCAACAGCGCCAGCCGTATCACGACGAGCAAAGCCTGCTGGTGCCACTGCAACGTTTCCTGCAATCGATCCTGTTTCGCCGTGACGCACTGTTGCCGATGGACCCCGCCCAACCGGTGACGGTGCTGGAAACCCTGTACTACCAACTGCTGCCATCGGGCACTAATCGTGCACGCCGGGTCGAGCCACGCCCGGCGCCGCAGACACCGGTGAACAAGCCGTTCTACGACGTCCAGGCAATCGTCGGCAAAGCCGTACCGGGGCAAGGCCAAGTCACCTTGTATTGCAATCAGCGAGAGTTTTCCGAGCTGGAGCATGGCGACCAGCTATTTGCTGTGGTCGCGCAGGAGATCGTCGGGCAGCGTCGCGAGGCGCAACACTATCGCTGCTACATCACCGACCTGGACCTGTCCGGCCTGCTCGGTGATGGTCAGAGCTCCAGCAATCTTTACCTGCGCTACAAGGCAGACCTGGAGCGCGCATTGAACAAGGCGCTCGAACAGGCCTGAGACGTGTCAGAACGTGCAGTCGCCGCCATTCTTGGGTTGCGACTCAACCTCAAGCAGGGTCAGCTTCAAGGTCTTGCCACCCGGTGCCGGCCAGTCGATGTGCTGGCCAACCTTCAAACCGAGCAATGCGCTGCCTACCGGCGCCAGAATGGAAATCCGGCCTTCGTCGGCATTGGCGTCCTGTGGATAAACCAGGGTCAGGTGATAGTCCTTGCCACTGCTTTCTTCACGGCAATGCACACGCGAGTTCATGGTCACGACATCGGCAGGCACTTCATCGTGACCGACCAGCGTATCGGCGCGATCCAGTTCGGTTTGCAGCGCGATAACACCTGGCAGCGAGTCATCCAGGCTGTCGATCAAACGCTCCAGACGTTGCACGTCCAGGCGGGTAAGGATGATGGAAGGTGCGGTCATGATTAAGGCAGACTCCTTTTTTCTGCACGACAAAAGCAAAACCCCGCCAGAAATAGGCGGGGTTTTCACGGACCTCGATGAGTTGAGGCGTATCCGGACACTATCACAGCTCAAAAAATATACAAGCCGCCGCCCCCCAACCAACCAACCAACCAACCAACCAACCACTCAGCCCCCCCACTCAGGCCGGCCGGTAGGCCGCCGTGCTGTTGCTGTTGATCTTGATCCACCCGCCCCTATCGGGAGGCCGAGTGGAGGTGTTCATCAGGGGGTGGGCGCGCAGCGCCGTACGGCGCAGCCGGACACATCGAGAGGAGGTCGTCGCGAAGCAGACCGTAGGCGATGCCCCCTGATGAATGCCGGAATGAGGGAACGCCGAGCCTAGGCGAGGTGCCGTACGCTTGGGGCGAAGCCTTTTGGTTCCTTTTTGGCGTTTGAAAAAGGGACTCGCTGTAAGAGCGAAACCATAAGCGGCCGTTACCGCAGGAATGGATATGTACACCTGCGGGAGATGGGTCGGCTGTCAGGCCGCCATCGCGAGCAAGCTCAGCTCCTACGAGTACGAGGACTAGCGCGGGGATAAGTTCTTGCGCTGTTGGGCCTGGGCGCAAATCACCCGGCGGCGATCATCGTCCGCCGAGCGCCATTCGCGGATATCTTCGACGTGGCGGAAACAACCCAGGCAGACTTTCTGCTCGTCCAGCCGACAGACGCTGGTGCACGGCGACGGCACCGCCGCGCTGACGTTGCTGTACAGCGGCTTCGGCGGACGGACAGGCGCTGCCTCGGTCACCAGATCACAGCCCTTCGAAATCAAGCTTGGCGCCGGCTTGCTCGCCGACAATGCGCTCAAGCATCTCGCCGAGCTGCTCTTCGCTCTTGTCACACATCCAGCGTTCACTTTCTTCGTCATAGTCGAAGTGGAAGCCGCCGGACACGGCCGCCAGCCACAGCTGACGCAGCGGCTCCTGGCGACTGAAGATCAACTGGCTGCCGCTTTCGAACTTGACGGTGAGCACACCGGCCGAGCTTTCCAGATCAACATCCAGGCCACTGTCATCGAAAATATCCTCCAGCGTTTGCTGGGTGGCATCGACCAGATCGTGGAAACGGGCTTCAGTCAAACTCATTGCGGGAACCTCAGAAAATGTCTACTCACGCTCAAGCGCCGCAAGATACGGCCGAGCCCCAGCGATTGCAAAGGATACCGACCACGCACCAGACAAGAGTAGAAAATATCGACACACCTTGCGCCGCTTGATCGCCTGCCCAGGCAAAGGCCCGCCGGACGGGTGGTCCATCGCATAGGCAAGCTGCCGGGTGGCCGGTATACTCCGGCGCAATTAACGCATTTTCAAGGATTTCGCCATGAAGCGCCTGATCTCTTCCCTTGCTGCGCTCGTCGCGGTTGCCTGCCTTGTCACTGCCTGTGGTCAAAAAGGGCCGCTGTATCTGCCCGATGACAGCAAATCGCCTGAAGAACAGGCGAAGTCGTCGCAGTCCAAAGCGCACCAGCACAGCACCAGTACCAGCACCTACTAAGGGAACATCATGGACGCTTTTAACTACCGTGACGGTGAGCTGTTCGCGGAAGGTGTTGCCCTGTCCGCCATCGCCGAACGCTTTGGCACACCAACCTACGTCTACTCCCGCGCGCACATCGAAGCCCAGTATCTGGCGTACGCCGATGCCCTGGCCGGCACGCCGCACCTGGTCTGCTTTGCGGTCAAGGCCAACTCCAACCTGGGTGTACTGAATGTCCTGGCGCGTTTGGGCGCTGGTTTCGACATCGTCTCCGGTGGCGAGCTGGAACGTGTTCTGGCCGCCGGTGGCCAGGCCGACAAGATCGTTTTCTCGGGCGTCGGCAAGACCCGTGAAGACATGCGTCGCGCCCTGGAAGTCGGCGTGCACTGCTTCAACGTCGAATCCACCGACGAGCTCGAACGCCTGCAAGTCGTCGCGGCCGAGCTTGGCGTTCGCGCGCCGATCTCGCTGCGGGTCAACCCGGACGTCGATGCCGGCACCCATCCGTACATTTCTACCGGTCTCAAGGAAAACAAGTTCGGCATCGCGATTGCCGACGCCGAAGACGTGTACGTCCGCGCCGCCCAACTGCCTAACCTGGAAGTGGTCGGTGTCGATTGCCACATCGGCTCGCAACTGACCACCCTGCCGCCCTTCATCGATGCCCTCGACCGCCTGCTGGCGCTGATCGACCGCCTGGGCGATTGCGGAATCTACCTGCGCCACATCGACCTCGGCGGCGGTTTGGGCGTGCGTTATCGCGATGAAGAGCCGCCATTGGCTGCCGACTACATCAATGCCGTACGCGAACGCATCGACGGTCGCGACCTGACGCTGGTGTTCGAGCCGGGCCGTTTCATCGTCGCCAACGCCGGCGTGCTGCTGACCCAGGTCGAGTACCTCAAGCACACCGAGCACAAAGACTTCGCCATCGTCGACGCAGCCATGAACGACCTGATCCGCCCGGCGCTGTATCAGGCCTGGATGGACGTCACGGCCGTGCGCCCGCGTGCAACTCCGGCACGCGCCTACGACATCGTCGGGCCGATCTGCGAAACCGGCGACTTCCTCGCCAAGGATCGCCATCTGGCACTCGAAGAAGGCGACTTGCTGGCCGTGCATTCGGCCGGTGCGTACGGGTTCGTCATGAGCTCCAACTACAACACTCGCGGTCGCGCCGCTGAAGTGCTGGTGGACGGTGATCAGGCAATCGAAGTGCGTCGCCGCGAGACGGTAGCCGAGTTGTTTGCTGGCGAAAGCCTGCTGCCGGAGTAAACCCATGCTGCTGCGTTTTACCAAGATGCATGGCCTGGGCAACGACTTCATGGTCCTCGACCTGGTCAGCCAGCACGCGCACATTCTGCCCAAGCATGCCAAGCAATGGGGCGATCGGCACACCGGTGTCGGTTTCGACCAATTGCTGATCGTCGAAGCGCCGAGCAACCCGGACGTGGATTTCCGTTACCGGATCTTCAACGCCGACGGTTCCGAAGTCGAGCAATGCGGCAACGGTGCACGCTGCTTCGCACGCTTCGTTCTGGACAAGCGCCTGACCGCCAAGCGGCAGATTCGCGTCGAGACCAAAAGCGGCATTATCGAACTGGATATCCGCAACGACGGCCAGATCAGCGTCAACATGGGTGCACCGCGCCTGGTGCCGGCAGACATTCCGTTCCAGGCGCCCGCTCAGGCCTTGAGTTATCAGGTCGAGGTCGATGGCCAGACTATCGAACTGGCCGCGGTCTCCATGGGCAATCCCCACGCCGTCGTGCGGGTCAGCGACATCAACAACGCGCCGGTGCATGAGCTGGGACCGAAGATCGAAAACCATCCGCGCTTCCCGGCGCGGGTCAATGTCGGTTTTCTCCAGGTCATCGACCGGAGCCGAGCGCAGTTGCGCGTCTGGGAGCGCGGCACCGGGGAAACCCAGGCCTGCGGGACCGGGGCCTGCGCTGCTGCAGTGGCCGCGATCAGCCAGGGGTGGATGGATTCGCCGCTATTGATCGACCTGCCTGGCGGGCGTTTGTCCATTGAATGGGCAGGTCCTGGCCAACCGGTGATGATGACCGGCCCGGCAGTACGCGTATACGAAGGACAAGTGCGTCTTTGAGTGAGCGAAATACATGACTGATCAGCCTCAGGTTCCAGCCCCACAGCCCGACGAATCCCCTTCCGAAAGCCTGGAGGCGGCGGCGATTGCCGCGTACCTGGAGGCTCATCCGGATTTCTTCGTCGAGCACGAAGAACTGCTCCCGGCGCTGCGCATTCCGCACCAGCGCGGCGACACCATCTCGTTGGTCGAACGCCAGATGAAAATTCTGCGCGAACGCAACATCGAGATGCGCCATCGCCTCTCGCAACTGATGGACGTCGCCCGCGACAACGACCGGCTGTTCGACAAAACCCGCCGACTGACGCTCGCCTTGATGGACGCCAGCAGCCTGGACGACGTGGTCATCAGCGTCGAAGACAGCCTGCGCCAGGATTTCCAGGTGCCCTTTGTCAGCCTGATCCTGTTCAGCGACGAGCCCTTGCCGGTCGGGCGCTGGGTGACCAGTGCCGACGCGCAAAAGGCCATCGGCGGCTTGTTGTCCGAAGGCAAAACCGTCAGCGGCAGCCTGCGCGAACACGAGCTGGACTTCCTGTTTGGCGAAGAACAGCGCAAGCAGATCGGTTCGACGGCGGTAGTCACCATCAGCCATCAAGGCCTGCACGGTGTCCTGGCGATCGCCAGTCGCGATCCGCAGCACTACAAAAGCTCGGTGGGCACGTTGTTCTTAAGCTACATCGCTGAAGTCATGGGCCGCGTACTGCCTCGGGTCAACACTTCCCTACGCTCGGTACGCTGACCATGGAACGACAACTGGACGCCTACTGCGAGCACCTGCGCAGTGAGCGTCAGGTGTCGTCTCACACGCTGGAAGCCTATCGGCGCGACCTGAACAAGGTCCTGGCGCACTGCAAAAAACAGAACATCGGCAGCTGGACCGCGCTGGACATCCAGCGCCTGCGCAGCCTGATCGCTCGCCTGCACTCGCAAGGACAATCCTCGCGCAGCCTGGCGCGGCTGCTGTCGGCGGTACGCGGGCTCTATCACTACCTGAACCGCGAAGGCCTCTGCGACCACGACCCGGCCAACGGCCTGGCGCCCCCCAAGGGCGAGCGCCGCCTGCCGAAAACCCTCGACACCGACCGGGCGCTGCAACTGCTCGATGGCGCCGTGGAAGACGACTTCATGGCGCGCCGCGACCAGGCGATTCTCGAGCTGTTTTACTCGTCCGGTTTACGCCTGTCGGAGCTGACCGGGCTCAACCTTGAACAGCTCGACCTGGCGGACGGCCTGGTGCAAGTACTCGGCAAGGGCAGCAAGACCCGAGTGCTGCCCGTCGGCAAGAAGGCCCGCGAAGCCCTGGAACTGTGGTTGCCGCTGCGCGCCATGGCGAACCCGGTGGACGATGCGGTATTCGTCAGCCAGAAAGGCCGGCGCCTCGGCTCACGGGCGGTTCAGGCGCGGGTCAAAGCCGTCGGCGAGCGCGAACTGGGGCAAAACCTGCACCCGCACATGTTGCGACATTCCTTCGCCAGCCACTTGCTGGAGTCCTCGCAAGACTTGCGTGCGGTACAGGAATTACTCGGCCACGCGGACATCAAAACCACGCAGATCTACACCCACCTGGACTTCCAGCACCTGGCCTCGGTCTACGACAGCGCCCATCCACGGGCCAAACGCATCAAAGGCGATGAGCAATGACAATCCAACTGATCACCTTCGACCTCGACGACACCCTGTGGGACACCGCCCCGGTGATCGACAGCGCTGAAGCAGTGCTGCGCCAGTGGTTGGCCGAGCACACACCGAACCTCGGTGCCTTGCCGGTCGATCATTTGTGGGCGATTCGTGAGCGGGTATTGAGCCACGAACCAAGCCTCAAGCACCGCATCAGCGCCCTGCGCCGCCGGGTGCTGTTTCACGCACTGGAAGAAGCCGGTTACGCCCATGAACAAGCCTGCGAGCTGGCCGATCAGGGCTTTGAAGTGTTTTTGCACGCACGACATCAGCTGGAAATCTTCCCCGAGGTGCAACCGACACTGGAGATTCTGGCCAATCACTACGCCTTGGGCGTGGTCACCAACGGCAATGCGGATGTGCGCCGCCTAGGGCTGGCGGATTACTTCAAGTTCATCTTGTGCGCAGAGGATATCGGCATCGCCAAACCCGATGCCCGGCTGTTCCACGAAGCCTTGAAACGCGGCGATGTAACAGCTGAGGCCGCCGTGCATATCGGCGATCATCCCGGCGATGACATTGCCGGCGCTCAGCAGGCAGGGTTGCGGGCGATCTGGTTCAACCCGACCGGTAAAGCCTGGGAAGCCGACAAGGTGCCCGATGCCGAGATTCGCAGCTTGACCGAGTTGCCAGCGTTGTTGGCGCGGTGGAACTCGATTTCGTAGCGTCCTCAAGATAGTCATCGCGGGCAAGCCTTGCTCCTACGGGATTGTCGTCACCTGCTCGAACGACGCCAGTCTGTAGGAGCAAGGCTTGCCCGCGATGCTTTTCGGTCTCTATTGTTTCACCCATGAAAAAGCCCGCAGCGACGGCGGGCTTTTTCAGCAAGCACGTAGCAGGCGCTTAGATAGGCCGGCTGCCGTACTTGTTATCAGGCTTCTTTGGCGGGTCCGCCACCACGTTGGCCTCGACTTCCTGAACCTTGCCACCTTTGGCAAGGAACTCTTCCATCGCGCGCGCCAGAGCATCACGCTCTTTGTTCTTGGCCTCGACACTCGGCAGCTCGTCTACCGACACCGCAGCCTTGGCCTTGCCTTTGGCGGTCGGGACCGGCGTGTCATCACCGCCATCGTCGTCAGCAACGTCTTCCGCCGCTGCTTCCAGGCCTTCTTCGGTCTCGTCTTCGTCGCCTACTTCGAGGTCGTCGTTTTCCAGATCATCGTCGCTCATGTTCTACCTCATGACTTGCGAAAAGCAGATTAGTTATAGCCCAGCTTTGTCGTCTGTCGACGACCGCCGGAAAAAAATCAACATCCACTGGTAACCAGCGGTTTATGCCTCTTCACCGTGCACGGTGGCGAGGACTTTGCGAGCACCGCCATGATCGCGGTGCTCACCCAGATAAACACCTTGCCAGCTACCTAACGCCAATCGGCCCGCCCTTATCGGCAGACTCAACTGACAGCCTAGCAAACTGGCCTTGAAGTGCGCCGGGAGGTCGTCCAGGCCTTCGTCGTTATGCTCATAGCCAGCTGTTCCTTGTGGGACCAGCCGATTGAAAAACCGTTCGAAGTCGCGACGTACCGCCGGATCGGCGTTCTCGTTGATGGTCAACGACGCCGAGGTGTGCTGCAGCCACAAATGCAACAGACCGACCCGACATGCCTGGAGTTCAGGCAGGCCGGCGAGTAACTCGTCCGTTACCAGATGAAAGCCCCGGGGCCGTGCCCGCAGGGTTATCAGAGTCTGTTGCCACATACAGTTCTCCGCACGTTCGGGGCGCATTCTAGCGCGCTCTGGGAAAAAACAAAGGCCCTAATATTCCTTCAATCATGTAAGCCATTGGCCGCGGAAAAACACTCGTCACAAACACCACTAAACGTGTGCGAAAAAACCTTTCAGCCGTACTTTCAGAGAAAAAATCCAGACAAAAAAATGCCCGGCAAGCCGGGCAAATTTTTATGCGCTTGCTTACATGTTGTAGCCGCGCTCGTTGTGAAGCGCCAGATCGATACCCACCGACTCTTCTTCCTCGGTAACGCGCAGCCCCATGACGGCGTCGAGCACCTTGAGGATGATGAACGTGGCGATCGCGGTGTAGATCACCGTGAAACCCACGCCTTTGCACTGAATCCAGACTTGTGCCGCGATGTCGGTCACGGTGCCGAAGCCACCCAGTGACGGAGCTGCGAATACACCCGTGAGGATCGCGCCGAGGATACCGCCGATGCCGTGCACGCCGAAGGCGTCGAGGGAGTCGTCGTAACCCAGTTTGCGTTTCAGGGTCGTGGCGCAGAAGAAGCACACCACGCCCGCTGCCAGACCGATGATCATCGAGCCCATCGGGCCAACGGTACCCGCAGCCGGAGTGATCGCAACCAGACCGGCAACCACGCCCGAAGCGATACCCAGCGCGCTAGGTTTGCCGTGGGTCAGCCACTCGGCGAACATCCAGCCCAGGGCCGCTGCGGCGGTAGCAATCTGAGTTACCAGCATGGCCATACCGGCAGTGCCGTTGGCCGCTGCGGCGGAACCTGCGTTGAAACCGAACCAGCCCACCCACAACATCGCGGCGCCCATCAGGGTGTAACCGAGGTTGTGCGGAGCCATCGGCGTGGTCGGGAAGCCTTTGCGCTTGCCCAGTACCAGGCACGCCACCAGACCTGCGACACCGGCGTTGATGTGAACCACGGTGCCGCCCGCGAAGTCGAGCACGCCCCAGTCGCCCAACAGCGAACCCGGACCACTCCAGACCATGTGCGCAATCGGCGCGTAAACCACGGTGAACCAGATGCCCATGAACACCAGCATCGCGGAGAACTTCATCCGCTCGGCGAATGCACCGACGATCAGCGCCGGGGTGATGATGGCGAAGGTCATCTGATAGGTGACAAACACCGCCTCGGGGAACAGCGCTGTAGGACCAGTAATACTGGCGGGCGTGATGCCGGCAAGGAAAGCCTTGGCGAAGCTGCCGACAAAGGAATTGAGGTTGACGACGTTGGCTTCCATACCCGTGGTGTCAAACGCCATGCTGTAGCCATAGAGGAACCACAGGATGGTGACCAGGCCGGTAATGGCGAAGCACTGCATCATCAATGAGAGAACGTTTTTGGAACGAACCATGCCGCCGTAGAACAGCGCGAGGCCTGGAATGGTCATGAACAGCACGAGGGCAGTAGAGGTCAACATCCAGGCGGTATCGCCGGAATTGAGGACTGGAGGAGCCACCGGATCTGCCGCCATGGCCAGGCCGGGCATTACGATGGACAACAGGGCTCCTAGCCCTGCGAATTTACGCAGAGTCATTTTGTTTTCTCCTGGGGCGTTGGGTTTGGCGGCTTAGATTGCGTCGGTATCGGTTTCGCCGGTACGGATGCGAATAGCCTGTTCCAGATTGACCACGAAAATCTTGCCGTCACCAATCTTGCCGGTGTTGGCCGCCTTGGTTATCGCCTCGATAACCCGGTCCAGATCCTTGTCGTCAATGGCGACATCGATCTTCACCTTGGGCAGGAAATCGACCACGTATTCCGCCCCGCGATACAGCTCGGTATGCCCCTTCTGCCGACCGAAGCCTTTGACCTCAGTGACGGTAATGCCCTGCACGCCGATCTCGGACAACGACTCGCGTACATCGTCCAGTTTGAACGGCTTGATGATGGCAGTGACTAGCTTCATGAAAACTCTCTCCCGAATTGGTGGACTTGCCCCAGGAAAACAAACCCGACTCAAGTCTAAGCGCAGTGCCTGGCTTTGTAACGCATCGTCGGCCCTACTCGCCCGACCGACGCCAGTTAACCGTTCCTGACGAAACTCCCCGCTCCGCCTGTCGCACTGCATTCGTCACAGCGACTGCATCAGTGCATGGGTCACAAGGGACTAAGCAGAAAGCTTGCCATCTCGTGAAAACCTACTGATTTCAATCCCTTGGCCGCTGCCACAGGCACCAATGCCCCATCACCGCCGGCGATACGCACAACAACAGTGCGCGAACGCCCGGCAACATGCGCGAAAAGCGTGCATTCGTGCCCGCGCCAATGACTATAGACACTGCGTGATACACTGCCGGCCATTGTTTCCAGGACGTTTCTCATGCTCGCACCCAAAGACTTCCTCGATGCCCTGAGCGGCACCGCCTCCCGCCTGTTCAGCGGCGAAACCCCGCTGCCAAAAAGCGAAATCGAAAGCCAGTTCAAAGCCCTGCTGCAAAGCGGCTTCAGCAAGCTTGATCTAGTGAGCCGGGAAGAATTCGACAGTCAGATGGTCGTCCTGGCACGCACCCGGGCACGCCTTGAGAGCCTTGAGGCAAAAGTCGCCGAGCTGGAAGCCAAGCTGAATCCACCGACTGAATGACCCCACAAATCCCCTGTGGGAGCGTGGCTTGCCCGCGATAAGGTCGGAACGACCTTCCAGCAATCAGGATTCAGCTCTACTTCCAGGCTGAGTCCTACAAAAACACCACCGCTTTCCGATTGCGCCGCACAACCCCGGTTTCTAAGCTCACTTCAGCTGAATGTTCAGCACTGGGTTTGGCGACCCGGAAAGCTTGCGATGCACCGCGACCACATCTGATATCGGGCGCTTCTTTCCCGACTCAAATTATGGCGGCTGTGTGTGGGAGATCTTCGGGTCTGCCGGTATTCGCTTGCACCGGTTCGCCAACCCGCGCACAGCTGCCACCCTTATTGTTTGGCGACGATCAGTGGCAGTTTCCCTCAAGCGAACTTGGGTACTGCACCATGGATGAAAATTATCTGATCCCGCACGTCTTCACCCGCCACAAACTCCACCTCCACACCCTGCTGCTGGAAAACCAGCCTTGGTTCAGTGCCCGCGACCTCGGTCGATTGCTTCGGCTGTTCCTCGACGAACGCGCGCTACGCAAACTCGACCCTGATCAACACCAAACCGTGACAATGCATATTCACGGCTGCATAGAACATACGCTGCTGATCAGCGAATCAGGCGTTTACGCGCTGCTGGTTTATCACTACTGCCCCGAATACCGGGGCCTGCGCGAATGGCTGACCCACGACGTGGTCCCTGCCCTTAGAGACGCCCAGCAACCCACCACAGTCGAACGCCCGATACTGAGCCTGCTGAACTGGCCGGAAATGTCTTTGAGTCTGCTGCACTGGAACAACCAGCCGTGGATTCGGTTGCAGGATGTTCCACACCTGTTGCCGGAGGGGGAGCGACCACGAAGTATGGTCAATGCCCCGTGGTGGAAGCGGGCTTCACGGGTGCTTCAGTCGCTTTAATGAACATCTGGGTGGCTCGCCGCCTAAATGGCTAATGCCAGTCAGTTACGAGATTCAGGGCGCGGCGTAAGACCTGTAGCAGCTGCCGAAGGCTGCGTTCGAGTGTGCAGCACTCGTAGATCCTGCTTGCACGGTTAATCTGAAAGACCGCATAGCAGATTTTACGACTGCTTCGCAGCCGAACGCAGCCTTCGGCAGCTGCTACGGATCGCGTTACGGCTTAACTGACAGGCATCAGTCTAAATGGCGGTTTTTTTCGTTCTCGCACTCTATACATCGACACCCGCAACATCCTGCGAAGGTTTCGCTCCTCAGCCGCCGCGCTAAACCACTACGCCGCAACTACCCTTCAAAAAACCGCAGGAAGCGGTTCTCGCAAGCTCAAGGAATGATCATGTCTCTGGCCATTGTCCACAGCCGCGCCCAGATCGGTGTGGAAGCGCCCGCCGTTACCGTAGAAGTCCATTTGGCCAACGGCCTGCCATCGCTGACGATGGTGGGGTTGCCGGAAGCAGCGGTGAAGGAAAGCAAGGATCGGGTGCGCAGTGCGATCATCAATTCCGGGCTGCAATTTCCGGCGCGACGTATCACCTTGAATCTCGCCCCGGCCGATTTACCGAAGGACGGCGGGCGCTTCGATCTGGCGATCGCCTTGGGGATTCTGGCTGCCAGTGTGCAGGTGCCGACTTTGACGCTGGATGACGTCGAGTGTCTCGGTGAGTTGGCGCTGTCTGGCGAAGTACGGGCGGTTCGTGGTGTGTTGCCGGCGGCACTGGCGGCGCGCAAGGCTGGACGATCGCTGATGGTGCCGCGGGCAAATGCCGAGGAAGCGTGCCTGGCGTCAGGACTGAAGGTCATTGCGGTGGATCATCTGCTGGAGGCGGTCGCGCACTTCAATGGTCACACACCCGTAGAACCGTTTGTGTCCAATGGTTTGCTCTACGCCAGCAAACCGTATCCGGACTTGAATGAAGTGCAGGGCCAGATCGCGGCCAAACGTGCATTGCTGATTGCGGCTGCGGGGGCTCATAACCTGCTGTTCAGCGGGCCACCGGGGACGGGGAAAACCCTGCTGGCGAGTCGTTTGCCCGGGCTGCTGCCGCCACTGGCCGAGAGCGAAGCGCTGGAAGTCGCGGCGATTCAATCGGTCACCAGTTGTATGCCGTTGAGCCATTGGCCACAAAGACCGTTCCGCCAACCACACCATTCGGCGTCCGGCCCGGCGCTGGTGGGCGGTGGCTGTAGGCTTTCAAAATTATTGAGACGTTTTCGAAATTAATGAGACAAAAGCCCCTCTTTCACTCGCTGTTTTTTTTGGTTTAGCTCGTTGACGCTCGAATGCTTGCAAGATCTGATTAACCACTCTGGTGTGCTTCAGCTGTGTGACACTGGGCATGAGCAGCGTAGGCATTTTGGGAGCAGGTGAGCTTTCAGAAAAGGTCGTTCGAGGGCTTCGTTTTGGCAGTTAACGATTTGGTTCAGCAGCTCTTGAGCACGCTCGGAACGTCAGTATTACTGGATGATGAAAGCGCTTTCGATTTTGCTACTCGCTGCGTGCATGAATGGGTGGTTCTATTTCTGGCTTCAAGATCTGCAGAGTTGGTTCATCGACAAGCAGTGTCAAAGGAGCAGGCAAAACAGCTGGTGCAGAGTAATTTGCAAGATTATCTAGCCAGCGCAAATCACATTCCGAATATGAGCCTTGAAATGATAGGACTCTCGATTGCGACGCCCATTTACAAGTCAGTGGCTCAATGTTCTGCGCGATAAAAAGGTAGCTTCACCTTGGATCGCGGCCTGCGAGGCTGTTTTGGAGAACTGAAGCGCAAGCTCTATATTTTGTAGAACGCTCCGTTCCTCACCCTGAGCGGCGCATGATTTCTGTGGATTTTGGAAATTAATTGGGACATAAAACCACGCCTCAGGCGCTGCTATGCTAGGTATTTGCGGATGGAGTCGCGCCATGTCTCACGAATATTCAATATCCGACGTGTTGGAGAGAATGTACAAAAATCAGTTGGCGCTAGAAGCAGCAGTCATGGAACTGGCGCTTCAAGTTGAAAAGCAAGGTGCGACCGAGGTCGGCGAGAACATTCGCGGAGCCATGTGGACGGTTGGAGAAAATGCAGGCTTTATCAAGCAAGGCTTGGCGAAGCTGCGGAGCAAAAAGCTCTGAGCCTTCTATTGTCGCCTCAATTCATCTGCATGCAGGTGAGTGACGATGATGTCCCCGTGACCTGAGTAGCACTTCATATTCCAAGTAGATGATAAGAAAACGAGCACCTTATGAATTGGTAGGTCTACTAGAGCGTGCCTCATGCAGCTAAGCGAATTGCCCGGCTATGGAAAAGTAACGTTGGCTTTGTTCCCGTTCCGCTGGTACGAGACGGGACGGTGGCTAATCCGCGCGCTGAAGTACGTGTCACCTAGCGATGTCACTTGGATGCCTCACTACATCGAAGAAAATGGACATGCAAAAGGCCATGCGTTCGACACATATGAAGAAGCCCGAGCGTTTTCGAAGGAGTTCAATGCACAGATCGCAGATAGAGCAGCTTCCCTCGGCATTGATGAAGTTCTGCGCACGTCTCTGACGCTGAAGGCAGAAAAAGAAATCACCGTACAGGAACGTCTTGCTGACGAAGAATTCGTGATGCTTACGGAGGCGCTACGCCGAAACGCCTCTGCCGCACGCCCTCATCGATCCGAACTGATCCTGCCAACTGATCTTGAAATCTTACGTGACATGCTATTTGAGCAATTGCAGGAAGCACCCTATCTCCAGATCGTATTCTTCCACAGATACAGAGTGGCACTGGCCCGCAGTGGCGAATTTGACTGGTCACTTCGATTGAACCCGACTAAAAAGTGCGCGGTGCACTGTTCTCGCGAAAAGATCGCCCGTGGGTTTGGCCTCTCAGGTACGACGCACTGGGGGAAAACCAAAGTCCAGATCCGAGCCGAGCTGCTTCCCAGAGCCAATAAGCTCTTACAGCTCGCGAGCGTGCAGAAATTGCTGATCGAAGCCAAAGCCCGTGGCCAACGGGTGGTCGTCATTGCGGGCTTTGTTTTCTGGTATGAGGAAAGTGGCACACCTGGCTGGACTGTCAAAACGGTCAGTGGTGACTCGGAAAGTAAAAGCGGTGAAACGATTTGGCACGAAGGCACGATCATCTCCAAAAATCACGGTCGCATCGTGGTGCTGCCCTACATCAAGGAAAACGGGCAGAAAGTACAGGGTCACACGAAGAACTCAAGCCACGAGAGCAAAGCATTGCCCCGACATCCGGATGAGTATGTGGAAGTGCCATTCGAGGTGCTACAAGGTGATCTGATGATTGAGCTGTTCGGCGGGCTGCCCTACGAGTGAAACGTATCAGTCGTATATGGGGTCAGCCTTCTCCCTTCATATTCGACCTAAATTGACGTTTTCGATCCACCGTGGGAATTTCGGTGTTCAGCCATTATTGGCAGGTCGATCATGAAGGGGAGAATCAGTGGAAGACACGCGTGAAATACAGACTGAAGATACACGGCGTGCTTGGAGTTACAACGGTGCGTTGGACGAGGGTTTTGAACCTAAATCCTACTCTTGGGAAGATGTTCCTGCAGGCACCTGGTTGGCTCGTTTGGATTTTAAGGTCTGGTCAAATAAAACATCTGCTGGAAGCCTCGGATGCTATTTCACATCACTAGCCGATGGCCGAAAGTACCTGCTGTCCGCATTTCGTCCGTACCGGTCGACCTCAAGAGCCTACACGCCATCAGATGGCGCCATCGACTTCTCAGCGCGCGGACTCGATGGCCAGATCTTTTTGTTGGAGATAGGCAAAGGTGCAAAAGGGAAGACCAGTGGCTGTCGGCAAAGCTCAACAACTAATTGTAGCAATTCAAAGATGACGGCCGAGTGATACTGAAAGGTTAGGGCCGCACCTGATTCAGTGGAACCCATGTCTGCAAATTCTAGTGGCAAGATGGCACTGGGTAGGAAGTCACTGCATGCTGAGCGCCTGTCAGATACGAACATGACGATCATGCCCGTGACGCGAGCCATCCGGGTGGCTTTATGGACTGGCGCGATGCTGCACCAGTGTTTCAACTGCATTGTAATGGCAGGACGCACTTCTCATGCCTACGCTAGGTGAGCACGAGAAGAACACAAATGCACTGCGGCAAAGAGGAAGGGATCCTGTGCTTATAGAATCTGTCGTTGTATCTGGTTTTCGCTGTTTCGGTCCTGCCCCAATTAACGTTACGATCTCTCCAAAGATCACGACAATCGTCGGTCCTAATGCTGCCGGAAAAACTGCTCTTTTGCACGCTTTGGCAAAGCTGTTCGGTGTTACCCGGTCTCAGCGTACTGTCCGTCGTTCGGATTTCCACCTGGGGCCGGAGGATGACCCGAATGATCTCAAATCAAAACACCTCTACATCGAAGTGCTAATCGCCCTACCCGAACTGGTTAATGGGACGGCCACGCCAGAAACAATTGCACCTTCATTTCGTTACATGCTAATCGATCGTCCAAATAAAGCTCCTGTCTGCCGCCTTCGACTTGATGCGCAATGGGAAGACGATGGCACAATCGAGGGCGAGGTATCGCAGACATTGCAATGGGTCGAATCCCTTGACGAAGAACTCCAAGAAGACAAGTGCCACCCGGTGTCCGTGGCTGATAGGGGGTTGATCCATCTCTATTACACGCCAGCAAGCCGAGATGCTGCAGCCCAGACCAAGGCAACAGCTGGGGCATTGGCGGCTCGTTTGTTACGTGCAATAGAATGGTCGTCCGACACCGAAGAGGCAGTTGCGGAAGCAACAGACAATCTGGCCTCTGCCTTTGAGGGCGAATCGGCAATAACTGCAATCACAAATGCCCTGCAGACGCGATGGTCGGCACTCCATGATGAAGTTGTGGATACTAATCCGCGACTCAGCTTGGTTAGTCGCAGGTTTGAGGAGGTCGTCAACAAGATCGCGGTGATGTTCGAGCAGGGGCCTGACGGTCAGGAGCGTGGTATTGAGGCTCTCAGCGATGGTCAACAGTCCCTGTTTTACTTCGCTCTGGCTGCAGCAGTCTTCGATTTGGAACGTGAAGTTGTAACGGGGTCGATTGAGGGCTTTCGGAACGACGCGCTGCGCATACCGGCGCTCACGATTTTCGCTCTGGAGGAGCCAGAGAACCACCTTTCGCCCTACTTCCTCGCTCGCATCATCCGCCAGGTTCAGTCGCTCACTGCCGATGGCAGTGCTCAGGCGATTGTCACCAGTCACTCACCGGCCGTACTTAGTCGCGTCAATCCCAAGGAGGTTCGATACTGCAGATGCGACCATAGAACGCGTGTGTCTTCGATCAAGCGCATCAAGTTTCCGGTCAATGACGCAGAAGCAAGCAAGTTTGTGCGAGGGGCGATCTTGGCCTATCCAGAACTTTATTTTGCTCGGTTTGTTTTACTCGTCGAGGGCGATTCGGAAAGAGTTGTTTTACCGCAGCTTGCGGAGGCGATGGACTTGCTGATTGACCCAGCCTTCGTCGCTATTGTGCCCTTGGGTGGGCGCCATGTTCAGCATTTTTGGCGCCTGCTCAAACACCTAGGTATTCCTCACGCTACGCTGTTGGATCTTGATCTAGGCCGCGAAGGGGGTGGGTTTGGTAGAGTCAAAACGGCGCTAGAAAAGTTACTCGAGTTCGGCGCACCTAAGGCCGAACTGCTAAAAGTTTCAGACGGCGTTTTAAGCGATGCGCAGCTAGCAAAGATGCACACTTGGGCAGATTCGGCCGGTTACGACAATCTCTTATCATGGGTCAACTTTTTAAAAACTTATGGTGTGTATTTCTCGTCACCGCTAGATCTAGATTTGGCGATGCTAGAGGCATTTCCTGACGCCTACACTGCAATCACTCCCCAAGGTGGGGGCCCTCGCATGAGCGCTGACAAAGCCGCCGAAGTTGTATTGGGAAGCGCCGGCCCTGGAATAGATGCCTACACTGGGCCCTTTGAGAAATATCCTTCTCAATTCCCGAATTACCGGTACCACTTTCTCACTCACAGCAAGCCTGCAACCCATCTCGCAGCGCTGACCCAAATCAGTAAGCCGCAGCTGGTGAAGCAGATGCCGAAGGTGCTCTCTTCAGTACTCAAGCATATTTCGGCGTCTTTAAGGCGGGATTGAAATGACCCTATCGTCGCGCAGAATTCGCTCAGAAGATTGGAAGCCAGTCGGGGTAGAATCGCTCGAAACATATGCCTTAGAGGTGGTTCGTTCAGACGACAATCGATCAGTCATCGCAGGCCCCGGCGCAGGCAAGACGGAGTTGCTGGCGCAGCGTGCAGCTTACTTATTACAAACCGGTGCGGCGCCACCGCCTAGACGCATCCTCGCGATAAGCTTCAAACGCGACGCGGCTTCCAACCTTGCAGCACGCGTGCGAAAACGCTGTCACGCCGACCATGCAGGACGCCTGGACTCCATGACGTTTGACGCGTTTGCAAAAGGCTTGGTTGATCGTTTTGGCCAGTCACTGCCCGAACGTTGGCGTCCCAGACCCGATTACGAAATCCCTAGCTATAACGATCGTGACTACAAGGATTTCCTCTTTCAAGAGGTTGGCCTACCCCCGGCAACGATTGGTACAAGAGCCGACCTACGTGCAATTGGGCCAAAAAACTTCGAACGAAATTATCTTCTCGGTCAGCCCCTACCAGCTGAGGGATGGTTGCGACCGACTGTCGGTCAATGGGCTGCTGATTTGTTCTGGCAGGCATCCTTGCACGGCGGCCCGAAAAGCGCTTTATCCTTTCCCATGATAAGCAGACTCGCCGAACTCTTGTTACGAGTAAATCCTATGGCGCGGGACGCGCTTCGGCTGACTTATTCACACCTTTTCATGGACGAGTTCCAAGACACGACACAGGTTCAATACGATCTTGTGAATACTATTTTTCGAGGGACTGATACGGTGATAACTGCTGTCGGCGACAACAAACAGCAAATCATGCGCTGGGCTTTGGCCATGGACCACCCTTTCTCCGAGTTCGATGCCGACTTTGCAGCTACGCGAACATCTCTCTACAACAACTACCGCTCTTCACCCGACCTGGTGCGAATCCAACACGTTCTGGCCCAAGCCTTGGATGGCGGAGCAGTTGCACCTGTTTCCCAAACGATAGGTAAGATAAGCGGTGAATGTTGCTCCATTCTTGACTTCTCCAGCCCACACGCGGAGGCCCGCGATCTTGCTGTATCCGTGGCATCAGATATAGCAACGGGAAAACTCACACCGCGCGACTTCGTTCTTTTGGTTCGCCAGAAAGCGGGCGAATACGCCGAAGTGCTGGAGCCAGCTTTTGTTGCCCAAGGTTTGAGCTTGCGAAATGAAGCCGGATTTGTTGGGTCAATCACATTGCAGGATCTGGTTGCCGAAGATGTGTCGACGCTTCTTGTCTCGCTACTGCGGCTGGCTATGACGCCGCGAGCAGGACGCTACTGGTCTGAGTGCCAAAAATGGTTGGCGTCGCTGCGGGGCATCACGTTCGACGACCAAATCGGTCACTCCAAACTCACACGCGAGTTGGACGCCTACGCGATTTGGCTTGGTGCGAACCGCTCAAGTCCACCAACCACGTTACACGCTGCACGGTCACTTATTGTGGAGATACTGGATTTTGTCGGAATCGAGCGCCTGAAAAGCCAGAACTCCGCATACGGGCAAGGTGAATGGCTCGATACGGTGATCGAATCAGCGGCAACACACCTTTACACTTCGTCAAATCAGTGTGCAGATTGGGCATCGGCACTTGATACCTATGAAGGCGTCAACGCGATTCCATTGATGACCATTCACAAAAGCAAAGGTCTGGAGTATGACACTGTCATCTTTGTTGGCTTGGACGACGGGGCTTGGTGGAGTTTTTCCAACGATGAGATTGAAGCCACCGCCGGCTTCTTTGTAGCTTTTACCCGAGCCAAGCAGCGCGTGGTTTTCACATACTGTGCCATGCGTGGTGGTCGCACGAAGATTGCTACGCTGTACCACCTGCTCACAAATGCAGGCGTTCAAATTACGCAAGCATCCTAACTGCTCGCGGCGGAAACTCTGGCCTGCATCCAAGCGAAACGGCTGAGCATCAAACTGACTTTCAACAACAGTAGGTCGAGTCGACTACATGCGTCCTTCTGGATACTCGGGAACGTTATCGAGAACTCGGATGGACTCAAGTTGTTCATGGCGAAAAAGGTAGCGTCCTATCGCCTCCGGAAAGGAACGTAAGCGCAGAGTTTCGTAAATATCCAGCTTGATTGACGGATTCAGCGCGTACTTGGATTTGCCTTGGCTCGTCTTCTTTATCAACATTTCGTGCTGCAACAGAATGTTGATTACATGAGGCACACGATCCTTGTATTTTTCATCCACGCCACGTCCCTTGGGGATATCGGCAGCCCACATGTAGCCTTTGGCATTTCCACCCCACATGTGCCCTTCTTCAAGCTTGGCCAAGATGAGGATAGCGACAGCAATATCCAACGGTACCATCGGCTCGCCGTTTTCAAATTGTCGCAAAACCATGCTTATAGCAGCGCAGAGGCTTTCTTGGCAGGCGACCATTTCACATGCAACCGGCAGTTTCACTGCCAAACGCAGGCGCACACCCTCTAAAACCGAGGTCTTGATCGGTTTCAACAAAAGTACCGGCCCTGGTTTCTGTCCAACCATCGAGCAGAAATCGAGAATACTCAACGAGCAATTAGCGTCGTAAACGACGTACTTTATCGTTACAGCCGGAAACTGAGCTCTCAATCGCTCGACGGCCATCTCCGCCTTTTCATTTCCGATGAAGCAAGTGGCTGGAAATGCCAAATACAATGAAATCATCGTCCATCCTCCGGCTCAGCACCTCCGTTAACGTGCTTTAGTCGAAGAAAGAGCGGCGATGATGAAGCGCGAGGGAATCGGGATATCGAGCAATTGCTCAACAGGCATCAAACTCAACGCCGAAAGGATCAGCTTTTTGGTTTCCTCAGGCGAGTGCTGAATATCAGTACTTTCCATACTCAACTCGGGAGAGCCAACAACCAAGCCTGATTTTGTTTGGAACGCCCATTCAATAGGGAGATTTTGTTCCGACAACCACTGTTTGACAAAGCCGGAAACACGGGAGGTTCTGTAGCGGTTCCATTGGCGCATCAGACCGTCGCTGATGCGATTCATCTCATGGCCAAACTGATGAGGGTGCCAACTAGGCGAGGCAACCATGGCTTTAACGGCGTCTGTTACGGCAGGCTCACCTGTCCACTCATCGACGAAGGATTCAGCCCAACGTTTTTGTTCGTACAATCCGATTTTTTCGATTTCAACCCAGTCATCTGCAGGAGCCGGTGCGGTATCCAGTCCGATTCGAACCGATCCGTTCATGCGATTCATAAACCGGCGCCCAGGAGGGCTCGGGAGAGTAAAGGCTTCCCAGATAATTTTACGTAGCGGGTTATAGGTTTCGACGTGCTGAGTAACGCTCAGCGCCTGCACATCGGTCAGCGTGACGGCGAGTGCGCTTTTATCTGTCTTGATGATTTTTAACGACGTAGCGAGTAGAGGGTCATTCAAAAGCTCAAAGAGGCTTTTGTAGCCAAATTCTTTCCAGCTAACGTTTGGATAGGCCTTACGAAGGAGGGTACCAAGCGCAGCCGCTGTAACCCAACGACTTGTGGGCTGCAGATTGCTTCCGACAATGCGGACGACTTCATTGAGATATTCTGACAAGTCCATAGCTGATCCCCTTAGCAAAATAGCCCCTTAGGCAAAGGCCTAAGGGGTGATATCTTTAATTGCTTTGTGCAGGGGTTAGAGCTACTAGGGCAGTCTACGCAATCATCTGGACTGGGCGTGGTCAGTCGCCTGCAAGCGACTCGCTGTCTAGATCCTAGTAATCTTCAGCTATCAGGTCCCACTGCTCGGTCATATTAACCTTCTCCCCTCACGCAGGCGTGAGCAGTAGCTGCGGGTCATCAGCGGGTGGGAGTATTATCGGGAATTGCTGGATTGTCAATAAAGGCCTAAATCAAACCTGTCCATCCTGCCCATCCTGCCCATCCTACTGCCCCCCTTAGGCCCGCCTGTGGGCTACAGCGGGCTCATAGTCTCAATTTTTTGGAAGGCTCAGAAGCCAAAGCGAATTGCCGCTCCTCTTCAATCGGCGTTGCTATCACAAATTATAAGGCCCCAGCCTAGCTTGGCGCTCTGACTGAGACTGGGGACCTAGAGAAAACTACAGCGCGTCCAAGCGATAGCGGCTCTCAGACTCCTGAACTACCTTGAAAGCAGGCGGGTGAGGTGCATCTTTCGCTGGATCTACGTTGGTGACTTGAGCCACTGCGTCTCCGACTGCCCAATAATCGTTCTTGCGAGCGGCGGCCCATCGTCTGGAGCTTTCCTCGCGCCATTTCTTGACGTCGCCAATGTAACTTGCCTCGTCAGCCAGCTTGCCCAAGAACGCCATGAGATCTTGGCCTCGCGGGATCACGTCTTCTGGGCTCATCCCATCCAACAGGATTGCGCTGAGGAGTAGCGCACGTGCTTGCGAAGAGAAGCGCGCGGTCAGACGTGCGCCGTCATGGGTTTGCATGCTGAAAATGGCCAGCCAGGTGAGTAGATCCGCCTTTGCCCTGAAATCGCGAATAGCTGGTGCCATTAAAGGTTGCCCAGGGTTGGACATTGCGAGAGACACACCAACTACATAGTCGTCGTACTCGGCCAATTCTGGCATCGTAGCCTTGGTTAGCTCCCCGGCGCTTTGTACCTGTTCAACGCTGTTTCGCCGAATCATCACCGCACCGTAGGCTTGTACGATTCGGACGTGCAGTTGGTCGGGGGTCGCAAAACGTTTCACAAGGCCCAACACCTTTTCGATGCCGACAGTGGACGCGATGAAGCGCTGAGCTTGATGAGTCCCGCCCATAACTGACTCATCGATCTGGTAGTGTAAATCCAACCGATAGCGCGGAAGCGCCTCGGTCATCATGTGATCCCGCTCCACCTTAACGTTGGGCGTATCCATCGCCGCCAGCACCATTGGCGGGACGTCATCGACCGTCAACCACTCATGAAGACGGACGTAGGTGATTTGGCGCTCGTAGAAACTCGGCCCACTGAGGTTATCCGTCATTGCCGATCGGGGACGCAACTGGCCATCAACGATGATCGGGCCAGTTGGTACGTCCATGGCGTCAGCGGGGAAACGACCATCGTCGAGCACCAGGCCATTGATGGCTACGAGGTCATTCTGGGAAGCATTCACCAGCTCAGGTTGTCCGTTGGCGAGCAGGCGGTCGATCTCAACTTCCCGGTGTATCGCGCCTGGCGCGAGCGAGAACATTTGCTCGGCACCGGCATACTCGATGTAGGTACGGTCGGGATGTCGAGGTTGCTCGTTGTCGACGTAGTCGTACACGACCATGCCACCGTCCTTGGCGAAGTGGATCACCCGATCATTGCCATCGCCCGGTTTGATGTTGCGCACCATTCCGCTGTGCTGAGGTTGTCGACCACACAACACAGCCGCCATCGCTTCGTAGATCCCACCGTCGCGGCTGATGACTGGAACCATCCCGCGAAGTTGCCGGTTGATGATGCTGCGGCCGCGAAACACCCCGGCCTCGTTGAACAGCGAAATGATCTCGTAGCCTGGAGGCAACAGATCGTGTTGGCGCACTGCATCGAGCAGCGTTTTGTGTGATGCAGGAATGAGCACGTCCCTGACATAAGCATCGCGCAATGCGCTCATGTCGGCGATGGCCGAAAACTTCGCATCGGATTTCAGCGCTTCAAGCGTGGACGGTTGCAACTGACCGAGCGCGTCGACCAGGCCATCCCATACAAAGGTGTCGCCGGAATCTGCGATGGCGTAGCTAAAAGCCGGAGCGCCGAGACCTATCAGATCCGAAGCGGTTAGCTGCGCGAACCCAAGGTTGGCCACGTGCACGGCCGGGCGCAGACGATCATCGCGCAACGTCGACGGTGGGAGAGTACGGGCAGTAGCTCGGCAGGCATCCAGATGTTCAAGGTTGATCGCGGCCGCGATGGTCATCGCGTGTTCGAGTGGCAGATCGAGGTAATGCGCAATGCGCTGACCAACGAAGTCGATGACGTGATCCAACTGCAACGGTTGGCCGGTGAAGGCTGGCCCGTACTGCATGGCCGAGCTGCGAAGCTCGGCATACTTGCCGAAACCAACTACCTGGGCAAACGTCTCTTGCACGGAAGAAAGCGATGGTCGTGGATCTTGCGGAGCAAGTGGGTGCTTACGCAGCTTGGAAATGGACTGTTTGATGCGGCCGCTCTCGAAGTCAGCCGAAGTAATACGAAGCATGTGAACTCCTCAGGCAGGGGCACAGTGTTCGTGGTAGCTGGCGGGCCGGTGTGCACCTGACTATGAGTCAAGCTCGTATAAAAAGAATGGGGTTAGTACGTGGAGCGGGTGGTTTCGTTTCCTGAGAATTCGCGCGAGGCCAGCAGCACCGAACGAAACCAGTCCGGATTCCGCAAATGGTAGAGAGCAAAAAAGTAATGTCAAGCAAGATCAACCAAAGCCGCGCTCTGCGGGGCCTGGAGGAAGGCACGCGATAGGCGCATGTACAAGAAATATGTGAGGATCTGGTTATCCCTCACTAAGGTGTAAGGGAGCTTCGTATAGCAGAACTTTGCAAGCCATTGCCATCCGACGCCTCAATTGCAGCGGCGTTTCAGCGGAGCTTGATAGCAAATAGATATCACCCTGTGATATTGCTAGACCTTTCTCCAAGCAAAGGAAATGCTCATGTCTGGAACCGGAGGCCCTCAAGGCCCAACCATCGAAACGCCAGTGACCTGCGACCAACTGTCATTCAGTGCCCAACTGGCCTCGCCCAAAGAAGAAATCGTAGATCAACTGCAAGTCGACGACATTCTGGACATCGTATCTGGAGAGCAGAACGGACAGTCCGTTGTGCATGCACTGTGGCGCGGCCAAGTCGCCGGCGGGCTAGCCGACCCACGACTCCAGCGGCTCAGGATCTGCATGAGCGAAGGCTATATATATGCAGCCAGAGTCATTGCAATCAACAACGGGCAGGTGCGGGTCCTCATTTACCCCGTCAAATAAAGCAAGGAGCGCTTAATGATTGCTATCGCAGGAGGTGTGTACAGAGAGCGGTGCTTGCGACCAAGCTGGGAGGAGTCCTACGGATCCGCCGGCAGAGCCGCCACGGCGCTTTCACGATTTGGGGCCGAGGTCGAACTTCATAGCTTTCTCGACAGCGAATCGCTGTTCATCATGAACAATCGCGCCGCGTTGGAAGGCTTCAAGCTCGTTCCGACGCAAACGACCCAAAGCGTAGCGTTCGACTACATCCACGGCCTTTCCACGCCGCAGATCAGTTATCAATCGGCCGACTTCGGCACCGCCTTGCACATCCAGACCTCACGCGTTCTTCGATTCGGAATGATCGAAGGTACAGCGGTGATCGATGCCGAATACGCCGTCTACGATCCTCAGAGCGCTGAGAACCCCGAACTGTTCACAACCAACGGTTCCAAAGCAAAGCATTTGGCCCTTGTTTTAAACCGCAACGAAGCGCAACGGCTGTGCGGTTGTGAGCGGCCTCCAGCAGAGCTGGCTGAGCTACTGGCGCAAAAAGAGGGTGCCGAGGTAGTCATTATCAAGATGGGACCGCTAGGAGCACTGGTCTACGAGCGCGGAGAAATCACGTCGATTCCTGCCTATGGAACGAAACGAGTCTGGAAGATTGGCTCGGGTGACACCTTTGCGGCCCACTTTGCGTATGCGTGGCTGGAACAGGGCCAAAAAGCGCGTGAAGCAGCGGCTATCGCCTCCAGAGCGACTGCTTTCTACTGCGAAACCCAGGGATACCCCACGCCCAAGCTGCTCGCCAAGTACACACCCGAACCGCTGCAAGCCTCCGACCGCTACAGAAACGGGTACACGCCACAGGTATACTTGGCAGGCCCATTCTTCACACTGGCTCAGCTTTGGATCATTCGTGAAGCGCAGAACGACCTGCAAGCGATGGGCTTACGTGTGTTTTCCCCCTATCACGATGTAGGACTGGGATCGGCCGAAGATGTCGTCGAGCTGGATCTTAAGGCGATTCAAGACTGCGATCTGCTGTTCGCCATCGGCGATGGCTTGGACTCGGGAACTGTTTACGAGATCGGTTACGCCAGAGCCCTGTCCAAGCCGGTCGTGCTGTACTCGGAGAACGAATCGGCCCAGGACAAGAAGATGATGGAAGGCTCGGATTGCCGGATCTGCGATGACTACGTGACATCCATCTACCAGACAGTCTGGGAGGCAATCAAACTATGAAAATCGCACTCTTGCTGTCCGGTGGTATGGATTCACTGTCTCTGGCTTGGTGGAAGCGGCCGGATCTTGCGTTCACTCTCAACTACGGACAGCTCGCAGCTCGAGCTGAGATTGCTGCGTCCAAAGCCATTTGTGAGCGGTTGGAAATAGCGCATCACGTACTGGAAATCGATTGTCGTGGACTGGGCTCCGGCGACATGGCGGGAACGACTGCCGATGGCCTGGCACCGGCATCTGATTGGTGGCCTTATCGCAATCAGATGCTGATCACGCTGGCTGCAATGAAGGCGATCTCCTACGGCGTGACTCACCTGTGGCTGGGCACGGTAAAGTCCGATGGAGCCCACCGGGACGGGACCCCTGAGTTTGTGAGTGCCATCAGCGAGCTGATGTCACTTCAGGAAGGAGGAATGAAAGTTGAGGCTCCCGCGATTGCGCTCTCGACCCAAGAACTGGTCCGGGCCTCAGGTATTCCCTCGGGGTATCTAGCATGGGCGCACAGTTGCCATAAAGCAGATGTTCCCTGCGGAAACTGTCGTGGCTGCAACAAGTATTTCCAGGTATTTGAAGAGGTCGGCTATGACTTGGATCGACCTGGGTAACCCAACGCCAAAATGCTTGAGCACGCCATACCAGCCAGTGGACTGGGCAACGGGGGCTATTCAAAGACTGCCGGCGGGTTCTGCCATGTCGACGCCGCCGTTGCTGCAGGTGCTTGAGGAGCGCCGGTCCGTGCGTGATTTTGCGCCTCTGGAAGACATGGGGTTGGCCAACTTCCTTTGGTACGCCTGCCGCAGTCACGATACTTGGGCATCCGAACTGGGTTATGAGCTTGAGTATCGTGCCTCGCCATCAGCCGGGGCGATCCACCCCATTCACCTCATCATGAAGCGGCCAGAGGATCCTCGCTGGTGGCTTTATGAGCCCCGAGGGCACTTTCTCGCGGAGCTCACCGCAGCACCGCTGCGACTAAATGGACTGTGGGAGCAGAGCCAGCAGGTGGTCAGTGCCCCACAAGCCACTCTCATTCTGTTTTTGGCAGAACCCGGCAAGACTTTGGCCAAATACCAGAACGGATGCAGTTTGATATGGCGGGATGCAGGCGCGCAGTTGGCAACAATGGCGTTGGCTGCACGCGCCATGAAACTCAACTTCTGCCCGCTGGGCGTCACGGGCGAGCCTTGGGCGGGCTCCCTAGCCGAGCAGGGTCAACTGGTTGGTGTCGGTCTTGCTCTTCTTGGACGCGCTCCGTGAGCGTCGTTCAGGAGCAGCATGCCCCATACCCATGATGTTATGGACAGTGGCCGAAGAGGACATCATCTCCAGCCAGATCAACGCGTCCAGTTCAGAGGCTCGAACCCCCAGCCCTTTACTGAAGTGGATGAACTGCTCTTCCAGCTCGAGGTAGTGGCGCTCAACCGTCAGGCTCTGCTCAAAGAACTTGCCCAGCAAACCCGCACGCAGAATGTGAATATCAAGAATGGCAACGTCGTCCGCGTCTAGCCAGTTACGTGCCACCCATGAAGCGGTCTTGTAGCCGATGCCAGGAACATCCAGCAGCCAGTCTCGAAGGGCCCGCCCAGTACTCAAAGGGGCGCATTCAGTGGCTAGCTTCTGCAGAGCGGCAGCCAAGTATCGGGCTTTCTGCTTGGCGAAACGGTAGCGAACAGTACGTCCTTCCACCGCGATCGGCTCCTTGAGCCATTCCAGCAACATGTCCTCAGACGGTGGCTGATCACCAAACGCACCACGTGTTTTGACATGCTGGAAAGCCGCCAGTCCCACGCTGGCAGGAATGCCGTGACCGCCCAGCAGACAAGCTCCCACCTCTTCCTTCAAAGTCGCACCGAGCTTGTAGTTGATGCGCTCACCTTGAAGACGACGGGCATACACCTGGTAGGCCCAGTATGCCGGGGTCGGAAATGCTTCAATGGCACCCCACGGAACGCCAGGAATCACTTCCGTATCAGGGGTCGGCAACTCAACGTTGAAGACCACGTGATCCATGAATATCGCGCCCAGTTGCATCAGGCTGCCTCCTCGGCGTCACCGTATTGTTCCTGCATCCATTGCAGCAAATCATAGCGCTCTGCTGCGTCCATGCTTTCGATACGATCCCGCAACCGCGCCTGCCGGCGCTGAATGGTTTGGCGATCACGAAAGGTTGTACCCAAATATCTAGAGTCGTGAAGACGAGTAGGTGGTTCAAAATTCATCCACACGACTTCCTCGCGCACATCCACGTGAGTCTTGGCCTGGAAGGTCACTTTGCGCCACCCGGCCAACTCCACGTCGTATAGCTCGTTGTCATAGCCAGACAGCATCACCATGCACGGCAATGCTTTGAGCAACTGCAACAAGCGGACATGGTCGGCCTGCGTGTAATCACAGCGGTAAACCTTGGCTCTTCTACGTGTTTGCGGCACGTACGGTGGATCGACATACACCAGCTCATCACCGGTGAATTCATAGCTCTCTAAAAAGCCGATAGCATCAGTCTCTTCAAGCTCACAAATCCCTGGCAACTCTGTGCGCCAACGGTCAATGACCTTCGCATCCAGATCGAGCCCGATGCTGCGCTGCGCAGGTTTCTTGTTGCGCATGACAGCACCGCCGCCAAGGTGCGATTCGATGTAGGTCTGATGCGGTGGCATCAGGTTGATCAAGTGCTGGTAGCACTTTCCTTTTCCGCCTGGATATCTCATGCACTCAAGCATCGTCAGATCTGACGATGATGTCAATGCGTTCCAGCGCAGTGGCGACCGACGGTTATAAATAATAAAGAGAGGAGAATTAGCGGGCGCCAATAAAGGGTCGGCAGTTGAACCCTGAGCTAAATAAAGGCTCTATAACGGGGTTACTTCGTCAATCACGCAGTCAAAATGCCATTATCGAACCGCAATTCTGAAGTTGGCTCGTAACCCCGTGCAAAACCAGTAATGTTGACCTCTAGAGGTAAACATCCTATAGATAACCGAAAGGAGCCCAGAAACGTAAAGTGATAGCGTTTGGGCATGTTGTATGTATAATCGCCGCGCCTTCGATATCCAAATGATAGCAAAATGCCATTATTGGAATATTGATCCCCGCTGGTCATTTCCGAACCTACTGCGCCACTCTGACCAGGAGTAAATAGGCGAGTCGTCGATGAAGGATCATAAGATGTGGTTCAAAAGATTTCTTAAGGCCTTGATGCCTACATTTGTCACGATACCGGCCAAAGACTCGAAAGAGGCGGCCCTGGTAGTGACACGCAATGTCGTACGCTCATACGCACGCGGTAACGTGAATCTTCAATACGGTCGGTACGTGACCTCAGAGCAGCTCGAAGCTCGCAAACAAAAGCTTGCTCAACACTCGTTCTGAGAAAGACCTACTACGTGACCAATATTACCCCCCTCCCTGAACGCCCAGGGCTAGATCAGCACGCGCTCGCTTTGGAGCTCGTGCGTCTTTTCCAGCAGGCCGAAGAAAAAATCAAACTGGTTGAAAAGCTCAGCCAGGAGCTGTCGATCCCAGCAATCAACGAGCTGCGGTATGCGGGTTATCACATGACCCAATACCTCAGCGGCAATGCTGATGCAGAGACAGAGCTGACGAAGGCTCAAAACCATTGCAAGCGGGCAATCTATGACGCCGTAGAGGCTGGGGTCACCCGACAGCTGGAACTGATCAAACAGTTTCAGGATGACTTCAGACTCATCTCTCTCAGCGAAGCCATTCCTGGCTACAAAGACATCCAGAAGCAAATCAAAGGTGCTCGCGATCTGATTTTGACGCCGCGAGACAGCAAGCAAGATCGAGCCGAGTACTATGAACAGTGCTCGACCCATCTGGAAAACCTTCGAGTCGCCCATGATGACCTTGAGCTGTACCGCGAAGACCTGCTCAAGCGACTGAAACGCTCCAATCGTGATAACCGGCTCTTGCTGGCGACGCTGATCGCAACCGTGATCGGCGCAACTTTTACGGTTCTGAGCTTCTACAAACCTCAGTCCGACATACCTACAGCCCCACCTGTAGATATGGCCAGCGCTGCCGTGCCTACGCCGCAAGCAGCCAAGTAACTCTCGCAACGTTCGAGCATCAAGCAAAAGGGCTACCACCGTAGCCTTTTGACAACCCGGACCAACGCTCCCATCATCGACCTCGATAGAGACTGTTGTCTTCTTGCACGCCTGCTGGCAAATGCGAGAGCCGCTGCTCACCTCTTGAGAAAGCCCCCCCTCAGATGAATCTCGCGCGACTTGCACAACTGGTCGGCGGATAGTGTGCGACTGGACGATACTCGACCTGGAAACGACCAGTGACGAACTGGAGGCACTTCACGCCCGAGGCTTGGAACCAAAAGGGCGGCGACCGACGGTGGGAAATGAAACTAGGTTCAGGGCAAGCCCAGCCTGACCCGGTATTAATCTCGTTTCCAACCCGCTCGCCATCGTGCAGAGGGTGCCCGATCCGAACATAATCAATCCACTCAGGTTATGAGTCAGAGCTGCCAATCATGAACGAATGTGAGAAATTCGAGGTTCAGTTGCACGATGCCGGGGACGGTAGCGGCGACGTATTCATACCGCTCACGGCTGACATCCTCAATCGCACGGGTATGGCCATCGGCGACGTTTTGACCCTTGAAGTGGTCGATGGTGTAGCAGAGCTCCACGGTGCCATCGAGCAGCCTACTCGCGCCCACCTCACGAACAGGCTTCAACGTGAGGAGATTCAAGGCGACTACCGCAGACGCCTGACCGGCTATCTACAGGTACCCATTGATACATCCGATCAAGCGCTCCATGAGCTGATTGAAGCCGGCTTTACTGCGTCTCTCATGCAAAAGCTCTGCCTTCAAGACACGATTCAACCTCGGCAACGAGACGCCATCATCTCAGCGCGGGCACTTTCAATCCGACTGTCGAAGAATCAGCGATTGAGCTTGGATGAGAGCGATAGACTGTTCCGGATTACACATATCATCGCGATGGCAGAAGCAATCTTTGGCGATACCAGCAAGGCCAAGCAATGGCTATCCAAACCGAAGGCCCATCTTTCCGGCAAAAGCCCCAATGAACTCGTTTTGACCACACCCGGTACGCATCGGGTTGAGGAAATGCTCATTCAGGTGTCAGAGGGTTTTTACAGTTGAAAAGGTTTCTGAGTCAGCAGGCATGCGCGAGCGCCGCTATTCACTTCTTCAAAAAGGTCCCCTCAGATGAATCTTGCACGACTTGCACAACTGGTCGACGGACACGGTGAACCCGTGAACGGTTGTGATTTGCCACCCGATGATGCACAGGCGTTGGCGCACACCAGATTCCCAAATCTCTCGACTTGCCTTGTGCGCGACTGGACGATACTCGACCTGGAAACGACCAGTGACGAAATGGAGGCACTTCGCGACCGAGGCCTGGAGCCGGTGATGGTCTATGCGTTAAACGTTGTGTTCGATAGCCGGGGACGCTTCAACGCTGGCGACTGGGTCCGCAGCTCGTTCCAATTGAGCTTCGAGGACAATGGCTTCTTCCTCACTAAAAACACGCTGTACGTGCTGCTCGGGAAAGGTGCGAGACAGAGAATCACCGTCAGTGACCTGATCAGTCTTCAATAGCCGTGATCTGCCCGCCACATCGGTGGTACTCCCCTCAGGCAGCGCGCTCGACACCCATTTCATTCTGATCTGATAGCGGACTCCCAAGGCCCGCTTCGGTATGTCTTTCACGATCGTCGGGTCGCTGACAAGCAGCCGCAAATAACGCCTTGAACGAATGTCAGATATAGTATGCAATATCTGACATAGCTTTCAGTGAGTCTATCGATGCCTTCCCTACCTGTAGCGATTCTGGAAAAAAGTCTGGCTGTCCCTAAAGGCCACGTTCTAAGCCCCAAGGAGTTTTTGCACTTGGGTAGCCGGGCCGCAGTGGATCAGGCGTTTTCACGCCTGGCTAAAGCGGGAAGCCTGTTACGCGTCGCTCGGGGCATCTACGTTGCTTGCGCTCGGGGACAAGACGATACCCAAGCTCCGAAGGTAGAAGCTGTCGCACTGTCCATCGTTGCACAGGGGAAGGTCGTGATCACAGGCTGTGGTGCTGTTGCGGCCAAATCATTTGGGCTGATTTCGCAGGCCCCGGACGAAGTGACTTTTCTCACGACAGGCCGTAGCAAACAGCTGACCGTGGGCTCGACCAGGGCCTCACTGCAACATGTGCCTTACTGGATGCTGGCATTAGGAAGGTCCAGAGCCGGCGATGCCGTCAGGGCAATGGCGTGGATGGGCGCAGAGCGTGCTGAAAAGACTGCATCGCAGCTTCACAGCCAGCTTTCAGACGCCCAATGGGAGGCTCTTTCTGCTGTTCGGGCTAGTCTACCCACCTGGATGGCTATTGCAGTGAGCAAGGCTGGCATCTACGGTGAACCACGCAATGGAGGCTGCGCTACTGACCAACGGCCACGCATTTAACGGCGTACTTAAGGGTATCGACAGGTCATAGCGATTAAACTAACGGGATGAAAAAGGTAGAGAACCATGGCTAGCGGCGAGCATTTAAAGGCGCTTTTGCGCTCACACATCAAAGGAGATGACAGTCATTTCCTTGCCGTTGCTATGCAGATGGCCGCACACGAAGCCAAGCAAGGACACGGAAAGCTTGCTGAGGATCTACGAACCCTGATTGATTCTGCCCAGTCCAAGCGAAAGCCGCTGTCGTCTGGCCCGGTTCCCATTGGCCAGCCCCGAGGCGAATTGAGCAATCTGCTCTCCGTTGCGCTTCCTCAAACACGCTTCTCTGAAATGATCTTGGACGACGCCACCCACGGCCGGCTCGCCCGCATTATCAGCGAACAGCGCAATTTCGAAAAAATACGTGCACACGGTCTTTCGCCCCGCCGCAAGTTGCTTTTGGTCGGCCCACCCGGAACGGGCAAGACCATGACCGCTTCAGCTTTGGCCGGAGAGCTCGGTATCCCGCTGTACATCGTTCGCCTTGATAGCCTGATTACCAAGTTCATGGGTGAAACTGCGGCCAAGCTTCGGCAGGTGTTCGACGCCATTAGAGACACTCGGGGCATCTACTTCTTCGACGAATTCGACGCGATCGGATCTCAGCGTGGCCTGGCCAATGACGTCGGTGAGATTCGTCGTGTGCTCAACAGCTTTCTTCAGATGATTGAGCAGGATCAGTCCAACAGCTTGATCATTGCTGCCACGAACCATCCAGAAATTCTCGACTATGCCTTGTTCCGACGCTTTGATGATGTTATCGAATATGGGCTGCCCAACCCGGAACAGATTCGTGACGTGCTGAAAAACCGGCTCGTAAACTTTTCAAAATCGATTAAAAACTGGGAAGAGCTCACCACAGTAGCAAGTGGCCTGAGCTACGCAGAGCTGGTACGGGCAGCAGATGACGCGATTAAAGACGCGATCATTCATGATCGTGGTGCGGTAGACGCTAGGGACGTGGCAAAGCATCTTGAAGAGCGTAAAGCTTTCCACGGAAGACAACGATTATAAGCCGGTAGAGCTTTTCGATGACGGAACCAAACGCAGGGCAGCGACGACACTTTCATCTACAACGTACAGGGCGGCCGGAACGATACCAATCGACGGCATCTCCCACCCGAGATCCCGTTTTTCCGCCTCGCGACAAAACAAGGCATGGTGAGCGGCTGCTCGGACAACTGGAACACTTCAGAACACGAATGGCGCAAGCCGTTCAACTGCAACGCTCTCAAGGTCAGGACGGCGGCTTTGGCTTGCAGCTTGAGTTTGTAAGTGAGCCTGGCTTTGAACTGGCATTTGAAGGACTGGCCCGAGGTCAGCAACGAATTGAGTTGTTGAATGTGCGTTACGACGGGGCGACCCAAACTCACTTTGCGACGGTTTTCGTTCCCGACGGAAAACTAAGTGCGTTTGAAGGATTGGTCACGCAGTACATGCACGTAAACACCAGTAAAGGTGTTCCTCGAAATACCCCCCTTTTAAACCCCATCCTTGAAATTCGAACAGCGACTTTCAGTGCCCTATGGACTGATAGCCAAGACGCTCTGCCCAGCAATCCTGATCAGCCGATTTGGTGGGAATTCTGGTTGCCTGTCCGCGATAACCAAGCCGCTGTACTGCAGCGATTCCGAACGATCGCGGGAGTGCTTGAGTTCCAAGTATCGACAGATGCGTTGACCTTCCCAGAGCGAACAGTCGTCAACGTCTTCGGCACCCAAACAGCGATCACCGCGTCAATGGCACTGCTCAACGAGGTTGCAGAGATTCGCCGCGCCAAGGAAACAGCGGAATTCTTCGATGCGCTGACACCAACGGAGCAGCGCGAATGGGCAGATGATCTGCTCGGGCGTACTTCAGGCGGGGATGACAACAGCGTTCGTATTTGCCTGATCGATACCGGCGTGAACCACGGCCATCCCCTGCTGGCCAACCACATTGCAATGGCGGACTTGCATACCGTTGATGCCGAGTGGGGAGTTCAAGATGATGTAGGCCATGGCACCGGTCTGGCCGGGGTCGCCCTCTACGGCGATCTGGTTGATCCACTGTCAGCACCAGGCCCAGTGAGCATTTCCCACCGCATCGAGTCCGTGAAGCTGCTACCGAGCGCGAGAGGCTACCAGCGCGAGACATACGGTTCGTTGACGATGAATGCGGTAGCGCGGCCAGAAATTATTCAGCCCGACAAGCAACGCGTTTTCAGCATGGCGATTACAAGCCTCGATGACCGTGACAGAGGCCGGCCTTCGGCTTGGTCAGCAGCCGTGGATCTTCTGACCTCAGACGCTCTGGGCGGGCGGACACAGCCACGTCTGATGATCGTCTCTGCGGGAAATGCCGATACGGAGAAATACGCCAATTACCCCTTCAGCAATCAGACTGACGGTATTCATGATCCGGGCCAGTCATGGAACGCGATATGCGTGGGGGCGTATACCCAGAAAGTCACGCTGGATCCCGTCGTTGCTGGAGAGTCTGTTCTTGCCACCAATGGCAGTCTCAGCCCTTACAGCACGACATCTTGTACCTGGACGAGGACGCCGTGGCCGTTGAAACCAGATGTCGTCTTCGAGGGTGGCAACCTGGTTCAGGACGCCTACGGCATTTTCAGCCATACCTCGCTTTCACTACTGACTACGTCACACGAGCCGCAGCAGCGCCTGTTCACTACCACGTGGGCGACCAGCGCCGCCTCGGCACTCGCGTCTCGCATGGCCGCGCAAATTTCTTCGGCCTACCCCCAACTCTGGCCGGAAACGGTACGTGCGCTAGTGGTGCACTCCGCCGAGTGGACAGAGCGGATGAAGGCCGAGTTTCTGGCCGGCGACTCAAAGGCCGACTATGAAGCCCTGGTTCGCACCTGTGGTTTCGGTGTTCCCGATATTGGTCGGGCACTGTGGAGCGCATCCAACTCTTTGACCCTGGTAGTGGAGGATTCTCTTCGCCCGTTCACCCGACAGGGATCTAAACCGGCAACCGCCCGTGACATGCATCTTCACCTACTTCCCTGGCCTCAGCAGGAGTTGCTGAACCTCGGCAACGAGGACGTCGAGATGCGCGTCACCCTGTCTTATTTTGTTGAGCCGAATCCAGGTGTCGCAGAACGCGGGCTCAAAGGGCGCTATCGATATGAATCTCATGGGCTGCGCTTTGAGGTCAGCCGGTCTGGCGAGGATGCAACAGTGTTCCGTCAACGGATCAACAGACGTGCCCGAGAGGAAGATGACGATGACACCCCTTACCTCAGCAGCCCCTCGGACACACGCTGGCTGATAGGTACACGTGGTCGGCATAAAGGATCTCTGCACTCTGACATCTGGCGCGGACCGGCTTCCGATCTGGCGGGGTTGGGGATGATCGGGATTTACCCTGCGCCAGGGTGGTGGAAAACCTTGGTCAAACAGCAGCGCTTCAATGATGAAGTGAGGTACAGCCTGGTTGTGTCGATAAAGACACAGCAGACTGAAGTAGACCTCTACAACGCTGTCGATGTGGCAATCGCCAACGCTGCAGCAATCGTGACGTGAGCAAGGCGCCCTCGCCCTACGTGCGTAGTAGTGAGAGCTGAAGGGGCATCCAGGACCTTTCAGCTCAATCATGCAGAGAAAGCAGAAATGCTCGGCGACAACAGGCCGGCGATCACTGAGGATGATGAGATATGGAAGAAACGCTTGAGGCGCAGACCGACGATAAGCGGCGAGCGTGGAGTTACAACGGTGCAATAGAGGCAGGTTTCGATCCTAAATCCTATTCTTGGGCAGATGTCCCGACGGGAACGTGGCTTGCTCGCCTCGACTTCAAAATATGGTCAAACAAGACATCCGCCGGCTCTCTTGGCTGTTATTTCACATCACTTGCTGATGGCCGCCAGTATCAGCTCTCTGCCTTCCGTCCGTATCGGTCCACCTCACGATGCTACTCACCGACAGATGACGGCATCGACTTTTCGCGCCCAGGACTCGATGGGCAGATTTTTCAGCTAGAGGTCGGCAAGGCTGCAAACGGGAAAATCAAATGGCTTTCGGCGAAGTTCGAGAAAGACCTTTGACGCAGGCGGAATCGATAGCATTTCGACCGTAATGCAATGAAAGAGGCACCTTAACAGATGGCACAACGATATTGCCGTGTGCTATCTGTTAGCCCTTATCCCCAAAGCTGGTGTTCCGTTGTCCTTCATCGCCCGACGTTCATTCCGTTCAAATTTTAAGCCCCGGACAAGCTTTGGCGGCGCTCTTGAGAAGAAAGACTACGACCTCGTCATCTGGCTCTACGGTGGCGTCTGGAAAAGTCCTAATGCCTCACACGAACCCTTGGTCGACGTCGTATTTCGTCGGTTGGACCCAGACGGCACGCTGCATAGCACGGAGGTCATTCCAGTCGCGCTGTCGTTCCTCGGTCAATTAAGGATTGGAACCTGTTGGCGGGCAGGTCGGTGGGCGGGGGAGATTCAGTTGGAGGATCTAGGCGTGACCGCCGTGAACCTTCGCGAGAACGTGACCTGGCGGTTTGTCCAACTACGCGACACTCTTCTCGTGAACGACGAAGAATATGGGCTCAAGTCACGTGAGTGGCCCGTTTGGCTTGTGGAGGTTGATGGTTGGAATGAAGAAAAGATTCTCATACCCTGCGTCGAGTTTTTCATCCGCTGTTATGGCCGCAACTCCGAGTCAGCGCGGATTCTCGCCACCTACCCATGGGACATGGTCTTACAGCGGTTTTTCTACGATTTTCCTACCGAGCCAAGCGACCAACGAATCCAGTTGAAAAACTGGGTATCCAGCAGTGAAGGAGTGTTCTTGTGGCACCTGCTGCACGACCCAACTACGAGGGACGCGTGCAAAAGAATCTATGCAGAACTCGACGCACAGTTCGGCCCTGCCACCAAACACTCTACAAAAGCGTACCTCAAAGCAGGGCCATGGTTTGAGGGGACGGCGCTCCTTATGGGAAAGGGAAGATGGCTGGCCGATGGCAAGACCTTTCTCTGTTTGCAGTTAACGGGCTTCAGCGATCCGAAGGGCCCCGTCATCGATATCGAACGCTCCAGTTTTGTGACTGATGGCACTCACGACGGCGGCTGGCACAGGCAAAAACGAGTCAAGGAACTACCGGAAAACCAAAGGGTGTCATTGACTGACGCAGAGCCGCCCGACGTGGATTCCGAAACGCTACGGGTGCCCAACTATCCAATTCATCAACTGGGTGACAGACGGCGAATCAGAACTACACAAAGAACTCACAAAGGCTCTAATGGAAACGTCCTCGCGTCGTCCAATGGACACGCTCTACACGCACCCGGTGAGGGGCAAGGCTCGAGCAAAGGCGTGGGCTCGGTGGAGTTTCAGACTCAACTAAATTGGGAATCCCAAGGCGACCTGAAAGCCATGTGGGCGGCGTGCGGACTTCTCGCGGAAAAGTACACCGACATCATCAGCAGCGTTGAATGGTTCACCTTTGAGCGTGGCTACCAGACTATTGGCCCACCTGAACTGGAACTCTTGCGCCCACTTGAGAACGCGAGCTTGTCGCCGAAAGTCCGCAATTGGCCATACCTGGATGTTCGCGAGAGAGTCATGCGAGGCCTGTTGATCATCAGGATACGGGCCGGTCTGCACAGCTTCTACATCATCGAGTCTCAACGACGACCACGCTACGTCGCCCAAGCCCGAGACGCAGAAAATGCTTCGAACGCCGAGACGGAGGACGCTGCCGGCCATCAGTGCCTATTGCTTGAAATCAGTGCCGGCGAAAATGACACAAGGCATGCGCTCAAAGAGATTTGCTCGAACATTCGCTACGTCCAGGGCCAGGTGAGAAACATAAGGCTCGACGCCGGCTTTCCAAAGATCACCTTTAACCATTCAAAGCGAGCACCGGGCGAATTTCTGTTCGAGGGCGTTCTAGTCTCAAAGCTTGCTGAACTGAATCTCAAGCTGGAGACAAAAGTCGTCAATTGATCAGGGTGTCGCCATATACGGAGAAGGCAGCCAATAGTCTCGATATCCGATCGACACTCGTAAACCTTTTCCACTGGCATCAGGGGCAACGGTCAAATCGCGTGCACTGATTCGTGAAACACCGTGAAAATACTTGAGCCCGACGAGGAGCCACCGCGTTTCAACGTCCTCGCCCGCCCGCGACCGCCTGAGCAACGCGAAGAGCTCTTTCTCTAGCCTTCTTTTTTCAAGAATTTTCGATAGGCGCCTGACCTGTCCGAGATCGATCCCCGAGCCGAACTCGGCATTCAGGTAGTGGATAAACCCCGTTACCGATGCCATCCGCCCTGGTGCATCACTTAAGAAGCGGGAGACTTTGGCCGTGCTTGGTAGTTCGTTCGCTCCTCGGCACTTGTCAGTGAGCAGGCGCGCCGCTGTGCTGAGAGCCAATCGAGCTGAACGGATGGAGGTTCGCCCGATGCTCACGCGGCCCATCAACAACCGGAAGTAACCATTCAAAGCCTCGCTTTTTCGCCCGGGCTCCGTAGACGCCAAAATTGCTGAAATCCGACGGTGCTCGGAGTCCATCTCTCGCGCTTGAACATCCACTACAACCGCGTTGATTTCGGTGTACCAGACCATGGGCAATTGCATGCGCCGCAGAGCTTCGGCACCAAAGTACGCCAAGAGATCGGCATACGAAGGCCAACTCGGCCAGTGTTTCTCTATCTCTTGGAAGAACAGCAAAAACCGGTGAATCGAGCGCGCTGCTTTCTTGTAATGGGTACAGGACGGGAGCCACGCACCAAACCGCTCAAACTCGGCTCTCATCCAGCCGCTGCTGAACACCTCAATGTCCATGGCCAAGCGCTTGCGATAGGTCTGCTCCCAGTAGCATTCGGTGCATTTTGCGCCCATGCCGGCGGGTATATTTACGCCACAAAACGAGCAAGTGGTAATGCCCACCGTCGAGCACAACCTGCATAGCTTGCGTCCATCAGCCCCCAAGATCAGCCGACGATTGCGCCCGCACGCCGCACAGGTTTCAAAATCGCGATGCGCACACCTTGGGCAGCCTTTTACTATCTGCCCATCAGCAAGCATGTTCACCAGTCGAGTCGAGAGCACCTGGCAGATATCGCAAGGCTGCGGCGCGAGGAAGTAATGCGCGCATGAATTACACGCAGGCCCATAGACCGTCATTCGACCGACCGGGCGACCCACGCGATGGCAGCGCACGCAGGGCTGGCTGGATAAGCAGCGCTGACAGACTGCTTTCAAATCAAATATGGGCAGACGGGCGACTTCAGCGCACTGCGGACAAGGGCGGCGCTTAAACAGACGGGCGTAACAGGTCGAACAATACTTCAGCTGCTTGTGTATCTTTTTGGTTCTGAACAGCGACTTTCCACAGCCTTCGCACATGCTAGACCTTGGGCCATCGTCGTTAGCCATCTCGTGAAAACTTCCTTTGCAGCCGAGCCCAGGCTTTAGCTACGTTCGGCACCCCATGAAGCCCAGCACCGCTCTTGCGATGTCGTGATGCTCCACTTTGCAGGGCCTCCAAGATGCCTGAAATGCTGCTTGGCGCATGGCATCCTCGTGGCAGCGGCAGAGCAGATCGAGACAGTGCATGGGCCCTGAACACCTGCGCCAAGATCTCATGATCGAAAGACATGACCTTCCAAGTCTGCGCCAGAAGCTCTGCACGCTCTCTCACCGCAAGCGCTTCCAGGGCAAGCCCTGATGGACTTGTCGCGAGCATCTGCACACCCAAATCACGGAGGATGGCACTGATTGATTGAGTGGGGTGAAGCGAGGCGCAGCGAATGAATGACTGAACCATCCTGGCCCAAAGAAACCAGTCAGCTGTGGTCATCAATTGAGACCCAGCAACACAATGACCGCTAAGACACTCATCGGCAGCTTGCTGAAACAGCATGTCCGACTCACAGGTGCTTTCAACCGGGCTGAGTGCAAAGCGATACCCGCACAGATGGCAGGCCCCGCAATCTTGATCCGGTGGCAAGAGCCGTTGAGGTTGCAGCGAGGTCCAGCAGTTCGGACAGCGATCGATAAGCCATACCTGATGCCGAGGGCAACTGAAGTGCCAAGCTAACCGTCCACTGATCCGGTAATAAGGCGGGCCTTCAGCAAAACACAGTGGGCAAAGTTGAAGACCGGCCGCAGAGCGGAGATTTCTGTTTCCCCGTACAAGAATCCAAGGCCAAGTTGCTTTACCAATCGGCCTCTCGCTGATCGCTTCAGCAATAGAGTCGAGGCAGCAATTGGACACCTCAGAAACAGAGCAGCCCGCCAGACTGGCAAGACTGCTCGCTCGGTCACTGCTCAACCCCCGATCCAGATCACAACTCAAAGCGCGCCATTTCGGCCAAATGATGCTGGTCAACGCCAAGGGGGAACACCCATGGGCTAGAGCAGTGCGAACAAGCCAAGAGGTGAGCAACTCATCCTCCATGATGGGTTGCGTCCTGGGCCAAACCGAGTGATTCAGATCAACTCGCGGATGCCACGTGTAGGCCGTAGCCATGATTTGCTCTCGATTATCGACTGGTCGATATGCTCCTTGCCTGATTTGATGGCCTCGGTTGCGCACTCAAGTAACAGGCGCTGCAGGTCACCGGTGTTTCCCCCCGATATGGAGTAGAGCAATTGAGCCAGGTGAGGCCGAGATAGACCGGAGGCTTCACGAAGCGGAAGAACTGATTCGAAGTCTTTAACCAGCCGCTGGAAGTCAGCGTTGGGCTCCCACGTGCGCAGCGGCATCACGTCAAAGCGACTGGCATGCTGAGGATCGGTATGAAGCACACGAACAGCATCAGGTGTGCCCACCCCCACCACGGGAATAGCCAAGGTGTTACAGAGAAACTTGAGCGCATTCATCGTTTCCCGCTGCTTTATCGCGGAGCCCGTCAGCAGTGAATGGAACTCATCGATGATCAGCAGCTTTACGCTGCAAGTGCGGAACAAATGAATCACCTGATAGCGAAGCTTGGTGACGGAATCCGACTCGCGGTACGGAGCCCAGAACTGCTCCAAGATGGCGATGTACAACCCCTTTTCGCCTGAAGTGGGAGGAGCCTCAGTCAAGATGACCGGCTTAACAGACTCGACCTCTTCGTTGACGTAAGCCGCACCGTGCAGGGCAACGAACCGGCGGACGATTGTCGTCTTCCCGTTGTTGGAGTCGCCGACGATGAGCAGGTTACGCATCCGGGGCCGCGCAGGCATCTGCATCAGGTGCAGCAGCGTATCCAAGATTTTTTGAGCAGCGGGATAACCAATCCAACGAGGCTGATCAAGGAAATGCAGGCGTTCGTTATCGGAAAGCTGAACAACCGCCCTAAACTCAGGATGGACGTGCGCATATTGCGTCATGAGACGTCTCCAAAGCTATTCAGATCGAAATCAACCATACCGGTGGCGAAGGCTGGCTGCTCTTGCGGAGCCTGAACCGGTTGGGGCTGAGGCTGGGCCGGCGTCACGTTCTTCGAGTGACGACGATGCCGCTCGACCTGGCGCCTTGCTTGCTTGGTTCTTGCCTGGGCTGAAGCGACCAGTTCCCGGTTTTCAATGATATACCTCTTGATGAGCTCCTCGTTGATGTGAGCTCGCCCTTCGTCTACTGCTTTCTTCTTGGCCGCTCGATACTCCCACACACTGGCTGCCGGGAATGCCTGGTTCGCGACGGGGATTTTGAAGTATTGCTTGAGCACTGGGTCAAAAAACCAAATGACACTGATATCACGCGGATCGCGACGGAAGATGAATTTCCGAGTCTTGCCCGTTTCCTCATCTTTGGCGTTGATCCATGGCCGCAACGCCTCGGAGTAGTAACGCACATCAAACTCAACACCGTAGTGCTGGATTGTGCGCTCGAAGGACGGTAAAAAATCCCGCTGGATCGTGAACGGATCAGTCGGACGCATCGGCATCCCGACAAGAGGATCGACGCCAAGATTTCCAAAAATGCCCACATGCCACTTACGCGCCGGGCTCATAAAAATCTTTGAGTGGTATTCCTGATGGTATTTGAGAATCTCCCGAACCAGCCACACCTCAAACTCATCGACCGTCAGCGCCGCCTTACCTTCGGAATCATAGCCGTCTCGGTCGTCGACATTGCCGAACGTGGTGCCTGGTAGCGAATGCACCTTTTTCATGAAGGTACCCAACAGTCGCTCGATATGCCCACCGAATTTTGGGCGTTTGACAGGACGAAACCGGTTTTCGATTCCATATAGCAAGCAGGAGCGCTTCAACGTTTCCGCTTGGAAATCAGGGCCATTGTCAGAGTGCAGAACCACCGGAAATCCCCAAACCGGCCATTCACCTTCAACGCCATGAACGGTCAGCCAATCTTCTTTAGGAAGTGCCGAGTGGGCCACACACATAGCTACCGAAATACCAGAAGGCTCATCCAGCGCCAGGTAATACCCGGTGATCATTCGCGTATGAACGCAAATCGCCAATGTCAGCCACATTCGGCCTATGGACAGGCGATGAACGTTGTCCACAAGCATTACATCGATAGGCGTGTGGTCGATCTGGACGACGGACAAAGGGAAATCAGCGCCAGGAAAACTGCCTGGTGACGGGGTGTATTTGTTCCGCGCAATTTCAGCGAAACCTCGACCACGAAAGAATTCTTTTTCGGATACCTGATTGATGCGGGCCCGAATAGCGGAAGGGCTCGGGGACGCAATGTTCTTCGCTTCACACGCTTCCTTCACCCTCTCTACAGCTTCCTGCGCCGTCGGCCGCTGGTGGCTCAGGTAAAAACCTTTGATGACCGATCGAATAATCTCTTCCGCCTCGGCTGAGATACGAGAGTTACCTTGTTGCCAGCCACGCTTACGCGGGATCAGTGCGAGAAGCTCCCCCCAATCCCTGTATTTGCCAAGCCACCTGTAGAGCGTGGCCGCCCCAACGCCAACTTCTTCCGCTCGCTGCTCAACTTCTTTACGCCCGACCACAACATTGCCGATTAGCGGCTGGATAGCTGCATAGCGCTTCTGCGCTATAGCCCATTCTTCGGCCGCAACCGCCGCGATATCGTAGTAGGCGTACAGCCCTTCGACCTTTTCCTTGGCTACAGGCTTGAGGGCTGCGATGGGCAGTGCTGCAGCGCGCCCAGACTCAACATCGATCCCGATGACCGTCGTGAAATCTAAGACTTGCGAGACCCGGTACACGTGGTCTGCATAAGCCACCATCGAATCAATGTTGGCATCGACCCGAGCTCGATCAGGCTCGAACGGAACGAGCTCTTGGTTGCTATCGCCTTGATCAGTCATCACTCGGGTATCCAAAGTTCTAGAAAGCTATTGAGTGGAAGTCGGATGTCGCAATCCAGTTGCCTCGTTGCCACCAGGTGCCAGATGTGTCCGATACCTTCAGCCTTGTAGATGCCCCCAAAGTGTCGAGCCAACAGGTAGTGGAATGGCACCACATTCATCTGCCTGACCGTTTCCAGAATCCACGCGGAGTCTTCAGGCGGATAGTGATAACGCTTGTAGCGTTCCAGGAACTGAATGTTGGCAAAGGCAGTGTCGCGGATACGGCTCTCGTCATAGATGTGGAAATTCCACCCTTGGTCGTTCGCGTACCTCCAAGCAGCTTTCCATTTAGGCAGCCACTTCCTCCAGTTCGCTCTCCAGTCAGCCTCTGGCTTCACCTCGACCAAGGTTGGCTTCGGATATTGTTCATGATTACGACCACCCAACCGGTAGTAAACTAGGAAGTCTGGTGTGTACTGGAAGGTGCGGCCGTCTCTACCGGCGAAATCAATTTGGACCGGCTGCGGAACAATCGTCTCGACGTTGCAAGAGAACGCCGTACGCGCAAGAAAGTCGCGCTCCAGCATCGACTCATAGGGGATTCCTTCCTCTTTGCGGAAGGGAAAGACACCCGACATGCTTCGCTTGGTGGGCTTGATTGCTCGGGTTTGGCGCGGTCTAGTTTTATCGCAGCTATTTTTGTCCATATCGAGTTTAGTCGCACCTAATTCGAAATATTGGCTCAGCTATTTCCAACGAAAGCTGCCATTTTTCAAGGGTTCCAGAGCACCACTGTCTCATCTATTTCTAAATCCTACAGTGGCTCGAAACCGCAGCCCGGTGAAATCACCCTCGCCCACCACGGTGTCCTGTTCCTCGATGAGCTGCCGGAGTTTGATCGCAAGGTGCTGGAGGTGCTGAGAGAGCCACTGGAGTCGGGCTGCATCGTGATTTCCCGAGCCCGTGACCGCGTGCGTTTTCCCGCGCGCTTTCAACTGGTGGCCGCTATGAATCCGTGCCCCTGTGGATATCTTGGCGAGCCAAGCGGCCGCTGTTGCTGCTCACCGGACCAGATCCAGCGTTATCGCAACAAACTGTCGGGGCCGCTGTTGGACCGAATTGATCTGCATCTGACGGTTGCCCGCGAAGTCACGGCGTTGAATCCCGCGTTAAAACCTGGCGATGACACCGTAACCGCCGCCGCCCGGGTCGCGGACGCAAGGGAGCGGCAACACAAACGCCAGGGCTGCGCCAATGCCTTCCTCGATTTGCCGGGCCTGCGCCGACACTGCAAGTTATCCACAACCGATGAACACTGGCTGGAAACCGCGTGCGAACGGTTGACCTTGTCGCTACGAGCGGCCCACCGACTGCTCAAGGTGGCGCGCACCCTGGCGGACCTTGAGCAAGTCGACGACATCACCCGCGAGCATCTGGCCGAAGCGTTGCAGTATCGGCCGACCACGCACTAGTCGAAGTTATTCCTTGGTGAGATCCACCAACGGTGTTTGCCTTACCTCAGTCTCCCGTCCACCCTGAATCTCGCTCACCTGCGCCAACGCTTTATCCACAGCCGCTTTATCCGCCAGCAAGCTGTAACTGATCTGGAACTGCTTCTGCTCCTTGGCGGCAATCGTCGGCACCAGGTTCAGTGGCCGCTGATACCGGCGGTTGTAGGAAAAACTCGTCCCCGGCTCCAGCCCCGTGACATAGCCCTGGCCTTGGGTATCGGTGTTTTTCCACAGGGAGAACACCGGTAATTGCTTGGTATTGAAGCCAACCGACACCCCGAGACTGCCCGCCTTGTTATGCAGCACGGTCAGCGTGTCGCCCTTGGCATCGGCATACGGCACGACGTTGTAGACGGTTTCGTCGTAGTCTTTGGTCGGCGCGCGGTAAGTTTGCCAGTCGGGCAAGTCCCCCTTGGCCTTGTCGTTGAACGGCGACACCTGTTTCACCGGCGCAGCGAAACGGGCGCCCTGTTCCAGGAACGGGGTGCTGAAGTTGCTGTGGTAGAGCGCCTGGTATTCCTTCGGATAGTCGCCGTTGTTAGTCAGGGTGTCGTTGAGGGCGAAGCGCACGCTGCCGGGCTCGGTGACCAGTTCAGTCATTACCGAGAAGTCGACCTTCTTGAACGCCTGCTCTTTCAACTCACCGCGCAGGCTGATGGCGTAAGGCGGTTTTTCATCAATGTGCAGCGTGACCTTGCTGGCCGGAATGTTCGCGGCGCGGCCATGCAGGGTCAGCAGTTCGCCGTTGTCCATGCCGGGGTGACCGACCCATTCGTAGCCGCAGCGGGTGACCAGTTCATTGAAGCCTTCGAGCCAGCCCAGTCCGCCACGCCCGTTGAGTTCGATAAAGGACGGATTGACCACGTCCTTGACCGGCGAATCCCAACCCATACGCACATTACCCACCGACGCCTGCAGGACGTTCATCCCGCGGGTCGGCACCACCGAGAGTTTCATCGTGCCGTTATCAATGTCGACGATGCTCACGCCCTCCTGCCGACCGCCGTGCAGGGTGCGCAGGGTCACGGAGAACGGTTTGTCGGTTTTCACACCGAGCTGCTGGCTGGTGATTTGCTGGTTCTGGGCAGCCTTGTCGGTGTCGAGCAACACGTAATCCCAAGCCATAACGTGGGAGGCAGCGGTCATTGCGCCGAGAGTGACGAGAAGTTTGAGCGGGGTCATGGTGAAAGCCTTTCTTGGAGTTGTGCGATTTTTATAGCGCTGATGAAACGTTTCAGCAAGCTTAAAAACGGCATAACTCCAGCAAAACTCAGTCGACGGGTTCAATCGCCAACAACAGGCTTGCCAACGATGGCGATTCCAGAGGTGACCTCAGCGAAAACGATCAACCTCATGCCGCAACTCTGCCGCCAGGTTTTCCAGTTCCTTGGCAGTAATTGCCAGGTTCGACACCACTTCACGCTGCTCGCTGTTGGCCATGGCGATGCTTTGCAGGTTGCTGCTGAGCAAGGTCGCGGTGCTGCTCTGCTCTTGGGTGGCGGTGGTGATCGCAGCGAATTGCTGGCCGGCCGAGCGGCTTTGTTCATCGATCAGCGCCAGCGCCGACGCGACATTGGCATTGCGCGTCAGGCCTTCGTGCATCAGCAGCTTGCCTTGCTCCATGGTGCTGATGGCGTGACCGGTTTCCTGCTGGATGCTTTGGATCATCCCGGAAATCTCGTCAGTCGCTTCGCGAGTGCGCGAGGCCAGGTTGCGCACTTCGTCTGCCACCACTGCAAAACCACGGCCCTGTTCGCCGGCGCGCGCGGCCTCGATCGCGGCGTTGAGTGCCAGTAAATTGGTTTGATCGGCAATCGCGGTAATCACCCCGACAATGCCGCCGATTTCCTGGGAGCGCTGACCCAGGGTGTTGATCACCGTCGCCGTGCTGTTGAGAGCACTGGCAATCTGCTCAAGGGACGAAGAAGCTTCTTCCATCGAGGTACGACCGATCCGCGTCTGCTGGGCGTTTTCCTGGGCCAGACGCTCGGTGTTGCCCATGTTGTCAGCGATGTTCAGCGAGGTCGCACTGAATTCTTCCACGGCACCGGCCATGCTGGTGATTTCACCGGACTGCTGCTCCATCCCTTCATACGCACCGCCGGACAACCCGGATAATGCTTGCGCGCGACTGTTGACCTCTTCCGAGGCCTTGCGGATGTGCTCGACCATGGTCGATAGAGCCTGGCTCATCTGATTGAAGCTGCGCGCCAATTGACCGATTTCATCATGGCTCGACACGTTCAAACGCACGCTCAGATCACCCGCACCCAAGGCTTCAGCCTGCCGCACCAGATCACCCAACGGCGCCAGCTTGCTGCGCAACAGCCAGACTGCCGCGCCTACCGCCAGCAGCATCGCCAGCAGGCTGCCAATGGCCAGGCGGATACCGATGCTCCAGGTCACTGCGCGGATTTCGCTTTTCGGCATGCTCGCCACTACTGACCATGGCCCGCCCTCGAATGGCACGGCAACGCTGTAGAAGTCTTCGGACTTGTCGCTCCAGAAGGCGCCCCGCCCCGGTGTCCTGGCCAAACCGGCGATGGTCGAAGTCGCCTGATCCAGCGCCTGCACGCCGGCCGGCGGCACCAGCCATTTGTTTTGTTCATCGAGCAGTGCCAGTGAACCGCTCTGGCCGATGCGGAAGCGCTTGAGGTTGTCGAACTGCGCGCTCTGCGCATCGGTGTAATCGAAACCCACGAACAACACCGCGATCACCTTGCCGCTGCTGTCGCTCACGGGGGTGTACTGCGTCATGTAGGAACGATCGAACAGCAAGGCCCGGCCGACATAGCTCTGCCCCGCCATCAGCCGCTGATAGGCCGGGTGCGCATGGTCGAGCAGCGTGCCGATGGCGCGGGTGCCGTCCTGCTTGCTCAACGAGGTGCTGACCCGAATGAAGTCCTCGCCACTGCGCACGAACAACGTCGCCACGCCGGCAGTCATTTGCTTGAACTCATCGACCTTGTCGAAGTTGTTGTTCAACACTTCGTTGCCCAGATGCAGGCCCGGAGTCTGCACGCCCGCCACCGTCACCGGCTGCTCCGGGTGCACGCTCAAACCGCCACTGAAACGCTTTTCAAACAACCCGCTCAGGCGCTGGGTGCTTTCGCGCAGGGTGCCGTGGAAAGTGCTCAACTGGTCGGCCAGCAACCGCGCCTCACTGGCCAGATGCTCTTCACGCGTGTCGAGGTTGGCAGAATCCAGCGAACGCAGGGCGAACACCGTGCTGCCACTGATGACGACCGCCAGGATGACGGCAAGGGCAAGCCCCAATTGTGAGGCGATCCGGGCACGAGGTTGAGACATGACAGCTCCTGGCCGAGGAGCCGGATCATCCTGATCGCGTCGCGTGGCTCGGCAAAATATCCAGTAATAGGGGAAGCGCGAAACCTTTCAGAACGAAGGTCCCACTTTCAGGGATTCGGCGGCGTAGATAAATACTTGAGCGATGCACAAGGATATCGCTCAAGGCTGCCATGGCGGTGGCTACATCGATTCAGCCGAGGCGCTCGACATCTGGCAATTCCATGGCCTGCACCTCACCCTGGAGGAAGTCGCTGAGACGGCGCAAACGTTCACCGCCGGGGCGGGTTTTCGGCCAGACCAGATAATAATTCAGGCCGCTGGCCACGGCAGTCGGCCACGGCAAACTCAAACGCCCCTGAGCCACATCTTCGGCCACCATCAGCAAGTCACCCATCGACACCCCGTAACCACGGGCGGCGGCAATCATCCCCAGCTCCAGCGTATCAAACACCTGCCCGCCCTTGAGCGACACCTGCTCCGACAGGCCCATACACTCCAGCCAACTGCGCCAGTCACGCCGATCAGGAGTCGGGTGAAGCAGTTCAGTACTGGCCAGCCGCTCGACATCCCATGGTTGATCATTCAACAGATTCGGTGCGCCGACCGGGATCAGCAGTTCAGGGAACAGGTAACTGGCCTCCCAGTCCGGTGGAAAATGCCCGTTGCTCAACAACACCGCACAATCGAACGGTTCGTGATTGAAGTCCACCGAGTCGACGTCCATCCAGGCGCTGGTCAGTTGCACCTCGTTGCCCGGTTGCAAATGCCGAAAGCGACTGAGTCGCGCCAGCAGCCAGCGCATGGTCAGGGTCGAAGGGGCTTTCATGCGTAAGACGTCATCTTCGGCGCGCAAGGTATTGCAGGCCCGCTCCAGCGCACCAAAGCCCTCACGCACACCCGGCAGCAGCAAACGCGCGGCCTCGGTCAGTTGCAGATTGCGCCCGCTGCGCTGAAACAGCCGACAGGCGAAATGCTCCTCCAGCGTACGCACATGTCGGCTGACGGCGCTTTGGGTGATCGACAATTCTTCGGCAGCACGGGTAAACGAACTGTGCCGCGCTGCGGCCTCGAAAGCGCGAAGGGCATACAACGGAGGAAGACGACGAGACATTGGGAAAGCTCCTATAGCGCGACCCCGGAACCTTATCAGAAACTCTCCAGCATGAGTTTTAGTCATGCCAGCAATCGTTTTTATCCCTTTGTGCAAACGCTTGCGAGCGCCGAGAATCAACCCTTCCCGATTTATCTGACTAAACGAGCGTGATGATCATGCAGCATCCAGCACGTACCGAACTCTGGGCCATCCTGCGGCTGGCGGGGCCGCTGATTGCCTCGCAGTTGGCGCACATGCTGATGATCCTCACCGATACCTTGATGATGGCTCGGCTCAGCCCGGAAGCCTTGGCCGGTGGCGGCCTGGGCGCGGCGAGCTATTCGTTCGTGTCGATTTTCTGCATTGGCGTGATCGCGGCGGTCGGCACGCTGGTGGCGATCCGCCAGGGTGCCGGCGACATTGAAGGCGCCACGCGGCTGACCCAGGCCGGGCTTTGGCTGGCGTGGTTGATGGCGCTGGTGGCGGGTCTGCTGCTGTGGAACCTCAAGCCAGTGTTGCTGCTGTTCGGCCAGACTGAAAACAACGTGCATGCGGCCGGCCAGTTCCTGTTGATTCTGCCGTTCGCCCTGCCCGGCTACCTGAGCTTCATGGCCCTGCGCGGTTTTACCAGCGCCATCGGCCGGACGACACCGGTGATGGTCATCAGCCTCCTCGGGACCGTGGCCAACTTCCTGCTCAACTATGCGCTGATCACCGGCATGTTCGGCCTGCCGAAAATGGGTTTGATGGGGATCGGCCTGGTCACCGCCATCGTCGCCAACTGCATGGCGCTGGGCCTGGCCTGGCATATCCGCCAGCACCCGGCTTACGCCGCGTACCCACTGCGCAAGGGCCTGTCACGGCCCAATCGCCAGTACCTGCGCGAGCTATGGCGTCTCGGCCTGCCGATTGGCGGCACCTACGCGGTAGAGGTCGGTCTGTTTGCGTTTGCCGCGTTGTGCATGGGCACCATGGGCAGTACGCAATTGGCGGCGCATCAGATCGCCCTGCAAATCGTCTCGGTGGCGTTCATGATTCCGGCGGGGCTTTCATATGCGATCACCATGCGCATCGGCCAGCACTACGGCGCCGGGCAGTTGCTCGATGCGCGCTTGGCCGGGCGGGTCGGGATTGCCGTTGGTGGCGCGGCGATGCTCGGGTTTGCCATGGTCTTCTGGCTGCTGCCGAACCAACTGGTGGGACTGTTCCTGGACCATAACGACCCGGCGTTTCGCGAAGTGATCAATCTTGCGGTGAGCCTGTTGATGGTGGCGGCGTGGTTCGAGTTTTTCGACGGCACGCAAACTATCGCCATGGGCTGTATTCGCGGTCTGAAGGACGCCAAGACTACCTTCCTGGTCGGCCTCGCCTGCTATTGGCTGATCGGCGCTCCGGCTGCATGGTTGATGGCTTTCCACCTCCATTGGGGGCCGACCGGCGTCTGGTGGGGTCTGGCGCTGGGGCTCGCCTGCTCGGCCGTGAGCCTGACGCTGGCATTCGAATGGAAGATGAAGCGGATGATCCGCCGTGAACAACCGGAACAGGCAGTGCAGTACAGCACCGTCCAGCCTGATTAACCCGTAGGAGCACGGCTTGCCCGCGATAGATATCACGCGTTGTATCAGATACACCGCAGTGATCCCATCGCGGGCCAGCCTTGCTCCTACGAGTTTTGTTAAGCCAGGACAGCCTGTTGGCTACTGCCAAACGTCAGATACTCAACCAGCTCGGCCAGCGGCAACGGCTTGCTGATCAGGTAACCCTGCACCTGATCACAACCAAAATCACGCAGCAGCTCAAGCTGTTCAAGGGTTTCAACGCCCTCGGCGACCACTTCCAGGTTGAGGTTGTGAGCGAGGTTGATCATCGCGTGGACCAGCTTGCGATTTTCCTCACGCGTCTCCATGCCACCGACAAAGCTTTTGTCGATCTTCAACAAGGCAATCGGCAGGCTGTTGAGGTGCACGAATGACGAAAAACCGGTGCCGAAATCGTCCAGGGAGAAACGCACACCCAGACGCCCCAAAGCGTCCATGGTCTGTTTGACCAGATCGCTGCGGCGCATCACTGCAGTTTCCGTCAGCTCGAATTCCAGCCACTGCGCTTCGACACCGCGCTCGGCAATCAACCGGCTCAACGTCGACAGCAACTGACTGTCCTGGAACTGCCGGAACGACAGGTTGACCGCCATGTGCAACGGCGGCAGACCGCGTTCGCGCAACGCCTGCATGTCGCGCAAGGCACGGGAAATTACCCAGTACCCCAACGGCACGATCAAACCGCTCTGCTCGGCCAGCGGCACGAACTCGCTCGGCGGCAGCAGCCCGCGCTCGCCATGACGCCAGCGCACCAGAGCCTCGAGGCCGACAATTTGCCCGTCGTCTAGGTTCAGCCGTGGCTGGTAATGCAGTTCCAGCTCATCGCGGCGCAAGGCCCGGCGCAGTTCGCTTTCAAGATCGGCGAGGCTGCGCGCGTTGCGGTTGATGCGTTCATTGAAGATATGAAAGGTGCAGCCTTGGGTGCTTTTGGCCTGCTGCATGGCGATATGCGCGTGCCACATCAGCGGGTCGGCGCCAGCCTGCGCGCGCGCGTGGGCGATGCCCAGGCTGCAGCCGATCAACAGGCTTTCGCCGTCGATCCAGTAGGGTTCGGCCATGACTTCGGTGATGCGTTCGGCCATCCACTCGGCGCGTTGCGGTGCGCGGCGGGTGTCGATGAGCAAGGCGAATTCGTCGCTGCCCAGACGCGCCAGTTGATCGCCGGCCTCAAGCTGGCTCTTGAGCCGCGAGACCACTTGCAGGATCAGCCGGTCGCCGGCCTGGTGGCCGAGAGCGTCGTTGGCGTGTCGAAAGTTGTCGAGATCGAGGTGCCCGAGTGCCAGGCCACGGCCGTCGTTTTCCGCCAGACGCGCCGCCAGCAGGGTCTGAAACCCCTGGCGGTTGGCAATCCCGGTCAGCGGGTCCTGCTCGGCGAGGCGCTGCAAGGTGTTTTCGAGCACGCCGCGCTCACGCACATGGCGCAGGCTGCGGCGCAATGTATCCACATCCAGCGCATCGCGAACCAGCCAGTCGCTGACACCGTCCGGTGGGGTGGACGGTTCATGTTCGAGCAACAGCACCGTCGGCAGGCTGCAACGGCCTGGCTCCGGTTGAAGTGCGGGAATGGTCAACAGGACAGCACTGCGGTTGTCAGCAAATAGACTGCTCACCGACTCCCAGGTCGGTGCACTGATCAGCACAGCCGAGCTCCCCATAGGAGCCAGACACTCGCGTAACAACGCTGCCCACGCTGGCTCTTCGGCCAGAAGCAGCAAACGCAAGGGTTCGACAGGCGTAGACAAGCTAGCTCCCTAGACTCTGCAAAAGATGTTGGCGGCGGGCATTATGACGCGCAGATAAACAATGACAAATGATATTGATTATCAAACAGCCCGTTGTACCGCGATGAATCGAACATTAGTAGTCGCCAATTCAGCACGCATCCTGCGGGAAAGTAACAAAACCGGCAAATTTAGATAGCGTGGTACGTCACAAGTCGGAGAGAGGCAGCAGAATCTGTGCATCCTGTTAAAATGCCCGCCCTTTTCGCAAACGACTCCCTTTTCCGTCATGTCCCGACTCAATCCCCGGCAGCAAGAAGCCGTGAGCTACGTCGGCGGCCCTCTTTTGGTGCTCGCCGGTGCTGGCTCCGGCAAGACCAGTGTCATCACCCGCAAAATCGCCCACCTGATCCAGAGCTGTGGCATTCGTGCCCAGTACATCGTCGCCATGACCTTTACCAACAAGGCCGCGCGCGAGATGAAGGAGCGGGTCGGCACATTGCTCAAGGGTGGTGAAGGACGCGGTCTGACGGTGTGCACGTTCCACAACCTTGGGCTGAACATCATCCGCAAGGAGCATGTGCGGCTAGGCTACAAACCCGGTTTCTCGATTTTCGACGAGACCGACGTCAAAGCCCTGATGACCGACATCATGCAAAAGGAATATTCGGGCGACGACGGCGTCGACGAGATCAAGAACATGATCGGCGCCTGGAAGAACGACCTGATCCTGCCGCCCGAAGCCCTGGAAAACGCCCGCAACCCCAAGGAGCAGACTGCCGCCATCGTCTACACCCACTACCAGCGCACGCTCAAGGCGTTCAACGCAGTGGATTTCGACGACCTGATCCTGTTGCCGGTGAAGCTGTTCCAGGAACACGCCGACATCCTCGAAAAGTGGCAGAACAAAGTCCGCTACCTGCTGGTGGACGAATACCAGGACACCAACGCCAGCCAGTACCTGCTGGTGAAATTGCTGATCGGCACGCGCAACCAGTTCACCGTGGTGGGCGACGATGACCAGTCGATCTACGCCTGGCGCGGCGCCCGTCCAGAAAACCTGATGCTGCTCAAGGACGACTACCCGTCCTTGAAAGTGGTGATGCTGGAGCAAAACTACCGCTCCACCAGCCGCATCCTGCGCTGCGCCAACGTGCTGATCTCGAACAACCCCCACGAGTTTGAAAAACAACTGTGGAGCGAGATGGGCCATGGCGACGAGATCCGGGTGATCCGCTGCCGCAACGAAGACGCCGAAGCCGAGCGCGTGGCCGTGGAAATCCTCAGCCTGCACCTGCGCACCGACCGCCCGTACAGCGATTTCGCAATTCTCTACCGCGGTAACTACCAGGCCAAGCTGATCGAGCTGAAGCTGCAACACCACCAGGTCCCTTATCGACTGTCCGGTGGCAACAGCTTCTTCGGACGTCAGGAAGTCAAAGACCTGATGGCCTACTTCCGCCTGATCGTGAACCCGGATGACGACAACGCCTTCCTGCGGGTGATCAACGTCCCACGCCGGGAAATCGGTTCGACCACGCTGGAGAAGCTCGGTAACTACGCGACTGAACGCAAGATCTCGATGTATGCCGCGACCGATGAAATCGGCCTGGGCGAACATCTGGACAGCCGCTTCACCGATCGTCTGGCGCGCTTCAAGCGCTTCATGGACCGCGTGCGCGAGCAGTGTGCCGGCGAAGACCCGATCTCCGCCCTGCGCAGCATGATCATGGACATCGACTACGAGAACTGGCTGCGCACCAACAGCTCCAGCGACAAGGCCGCCGACTACCGCATGGGTAACGTCTGGTTCCTGATCGAGGCGCTGAAGAACACCCTGGAAAAAGACGAAGACGGCGAAATGACCGTCGAAGACGCGATCGGCAAGCTGGTCTTGCGCGACATGCTCGAACGCCAGCAGGAAGAGGAAGACGGCGCCGAAGGCGTGCAGATGATGACCTTGCACGCCTCCAAAGGCCTGGAATTCCCCTACGTGTTCATCATGGGCATGGAAGAGGAAATCCTCCCGCACCGCTCCAGTATCGAAGCCGACACCATCGAAGAAGAACGCCGTTTGGCCTACGTCGGGATTACCCGCGCACGTCAGACCCTGGCGTTCACCTTTGCCGCCAAGCGCAAACAGTACGGCGAAATCATCGACTGCTCGCCGAGCCGTTTCCTCGATGAACTGCCGCCGGACGATCTGGCGTGGGAAGGCAACGACGACACCCCGACCGAAGTCAAAGCCGTACGTGGCAATAGCGCATTGGCGGATATACGCGCGATGTTAAAACGCTAGAATCGGCTACTTTTTAATCTACTTTCGGCGCCTGTAGCGCCAACAGAGGAAGCTGTTGTGGAAGCACTGCACAAGAAAATTCGCGAAGAAGGCATCGTGCTTTCCGACCAGGTCCTGAAAGTCGACGCCTTTCTGAACCACCAGATCGACCCGCAATTGATGAAGCTGATCGGCGACGAATTCGCCACGCTGTTCAAGGATTCGGGGATCACCAAGATCGTCACCATCGAAGCGTCGGGCATTGCTCCGGCGATCATGACCGGTCTGAACCTCGGCGTGCCGGTGATCTTCGCCCGCAAGCACCAGTCCCTGACCCTGACTGAAAACCTGCTGTCGGCGAGCGTTTACTCGTTCACCAAGCAGACCGAAAGCACCGTGGCCATTTCTCCACGTCATCTGACCAGCAGCGACCGCGTGCTGATCATCGACGACTTCCTGGCCAACGGTAAGGCGTCGCAGGCACTGATTTCGATCATCAAACAGGCCGGTGCCACCGTGGCAGGCCTGGGTATCGTGATCGAGAAATCGTTCCAGGGCGGCCGCGCCGAGCTGGACGCGCAAGGCTACCGCGTCGAATCCCTGGCCCGGGTCAAGTCCCTGGCCGACGGCGTCGTGACCTTCCTGTAGGCGCCTTCAGGCAGACCGCGTTATTGCTCATCGCGGGCAAGCCTTGCTCCTGCAGGATGGGTGTTTGTCACATGACGTGGCACGACACATGATCTGTAGGAGCAAGGCTTGCCCGCGATGGCGCCCGTACAAGCACCACGGGATTCAGACTATTGCGCGGTAGCCTTCAGGCCCGCCAGCAGCAACCGCTGATACAAGTCCTCCTTCAAGCCCTCAGGCTTCGTCAGCTGCATCCGCTCCAGATGAACCGGGTACTCCGAGGGTTCCGGCGCATCCAGCGCGGCCTTGCCCAGCTCCAGAATCTCGGTGAGTTTGAACTTGCTCTTGAGCCAGTTCAGCGCCCGCAACAAATCCCGCTCTTCGCTGCTGAAATCACTGCCCAACGGATACTCCGGAAACAACCGCGGGTGCCGTGCAGCAATCGCCTGCAAGCGCTGTGGGCTGTTGTCGGTGAAACGCGGATCGAGGCGAAAATCCTTCGGCAGTTTGCCGGCCTTCTGCGCCTGTTCGATCAAGCCCGGCTGGAAGCGTGAATCGCTGATGTTGAGCAACGCTTCGATCACCTTGGCGTCGGTCTTGCCGCGTAAATCGGCGATGCCGTATTCGGTGATCACAATGTCACGCAAGTGCCGTGGAATCGTGCAATGGCCGTATTCCCAGACCATGTTCGAGCTCACTTCACCGCCCGACTCACGCCAGCTGCGCAGGATCAGAATCGAGCGCGCGCCTTCCAGCGCATGGCCCTGGACGACGAAGTTGTATTGTCCGCCGACACCGCTGAGCACCTGACCGCCTTCCAACTGATCAGCAACACCGGCGCCGAGCAGGGTCATGGTGAACGCGCTGTTGATGAAGCGCGCATCCAGGCGCTGCAAGCGCTTGAGCTCTTCCTGGCCGTACAGCTCGTTGATGTAACTGATGGCGGTCATGTTGAATTCAGCGAGCTTGCTGTGGGGTAATTCCCGCAACCGCTGATAGAAACTACGCGGCCCAAGGAAAAAACCACCGTGTATCGCGATGCCGCCCACTTGAGCCGACTCATCCAGGGTTCCGGCATTGGCGTGCTGTTGCAGGGCGATGCTCGGATAAACCTTGCGTCGCACGATCCCGGCATCGGACAACGCCAGCAGACCGTTGACGAACATCTCGCTGCAACCATAAAGCCCCTTGGCAAAAGGCTCCACGCCACCTTCACGGCTAATCAGCGGCGCCCAGTAACGCGCATCAAGGTCCGTCAACAACGCACGGTAGCCGTCGTTATCCGCCTGCCGTGAGAGCAACGCGGCGGTCAGCGCATCGCCCATGGCTCCGATGCCGATTTGCAGGGTTCCGCCGTCCCGCACCAGGGTACTGGCATGCAGGCCTATGAAGTGATCCTGCAAGCCTACCGGCATGTTCGGTGTGGAAAACAGCGTGCTGCCCTCCTCCTCGTCGATCAGCAAATCGAACGCCTCACGGTCGACTTCCGAGTCTCCCGGCATGTACGGCAGATCCCGATGAACCTGGCCGAGCAGCAGGATGGTTTCCCCGGCAGCACGACGTTTGGCGATCATCGGCAACAGGTCGAGGGTGATGTCCGGGTTGCAGCTCAGGCTTAGTCGCTCCGGCTGCTGCGGATCATGGGCCACCAATTGCGCCACCAGGTTCAACCCGGCGGCATTGATGTCCCGGGCGGCGTGGCTGTAGTTGCTGCTGACGTAGTCCTGCTGCGCCGACGCGCTGTGCAGCAAGCTGCCGGGCTGCATGAAGAACTGCTCGATATGAATGTTCGCCGGGAGGCTGTCACGGTGCAGGTCGGCGAGAAAATCCAGCTCGGGATAATCGCCAAACACTCGCTCGATGAAGGGTTCCAGAAAGCGCCGCTGCAAGCCGTCGCCCAATGACGGACGACCCAGGCTCAACGCGGTGTAGACCGTCAGATGCCGCTCGGGCAACTGGGCGATGCGCTGATAGAGCGCGTTGACGAAGCGGTTGGGTTTTCCCAGCCCCAGCGGCAGGCCGAGGTGTATATGCGCTGGCAAACGTGCGAGCACATCATCGACTGCCTGTTCGATTGATACCGACTGCACCATCAGACCCTCCCGACCTGTCCATGAATTGAGGTCGGTTCGAGCTTGCCGCTTCCTCATCGCGATGACCAGTCTCAAGGTCAAATCCCAGGCACAAAAAAGCCGCTCGCAAGCGGCTTTTTCGCTGAAGACGGGGCTTATTTCAGGCCGGACATCTTCTGGATGGCGCCTTCAAGGTCTTTCACTTCGCAGTCGCTGCAGGTGCCTTTTGGCGGCATCGCATTGAGACCTGTCAGCGCTACTTTCGCCAGGCCAGCAGCAGTGCCGCCTTCTTTGTCGGCGCGTTTTTTCCAGTCTGCAGCATCACCGATTTTCGGTGCGCCCAGCAGACCCGTGCCGTGGCAAGCATTGCAATGTTTGGCAATGATTTCATCGGGAGTTTTCGCTGCACCGCCGCCTACCGAAGCGGCGACTTCCATCCCCTTGCACTCCTGACCTTGTACACAGACCTGGCCGACAGGCTCAAGGCGTTTGGCGATATCGTCAGTGGTCGACGCTTGTGCGCTGACTGCCCAAAGGGCCAATACGGTTGCTGGTGCGGCCAGCATTTTCATAATTAGATTCACGCGTACACCCTCAATGGTGGCTAGTCACGCCCACGGCCACGGTTTCGCAGGCGGGCGCAAGTATAGCGGTTAGCCCGCCACACTGAAACAACCCTAAAGTCCAAGGGGTATTAAGTCGTGGCGAAATACAGCATGGGGCGACTCGCAAAACCTTGCCGGACGCCTCTTTTCCTAGAAATTCGCCGGTGTGGCTGCGCTGATTAGTCGCGCTGGCGCATCGAACGGATTTCGGAAACGGTGCGGTTTGGTGCTTTCGAAATAGTAGCTGTCACCGGCCTCGAGCACGAATGTCTCGAGCCCGACCACCAGCTCAAGGCGACCTTCGAGCAGAATCCCGGTTTCCTCGCCCTCATGGGTGAGCATCTCTTCACCGGTATCGGCGCCTGGCGGGTAGATCTCGTTGAGGAACGCGATAGCACGGCTCGGATGGGCCTTGCCGACCAGTTTCATGGTCACGGCGCCATCGGAGATATCGATCAGCTCATTGGCCTTGTAGACAATCTGCGTCGGTTTTTCCTGAAGAATTTCTTCGGAAAAGAACTCGACCATGGACATGGGGATGCCGCCAAGTACCTTCCTCAGCGAACTGATCGAAGGGCTGACGCTGTTTTTCTCGATCATTGAAATGGTGCTATTGGTAACGCCTGCCCGCTTGGCGAGCTCTCGCTGGGATAGACCTTTCAGTTTACGGATCGATTGCAGTCGTTCACCGACGTCCAATGCATTAGCCTCCCAGGATTCAGATTGTGTGGATAGTGAGCGTTATCATGGCGACAGCGTTCAGTATTTACAACACTTGGGTCTGAATCCTGTTTGGCAAAGCGACTTCTGGTCTCGACTGCCCGCCTCAGCTCCCGGAATAGAGCCGTGGCACGCGACGCAGGTTGCAGAAGATCTGGTAGGGAATGGTCCCGGCAGCCATGGCGACGTCGCTGGCGAGGATGTTTTTACCCCACAATTCGACCGTCGAACCGAGGCCGGCCTGCGGCACATCGGTCAAATCTATGCAGAGCATGTCCATCGACACCCGTCCCAGCAGCTGGCTGCGCTGCCCGGCCACCAACACCGGTGTGCCGGTAGGCGCCTGACGCGGATAACCATCGGCATAGCCCATGGCAACCACGCCGATGCGCATCGGCTTCTGGGTGATGAACTTCGCCCCATAGCCCACCGGCTCACCGGCCGGCAGTTCGCGCACGCTGATGACTTTCGATTCCAGGGTCATCACCGGCTGCAGGCGCGCCGCCACCGGATTGGCTTCTTCGAAAGGTGTCGCGCCATAAAGCATGATGCCCGGGCGAACCCAATCGCTCGGCACCTGCGGCCAGCCCAGCACCGCCGGCGAGTTACACAAGCTGACCTGCGCCGACAAGCCCTGGCGCGCCGCTTCAAACACCGCAACCTGCTCCGCCGCGCTGCTGCTATGCAGCTCGTCGGCACGCGCAAAGTGGCTCATCAGCACGATCTTCGAGACTTTGCCGCTGGCCAGCAAACGCTGATATGCCGCCTGATAATCCGCCGGATGCAGGCCGACCCGGTGCATGCCCGAATCCAGCTTGAGCCAGACCGTGATCGGCTTGCTCAACGCGGCTTTCTCGATTGCTTCGAGTTGCCACAGCGAATGCACCACGCACCAGAAATCATGCTCAACGATCAGCGACAGCTCATCGGCTTCGAAAAAGCCTTCGAGCAGCAGGACCGGCGCACGAATACCGGCGGCGCGCAGCTCCAGGGCTTCTTCGATACAGGCCACGGCGAAACCGTCCGCCTCGGCCTCCAGGGCCTGGGCACAGCGCACCGCGCCATGGCCATAGGCATCGGCCTTGATCACCGCGAGGGCGCGCGCCCCCGAGACTTCACGGGCCAGTTGATAGTTATGACGCAGGGCTTGAAGATCGATCAGGGCACGGGCAGGACGCATGGCGGCAGACTTCTAGGCGGTCATGAGGAAGAAAAAACCGGTGCTGACTGACGGCGTGAACCGCCAACAGCACCGGGAGAGGGATCGTTGCTTAAGGCAGAGCAGCCACTACCGACAGCTCAACCAGGATTTCCGGTTCGCACAGCTTGGCTTCGACTGTCGCACGGGCGGGCGCGACATTCTTTGGCAACCAAGTGTCCCAGACACTGTTCATGCCCTCGAAATGGGCATCGATGTCTTTCAGGTAAATCGTCACCGACAGCAGCTTGGTCTTGTCGGTCCCGGCCAGATCCAGCAAACGCTCGATGTTGGCGAGGGTTTCACGAGTCTGCTGTTCAATCCCGGCATTCATGTCGTCGCCGACTTGCCCTGCCAGATACACGGTACCGTTGTGGACAACGATCTGGCTCATGCGCTCATTGGTGAGCTGGCGCTGGATTGACATGCTTTTCAGACTCCTTTGGGGTGTTGCCATAACGGGAAATATCGAGGCCTTCAGCACTGATCTGCGGCGTTTTCTTCGCCATCAGGTCGGCCAGCAAGCGACCGGAGCCACACGCCATGGTCCAGCCGAGTGTGCCATGACCGGTGTTCAGGAACAGGTTCTTGAACGGGGTGGCGCCAACAATCGGCGTGCCGTCCGGTGTGGTCGGACGCAGACCGGTCCAGAAACTCGCCTCGGCGAGGTCGCCGCCCTGAGGATAAAGATCGTTGACGATCATCTCCAGCGTTTCGCGTCGACGCGGGTTCAGCGACAGGTCAAAACCGGCTATCTCAGCCATGCCGCCGACACGAATGCGGGTGTCGAAACGGGTGATCGCGACCTTGTAGGTCTCGTCGAGAATAGTCGACGTCGGGGCCATCGCCGGATTTGTGATCGGTACGGTCAGCGAGTAACCCTTGAGCGGGTACACCGGGGCCTTGATGCCCAACGGCTTGAGCAACTTCGGCGAGTAGCTGCCGAGCGCCAATACGTAGCGGTCGGCGGTTTCCAGCTTGCCGTCGATCCACACGCCGTTGATCCGGTCTCCGGCGTAGTCGAGGCGCTGAATGTCCTGGTCAAAGCGGAATTCCACGCCCAGTTTCACGGCCATTTCGGCCAGGCGCGTGGTGAAGATCTGGCAGTCGCCGGTCTGGTCGTTCGGCAGGCGCAAGGCACCGGCGAGGATATCGGTCACGCTGGCCAGCGCTGGTTCGACGCGGGCAATGCCGGCGCGGTCGAGCAGTTCAAAGGGCACGCCGGACTCTTTCAGGACCGCGATGTCTTTTGCCGCGCCATCCAGCTGCGCCTGAGTGCGGAACAGTTGCGTGGTCCCCAGGGTGCGGCCTTCGTAGGCAATGCCGGTTTCAGCACGCAGTTCATCGAGGCAGTCACGGCTGTACTCGGACAGACGGACCATGCGCTCCTTGTTCACCGCATAACGGCTGGCGGTGCAGTTGCGCAACATCTGCGCCATCCACAGGTATTGGTCGATATCGGCGGTGGCCTTGATCGCCAGCGGTGCGTGGCGTTGCAGCAGCCATTTGATGGCTTTGAGCGGCACGCCCGGCGCGGCCCACGGCGAGGCATAGCCCGGCGAGACCTGGCCGGCATTGGCGAAACTGGTTTCCATGGCAGCAGCCGGCTGACGGTCTACAACCGTTACTTCAAACCCGGCCCGAGCCAGATAGTAGGCACTGGCGGTACCGATGACGCCGCTACCCAAGACCAGAACGCGCATTTTCGTATCCCTCATCGCGGCTTACCGCTGACGTTTGTTGTTCAAATCACAGATGTGCGCAGTGTAAAAAACATTGGCCAGTGCTTTTCACTATATAAGCACCTATATTTGGCGACAATTCTCGGCAAAATAGCTTTTTACGGAGGCGCATCCCCTATGCGGACCAATACTCAGACCAAACGCGAACTGGACAAGATCGACCGTAACATCCTGCGCATCCTTCAGGCAGACGGGCGGATTTCGTTTACCGAGCTTGGGGAGAAAGTCGGGCTGTCGACCACGCCCTGCACTGAGCGGGTGCGACGCCTGGAACGCGAAGGGATCATCATGGGCTACAACGCCCGGCTTAACCCGCAGCACCTCAAGGGCAGCCTGCTGGTGTTCGTCGAGATCAGCCTCGACTACAAGTCTGGCGATACCTTTGAAGAGTTCCGACGCGCCGTGCTGAAACTGCCACACGTACTGGAATGCCACCTGGTGTCAGGGGATTTCGACTACCTGGTGAAAGCGCGGATTTCCGAGATGGCCTCGTACCGCAAACTGCTGGGCGACATCCTGCTCAAATTGCCCCACGTGCGTGAGTCCAAGAGCTATATCGTGATGGAAGAAGTGAAAGAGAGCCTGAATCTGCCGATTCCGGATTGAAGATCAAAAGATCGCAGCCTTCGGCAGCTCTTACGGGTGTATGCGCGCAGGCTGCGATCTTTTAAACCAACACCTGCCGGGTGCTGGCCATGTATTCATGGATCTGCTTCTCGACCCGAGGATGAATCAACTCCACCGGGCGGCGACCGTTGGGGCACGGCAGGGTTGCCGTGGTGCCGAACAGCCGACAGATCAACGGCCGCTCGTCATACACCGTGCAGCCATCGGGGCCCAGGTGCACACAGTTCAGCTCATCCATCGCAGCGTCCTGCTCGGCCCTGGTCTTACGCGGCAGACGCGACATTTCTTCTGGCGATGTAGTCACCGGGCCACAGCAGTCATGGCAGCCGGGCACGCACTCAAACGAGGGGATTTGCTGGCGAAGAGCGCGGATTTTCTGACTGTTGCAGCTCATCGAAGCGAGTACCGGGAAAGTGAACGAGGTGGGATTTTGCCCTAAAAGCCTCGCGCCAGACAGCATTAGCCGACCAGTGTTGCCCAGCCCGAAAGGCCCGGCTTATGCTCCGTAAAATTTACTACACACACGAAACCCGGATGACACACATGAACGCCCGTGTTCACCAGCCTGCCCCGAACAACCGGCATACAGCGTCTTACTACGCCGCCAGCAGCCTACCGCAGCCCGATTATCCGGCGCTCAAAGGCGAACTGCTGGCGGACGTGTGCGTGGTGGGCGGCGGGTTTTCCGGGCTGAACACTGCTATCGAGTTGGCCGAACGCGGCCTCAACGTGGTGCTGCTCGAAGCGCGCAAGATCGGCTGGGGCGCCAGTGGGCGCAACGGCGGGCAGCTGATTCGCGGCGTGGGTCATGGCCTCGATCAGTTTGCCGAGGTGATCGGCACGGACGGCGTCCGCCAGATGAAACTCATGGGGCTGGAAGCGGTGGAGCTCGTCCGGCAACGGGTCGAGCATTTTCAGATCGCCTGCGACCTGACCTGGGGTTACTGCGACCTGGCCAACAAACCTCGCGACCTTGAAGGTTTCGCCGAAGACGCGGCCGAACTGCACAGCCTCGGCTATCGCCATGAGACCCGATTGCTGCAAGCCCATGAGATGCACAGCGTGGTCGGTTCCGACCGCTACGTCGGTGGCTTGATCGATATGGGCTCCGGGCATCTGCACCCGTTGAACCTGGCCTTGGGCGAAGCCGCTGCGGCGCAGCAACTGGGCGTGAAGCTGTTCGAACAATCGGCCGTGACCCGCATCGACTATGGCAGCGAGGTCAAGGTCCACACGGCGCAAGGCTCGGTCCGCGCCAAGTCCCTGGTGCTGGGCTGCAACGCCTACCTCAACAACCTTAACCCCGAGCTCAGCGGCAAAGTGCTGCCCGCCGGCAGTTACATCATCGCCACCGAACCCTTGAGCGCAGCGCAGGCCCACGCATTACTGCCGCAGAACATGGCGGTCTGCGATCAGCGAGTGGCGCTGGACTACTACCGGCTCTCGGCGGATCGGCGCTTGCTGTTCGGCGGCGCCTGCCACTATTCCGGTCGCGACCCGTCGGACATCGCCGCCTATATGCGACCGAAGATGCTCGACGTCTTCCCGCAACTGGCCGGGGTGAAGATCGACTATCAATGGGGCGGGATGATCGGCATTGGCGCCAACCGCCTGCCGCAGATCGGCCGGCTCAAGGACCAGCCGAATGTGTATTACGCCCAGGCCTATTCCGGTCATGGGCTGAACGCTACCCACCTGGCCGGCAAGCTGCTGGCCGAAGCCATCAGCGGTCAGCAAGGTGGGGGGTTCGATCTGTTCGCCAAGGTGCCGCACATTACCTTTCCGGGCGGTAAATACCTGCGTTCGCCGTTGTTGGCGCTGGGGATGTTGTGGCATCGGATGAAAGAGTTGGTCTGAAAGACTCTTTGCGCCCCTACGGACGCCATCGCGGGCAAGCCTTGCTTCCTACAGGTCCAGCGTTGATCGCACGACGGATACCACCCCTGTAGGAGCAAGGCTTGCCCGCGATTGGGCCGGGAGAGCGCCAAATAGCTCAAAGCCGCCAAAAGGGCTTGAGCCCCTCCTCCCGCGCCTCTGCACGACTCAGCCCCACATCGCGCAGCTGCTCGGGCGAAAGCTCAAGCAAGCTCTTGCGCGTGTGCAGACGATGCCAGAACAGTCCCCAGCGACCGAGACCGGACGGGGCGTTGCGCATCGTTGACGCGCGCATGCCCTTATCCTGCCCAGCCTCCAGTTCCTGACTGCGTAACGTCAGCCGCACATCGCTCAAGCCGTTCATTTTGATTGCTCCTGTTTACTTGGGTCGCCAGAGATTCCATGATGCGCGGGGTGGCAAAACCGTTACAGATTCAAAAGAGCCGTATTACCCCCATACAGAGCTCCCGTTTTAGCGACTGAATCCTGTATTTTTGCCCAATCTGTACTGGTCCACTGAATCTATTCACCGAGGCTGCACCATGACCCTTTACGTCAACCTCGCCGAATTGCTCGGCACGCGTATCGAACAGGGCTTCTACCGTCCGGGCGATCGACTGCCGTCGGTACGGGCATTGAGCGTCGAGCACGGGGTCAGCCTGAGCACGGTGCAGCAGGCCTATCGGGTTCTGGAGGACAGTGGGCTGGCAATGCCGAAGCCGAAATCCGGCTACTTCGTGCCGGCCGGGCGCGAGTTGCCGGAGTTGCCGGTCGTTGGCCGTCCAGCCCAGCGCCCGGTGGATATTTCCCAGTGGGATCAGGTGCTGGAGCTGATTCGCGCCGTCCCGCGCAAAGACATCGTGCAGCTCGGTCGCGGCATGCCGGACGTCACCACGCCGACCATGAAGCCTCTGCTGCGCGGGCTGGCGCGGATCAGTCGACGGCAGGACATGCCCGGCCTGTATTACGACAACATCTACGGAATCCTCGAACTGCGCGAACAGATTGCCCGCTTGATGCTCGACTCCGGCTGTCAACTGAGCGCCAACGACCTGGTGATCACCACCGGCTGCCACGAAGCGCTGTCCACCAGCATTCGCGCGATCTGCGAGCCGGGCGACATCGTGGCCGTCGACTCGCCGAGCTTTCACGGCGCCATGCAGACCCTCAAAGGGCTGGGCATGAAAGCCCTGGAGATTCCCACCGACCCGATTACCGGGATCAGTCTCGAGGCGCTGGAACTGGCGCTGGAACAGTGGCCAATCAAAGCCATACAGTTGACCCCCAACTGCAACAACCCGCTGGGCTACATCATGCCGGAGGCACGCAAACGGGCACTGCTGACCCTGGCGCAGCGCTTCGACGTGGCAATCATCGAAGACGATGTGTATGGCGAACTGGCCTACACCTACCCGCGTCCCCGCACGATCAAATCCTTCGACGAAGACGGCCGCGTCCTGCTCTGCAGCTCGTTTTCCAAGACCCTGGCTCCGGGGCTGCGCATCGGCTGGGTCGCGCCGGGCCGGTATCTGGAGCGGGTGTTGCACATGAAATACATCAGCACCGGCTCCACCGCTCCACAGCCACAAATTGCGATTGCCGAATTCCTCAAAGGCGGGCACTTCGAACCGCATTTGCGACGGATGCGCACGCAATACCAGCGCAATCGCGACTTGATGCTCGACTGGGTCAGCCGCTACTTTCCCGTCGGCACCCGTGCCAGCCGCCCACAAGGCAGCTTCATGCTGTGGATTGAACTGCCGGAAGGTTTCGACACACTGAAACTGAATCGTGCGCTGATCGACCAAGGCGTACAGATTGCCGTCGGCAGCATTTTTTCCGCCTCGGGCAAGTACCGCAATTGCCTGCGCATGAACTACTCGGCCAAACCGACACCGCAGGTTGAAGAGGCAGTGCGCAAGGTCGGCGCGGCAGCGATCAAGCTACTGGCCGAGCATCACGAGGACATATGACGCAATCAACCGACGCTTGAGCATTCACGGAGCATTGCCAAATGCCATGCCATACTCCGGATCCTGCCCATTCGCGGAAACTCCGATTTGCGCCCCAGAAAAGCCCTGCTTTTTCTGCCCCTCGTCTTGCTACTGAGCGGCTGCACCTCTCTCACCGTACATCACGAGCCGAGCCAGGCGCTGCCGGCGGCGGACTCTGCGTTCGGGCGCTCGATCCAGGCACAGGCTGCGGCGTATCAGGGCCGTTCCGGCTTCCGCCTGCTGCCCAACAGCAGTGAAGCCTTCATGGCGCGTGCCGAGCTGATTCGCAATGCGCAAAGCAGCCTCGACTTGCAGTACTACATCGTTCACGACGGTGTCAGCACACGGTTGCTGGCGGCGGAGCTGCTCAAGGCTGCCGACCGCGGCGTGCGCATACGCATTCTGCTTGACGACACCACCAGCGATGGCCTGGACCAGATCATCGCCACCCTTGCTGCGCATCCGCAGATTCATATTCGCCTGTTCAACCCGCTGCACCTGGGCCGCAGCACCGGGCTGACCCGCACCATGGGGCGGCTGTTCAATCTGTCTTTGCAGCATCGGCGCATGCACAACAAGCTGTGGCTGGCGGACAACAGCGCAGCCATTGTCGGTGGCCGTAATCTGGGCGACGAGTACTTCGATGCCGAGCCCGACCTGAATTTCACCGACATCGACATGCTCGGCATCGGCCCGGTAGCCGAGCAGCTCGGGCACAGTTTCGACCAGTACTGGAACAGCGCCCTGAGTAAACCGATCGATGAGTTTATCTCGAGCAAACCCACGGCAAAGGATCTGGCCAACACCCGACTGCGACTGAAAGAGTCGCTGGAGGGCACCCGCCAACAGAACCATGCGCTGTACCAGCAACTGAAGGTTTACCAGACCCATCCACGCCTGGATATCTGGCGGCGCGAATTGATTTGGGCCTGGAACCAGGCATTGTGGGACGCCCCCAGCAAGGTGCTGGCCAAGGACGAACCGGATCCGCAACTGCTGCTGACCACCCAACTGGCGCCCGAACTACAAGGTGTCAGTAACGAGCTGATCATGATCTCGGCCTATTTCGTCCCAGGCCAGACGGGGCTGGTCTACCTGACGGGACGCGCGGATGCCGGGGTTTCCGTCAGCTTGCTGACCAACTCCCTGGACGCCACCGACGTGCCCGCCGTGCACGGTGGCTACGCGCCGTACCGCAAGGCGCTGCTGGAACATGGCGTGAAATTGTTCGAGTTGCGCCGCCAACCCGGCGAGCACGGCGGCAGTGGCCCGCACCTGTTCCACGGCGCCGCCTCCCGTAGCTCCGATTCCAGCCTGCACAGCAAGGCGATGATCTTTGACCGGCAAAAGGCGTTCATCGGCTCATTCAATTTCGATCCGCGCTCGGTGCTCTGGAACACTGAAGTCGGGGTGCTGGTGGACAGCCCGGAACTCACCGAACAGGTTCGCGAACTGGCCCTGCAAGGTATGTCACCGGCCCTGAGTTACGAGGCCCGGCTAGAGAACGGTCGGATGGTGTGGGCCACTGAAGACAACGGCCAGCCACACACCCTGACCCGAGAACCGGGGAGCTGGTGGCGACATTTCAATGCCTGGCTCAGCAAATCGGTGGGGCTGGAGCGGATGCTCTAAGCACTGCATCCCCCCCGCGCCATCACACGATCCGTAGCAGCTGGCGCAGCCGGCGTTCGGCTGCGCAGCAGTCGTAAATGCGGATATCGCGGTCTTTCAGATTAACCGTGGCTTGCAGGGTTTGCGTCTGCTGCGCAGCCGAACGCAGGCTGCGCCAGCTGCTACACATTACGCTGGTTGCGCAGTGCCAAACGCCCCTTGGCGCAGCAACAGGATAACCAGCCCAAACGCCCCTGCCGCCATCAGCAACGGCAAAGCGTGCCCACTGATCCATTGACTGCCCGCACCAGCCGCCAATGGGCCGATCAGACAACCGATACCCCACAATTGCGCAATATGAGCGTTGGCTCGCACCAACGCATCATCGCGGTAGCGCTCGCCGATCAGAATCAGCGACAAGGTAAACAAGCCGCCGGCACTGGCGCCAAACAGCACCCACAACGGCCAGATCAGCAAGGTCTCGAGCAACAGTGGAATCGCTAGGCTCGAGAGCATCAGGATGACTGCACAACCGGCAAATAACGTACGCCGCGACAGTCGATCTGCCAGCGCGCCAATCGGCAGTTGCAACAAGGCGTCGCCGACCACCACGGTGCTGACCATCGCCAGGGCGATTTCAGCGCTGAAGCCCTGGCGCAGGCAATACACCGGCAGCAAGGTCAGGATCATCGCCTCGAACGCAGCAAACAGCGACACCGCCCAGGCAATCGCCGGCAGACCCCGACAAAAACTCAGCAAGTCGCTGAACGTCACACTGCAGGCTTCGCTACTCGGCGCGCCGCTACGTCCCAACAGCAACAGCGGCGATGTCACCAGCAAGCCGACACCAACCCAGAAACCGAAATCGTTGTCGGTGCCCAACGCGCCCAGCAGCAACGGCCCGGACAATTGGCTCAGGGCATAACTGCTGCCATACAGCGCCACCAGCCGCCCGCGCCATTGTTCGACCACCAGTTGATTGATCCAGCTCTCACCGAGGATGAACACGAGGGTCAGGATCACCCCGATCATCAAACGCAGCACCAGCCAGACCGGATAACTTGGCAACAGCGCCAGCAAACCGATGGAAAACGCCCCGGCCCACAGGCACAGGCGCATCAGATTGGCCGTGCCGAAACGCGCCGCCAGATGACTGGAGACCTTGGCCCCCAGCAGCACGCCAATCGCCGGCATCGCCGCCATGACGCCGATTGCAAACGAGCCATAACCCCAGCTTTCCAGACGCAACGATACCAACGGCATGCTGACGCCCAGGGCCAGGCCGACGCTCAGGACTGAGGCCAACACGGCGAAATAAGTCGCCCAACGCATGTTCCACGCTCCTGTGGATAATTATTTTTTACAAACGGCACAAAACAAACGTGGGAGATTCTATGTTGCAGGACAACCCTGCAACGGTCGATTCGGTTGGTATTCGCTCTGGTTTTTCATCAGGGCGAACGCCACCCGGGCGAGTTTTCGGGCAAGGATTACCAGGGCCTGAGTCTTCTTGAAACCTCTGGCCAGGTACCCTTCATAAAAGGGTTTCCAGGTCGCTGAACGACAGGCGGCCATGGCCGAGTTGTGGGCCAAACGCCGTATTTCCGGATCCCCTTTCTTGGTCAGACTGCGACTCCCCGTCTTTTTTCCCGAGTCATCAACCCTCAAGTCCATGCCCAAAAAAGCGATGAAGGCATTGCTGTCCTTAAACTCGCCACGCAAAAAAGCCGTCGCAAATCCGGTTGCCGTCAGTACACCGACGCCTTCAATGGCCTTGCAACGCTCAATATTTTCGGCGGCTCCGGCCTCTTTGCTCAGGTCACGCAGCTTTTTTTGAATGGCCAAATCCGAGTGCTTAAACGTCCCCATCAGACATTTCAGCTCTTCTTCCAGGCGCGGCTCATTGGCCCAGCTCTGAGCCAGACTGACACGCGCCTTGATCAGTGCTGCCCGTCGATGAAGCAGGCTTTGCAGGGCCTTGTAAGCCTTGGGCGGCGGGCTCCAAGCGCGTAACCCAGCCTGTTCATGCGCCAGATACCGAGCCAGAAGACGGGCATCGCACGGATCATTTTTAGCTCGTTGGCCGACACCGCGGCGGTAATGACTCAAGCGATAACCGTCCACGACGTAGACCTGATGACCCAACTCATGGGCCAACTCAACCGTGTCCAAGTGGTAAATGTTGGTGGCCTCGACGGCAATGCCACTTTTGGCGGGCAGCGTCTTGAGCCAGCGTTTGAGTGCTGCCCGATTATTGGGGATGGCTTGTGTGGTTTGCAGATCGGCGCGATAGACGAGCACCTCGGCCTTGGCCACATCAACACCCACGACCGTTTGCGAAGTAAGGATTGTCATGACGAATCCTCGGAGCTAGGGTTTAAGAGCTTGTTGGGGTCTACCGTTGCGCTGGCTTGTCTCTATCGTCGGCCTTGCCGATGAATTCCTTATTGGCGCTTTTGGGTAGAAGGGGTGGGACGAAGTCTCCCACGGTCTGTACTGGCTAGAGTCAGAATCGGGCTTTTAGTCCCACCCACCCCTTCAAGTCTAAACATACAAGCGGGCTTGCTCGCGAAGAGGCCAGCACATTCAACATCAATGTTGACTGTTACACCGCCTTCGCGAGCAAGCCCGCTCCCACAGACCTGCGTTGTATCGAGCCCCGAATGTGATCCGAGCCCTCTACAGGTTTACAACTTGATCCAGGTCGCCTTCAGCTCGGTGTACTTGTCGAACGCGTGCAGCGACTTGTCCCGGCCGTTGCCCGACTGTTTGAAACCACCGAACGGTGCGGTCATGTCGCCACCATCGTACTGATTGACCCACACGCTACCGGCCCGCAGGGCCTTGGCGGTCAGGTGGCCCTTGGAGATATCCGAGGTCCAGACTGCCGCGGCCAGGCCATATGGCGTGTCGTTGGCGATCCGGATCGCTTCCTCGACGCTGTCGAAGGTGATGACCGACAGCACCGGACCAAAGATCTCTTCCTGGGCGATCTTCATGGCATTGCTCACGCCATCAAAAATCGTCGGTTCAACGTAGGTGCCACCGGTTTCCTGAAGAATCCGCTTGCCGCCCGCCACCAGTTTGGCGCCGTCGGAGTGCCCGGATTCGATGTAGGACAGCACGGTGTTCATCTGCTGCGTGTCGACCAGCGCGCCAACGTTGGTCGCCGGATCCAGCGGGTTGCCCGGCTTCCAGGTTTTCAGGGCCTCGATCACCAGCGGCAGAAATTTATCCTTGATCGAACGCTCGACCAGCAGACGCGAACCGGCGGTGCAGACTTCGCCCTGGTTGAACGCGATGGCACTGGCAGCGGACTCAGCCGCAGCTTGCAGGTCCGGCGCATCGGCAAACACGATGTTCGGGCTCTTGCCGCCCGCTTCCAGCCAGACGCGCTTCATGTTCGATTCGCCGGAATAAATCATCAGTTGCTTGGCGATCTTGGTCGAACCGGTGAACACCAGCGTGTCGACATCCATGTGCAAGGCCAACGCCTTGCCGACGGTGTGACCGTAGCCTGGCAGCACGTTCAGCACGCCTTTCGGGATACCGGCCTCAACGGCCAGCGCCGCGAGGCGGATGGCGGTCAACGGGGACTTTTCGGACGGCTTGAGGATCACCGAGTTACCGGTGGACAGCGCCGGGCCGAGTTTCCAGCAGGCCATCATCAGCGGGAAGTTCCACGGCACGATGGCTCCCACCACACCCACTGGCTCACGGGTCACCAGACCCAGTTGGTCATGCGGGGTGGCGGCCACTTCGTCGTAGATCTTGTCGATGGCCTCACCGCTCCAACTCAGCGCTTGCGCCGCGCCCGGAACGTCGATGTACAGGGAATCACTGATCGGCTTGCCCATGTCCAGGGTTTCAAGCAGCGCCAGCTCTTCGGCGTGCTGCTTGAGCAGGCCGGCGAAACGAATCATGGTGGCTTTGCGCTTGGCTGGTGCCAGACGCGACCAGACGCCCGAGTTGAACGTGCTGCGAGCGTTTTCTACGGCGCGCTGGGCATCGGCGGCATCACAGCTGGCGATCTTGCCCAGCAGGCGGCCATCGACGGGGCTGATGCAGTCGAACGTCTCGCCGGAGACCGCTGCGGTGTATTCGCCATTGATGTAGGCACGGCCTTCGATCTTCAGGTCGCGGGCGCGTTGTTCCCAGTCGGCACGAGTCAAGGTAGTCATACGAGAGTCCTCCTCTTATTGAATACGAGCGCCACGCGATCTACGCAGGCACCTACAGGAATTCTGCCCGACCAGTTTTCAATTCGGTCCAAGGCAACTGCCACCCTAAACCAGCGCCCCCTCATGTTTCAATATATTTGACATAAGGCTGGCAAACGGCCTTGCGATGTTCATTTTAATAAACATAGACTTTGATTTTCAGGCAATCACGGGGAATTACAAGAATGAGCATCCAGGACATTGTCGACTTCAGCCAGGCCACCACACCCGTCGAGCGCTACCGCCCGGACGCCGCAAAAGTGCTCAAGGGCGACCCCGAGCAAGCCGTCTACAACCACTACAGCAGCCCGTGCGGTCAGTTGAACGCGGGTGTGTGGGAAGGAGAAGTCGGGCAATGGACGGTGAACTTCACCGAACACGAATACTGCGAAATCGTGCAGGGGGTTTCGGTGCTGCGTGACCACGACGGCAATGCCAAGACCCTGCGGGCGGGCGATCGCTTTGTCATTCCGGCCGGTTTCCGCGGCACCTGGGAAGTGCTGGAACCGTGCCGCAAGATCTACGTGGCGTTTGAACAGAAGGCCTGAGGCTTTTCTGACCACAACAAAAAAGGCCCGTATCTTGCGATACGGGCCTTTTTCTCAAGAGGGAAAAATCAATTACTTGATTTTGCCTTCTTTGTAGATCACGTGCTTGCGAACAACCGGATCAAATTTCTTGATCTCGATTTTGTCCGGAGTAGTGCGCTTGTTCTTGTCGGTAGTGTAGAAGTGACCAGTACCAGCGCTCGAAATCAAACGAATCAATTCACGCATGATTAGCTCCCTTAGATCTTGCCAGCTTTGCGGATTTCGGCCAGCACGACAGTAATGCCACGCTTGTCGATGATACGCATGCCTTTGGCAGATACGCGCAGACGCACGAAACGTTTCTCTTCTTCAACCCAGAAGCGGTGATGCTGCAGGTTCGGCAGGAAACGACGACGGGTTTTGTTGTTTGCGTGGGAAATGTTATTCCCAGTCACCGGACCCTTACCGGTAACTTGACAGACTCTCGACATGCCTCAGCCCTCTAAAACCACATGCCCAACCCGGCATGGGTTGGCCGCTTAATCTCTCAGTCATTTGGCGCCAGGCGCCGCGTTTCTTTAAGGGTCTTACCGGCTACACCTACAGTGAAGGAACCGGGCCCCTAGAAAAGAGCGCTGCTTTATACCAGAAAGACTAGAGAGCAACAACAATCGGTGTGCATTGAATTAACAAAACCCCTATTTTTCGGGCTCCGAGCGCCTTGGACAAAGGCTGTCGTCGATGGCGACCGCTCGTCGCAGAAAGTCGGCCAACAGGCCAATCCAGGGTTTTCCTTGGGTAGTACTCACCGAAAACAATCGCACATACTCCCCTTAAAATGAAAAAGGGGATAGTCATTTGTAAAAGAGCCCACTAGGGTAAGCCTTTTCCAGACTGCACTCGCAGATGGGCCTTCGATCTGCACAGGAATTCACACATGCGCCTCGCTGCCCTACCGTTGTTGCTCGCCCCACTCTTGCTGAGCCCATTGGCCCAGGCTGCCGCTTTAAGCGTCTGCACCGAGGCCAGCCCGGAAGGGTTCGATGTCGTTCAATACAACTCGCTGACCACCACCAACGCTTCGGCCGACGTGCTGATGAACCGCCTGGTGGACTTCGACACCACCAGTGGCAAAGTCGTCCCCAGCCTGGCTGACAGCTGGGAAGTGTCGGCTGATGGCCTGACCTATATCTTCAAGCTGCTCCCACAGGTGAAGTTCCACCACACCGAGTACTTCACCCCGACCCGCGATCTGAACGCCGAAGACGTGAAGTTCAGCTTCGAGCGCATGCTCGACCCGGCCCACCCTTGGCACAAAGTCGCCCAAAGTGGCTTTCCTCACGCTCAATCGATGCAATTGCCTGCACTGATCAAGAAAATCGACGCGCTGGATCCGCTAACTGTGCGCTTTACCCTGGACCACCCCGACTCGACCTTCCTTGTCACCCTGAGCATGGGGTTTGCCTCGATCTATTCGGCCGAGTATGCCGACCAGTTGCTCAAGGCCGGCACGCCCGAGAAACTCAACAGCCAGCCAATTGGCAGCGGCCCGTTCATCTTCGGGCGCTTCCAGAAAGATGCGTCGATTCGCTACAAGGCCAACCGCGACTACTTCGCCGGCAAACCGGCCGTGGACAGCCTGGTGTTCGCCATCACCCCGGACGCCAACGTGCGCTTGCAAAAACTGCGGCGCAACGAGTGCCAGATCGCCCTGTCGCCCAAACCGCTGGACGTGCAGGCCGCCGCCCAGGACCCGACCCTGAAGATCGAGAGCACGCCGGCGTTCATGACCGCGTTCGTGGCCATCAACAGTCAGCATCCGCCACTGGATAAACCCGAAGTCCGCCAGGCGATCAACCTCGCCTTCGACAAGGCCAGCTACCTCAAGGCCGTTTTCGAAGACACCGCGCAGGCTGCCAACGGTCCGTACCCGCCCAACACCTGGAGCTACGCCAAGGACTTGCCGGGCTATCCGAAAGACATCGCCAAGGCGCGCGCGCTGCTGGCCAAGGTCGGGCTCAAGGAGGGGTTTAAAACCACGATCTGGACCCGTCCGTCCGGCAGCCTGCTCAACCCGAATCCAAGCCTTGGCGCCCAGTTGCTGCAGGCGGACCTGGCCGAAGTCGGGATTCAGGCGGAAATCCGGGTGATTGAATGGGGCGAGCTGATTCGCCGCGCCAAGGCCGGCGAACACGACCTGCTGTTCATGGGCTGGTCCGGCGACAACGGTGACCCGGATAACTTTCTCACGCCACAGTTCTCCTGCGCGGCGGTCCAGTCCGGTACCAACTTCGCCCGCTACTGCGACCCGGCCCTGGATAAAGTTATCAGCGCCGGCAAGACCACCACCGAACAAGGCGTGCGCAGCAAGCTTTACGAACAGGCCCAGGCGCAGATCCAGCAACAGGCGCTGTGGCTGCCACTGGCACACCCGACCGCCTACGCATTGACGCGCAAGGACGTTCAGGGCTACCAGGTCAGCCCGTTTGGCCGTCAGGATTACTCGAAAGTCAGCCTGAAATAGCCCCGGACTACATCCATCCGTACTCGGCCATCGACAGCGGATCGCCATCGCCGACGATGAAATGGTCGAGTACCCGCACATCGATCAGGTCCAGCGCCTCTTGCAGGCGCCGGGTCAGCGCTCGATCCGCCTGACTGGGCTCGGCGCTGCCTGACGGATGGTTGTGGCACAGGATCAACGCCGCGGCGTTGTGCGCCAGTGCACGCTTGACCACCTGACGTGGGTAGACACTGGCGCTGTCGATCGAGCCGCGAAACAGTATCTCGAACGCCAGCACCCGATGCCGGGAGTCCAGGAACAGACAGCCAAACACTTCATGCGGCTCATGGCGCAACATCGCCTTCAGGTAATTGCGCACCTCGATCGGGCTCTTGAGCACCGAGTCGCGACGCAAGCGTTCCGCCAAGTGCCGCCGCGCCATCTCCAGCACTGCCTGCAATTGGGCAAACTTTGCCGGCCCCAGCCCAAGTTGACTGCCAAACGTCTGCTGATCGGCCTCCAGCAACGTGCGCAGGCTGCCGAATTGATGCAACAGGTGTCGCGCCAGATCGACTGCGCTTTTGCCGGTCACCCCGGTGCGTAGAAAGATCGCCAGTAACTCGGCGTCCGAAAGGCTCGCCGAACCCTGCTCCAGAAGCTTCTCCCGCGGACGCTCTGCCGCCGGCCAATCGCGAATGCTCATAGCACCTCCATGTGTGTGGGCGCCGCTGTTCCGTTGCGGTCGCTGTGATATCGTAGTCCATCTTTTTTGCGGGCGATTTCACCCTGGGGAGGGGTTTCGCCACGTAGTCATCAATGAATTGAAAGGCAGGCCTATGCAGCGGCTGTATCGGAAACGCATCGTTCTCGGCGTCGGCGGCGGCATTGCCGCCTACAAGAGCGCCGAGCTGGTTCGCCGACTCATCGACCAGGGCGCCGAAGTGCGCGTGGTCATGACCCGCGGCGGCAGCGAGTTCATCACCCCGCTGACCATGCAGGCACTCTCCGGGCACCCGGTCCACCTGGACCTGCTGGACCCGGCGGCCGAAGCTGCGATGGGCCACATCGAGCTGGCCAAATGGGCCGACCTGGTGCTGATCGCGCCGGCCACCGCCGATCTGATCGCGCGCCTGGCCCAAGGCATCGCCAATGACCTGCTGACCACCCTGGTACTGGCCACCGACGCCACCGTCGCGCTGGCCCCGGCGATGAACCAGGCCATGTGGCGCGACCCGGCCACCCAGGCCAACACTCAATTGCTCGAAAGCCGTGGCTTCAAGGTCTTCGGCCCGGCGTCCGGCAGCCAGGCCTGCGGCGACGTCGGCATGGGCCGCATGCTCGAAGCCGACGATCTGGCGCAATGCGCCGCCGACTGCTTCCAGCGTCAGGCGCTGACCGGCAAACACGTACTGATCACTGCCGGTCCGACCCAGGAAAACATCGACCCGGTGCGCTACATCACCAACCACAGCTCCGGGAAAATGGGCTTTGCGCTGGCCGAAGCCGCGGTTGAAGCCGGCGCCCGGGTGACCTTGATCACCGGCCCCGTGCACCTGCCGACCCCGGATCGCGTCACCCGGATTGACGTGGTCAGCGCCCGCGACATGCTCGCCGCCTGTGAAGCCGCGATCCCTTGCGACCTGTTCATCGCGTCTGCTGCGGTTGCGGACTATCGTCCGGAAGTCGTCGCCCCACAAAAACTCAAGAAAGACCCTACGAACGGCGACGGCTTGTTGCTGCAAATGGTCCGCAACCCAGACATTCTGGCGACCATAGCCACACGCCCCGACCGTCCGTTCAGTGTTGGTTTCGCCGCCGAAACCGAACACCTGCTCGACTACGCTGCACGCAAGCTGAAAGACAAAAACCTCGACCTGATCGTCGCCAACGACGTGGCCAACCCGAGCATTGGCTTCAACAGCGAGGAAAACGCTTGCAGCGTGATCGACCGGGAGTTGCACGCAACACTCTTCGCCCAGACCAGCAAGGGCAAAATCGCCCGCCAGCTGATCACTTTTATCGCCGAACGTCTGAACCAGGTTTAACTCGCATGCACGCTTTACAAGCCAAGATCCTCGACCCACGCATTGGCCGCGAATTCCCGCTGCCGCAGTACGCCACGCCAGGCTCCGCCGGCCTCGACCTGCGGGCGATGCTGGAACAGGACACGGTCATCAAGCCGGGTGAAACCCTGCTGATCCCGACCGGCCTGTCGGTGTACATCGGCGATCCGGGCCTCGCCGCACTGATCCTGCCGCGCTCGGGCCTGGGCCATAAGCACGGCATCGTGCTGGGCAATCTGGTCGGGCTGATCGACTCCGATTACCAGGGTCCGCTGATGGTCTCCTGCTGGAACCGCGGCCAGACCGACTTCAACATCGTGGTCGGCGAACGCCTTGCCCAACTGGTGCTGGTGCCGGTGGTTCAGGCGCACTTCGAGATGGTGGAAGAGTTCGTCGAAACCCAGCGCGGCACCGGCGGATTCGGACACTCGGGCACCAATTGATACGATGGAGATCCTCTGTGGCGAGGGAGCTTGCTCCCGCTGGGCTGCGTAGCGACCCCCGAGACTTTGTGGGCGCTACGCACCCAAGCGGGAGCAAGCTCCCTCGCCACAATGTTTATGCAGTCTCACTTGCAAGGTTCACCGCGAGAATCAAGGCATGAGCCGGCTTTCATGAGTGTCATGGCCCTTTCGCACCACGAACTCTCTGCGGAAAACGCCGTCATAACTTCCAGTTTGAGCCTGCCGACGAATGATTCGCAGGCAGGTCCAGCCACTTTCGAGATGGAGCATTTCCACAGATGAGCACCCCAACCCGCGTCGCCCCCAAGTTCCCCGACAGCATTTTCCGCGCCTACGATATTCGTGGCACCGTTCCGGAATTTCTGAACGCTGAAACGGCTTACTGGCTCGGTCGCGCCATCGGTGCCCAAAGTCTGGCCCAGGATGAGCCGAATGTTTCTGTCGGCCGTGATGGTCGCCTTTCCGGCCCGGAGCTGGTGGAACAACTGATTCAGGGCCTGTACGACAGCGGCTGCCACGTCAGCGACGTCGGCCTGGTGCCAACCCCGGCGCTCTATTACGCGGCCAACGTGCTGGCCGGCAAGTCTGGCGTAATGCTCACCGGCAGCCACAACCCGTCGAACTACAACGGCTTCAAAATCGTCATCGCCGGCGACACCCTGGCCAACGAACAGATCCAGGCCCTGCATGACCGCCTGAAAACCAACAACCTGAGCAGCGGCAAGGGCAGCATCACCAAAGTCGAGATCCTCGACCGCTACAGCGCCGAAATCGTCCAGGACATCAAGCTGGCCCGACGCTTGAAAGTCGTGGTCGACTGCGGCAACGGTGCCGCCGGCGTTATCGCGCCTCAGTTGATCGAAGCGCTGAACTGCGAAGTCATCCCGCTGTTCTGCGACGTCGATGGAAACTTCCCGAATCACCACCCGGATCCGGGCAAGCCTGAAAACCTGGTGGACCTGATAGCCAAGGTCAAGGAAACCAACGCCGACCTGGGCCTGGCCTTCGACGGTGACGGCGACCGCGTCGGCGTGGTGACCAATACCGGCGACATCGTGTTCCCGGACCGCCTGCTGATGCTGTTCGCCAAGGATGTGGTTGCACGCAACCCGGACGCCGAGATCATCTTCGACGTCAAATGCACCCGTCGCCTGACACCGCTGATCAAGGAATATGGCGGCCGCCCGCTGATGTGGAAAACCGGTCATTCGTTGATCAAGAAGAAGATGAAACAAACCGGCGCCCTGCTCGCAGGCGAAATGAGCGGGCACATCTTCTTCAAGGAGCGCTGGTTCGGTTTCGACGACGGTATTTACAGCGCCGCGCGGCTGCTGGAGATCCTCAGCAAGGAAAAATCCACTGCGCAAGAGTTGTTCGAGACCTTCCCGAACGATATTTCTACGCCAGAAATCAATATCCATGTGACCGAAGAGAGCAAATTCAGCATCATTGATGCACTGCACGATGCCCGTTGGGGTGAAGGCGCCGAATTGACCACCATCGACGGTGTGCGAGTCGACTATGCCAAAGGCTGGGGCCTGGTTCGCGCGTCCAACACCACACCGGTGCTGGTCCTGCGTTTCGAGGCCGATAACGACGCCGAACTGCAGCGCATCAAGGACGTGTTCCACACCCAACTGAAACGTGTTGCACCTGACCTCCAACTACCATTTTGATTTTTTGAAGCGCCTTTTATTGAAGTGCCGGAGCCCCGAATGACCATCGAACGCGAAGCCGCCGCCAACACCGCCAAGGTCCTGTCCGAAGCGCTGCCTTACATTCGCCGCTATGTCGGCAAGACCCTGGTGATCAAATACGGCGGCAACGCGATGGAAAGCGAGGAGCTGAAAACCGGCTTTGCCCGCGACATCGTGCTGATGAAGGCCGTGGGCATCAACCCGGTGGTGGTTCACGGCGGCGGCCCGCAAATCGGCGACCTGCTCAAGCGCCTGTCGATCGAGAGCCACTTCATCGACGGCATGCGTGTCACTGACGCCCAGACCATGGACGTGGTGGAAATGGTCCTCGGTGGCCAGGTGAACAAAGACATCGTCAACCTGATCAACCGCCACGGCGGCAGCGCCATCGGCCTGACCGGCAAAGACGCCGAGCTGATTCGTGCGAAGAAGCTCACCGTGACCCGTCAGACACCGGAGATGACCCAGCCGGAAATCATCGACATCGGCCAGGTGGGCGAAGTGGTCGGGATCAACACCGACCTGCTGAACCTGCTGGTCAAAGGCGATTTCATCCCGGTGATCGCGCCAATCGGTGTCGGTGCCAACGGCGAGTCATACAACATCAACGCTGACCTGGTAGCCGGCAAGGTCGCTGAAGCACTGAAAGCTGAAAAGCTGATGCTGCTGACCAACATTGCCGGCCTGATGGACAAATCCGGCACGGTCCTGACCGGCCTGAGCACCCAGCAGGTCGACGAACTGATCGCCGACGGCACCATCTACGGTGGCATGCTGCCAAAGATCCGTTGCGCGCTGGAAGCCGTACAGGGCGGCGTCGGCAGCTCGCTGATCATCGATGGCCGGGTGCCGAATGCGATTCTGCTGGAAATCTTCACCGACACCGGTGTGGGCACCTTGATCAGTAATCGCAAGCGTCCATAAGCAACACACACAAAAAGACCCCGCTCAGCCTGGCTGAGCGGGGTCTTTTTTTGCCTGCGATCTCAATAGGACAGCATTTTGTGGCGAGGGAGCTTGCTCCCGCTTGAGTGCGCAGCGCTCACAAAATCCTTGGGTCTGCTACGCAGCCCAGCGGGAGCAAGCTCCCTCGCCACACAAGCTCGCCCCCATAAGCGTTGTGGTTAGACGCCGAACTGCGCGCGGTAGGCTTCTACCGCTGGCAAATGCTGCTTGAGCTGTGGATCGTCGGCGAGGAATTCCAGCACCTGATTCAGCGAAACAATGCTGATCACCGGGATACCGAAGTCACGCTCCACTTCCTGGATTGCCGACAATTCACCGTTGCCACGCTCCTGACGGTTCAGCGCGATCAGCACGCCGGCCGCCTTGGCGCCTTCCTGGGAAGCGATGATCTGCATCACTTCACGGATTGCGGTACCGGCGGTGATCACGTCGTCGATGATCAGCACGTCGCCGGTCAATGGCGCGCCGACCAGGCTGCCGCCTTCGCCGTGGGCCTTGGCCTCCTTGCGATTGAAGCACCATGGCAGATCGCGGTCATGGTGCTCGGCCAATGCCACGGCGGTGGTCGCCGCCAAAGGAATGCCTTTGTACGCTGGGCCAAACAGCACGTCGAACGCGATGCCGCTCTCGACGATGGCTGCCGCGTAGAAACGACCCAGCTGCGCCAGCGCAGAACCCGAGTTGAAAAGGCCGGCATTGAAGAAGTAAGGACTGGTACGCCCGGACTTCAGGGTGAACTCACCGAAGCGCAAAACGCCGCGATCGATGGCAAAACGAATGAAGTCGCGCTGATACGCTTGCATGAAAAAAACCCCAAATACCACGGATTTAGCTAATTAGGTAGACGCCGTGTATCATACACGCACGCGATTTTTGGGGCCATTTATGCGGATCATCAGTGTGAACGTCAATGGTATTCAGGCTGCAGTCGAGCGTGGTTTGCTCAGTTGGCTGCAGGCACAGAATGCCGACGTCATCTGCCTGCAGGACACCCGCGCCTCCGCCTTTGAACTGGACGATCCAGCCTTCCAACTGGATGGCTACTTCCTTTATGCCTGCGATGCCGAAGTTCCCGCCCAAGGTGGCGTGGCTTTGTACTCGCGGTTGCAACCGAAGGCTGTCATCAGCGGTCTCGGCTTTGAGACGGCCGACCGCTACGGGCGCTACCTGCAAGCCGATTTCGACAAGGTCAGCATCGCGACCTTGCTGCTCCCTTCGGGGCAGAACGGCGATGAAGACTTGAACCAGAAGTTCAAGCTAATGGACGATTTCGCCCGTTATCTGGATAAACAGCGACGCAAACGTCGCGAGTACATTTATTGTGGCTCGCTGTACGTGGCGCAACAGAAGCTGGATATCAAGAACTGGCGCGACAGCCAGCAATCCCCGGGCTTCCTGGCGCCAGAGCGTGCCTGGATGGACGAGATTGTCGGCAACATGGGGTATGTCGATGCCCTGCGCGAAGTCAGCCGCGAAGGCGATCAGTACAGCTGGTGGCCAGACAACGAACAGGCTGAAATGCTCAACCTGGGCTGGCGTTTCGACTACCAGCTGCTGACCCCGGGTCTGCGCCGCTTTGTACGCAGCGCTCGCTTGCCACGTCAGCCGCGGTTCTCGCAACACGCGCCGTTGATCGTGGACTACGACTGGACGCTGACGATCTAAGCGTCTTTTCGCAGCTGCAAAAAAGCCGACAGAGATGTCGGCTTTTTTGTAGACGCCCAACTCCCGTAGGAGCAAGGCTTGCCCGCGATGAACGATAACGCGATGCACCTGATACACCGCGGCGCCTCAATCGCGAGCAAGCCTTGCCCCTACAGGTCGATGTGGTTGCGGGTTATTTGATCGGCCGCCAGGTGAAGGGGTAGCGGTAAGCCACGCCCTCATTCGCCTTGACGCCGCCAATGATGGTCAGCACCACCGCAGCGATCACCAGCAAGCCGAACAGCGGGATGCCGATCAATACGAACATCAGCGGAATACAGATCGTGGCCGCCACCGCCACGGTGATCTGGAAATTCAGCGCTTCCTTGCCCTGCGCGTCGATGAACGGGTCCTGCTCGCGCTTCATCTGCCACAGGATCAGCGGCCCGATCAGGCTGCCGAACGGAAACCAGTAGCCAAGAAACGCCGACAAATGACAGAACATCGCCCATTGCCTGACTTCCTGGCTCGGTGCGGGTGCGGGTAGCTGCTCGTCATTCATGGCGCTCTCCTTATCCTGGAATGAGTTCGAATCGTCAGTCAGCCAACGCAGCGTTCTGCAGATCGAAAATATCGTTCATGCCTTTCTTCGCCAGCTCCAGCATCGCGTTCAGCTCTTCAGGCTGGAACGGCGCGCCTTCAGCGGTGCCCTGCACTTCGATGAAACCACCGGTGCTGGTCATCACCACGTTCAGGTCGGTCTCGGCAGCCGAGTCTTCCAGGTAGTCCAGATCCAGCACTGGCTCGCCCTGATACATGCCCACGGACACAGCAGCAATCATCTGCTTGAGCGGGTCACCGCCTTTCAGGCCGCCGCGTTTCTTGATCACTTTCAAGGCGTCGACCAGCGCAACCATGGCGCCAGTGATCGAGGCAGTACGCGTACCGCCGTCGGCCTGGATCACGTCGCAGTCGACGTACAGGGTCACGTCGCCCAGCTTGGACATGTCCAGCGCAGCGCGCAGGGAACGACCGATCAGACGCTGGATCTCCAGCGTACGGCCGCCTTGCTTGCCGCGGCTCGCTTCACGCTGGTTACGCTCGCCAGTGGCGCGCGGCAGCATGCCGTATTCGGCGGTCAGCCAGCCTTGGCCCTGCCCCTTGAGGAAGCGCGGCACGCCGTTTTCGACGCTGACGGTGCAGATCACCTTGGTATCACCGAACTCGACCAGTACAGATCCCTCGGCGTGTTTGGTGTAGTTGCGGGTAATGCGGATCGAGCGGAGCTGATCGGCAGCGCGACCACTTGGACGTTTCATAGAGGAACACCTGTACAGAGGACGGAAATCTGCCGAGCATTATAGGGCGACCAGGCGCGCCTGGGCACTTCTAAAAAAAACGGGCGACGAGCGAGGGCTCTGAACCGGGCTCTGCGACGACCTGCAGCGCTTTGTCACACGCGCCATTTGGGAGCATCCGCCGCACTGCGCTACAATCCTGCGCCTTTGCAGCCTGTGGGCTTTAATTCATCTAACCAGGTCCGTTGAGCCCGCTGGGTTCGGCGCCGGCCTGAATCGCGAGGTACCTCCATGGTGCACAGCATGACCGCCTTCGCCCGCGTCGAAAAAGCCGGCAGCCAGGGCACCCTGAGCTGGGAGCTGCGTTCGGTCAACAGCCGTTACCTGGAACCGCACCTGCGCCTGCCCGAGTCCTTTCGCGACCTCGAAGGCAACGTGCGCGAAGCACTGCGTCAGGGCCTGTCGCGCGGCAAGCTCGAATGCACCCTGCGCTTCACCGAAGAAACCGCCGGCAAACCGCTGCAAGTCGACCGCGAACGCGCCGCGCAACTGGTCGCCGCCGCCGAGACCGTCGCCAGCCTGATCAAGAACCCTTCAGCCCTCAACCCGCTGGAAGTGCTGGCCTGGCCTGGCGTGCTGGTTGCCGATGCAAGCGACCCGCAAGCGCTCAACGCCGAGGCGCTGGCCCTGTTCAATGAAGGCCTCAAGGAACTCAAGGCTGGCCGCGAGCGCGAAGGTGCGGAGCTGGCCCGACTGATCAACGAACGCCTGACGTCGATTGAAGAAGACGTGGTGACCCTGCGCGAACTGGTTCCGCAGATGCTCGCCACCCAGCGTCAGAAGGTGCTCGACCGCTTTGCCGACATGAAGGCCGAGCTCGACCCGCAGCGCCTGGAACAGGAAATGGTCATGCTCGCGCAAAAAAGCGACGTCGCCGAAGAACTGGACCGCCTGAGCACCCACATCATCGAAGTTCGCCGCGTGCTCAAGTCCGGCGGCGCTGCCGGTCGGCGCCTCGACTTCCTGATGCAGGAGCTCAACCGCGAAGCCAATACACTGGGCTCCAAAGCCTTCGACCCGCGCAGCACCCAGGCTGCGGTCAACCTCAAAGTGTTGATCGAGCAGATGCGCGAACAAGTGCAGAACATTGAGTAAGGCTACCCCGACATGACCCACAGCACTGGCACCCTGTACATCATTTCCGCCCCGTCCGGCGCTGGCAAAACCAGCCTGGTCAAGGACCTGATCAACGATCTTCCACAGATCCGTCTTTCGATCTCGCACACCACCCGCGCCATGCGCCAGGGCGAAGTGGACGGAGTGAACTACCACTTTGTCGACCGCACCCAGTTCGTGAAGATGATCGAGCACGGCGACTTCCTGGAGCGCGCCGAAGTGTTCGGCAACCTCTATGGCACTTCGCAAAGCCACCTGCAGCAGACCCTGGATGAAGGCCACGACCTGATCCTGGAAATCGACTGGCAAGGTGCCGAACAGGTGCGCAAGTTGATGCCGCATGCGCGCTCGATCTTCATTCTGCCGCCCTCCCAGGAGGCCTTGCGCCAACGCCTGCACGGCCGTGGCCAGGACAGCCACGAGATCATTGAAGGCCGGATGCGTGAAGCGGTCAGCGAGATGAGCCACTACGTCGACTACGACTACCTGATCATCAACGATGATTTCAACCAGGCGCTGGAAGACCTGAAAGCGATTTTCCGCGCCAATCAGCTGCATCAGAAACGTCAGCAACAGCGTTTCGGTAAATTGCTTGCCGAATTGCTGGGCTGAATCAGCTCTTCCCAAAACCGCTGCAAGGGCTTTACATTGGTACTTGCAGCGCGTTGAAGGGCTTGGTTAAAAAATCAGCGCTTCCCTAATCGCTGGTGATTTTTTAAACTGTTGAGTCCGCTCGCCCAACCGGGCAGCGCGCATATTGCATTCGCTCCGAGGAATACCATGGCCCGCGTAACCGTTGAAGACTGCCTAGAACACGTGGAAAACCGCTTTGAGCTGGTCATGCTCTCTACCAAGCGTGCCCGTCAACTGGCCACCGGCGGCAAAGAGCCTCTGGTCCAGTGGGAAAACGACAAACCTACCGTTGTGGCCCTGCGTGAAATCGCTGAAGGCCTGATGAGCTACGAGTTCATCGCCAATGCTGAAATCGTCGAAGACGAACCGCTGTTCGCAGCGTTCGAGGACGAGTCCAACGAGGCCGTCTAAGTCCATGCCTGGTCGACGTAGTACGGCGCGGGGTCACAGCCATCGGCAGGAGTCATCATGCCGAGCATAGACGCCCTCGCCGAACGCTTATCGACCTACCTCGGCACTGACCAGGTCAACCTGGTCCGCCGAGCGTACTTCTACGCCGAACAAGCCCACGATGGCCAGCGCCGCCGCAGCGGCGAGGCGTACGTCACGCACCCGTTAGCGGTCGCGAACATTCTTGCCGACATGCACATGGACCATCAGAGTTTGATGGCCGCGATGCTGCATGACGTGATCGAAGACACCGGTATTGCCAAGGAAGCGCTCTCTGCGCAGTTTGGCGAAACCGTGGCCGAACTGGTCGACGGGGTCAGCAAACTGACCCAGATGAACTTCGAGACCAAAGCCGAAGCCCAAGCCGAAAACTTCCAGAAAATGGCCATGGCCATGGCCCGCGACATTCGCGTGATCCTGGTCAAACTGGCCGACCGCCTGCACAACATGCGCACGCTGGAAGTCCTGTCCGGTGAAAAGCGCCGGCGGATCGCCAAGGAAACCCTGGAAATCTACGCGCCCATCGCCAACCGGCTGGGCATGCATGCCATCCGCGTAGAATTCGAAGACCTGGGCTTCAAGGCCATGCACCCGATGCGTTCCGCGCGGATCTACCAGGCGGTCAAGCGCGCCCGGGGCAATCGCAAGGAAATCGTCAACAAGATCGAAGAATCCCTCAGCCATTGCCTGGCCATCGACGGCATTCAGGGCGAGGTCAGCGGTCGCCAGAAACACCTGTACGGCATCTACACGAAAATGCGCGGCAAGCGCCGGGCCTTCAACGAGATCATGGACGTCTACGCGTTCCGGATCATCGTCGACAAGGTCGATACCTGCTACCGCGTGCTCGGTGCTGTGCATAATTTGTACAAACCGTTGCCGGGGCGCTTCAAGGATTACATCGCGATTCCCAAGGCCAACGGCTATCAGTCGTTGCACACCACGCTCTTCGGCATGCACGGCGTACCGATCGAAATCCAGATCCGCACCCGTGAAATGGAAGAGATGGCCAATAACGGCATCGCCGCCCATTGGCTGTACAAATCCAGCGGCGACGAGCAGCCAAAAGGCACTCACGCCCGCGCCCGCCAGTGGGTCAAGGGCGTGCTGGAAATGCAGCAACGCGCCGGTAACTCGCTGGAGTTCATTGAAAGCGTGAAGATCGACCTGTTCCCGGACGAGGTCTACGTGTTCACGCCAAAAGGCCGGATCATGGAGCTGCCAAAAGGCTCCACGGCGGTCGACTTCGCTTACGCGGTGCACACTGACGTCGGCAACAGTTGCATCGCCTGCCGGATCAACCGCCGCCTGGCGCCGCTGTCCGAACCGCTGCAAAGCGGCTCGACGGTCGAAATCGTCAGCGCTCCGGGCGCACGGCCGAACCCGGCGTGGCTCAACTTCGTGGTCACCGGCAAGGCCCGCACGCACATTCGTCACGCGCTGAAACTGCAGCGCCGCTCCGAGTCCATCAGCCTCGGCGAACGCCTGCTGAACAAGGTGCTCAACGGCTTCGACAGCTCGCTGGAAAAAGTCCCGGCCGAGCGCATCAAGGCGATGCTCAACGAATACCGCCTCGAACTGATCGAAGACCTGCTTGAAGACATCGGCCTGGGCAATCGCATGGCCTATGTCGTCGCCCGCCGCCTGCTCGGCGAAGGCGAACAGTTGCCAAGCCCGGAAGGTCCGCTGGCGATTCGCGGCACCGAAGGCCTGGTACTCAGTTACGCCAAGTGCTGCACGCCGATCCCGGGCGACCCGATTGTCGGCCACCTGTCTGCCGGCAAAGGCATGGTCGTGCACCTGGACAACTGCCGCAACATCAGCGAAATCCGCCACAACCCGGAAAAATGCATCCAGCTCTCGTGGGCCAAGGATGTCACCGGCGAATTCAATGTCGAACTGCGCGTCGAGCTGGAACACCAGCGCGGCCTGATTGCCTTGCTGGCCAGCAGCGTCAACGCCGCGGACGGCAACATCGAAAAAATCAGCATGGACGAACGCGACGGTCGTATCAGCGTGGTCCAACTGGTGGTCAGCGTACACGACCGTGTACACCTGGCCCGCGTGATCAAGAAACTGCGCGCCCTGACCGGGGTGATTCGCATCACCCGCATGCGTGCCTAGCTCGTCCATCCAGCACCCCATTACAAGGAGTCATACATGACCAAGACTGTTATCACCAGCGACAAGGCCCCGGCCGCCATCGGTACTTACTCCCAGGCGATCAAGGCTGGCAACACTGTCTACATGTCCGGCCAGATCCCGCTCGACCCAAAAACCATGGAACTGGTCGAAGGCTTCGAAGCCCAGACCGTCCAGGTGTTCGAGAACCTGAAAGCCGTGGCTGAAGCCGCTGGCGGTTCGTTCAAGGACATCGTCAAACTGAACATCTTCCTCACCGACCTGAGCCACTTCGCCAAGGTCAACGAGATCATGGGCAAATACTTCGACCAGCCTTACCCAGCGCGCGCCGCCATCGGCGTGGCCGCCCTGCCAAAGGGTTCGCAGGTTGAAATGGATGCCATCCTGGTCATCGAGTAATACGCACGGCGCAGCCTCCCAGGCTGCGCCGACTTCGTTCTGTAAGGATCTCCTCATGCGCAAAGCGCTAGCTCTCTCGTTGCTCGCGGTGTTTCTCGGTGGCTGTGCCAGCAACCCTGCCGACCGCGACATCAGTGGCACCTGGATCAACCAGTCGGCAATCAATGCGGCGGCCAAGGGCGGCCCGCTGCGCGAAGCACTGCAAGCCTATGGCCCGAACCTGGAGTGGGACGTCAACACCAAGGCCGGCCAGGCGCGATACACAAACGGCTTCGAGAACGTCGAAGGCAAAATGCTCGGCGAGAAATCCGATGCCTGGAAAGTCGAGTTTTATGGCAGCGCTGCCACCGAATTGAAGCGCGACGGTAAACAGTTGCACCAAGTGGCCAACGACAACGAGCCCGAGCAACTGTTTGACCGCGCCAAAGACATCGCCCCCGAAGGCGCACCGATTGGTGCCAGCTTCGAGCGTGCGCTGTACTCAGCCTATCTGGGCGGTAGCTGGAAGATCGTCAACGGTCCTGGCGAAGGCAGCACCGTGCAGTTCCAGGCCGACGGCGCCGTTCAAGGCCTGCCTGGTGCTGACCGTTACGCGCTGTGCCTGGCGGGCGACTGCGCCTCCATGAGCGGCGGCCACGACACCGTCTGGCTGCAACTGAGCGGCCAGGGCAACCCGTGGATCTTCACCCGCAACGGCAAACAGATGGAGATCTTCCAGGCAGTCAATGGCGCCCAGGCGGACGAAGTCCCTTCGTTCACCCCTGGCAATCGCCAATGGACACTGGAAAAGCAGTGATCCTGCTTTAACTGCAACGAAGATCCAATGTGGGAGCCTGCTCCCACAGTTGTTTTTGGATGTTTGAAGGTCAGCTGCGACCTTCAAGAATCGCCGCATACCCTTCACGAAAGCTCGGATAACGCGGCGTCCAGCCCAACGCTTTAGCCCGGGCGTTGCTGCAACGCTTGCTGCCCGTACGGCGCACGCTGGCATCCTCCGACCAGTCGGTCACCCCGAGGTACTCGCGTAACCAGCCCACCACCTCCGCCAACGGCGCGGGCGCGTCGTCGACGCCGATATAGCAGTCATCCAGCGCCTCGTCGCGTTCGGCACGCAGCAACAGGAACGCCAACAACCCAGCCGCGTCATCCACATGAATCCGGTTGGCATACAGCGGCGGATCAACCGCAACGCGATAGCCCTGCCGCACCTGGCTCAACAGCCACTCACGACCCGGGCCGTAAATCCCGGTCAGGCGCACCAGACTCGCAGGAATGCCGCTGTTTAATGCGATCTGCTCGGCTTCCAGCATCACTCGCCCGGAATAGCCGGCCGCTTGAGTCGGCGATGTTTCATCGATCCATTCACCGTTCTGCTGCCCGTACACGCTGCTGCTGGAGACAAACAGCAAGCGCTTCGGTGCCTGGCCGTAGTCGTTCAGCCATTCCAGCACATGCTGCAAGCCCTGGACATAAGCGGCGCGGTAACCGGCTTCATCGTGATCGGTGGCGGCCGCGCAATACACCAGGTAATCCACCGCCCCGACGGGCCAGGTCGCCGGGCAGTCTTCATTGAACAAGTCGCCGGCAACGCCAATAACGCCCTCGGGCAGGCGCGAGATGTCACGCCGCAAACCATGAACCTCCCACCCCGAGGCCAACAGTTGAGTGGCCAGACGGCCGCCGACATCGCCACAACCGGCGATCAAAACAGAAGGCGCGGACATCAAAATTCTCCCATCAGAAAGGTACAGGCTAGCCTTGGTATTGGACACGCGGCTAGCAATCAAAGAAAAAAAGAGACTCTATTACTTTTGTTAACAAGAATTACTTGCAATAATGCCCGCCACTTTTGTTCTCGGCCCACGAGGCCTGGAAGGACATTAAACCCTCTTCTTCTCTTAGGTCCGGCCAGCATGACACGTAATTCACTCTCCGCTTCGCCAACCACGCTTGCTCGTCCCACTCGCGCCCTGAGCGCGGTCGCCGCGCTGCTGTTCAGCCTGCTGCTGGCCCCGACCGCCGCCTTCGCCGATGAAGCACCTGCAACCACCAACGTGCCAGCCGCTCACTCCACACCTGACGTGCCTAGAAACCCTGACGGCAGCGTCGATACTTCGTCGCTGCCGCCGGAAGTGCAAAAGGCTTTGGCTGATTTCGGTGAAGCAACAAAGCAGATGGAAGAAAACAACACCCTGGGCATGGCTCACGACCTGTCGCCGTGGGGCATGTACCAGAACGCCGACATCATCGTGAAAATCGTGATGATCGGCCTGGCCATCGCCTCGATCATCACCTGGACTATCTGGATCGCCAAGGGCCTTGAGCTGCTGGGCGCCAAGCGTCGTCTACGCGGTGAAATCGCTAGCCTGAAAAAAGCCACCACCCTTAAAGACGCCAGCGCCAGCGCGGCCAAGGAAGGCACCCTCGCCAACCTGCTGGTCCACGACGCCCTTGAAGAAATGCGCCTGTCGGCCAACAGCCGTGAAAAAGAAGGCATCAAGGAACGCGTCAGCTTCCGCCTCGAGCGTCTGGTGGCCGCCTGCGGCCGCAACATGAGCAGCGGCACCGGCGTGCTGGCCACCATCGGCTCCACCGCGCCGTTCGTGGGTCTTTTCGGCACCGTGTGGGGCATCATGAACAGCTTCATCGGCATCGCCAAAACCCAGACCACCAACCTCGCCGTCGTCGCCCCCGGCATCGCCGAAGCCCTGCTGGCTACCGCGCTGGGCCTGGTGGCCGCGATTCCTGCGGTGGTCATCTACAACGTTTTCGCCCGTTCCATCGCCGGCTACAAGGCCCAGGTGTCCGATGCTTCGGCGCAAGTCCTGTTGCTGGTCAGCCGCGACCTCGACCACCTGCCGCCCGAGCGCATTTCCTCGCAACCGCACATGGTCAAAGTAGGGTAATCCGCCATGGGCTTGCATTTAAAGGAAGGCGCAGACGACGATCTCGCCGAGAACCACGAAATCAACGTCACGCCGTTCATCGACGTGATGCTGGTGCTGCTGATCATCTTCATGGTCGCCGCCCCGCTGGCCACCGTGGACATCAAGGTTGACCTCCCCGCCTCGACCGCCAAACCGGCACCGCGGCCAGAGAAACCGGTGTTCCTCAGCGTCAAGGCCGACCAACGCCTGTACCTGGGCGAAGACGAAGTCAACGCCGAAACCCTCGGCGCGACCCTCGACGCGCGAACCCACGGCAAGAAGGACACGACCATCTTCTTCCAGGCCGACAAAGGCGTGGACTACGGCGACCTGATGCACGTGATGGATGCCCTGCGGGCCGCCGGCTACCTGAAAGTCGGTCTGGTCGGACTTGAGACGGCAGCCAAGAAATGATCACGACGCGCCAAAAGCTGACGCGTTACGGCGCTAGCCTGGTCGTGGTGCTGGGCGTCCACGCGGTCGCGATTTTGCTCGCGCTCAACTGGAAGTCCTCGCCGCCGGTCGAGTTGCCGCCGATGGCGATGATGGTCGAGTTGGCGCCGCTTCCGGCACCGCCACCACCGGCACCGCCCAAGGTCGTAACGCCGCCGCAACCACCGACCCCGGTCGAAGAGCTGCCGCTGCCGAAACTCGCGGAAGCGCCAAAGCCGACGATCTCGGTGCCCAAGCCGGTCAAACCCAAGCCCAAGCCTCAACCGCCCAAGCCGGTGGAGAAAAAGCCCGAGCCGCCGAAGGAAAAACCGGCCGAGGAAAAACCCAGCGACACACCGCCGACCAACACTCCGACGGAGAAATCCGCGCAACCTGCCCCAGGCCCGACGCTGGCGCAGTCTGCGGCCAAGGAAAGTTGGCAAGGCACACTGCTGGCGCACCTGGCCAAGTACAAGAAGTACCCGCCTGCCGCCCAGTCGCGTGGCAAGGAGGGTCTGAACCGTCTGCGCTTCGTGGTCGACGCTGAAGGCAACGTGCTGTCTTACGAGTTGGTCGGTCGCTCCGGCAACGCCGATCTGGACCGGGCCACCCTGGAAATGATCCGCCGCGCCCAGCCACTGCCCAAGCCACCGGCCGACATGCTGAAGAACGGCTCGATCGAAATCGTTGCGCCGTTTGTGTACTCCCTGGAAAAACGCCGACACTAAGCACAAACGCAAAACCCTTGTAGGAGCCGAGCTTGCTCGCGATAGCGGTGTGTCAGTCAACAGAGATGCTGAACATGACGGCCTCATCGCGAGCAAGCTCGGCTCCTATAGGTTCTGCGGCGGCCAGAGAATCTGCAAAAGGCACCGAAAGGTGCCTTTTGCATATCCGCCAGCGCCAAACATGCATTGCCCAGTGTCGCTCTCCGCCCTCTGTCTGATAACGTGCGTCTATCGATTGCAGCCGGTATGCTTGGCCGCATCATCATGGACGCCCGCTATGACCCTCACAGAATTACGCTACATCGTCACCCTCGCCCAAGAACAGCATTTCGGCCACGCGGCCGAGCGTTGCCACGTCAGTCAGCCGACCCTGTCGGTGGGCGTGAAAAAACTTGAAGACGAACTCGGTGTGCTGATTTTCGAGCGCAGCAAAAGCGCGGTGCGCCTGACCCCGGTTGGCGAAGGCATCGTCGCCCAGGCCCAGAAAGTCCTTGAACAAGCCCAAGGCATTCGTGAACTGGCCCAGGCCGGCAAAAACCAGCTGACCGCCCCGCTGAAAGTCGGCGCGATCTACACCGTCGGCCCGTACCTGTTCCCGCACCTGATTCCACAACTGCACCGGGTCGCCCCGCAGATGCCGTTGTACATCGAAGAAAACTTCACCCACGTGCTGCGCGACAAACTGCGCAACGGCGAGCTGGACGCGATCATCATCGCCCTGCCGTTCAACGAAGCCGACGTACTGACCCTGCAACTCTACGACGAACCGTTCTACGTCCTGATGCCGGCCCAGCACCCGTGGACCGAAAAAGAATCCATCGACGCCAGCCTGCTCAACGACAAGAGCCTGCTGCTGCTCGGCGAAGGTCATTGCTTCCGCGACCAAGTGCTGGAAGCCTGCCCGACCCTGGCCAAAGGCAACGACGGCGCCAAACACACCACCGTCGAATCCAGCTCGCTGGAAACCATTCGGCACATGGTCGCCTCCGGCCTGGGCATCTCGATCCTGCCGCTCTCGGCCGTCGACAGTCACCACTACTCGCCCGGCGTGCTCGAGGTGCGTCCACTGTCGCCGCCAGTGCCGTTCCGCACCGTCGCCATCGCCTGGCGCGCCAGCTTCCCGCGGCCCAAAGCGATTGAAATCCTCGCGGACTCGATCCGCCTGTGCTCGGTGGCCAAGCCGCCAGCGGTTGCGGGGTAAGCAGTAGCAATGGCTGAGCTGTCGCAAGTGTCGGTCACGGCACTCAAGGGTGTCGGCGAAGCCATGGCCGAAAAACTCGCCAAGGTCGGCCTGGAAAACCTTCAGGACGTACTGTTCCACCTGCCGCTGCGTTACCAGGATCGCACCCGCGTGGTGCCGATCGGCCACTTGCGGCCGGGTCAGGACGCGGTGATCGAAGGCACCGTCAGCGGCGCCGATGTAGTGATGGGCCGGCGCCGCAGCCTGGTCGTGCGCCTGCAGGACGGCACCGGCGGGCTCAGCCTGCGCTTCTACCATTTCAGCAACGCGCAAAAGGAAGGCCTGAAACGCGGCACCCGCGTGCGTTGCTACGGCGAGGCTCGGCCCGGTGCGTCGGGGCTGGAAATCTACCACCCGGAATACCGCGCCATCACCGGCGACGAACCGCCCCCGGTGGATGAAACCCTGACGCCGGTCTACCCGCTCACCGAAGGCCTGACCCAACAGCGGCTGCGCCAACTGTGCATGCAAACCCTGACCCTGCTCGGCCCCAGCAGCCTGCCTGACTGGCTGCCGCAAGAGTTGGCGCGGGACTACCAACTGGCGCCGCTGGCCGACGCGATCCGTTATTTGCATCACCCGCCAGCGGACGCCGATGTCGACGAACTCGCCCTCGGTCATCACTGGGCGCAACACCGTCTGGCCTTTGAAGAACTGCTGACCCATCAGCTGTCGCAACAACGCCTGCGTGAAAGCATGCGCGCGCTGCGAGCGCCGGCCATGCCCAAAGCCACCCGGCTGCCGGCTCAATACCTGGCTAACCTCGGCTTTCCGCCGACCGGCGCGCAGCAACGGGTGGGCAATGAAATCGCCTACGACATGAGCCAGCACGAGCCGATGTTGCGGCTGATTCAGGGCGACGTCGGTGCCGGTAAAACCGTGGTCGCCGCCCTCGCGGCCTTGCAAGCGCTGGAAGCCGGCTATCAAGTGGCGCTGATGGCGCCGACCGAGATCCTCGCCGAACAGCACTTCATCACCTTCAAGCGCTGGCTCGAACCGCTGGGCCTGGAAGTCGCCTGGCTGGCCGGCAAGCTCAAGGGCAAGAACCGCGTCGCCGCGCTGGAACAAATCGCCAGCGGCACACCGATGGTGGTCGGCACTCACGCCTTGTTCCAGGACGAAGTGCAGTTCAAGAACCTCGCGCTGGTGATCATCGACGAACAACACCGCTTCGGCGTCCAGCAACGGCTGGCGCTGCGGCAGAAAGGCGTGGGCGGGCGGATGTGCCCGCACCAGTTGATCATGACCGCCACGCCGATTCCGCGCACGTTGGCGATGAGCGCCTACGCTGACCTCGACACCTCGATTCTCGACGAACTGCCGCCCGGTCGAACCCCGGTCAACACCGTGCTGGTCACCGACACGCGCCGGGTTGAAGTCATCGAACGGGTGCGCGCCGCGTGCGCCGAAGGGCGGCAAGCGTATTGGGTGTGCACGCTGATCGAAGAGTCGGAAGAGCTCACCTGCCAAGCCGCTGAAACCACCTATGAAGACCTCACCGCCGCCCTCGGCGAGCTGAAGGTCGGCCTGATTCACGGGCGCATGAAACCCGCCGAGAAAGCCGACGTCATGGCCCAGTTCAAGGCCGGCGCGTTGCAGTTGCTGGTGGCGACCACGGTGATCGAAGTCGGCGTCGACGTGCCCAACGCCAGCCTGATGATCATCGAAAACCCCGAACGCCTGGGCCTGGCGCAACTGCACCAGTTACGCGGTCGCGTCGGTCGGGGCAGCGCCGCCAGTCACTGCGTGCTGCTCTACCATCCGCCGCTGTCGCAGATCGGTCGGCAACGCCTCGGTATCATGCGTGAAACCAACGACGGTTTCGTGATCGCCGAGAAAGACCTCGAGCTGCGCGGCCCAGGCGAAATGCTCGGCACCCGGCAAACCGGTCTGCTGCAATTCAAGGTCGCCGACCTGATGCGCGACGCCGACCTGCTGCCGGCGGTGCGCGACGCGGCCCAGGCATTGCTGGAGCGTTGGCCGCATCACGTCAGCCCGTTGCTCGACCGCTGGCTACGCCATGGGCAGCAATACGGCCAAGTGTGAGCAGTGTCTCAGTTTCTGGGCGATGGTTTTAAACAAGCTGGTTATACTCCTGCAATTGTTTGAAAACGGACACATACCATGACCGAAGTTGCCCTCGCACCCGAAGCCCCGCACGCCCCGTCTGTTATCCGGATGCTGCTCGGCAAGCTGGGCATCAGCTACGCCGAAGTGCTCGACCGCCCGGGCCTCAACCCCGCCCGCAAGGTGCAAGCGGTGTTGGTCGACGACGCTGTCGGCGCGCTCATGGTGCTGTTCCCGCAGAGCCAGTTACTGGACCTCAACCGCCTCGCCGAACTCACCGGCCGCCGGCTCACCGCCGTACCGACCGAACGCCTGGAGCGCATGCTCGGCAAACACAACCTGAGTTTTCTGCCCGGCCTGCCGGCGCTCACCAGCTCGCCGTGCCTGTATGAAGAAAGCCTGCTGCGCGAACCGCAGTTGCTGATCAACTCGGGTGAGACAGGCGTGCTGCTGGAAATCACCAGCGAAGACTTCAAGAGCATGCTGACCAAGGCCAGCGCCGCGAACTTCGGCGAAGCCCTGAGCAGCATTCGCCCGAACCTCGACCGCCCCGACGATGACCGCGAGGAAATCACCCAAGCGGTGCAGGCCTTCACGGCGCGCCGTATCCAGCAACGCCTGGAAGCGACCATCGAGATTCCGCCGCTGGCCGAAACTGCACAAAAAATCATCAAGCTGCGGGTCGACCCCAACGCCACCATCGACGACATTACCGGCGTCGTCGAAACCGACCCGGCGCTGGCCGCGCAAGTGGTGAGCTGGGCGGCGTCGCCGTACTACGCGTCGCCGGGCAAAATTCGTTCAGTGGAAGACGCGATCGTCCGCGTGCTGGGTTTCGATCTGGTGATCAACCTGGCGCTGGGCCTGGCCCTGGGCAAAACCCTGAGCCTGCCCAAGGACCACCCGCAACACACCACGCCGTACTGGCACCAATCGATCTACACCGCCGCCGTCATCGAAGGCCTGACCCGCGCCATGCCGCGCGCCCAGCGCCCGGAAGCCGGCCTGACCTACCTCGCCGGCCTGCTGCACAACTTTGGTTACCTGCTGCTGGCTCACGTCTTCCCGCCACACTTCTCGCTGATCTGCCGCCACCTGGAGGTCAACCCGCACCTGTGCCACAGCTTTGTCGAGCAACACCTGCTGGGCATCAGCCGCGAACAGATCGGCGCGTGGCTGATGCGCTACTGGGACATGCCGGATGAACTGTCCACCGCACTGCGCTTCCAGCACGACCCGAGCTACGACGGCGACTACGCCGAATACCCGAACCTCGTCTGCCTGGCCGTGCGCCTACTGCGCAGCCGTGGCATCGGCTCCGGCCCCGACGAAGAAATCCCCGACGCCCTGCTCGACCGCCTCGGCCTGACCCGCGACAAAGCCAACGACGTCGTCAGCAAAGTCCTCGAAGCCGAAGTCCTGCTGCGCGAACTGGCCTCGCAGTTCACCCAGTCCTAAAAAAACCCGCCTGACACTCAATCCAGTGTCGGGCGGGCTTTGATGAGATATCTCAGTGACAACCTTTTGTGGCGAGGGGGCTTGCCCCCGTTCGGCTGCGAAGCAGTCGCAAACCCAGAAAGCACGTTGTGCCTGACACTACATGGTTTCAGGTTTTAGGGCCGCTACGCAGCCCAACGGGGGCAAGCCCCCTCGCCACAGTAAATCCCATCGCCACACAGGTTCACACCCACCTCACGCCTTGGCCTTCCTCGGCTTCAAATACTTGGTCAACCCCTGGAACCACATCACCAGCGCCGGGTTGCCCTTGATCTGAATCGACTTGTCCTGAATCCCGGTCATGAACGCCAACTGCTTGTTCTTCGCCTGCATCGTGGCAAAGCCGTAAGCCGCATCCTTAAAGGCAATCGCAAACGCCGGCTCGGCATACACCCCAGCCTTACTGGTAATACGCTGATCCTTCACCACAAAGTGCCGCGCCACCTTGCCGTCCAGCGTCTGCAACTGGAACACCAATTCTTTATCACCCAACTGCTGCTGAAACGCCGGATTGGTCCGACTGGCCTTGCGCATCAGCAAGCCCATCACCCAGAGAAGAAAACGAAATTTCATGCTCAAGCCCCAAAAGAAAAATGAACGCTGGCGCAGTGTAGCGGCTTAAACCCAGAACGCCACCGTTGCGCAGCGTTGACAGAAGATGAAGCGCTTTTTAAGCACGATGACCACCAAGTCACACTTATCAAAGCCCACCACATCCCCCCTGTAGCAGCTGCCGAAGGCGGCGTTCGACCGCACAGCGGTCGTAAAACCAGACAACCCAATCTCGGCTCTCTCCCAGCCCTATTGGCCTCGGACATTTCCTTCAAGTTGTAGCGGTGTTCGGTAACTACCCGGGCCTCCAGACCAGGGCTAGTCTGACGTTGTCACCGAAAAAACGATGACACGGACGTGCAAGTCCGACGAAACTGTTTAGGGCGCAAAACGCCCATGCCAATCGCGAGCGTTTTGACGTTCGCTGCATTATGGCGGCTGCGCGCAGGAGATCTCCGGATCTGCTGGGTGTCCTAAACAGGCCCGGTCTTGCACACCTGCGCACGGCTGCCACCCTCATTCGCGTGCAAGCGAACGGTGACGGTTCCTCACTAACTGTTTAGGAATTACACCAATGTTCAAACATTCACCAAATCCACCAAAAGACCCAGCAACTTCCCCCTACGAATCCATCGATTCGAAAAAACTCCACGAAGCCGCCGAACGCGCCCTCGACCACCACCTGGGCACGCCCCCGCCCAAAATCCACCTGGCCGACGCCCGCAAAGGCCAACTCTTCATCGTCGCACCCGGCGTCGACACCGACAGCCTCCTGGCCAACGCCTCTGAAGACATCGCCTCCATCAAAGCCATCGCCGGCGACCTCGCCTTCGAAATCGAAGGCTCCCGCCGCAACGTCGCCCTCGCCATCTACCGCATGGCCGAAGGCGCCCAACTGCTGATCGACCGCGCCATGGACAACCTCGACCCACCGAATCCGGTGGAGTATCGGGTTAAGGTGTAAGCCTACCGAGGGGCACGACAACACTGGCGCGCCCCTCGGTGCCTCGCTAAATCGCGAAATCCGAAACCTCACTGAGCATCCAGCACTTACCACGCACGAATCGATACTCAACCAAGTAGTCGGTATCAGGCTTATTCAATATGGCCGTAGCGTGATCCCCACTCAGTTCTTTCACGCTTAACGCCAGACCCTCAGCCTCTCGGTGGGCGCGATCAGGCAAGAGCGGAAATTTAATCTGCTCTCCTCCCAATTCCCGCTTTTCCTGTCGCGGCTCGGGCTCAGCATCTACCGTCACCACAAATTGCAGAGGTCGCTGAGTAAAGGCTTTCTGAACAGCCGGGCTCTCCGAAAAAGAAGTGAGGAACACATTGAAGTCCGTAGAAGGGCAAGCAACCTCCGCCGTAGTAGTCCGAACGAACAGACCACATAGCAAACCCGCCAACAGCATCGCGAAATTACGGCTGCCCATAGGTGATCCTTTTCGCATCAGCATTCTGCTCTCGCAACGCCTTCGCAGTAACGCCGTAAGCCTCGATCAGTTCGCGATCAGAGCCCTTGGAACCGAACGAGCGAACGTTATTGCTGTAGGAGTAACTAACCAACTTTCCCGCCGTCGAGTAATAACCAAACCATTCAGGACAAGCACCGCACCCGCCGTACCCACCGATGAACACCAGGCTGCCCTTTGTCCCTTTCATACAGGCCATGGCTACCACAACGTTTGCCAACATCCGCGTACTTTTCCCGTCAGTGGTCAGCTGTGACACCCGCCCCACATCACGTCGCAGCACTTTGCCGTTGATGTTGATCGTCTGGTCAGAGCAGACCGGCAGGGGTTGAGCTTCGCCCTCTTCGACCGCAACAGATCGACAAGAAGAGACCAGCTCCACATCGACGCCGCCACACTCCATCACGTCCCGCTGGACGTAACCATCACTGACTCCTGAGGCCGCCATAGCGGAGAGCGAAGCCAGCGCCAACGTAAAACAAAAGAAAAAACGTGCCTTAGACTCCACATGACTCTCCGAATAGAACCAGCTCTTCCACTTCATCATCCACCCGCACTACAGCCCGCACCTCTCGGTCGTGAGAAGTTTCGTATGCACTGGGATTGCTACGCTTTACAACCTTCAAGGTGACCCAACGATCACTGCCTCTGGGAGAGGCATATTCAGACTCGCCCCCTTTTCTCTCGACTAGACGGAGTTCAAGCACGCCGTCGCCGATATTCATGTATAGAAACTCTTGATCAATCTCCGCCAACATGATCCGAGCATCCGAACGGGGTTCTTTCTGATCAGTAGCCAGCACATAACCACACCGCCAGTTACCGCTGACGTCATGCAGAGTGGTCAAAAGTGCTTGAGCGTCTTCAAATGCAAAAGGCACCAGCAGTCGACTCGGTGTATTTACAGCAGCAAAATTTTGGCCGGACACAAAAAGTAGGGGCATGAAAAAGCTCGCCGTGGAAACCAATCGTCGAAAATTCATGAGCCTTCAACCTTCAACAAACGAAAGTCGTTGTTCGTAAACTCGTAATAGCGAACCCGATTGCCGCTGACCATCGGCTTGCCGCTCACATCCACTTCAGTGTCGGCGGCAACCCCCAATACCATCATCAGGTTGCTGTCAGGCTTGAAGTTAATATCGAAATACCCGCCCTCACCCTCGCCCCCGTCGTTACCTTCCCTTCCAACCATGTAGTAGGCATTCGGCAGGCTCGCGACCACCGCGCCCGTGCGAGCGTCCAACACCTCACCACAGATAGTCCCGCCACCACACCCCATGGTGTGCACGATGTAGTGCCCGGCAAAATTGACCTTGCGCGTGATGGCCTGCGCCCGGTACTCATCCCAAAGCGGGCTGCTGTTTTCAACCGGCAACAACGCATGGTTCTGCCCGGTAAACACCTCGGCAACCTTGAAGTCCTCGAACTTCAAGTCGGCGGCGAAACACAGTGATGTCGAGATGGCGAGGAAGCCGCCAAATAACGCTGAAAATCCTTTCACTCTGGTACTCCTGGGGTTCAACAGCCTTAAAAGAACAAATGCAGAATGGACTGCGCACTCACCCTTGTTGCCGGGGGACGACCAGTGAAACTGGTCAGCGAACTGCCCAGCTGTGGTGCTCGGACAGCTTTGAGTTCCGTTGCGAGGACGGCGCCACACTGAGCGTGACCTTAAAGAAAATGGAGTACCTGCCTGGTATTGAATCTCATGAATAAAACGTCCTGTAGACCGCTATCGTCAGCCCCGCCACCACATAGCCGACGATGAGTACATACGGAATGAAAACCACCCAACCGAACATCAATGCAATGTTACTGGAGGAACCACAGAGCATTTTTGCCAACCCGAAGATCATCCACGGTGCCGCGTAAAACGGGATGAATACCAACGGTCCGAGCCAGATTCGGTTGAGTATCCGCTGCTCGCTCTTGCCACGCAGAAGGCGCATTTCCACCAGGGCAAAAGCGATATAAGCGGGAATGCCAAAAGCCAATCCGAAGGTCTCGAACAACTCGACGGTTGTAGGAAAATTGCTCAGCCGATCTTCCAGCACCATCAGCAGGAGTACGACCAGCGGAATCCACAGGGCGGTGACAAGCAGTCGGCGGCGACCTGCATTGATCACGCGTTTGCCCCTTTAACAGGGTCTGCAGGTGTTGCCCGTCGCATGAAGGTGCGCCTTTCCCAGCGCAACTCAATGACTTGCGTCGCCAAAATCGCCAACAACGTGACACATCCCTGAGCCACACCATAAAACAGCGCCCTTAGCGGACTTTCAGGCAGCATCCAGAGCAGGATGAAGCCGACCATCACGCTCAGCAGCAGGAGCTTGGCCACGAGATTCGGCACCAGTGCAATCACCAGATTGACGACCAGAAATATATAAAAGAGCGCGTAGCTCGCCATTCCGATAGCAACACCATGCGAGGTGAAACCTTGGTTCAAAGCTGTGTAGCCAATCACCACCGCTTTATTCAGAAACGCGTAGGCAACACAGCCCAGGGCGTGGAAAAACAGGCACAGGGACAGGCGGACGTATTTATTCATGCCGGATTAATAGTCCCGTAGTAGGAACCCGCGACTTGCATGGCGACAACAATCGCTAATGCAATGAACGTCAGTGCTCGGTGCAGGCGCGACTCTCGGATGCCCCGATGCAGTGCCGTCAAGAGCAGTACCAGACAGAACATGGCCAGGCTGCCAAACAAATCATTGTCGGCCACAACGGCCAGGTAACCTTCTATTTCACTTGGTATAAGCATGTCTGTCAGTTTTCCATGTGTGTATAAGGTGTATTACTGATGAATACGTTCAGCCAACTTTTTCCCACGGCGGCATTGAAATAGTGAATGTCATGGGCAAAAAGACGCATCGTTGATCGTCCACTCACGCTGAGTGCCGTCATTCATTTTTTTCACGCCGCTCAAGCGCTGTCGCAACTGAGCACCGTCAACCACCTTGGTGCCGACAGCATCGGTGATGGTCAGCGAATAGTTGCCCGGTATTTGTTCGATCACGTCTTCGCCATAAGAGGCAAAGCTCGCCACCAAGGCGCGCGATCCTGCTTCGGCCTTCACGTTGCGCTCCAGTGAATGCAGATTGGAGCTGTTGGAAATCTTCATTTCCAACGGTTGGTCGCAGCGGTTTTCGACATAAACATGGTTGTTGTAAACCTGTTGTGCCGCGCAGCTAGCCAGGGAGATGAAGAGCGGGAGGATGCCAGCGAACTTAATCATCGCGTTGATAGTAGTGGTTACCGGACATGAGTGAGCTGCCTGGTATTGAATTCTGGTGAGCTCGGTACGTGCTTCGACGCGGTCTTTCATATTCATGCGAGCGGTTGATTCAGGAAGTAAGTGCCAATGCCGTACATCACCGCAAAGCCCATCAAGGTGACGAATGTCAGCGTGCAGTGAAGCTTCGAGTTCCGGCTCGCAGCGCGCAGGCCCGTCAGGGCCAAAATCAGCGCCATGCATGCGAATCTCCCGAACAAGTCGCTGTCGGAGACAACGGCCAAGTAGCCTTCTATTTCACCGCTCACAAACATGTTCGTCAGTCTTCCATGTGGACATAGGGCGTGTTACTGATAAAAATATTTAACCAGTGCCACTCCCACTTAGGCATGGCTATATCAAATGTTCTTTCTTTCTTATTGAAATACATCCAAGCAATGCCGACCGTTTTGTCATCTTCAACCGAGCGCATATCCAGCAATTGGGTCGAATATAATGGCGTGCGATAGACCTTTTCGGGACTCTCTCTATCAGTCACTCTCAAATACGCCATCCCGCCCAAAGTCAAGACTCGACCTACGTGAACATTTTCAAAAATGTAGCGCCCTGAAGGACTCACAATCATCGAACTCGCAGGGTAACCAAGCATTGCCTTGACAACATAAAAAAGTAAAACAAAACACGCCACCAACACCATCAACCCTGCGATCAAGGTTCGGGGCTGCTTCCTTTTTACTGAACTGGTCATCATCAACGACATTCCGTAACCGTCCAACTTTCCCAGCCTTCAGTACCTGGGTACAGGATCATTTCGCCTTGAAATTCTGGAGCAACTCCGGAATTACCTTCTCGCATCCACAGATACCACTCTGACGTTTTCAATAGCTCACCATCCGTTGAATAGACACGGTAAAAATACGGGCTGCTGAATATTTCGATGATACTCCCCACCCCACCTAACACTCTGTAATCAGCTGCATATCTGGCGATGTAGCACGTGCCTGAATCATTCCAGTATTTTTTTAATGGCTGCGCAACCCAAGAGTTCTGCACCTTCAGTCCAAGCAAAGCCAGCAGCAGTAAAACTACAACCAGCGATGAAATAAACACTGGCAGAGACAGACTTCGGTTCGACATCAGTTGGCCTCAATTTCGTAAGGCGTGTTGCTGATAAAAAAGTCCAGCCAATGCTCTCTCGGGTTGGACAACCCGAGCGTGAACTTCTTGCCCTGCTTATCAAAATCAATGAATACAACACCCACTGTTTGCGCGTCCTCAAATGCACCCATGTCCAAAGACACGTCAGAGAACAAGGGAGTGCGGTACACCTGATCGGGATGGTCACGATCGGTAAAGCGCAAGTACACGGCATCCCGAGGAGTCAGAAGGGAGCTGGCAGGAACCGACGCAATAAGATAACGGCCAGATGGACTCAGCTTCGAAACGTCGGGGACGCGAGTCAAAATCCCAATCACGATAATGGCAATTGCAATAACCAAACTGATCATTAGCGCAGCGGCATACACCAAACATTTGCTGGCACTGTTCATTTTCCAGGTATCTCAAGAGCACTCGGGACAGCCGCAACTTTCGGAAACAGCGCCAACGCCGGACTATGCTCAGCGAAACAGCGGCCCAACTGGCGAAGTGAGGTAAGTTCGCTCTGGTCGTAGTGATTAAAGGACATGGGTTGGCTGCCTGATCATGAATTAGAGTAAATTTTCCGCTGGGGCATTTGTCGATCCACTATTAAACGAGTGACCAGCGCCAAAATACTCATACTGAACGTAAGCCCGCTATAGGCCATTGCACGAACCGGATTTTCTGGAAGAAAATAGAAAAGTACGATAGCGACCATCAGCACTATCGGCACAATTTTCGCCACCAACGTCGGCATAACAAATACAACAATGTTTACGAAAATAAAAAAATAAAATGTCAGTTCCGCCGTACCACCTATTGCGACCCCTCTCGCTGTAAATCCGCCCATATGAGTCTTATAAAAAACAACCCCATAATCATGGACAACGAAATACAGAGCAATCACCAACAGATAAATAATCAAACCTAAAGTAACTCTTAAAATCATGGCGTCCACGTTGGATGTTTGCCAGTGGTCATCGCAGCGACTGCAATCGCCCACTCTGAAAAAAGCCTACATCGACAAATTCGGTATCTCCTATGGAAGTTGGTAAGGAGAGCAAATACGATGGCGGCGCATAGCGCCAAGGCGTAGCCCGTACAGATCGTTCCCACGCAAAGCGCAGGAACGATCAAAGACCTACAACAACTCAATCAAACATTCGGGCAAGGCACTGGTGCCCAGTCGCCCAGGTCCGGGCTTTTGCACATGCTGTTGACCTGAGTGGTGCCGGCACTGGCGACCTGCTTGCTTTCAGCCTGTTTGGCTTGGGCGGTCTGCAGGGTTTTCTCGGTGCTGACCGCTTCTTTCGGCACGGTTGGCAGCACTGGTTTTTTCGCCACTTTCACTACTTTTTTGCTCTTGGTCGGAGTCACGACCGGTGTGGTGTCGGCGGTCGCCACGGTGACCACGTCGGTGCGCTTCACGCCGACTTGTTGCAGGTCTTTTTCGTAAGCCTGGGTGTAGTTGTTCAGGTCTTCGCTGGCTTTGCCGTTAACCGCAACGATCAGGTCGTTGGACTCTTTGAGGCCTGCGACGATTTCTGCCAGGCGCTTGTGGCCTTCGGTGTCGCTGACGGTCTTGGCCTTGCGGTCGGCGACCAGTTTGGTGAACGCGCTCTGGTAGCACTGCTGCGAAGCCTTGGCGTAAGCGGTGCTGCGGTCGATGTCGGCGGCGCTTTTGTTGACGTCGGTGGCATAGGACGCGATGCGCTGGTTGTCATCGGCGATCTGCTTCTGACGCTCGGTGTAGTAACCGGCCGCGCCGCCCGCCAGGGCACCGCCCGCTGCACCGATGGCGGCGTTGCGGCCACGGTTCTCGGAATCGGTCAGGGCGCCCAGCAGTGCACCGCCGACAGCGCCGACGGCCGCGCCGGTGACGACCGACTTGGTCATGTTCGAATCGGTGGCACGCAGGTGCTGCACCGGCTCGTAGCAGTTGGGGTAGTACTCGACCTTGGTGCTCGAGGCGACCTTGGCGGTCGGCGACGTGGCGCAACCGGTCAGTACGGTGCTGAAGCCGACGGCAATCAGCACCAAATGACGCTTGGAAAGCGAAGCAAAAGGTTTACGGGAGGAAAGCATAGTTGTGTTCTCTTTTAGGTTTGACCAGCTCAGCACGGCCCATCGCCGCCTGAGTCCCTTCCAAGCTTGCTGTACAACGAACGATCAAGACCGCTGAGCGTTCGATGCGAGCAATTCCTTTAATATCGTCGCCGGGTCGGCTCGTCGTTGCTGACGATAATCACCGACATGGCGCACGAATAACGTCGCGCGCGTGACCAGGCTCTTACCCAGTACTGGCTTGCGATCCAACTCTTCCTTGATACGTTGAAGCTGCGCCTGGATCACGGCATCGGTGTAGCGCGTGCCGGTTGCCAGGTTGTCGATGTAGATCGCCACCGCGCCGTCCAGCGCGCTGCGGCCGTTGTCGATGGCCGTGGCGAACAGCTTGGCGCTGGCCTCGTCCTTGGCGTCCACGGCCTGCTGGCGACTCTTCTGCAAATTGGTCAGGCGAATGTTGTAGTTGTTGACGGTCTCGGCCACCAGGGCCGCCGACTGGATCAGGTTGCCGGCCGCTTCCTCGCGCTGCTGGGCGATCAGCGAGACGTTGCGCTTGAGCTCTTCGTTGACCAGCCCCAACTCGGCTTGCAGGCGCGGGTCGATACTGGCGGAGATGATGCTGTCCAGGCGTTTGGTCGGATCCTGGGCGTCGTCGATGGCATCGGTCAGCGAAGCCAGCCGACCTTCTTTCTGCCATTGGGTAAACAGTTCCTTGTAGCGCGAACGTGGCGCCGACAACGCGCCAATCGCAACCCGGAACCCGGTGGTTTCGTTGCTTTGCTCAGTGCCGTCGGCGGCGAACAGCGGGTACTCACGACGCATCCCGGTGAACAAGGTGCCCTCGCCTTCCAGGTAGTTACCACCCTTGACCACGAAGCCGCCGTAGGCGCCTTGGCGACGTCCGGCGTGCACGAGCTGGAAGGACTCCTGGACCATCTCGGCGGCGTTGCCGATCACGTCGAACAGGCCGATAGGGTTAGGCAGTTTGGTACCGATCGGCATCAGCCGCGCTGCCTGGCCAGTGCCACCGGCCACCTGGTTGAAGACCGCCCAGTCCGCCAGCGGCCCGTCGCCTTCGCTGCCTTCCAGACGACGGGGAAACAGGCGCCCTTCCAGTTCCTGGCGGCTAACGGCCTGCCCGCCACGGGCAGCAAATTCCCATTCGACCTCGGTCGGCAAGCGCACAAAACCCAGCCCGCCCTCTTCAGCCGAGGTGCCGCGACCACTCACCGGTAGCAGGTCCTTGTGGTATTTCGTCAGCCAGGCGCTGTACACCGCAGAGAAGCGTTCGGCCTCGAATCGCGACAATTTCACCTTGGGCAAACGCCCGGCCATGCCTTGCGGGACCTCGGCTTGCAAGGCCTCGCAGGCCGGTGCCGGCTCGCCGCTGGCCAACGATTGCGCCTGGGCCATGACTTCGGCGTATTGGCGGGCGGTGACCTCGTATTTGCCGATGAAATAGAGCATCGGTTTGAGCGGGGTCTTGCTGTCGGTCTTGGGCATCAACGGTGTGATGGTCTTGCCCCAATCCTTGGGCAGATCCTTGAGGGTGAACTGGCCGTTGATAAAGTCCCGGCGGTAACCGGAGATGAACGACTGTTGATAACCGGCCTCGTCCTCACTGAATGGATAGCCGAGGCTGATCTCGCGGTCGTCCAGAGTGCCCTGGGCCAGGATGTAGACGTAACGAAACACCATCTGCCCTTCGCACGGCAGCGGCAGGCTGACGTCATCGGCTAACGGCTTGGGGTTGTCCAGTTTGTCCGTGCTTTCATCGGCACTCACCAGACCAGCCATGCCCATGCTGGCCAGGCTCAGCGCCACGGCGGCGCCCAGTAACTTATACATCTCGGATTCCTTCAAACGCCTGGATACGCGCCACTCGCCAGCCACCACACGCCGCTGCCACAGCGCTGACGCCGAGCACGGCGACGATGGCAAACGCGTAGTGACGCGCCAGCAGATGGCTGGCGTACTCGCCTGGCATCTGCACAAATAAATGGTTCAGGCCCGATTGCGCCAGGCCATACAGCCCGACACTCAATAGGGCGGCAAGGCCGGCGCTGTACAGCGCCTGCAACACCACAAACAAAAGCAACGCCGCCGTGGAAAACCCCAGTAGGCGCAACACCGACAAGTCTCGGCGTTTGCGCTCGACCGCCGCCAACGCGCCGGCAAAAATCGCCGCGAACGCTCCCGCCAAGGCCAATCCGGCGATGATCCAGAACACGATCGACAGGTTGCGGCTCAGCGATTGCACTTGGGCGATGGTCTGGGCCTGGGTCGAGACCAGCAGGTTCTGCGCAGCAAAGTACTGGCGCAGCGGCTCGACATCCTTGAGGCTGCGGGCGTACAGGCGAAACGCCGGATATACCCGCTGCTCCGACACGCCCACCGCGTCGCCTGGCCAACCGAACGCCGGCACGGCGCGGCCGTCCCGGTAATCTTCAGCCGCTTCCAGTAACGTCAAGGGCGCGAACAATCCGTCCCGGGCGAAGGCTTCCAGCGGCAGAACCTGCAGCACCTGGACGCGAGTGCGTTGCGCTTCGCCACGACCGGCCACCTGCCGGCCGACACTGGCCACCAGCCAATCACCGGCCTTGGCCCCGAGCTTTTCGGCGGCGGTCTGGCTGAGCAGGATCTGATCCAGCCCTTGGGGCACCGGAAGACTGCCGAGCAAGGGGTCGTTGGCCGCGGTGGGGATCATTTCGACGGTCACCGTCGCGGCGCCAGCGGTCAGATCCGCCGTCGCGGCAATCTGTCGGGTGCGCGGCAAGGCGAAAGCCACGTCACTGCGCTGGCTCAACTGTGCGATAAACGTGGCACTGAACCGGCCGCCACCCAGGGGGATGATTTCCCGGGTGGCCGGGTCGTTTTCCAAGCGTTCGGTCAAACTGCTGACCAGGCCGAATTTCAAGCCGAACAGCACCAGCAGCGGTGCGACCACCGCCACCAACGCCAGTACCGAACAGGCCGACAGCCACACATCGTTGCGGTAATCCTGCCAGGCCAGGGAAGCCACTAGCGTATTGCGCATCAGCTGGCCTCCCCGAGGGTGGCGGTGACACCGCCATCGACGTCGCGACGACAACTGATGCGCCGCACCTGCAAGCCGCTGGCGCGTGCCAGCGACTCGTCGTGGGTGGCGACAACGCAGCACACGCCGTGTTCGCGGGCCTGGGTCACCAGCAATTGCATCACTCGCGCAGCATTCAGCGGATCAAGGGCGGCGGTCGGTTCATCGGCCAGCAGCAGACGCGGCCCATGGGCCAGGGCGCGGGCGCAACTCACCCGTTGCCGTTGGCCGACGGACAAATCACCCGGCTTTTTGCCCAGTTGATCGGCGATATCCAGCGCCCCGGCCAGACGATCCACGCTGCCGTCGTCTTTCAAGCCGAGCAGTTTGCGCGACAGGTCGATGTTGCCGCGCACGTCCAGAAAATCCAGCAGGCCACCGGTTTGCAGCACGTAGCCCAAGTGCCGGCTACGCAGGTCCGCCAAGGCGCTTTGCGCATCTGCGCGCCACAGCCCGCTAATGTCTGTCTTGGTGTGGCCGGGCGCAAAATCAAACTGCCCGGCCTGATCCGGAGCCAGCACCAGCGCCAGCAAATCCAGCAATGTGCTTTTGCCGCAACCGCTGGGACCAACCACCGCCAGTTGTTCACCGGCACGCAGTTGCAGCCGTGGAATTACCAGGCTGTAGCGCTGGCTGCCGGCGCCCCGGCTCTTGTGCACCGCGCTCATGTTCAGCATCACGGCAGCGTCGACAACGGAACGCGGTACAAGGCATCACCCGGCTCGGCATCGCCGAAACGCACCCAGTTGGCCAAGTCGTTATGGAAGGTTTCATAGAGGCGGATTTTCGAATCCAGCTCGTCGATAAAGTCTTCCTGCTCGGCCACGCTCAGGGAAAGCCACAAGTCCTGGGTCATGCTCAACGACTTGCTGCGGTAGGGCAGCCCTTCCAGGTACTCACCCAGAACCCCGCCATCGGCCAGGTTGCCGCCCTTGCGCAAGGCCGAAGGATCGCGGCTCATGTAGGCACTGGCACTGGCGATTTCCTGGAAGAAATTCTTCGGCGAGGTCTGGGTCTTGCGGGCGGCATCGACGATCAGTTTCAGCGATTGCTGCAAGTCGTTGAGCTGCAATTTGGTCAGCATCACGCACACCTGGAACGCCGGCAGTGCCGAGTTGGTCAGGTCGCGGTCGGCGGTCCAGGCGCTGACCAGTTGTGGCGCCTGACTGGCGGTTTTACGCCCCAGGAAGTCCATGTGCATCGCGTAGCCGACGGCTGCCGATTTGTCGGTCAGGCTCGGCGCCGCGCTCAGCAACGGCACGGTTTGCGGCTTGTTGCTGCGCACCTGATGCACCAGGTCGGCAAACACCGAACCGATCTCGTCCACCCGCTCACCCAACTTGCGCACATCGGCGCCCGGTACCGGAATGTACAGGTCGCCGATCTGCGGGTTGGCGTCGGCGGTCAGGGTGCGATATTGGCTTTGCGCACCGGCGTGGGTTTTCTTGCCAGCGTCGCTGAGCAAGTGCAAGGCGTAGATTTTGATTTGCTTGCCTAGCGCAGCCTGACGCACTTCGGCCTCGTTCATTTGTGTGGAGGCATACGGGTCGTTCTTGCGCAGGGCACCTGCATCGGTGACCAACAGAATCAAGCGCCCACCATAACCGGACCAATCCATGCCCTCGACCGCTTCCATCACACCGGCAAACGCATCTTCGTTGAACGAATGGCTCGAGACCGTAGTCGCCTTGACCTGCCGCGCCAAGTCCATGAAGCGCTGTGGGTCGCGCCCCTGTTCCAGGGTGATCAAGGTTTTAGCGACGTATTCCAGACCCGGTGTTTTCTTGATGCTGTTGCGAAACCCCACCAGGCCGAAGCTGACGCTGTCCTGCTCGCCGCGCTCGGCGATGCGGGTTTGCAGCTGGTGCACGACCTCGCGCACCTGATCGATGTAGGGCTGCATGGACACGGTGGTATCGACCACCAATACCACGGCGGTGCGGAATGCATCGGCGTTGGCGGTAGTGATTGGCGTGTTGCTGGCGGCGGCCTTCGGAGCGCTACCGGGGTCGATGGACGCCACATTCAGCAACTGCACCGGCTGGCCGTTCTCATCGAAGCTCTCGCGCGAATCGAAGATCGGCAACAGGTAAAACTGGTTCTGCGGCACCGCGCTCGCGGCCGGTTCCAGGGCCAACACCTGTTGATTGTCTTCGTGGTTCTGCTGGGTCTTGAGCAGCAGGTTTTTTGCCGCTGACGGGTCGGCCAGCAGCTTCTCCACGTCGCCGGCCTGACGTAGAAACATCACTGGCGCACGGCCGGAGCGTTCGGTGAACTTGAGCACCAGGCTTTGCTTCCAGTCGCTGACCTGCGCGGCCGGTAACCAGCCGTCACTGCGCCCGTCAGTCGCCGTGCCGACACGCAGCCAAGGGCTGCCATCAACCTCTTTGCGCTGATAGACGTAAAGCACGGAAAACGCCGGCAAGGCCTTGCCAGGCGCGCCCCCCGCTTCGCTGGCGAGCGTCGCACCCGGCTTGCTGAGCACCCGCTGGAACAAGGTTTTTTTGCCGGCCATCAGCAGCGGACGCTGACCGCCATCAACCTCCATCGTCGCCACGGCGGGCGGCGTATTGACCTGGGGTGTAGAGGTCGGCGGCGCGGAAACCAGCGGCGGCTTCACGTCGGCATCGACTTTAGCGTCACGGCCCAGCCACCAATAACCCACGCCGCCCAAGGCCAGCGCCACGGCCACCGCGACGGCAGCGAGTGCGAACATCGAGCCCTTTCGCGGCTCCGAGATCGAGGACTGCGGCGTCGGCTTCACGGTTGGCGGAGTTGGCGTGGGTCGGGGTTGCGGCTGCACAGGGCCGCTGGGTATGTCGATAGACACCGGCGTCAATCCCGCCAGGTCATCGCCGGTCGACTTCAGCGACGCCGGAATCGGCAACGGCCGGATCGTGGTTGCTTCAACCGATTCCCCGGGCAGATTATCCAGCGCCCGCAATAGCGCCGCCGCATCCGGGAAACGGTCGGCCGGGTCCTTGGCCAACAGCTGGCGCAGCACCTCTTGATAACGACCGTGGTGCACCGGCAGCTCCGGCAAGGGTTCGGTCAAATGTGCCAAGGCCGTGGAGAGCGCATCGTTGCCGGTGTAAGGCAGTTTGCCGACGAGGATTTCGTAGAGCACCACGCCCAGGGCATAAAGGTCGGCCCGGCCGTCAATGTCCTGGCCGCGCGCCTGTTCCGGGCTCATGTAGCTGGGCGTGCCGACGGCGAAACCGGCCTGGGTGAACTGAGTGCGGTCATCCAGGGACTTGGCGATGCCGAAGTCCGAGAGCACCGCCGTGCCATCGGCACGGAACAGAATGTTCGCCGGTTTGACGTCACGATGAACCAGCCCCAGCCCATGGGCATAGCCCAGGGCCGAGGCGATCTGGCGGATGTAGATCAGGCCCTGCTCCGGCGTCAGGCCGGCGGCGATACGCTCCTTGAGCGTGCCGTTGGGCAGGTATTCCATGGCCATGTAATACAGCTCACCGACATTGCCGATGTCATGGATGGTGACCGTATGCGGGTGAGACAGGCGCGCCAGGGTTTTGCCTTCTCGCAGGAAGCGCTCGCAGAAGCTCGGGTCGGCCGCCAGCGCGGCGGCCATGATTTTCAATGCCACCTTGCGCTCCAGCGAGCGCTGGGTCGCCAGGTAAACGCTGGCCATGGCGCCTTCGCCGATCTCACCGTCGATGTCGTAGCCCGGGATCAGAATGTTCACCGTGGGGTTCATGAAGGCACCTTCACGACGATGACGGTGATGTTGTCCGGAGCGCCGCGCATCAGGCCCAGGGACACCAGGCTGCTGGCGATTTCCCCGGGCTCGTCGTGGTTCAGTACCTCGGCGATCTCATGGTCCTCGACGGTCTTGTTCAGCCCGTCGCTGCACAACAGGTAACTGTCGCCGGGCATCAACAGCAGCTCAACCATCGCCAAGTCCAGTTGCGCATCGACCCCGATGGCGCGGGTGACGATATTGGCCCGTGGATGCACGCGGGCCTCGGCTTCGCTGAGCAAGCCGCTGTCCTGCAAATCCTGAACGTAACTGTGGTCCCGCGAGATGCCTTCGAGCAGGCCGTCACGCAGGCGATACAAGCGGCTATCGCCCGCCCACAGACACACCCCGCGCAAGTCACGCGTCGCCAGCAACACCACAGTGCTGCCCATCATGGTCACGCCACGGTTGGCGGTTTCTTCGCGCACAGCAGCGTTGACCCGCAGCAGGTCGTTTTTCAGCGCTGCGGAGTATTCGTCCAGCGATCGGCCCACGGCAATGCTGCGCACGCTGTCGACGATCAGACTGCTGACGTAGTCGCCCGCCGCGTGCCCGCCCATGCCATCGGCGACCACCCACAGGCCGTTTTCCGGCAGGTCCAGGCAAGCGTCTTCATTCACCTGGCGGACCATACCGACATGGCTCTTGCTTGCAGACTTGAACGTCTTTCCAGCGCTTGGACGCATCTACACAACACCTTCTTGGCCGAGCAAAAATTGCGCAAAATCGGCGGCGACAGGCAGTCCCTGACACCGCAATAAAGCGGGGGCGATACGCTCCGAACCCTGGCCCCACCACAGACTGGCGCCTTCGCAGGCTTGTTCGGCAAGCGCAGTCATTCGCGCCTTTGGGTCGGTGGCATCAAAGCGATGCAGGCCGGCAAAACGACTGCTTGGCGTGCGTGGCAGGCACGCCGGACTGCCCAGCGTCGTAAGGCCTGCACCGAAGGCTTCGAAGCTTGCCTCCACGCTCAACGTGCTCAACAGCAATTGCTCAACCTGTTCAAACCAGACATCCGAACTGCCCACCACCGACGCTGGGTCAGCGTCGTGATCCAGCAGCACCGCGACGGTCAGCGGAAAATACCGGCCCACTCGATCGATGCTCGGCATCACCACGCCAACGGCGGCCTGCGGCCCACAGACACCGGCCCCGACCATAAAGCGCCACAGCGGACTGACCAGATAGGCGTCCAGCCAACGGTCCCCGAGGCTGGTCTGGCTGGCGAGCAGACCCGCCGCCAGCCACGAATCCCAGGGGCCGATAAAACTCTGCGGCAAGCCACGGCTGACAAAGTCCCCGCGACTGGCCAACTTTCCATAGAAACCCGGAGTGCTCATAACCGCTCCGGCAGGCTGAAACCACTAAGCACACGGCTCTTGAACGGGTTGAAGGCGCTGTTGGCCCGCAGCTCGTAAGAGGCGCTGGCGCCGTCGACCCGCAGCCGCAGGTTGAAGCGATCCGGCGAGTTGCCGGCGGTCAAGTCTGATTGCTCCAACAGACGGAACCAGGCCCAGGGGCCATCCAGGGTGATGCCGGACCGACCACTGGCCGAGGGCGGCATGATCGAGATCCGCACCACGCCGATGCTGCCGGCGTTGGGCCATTGCATGGCGGTCGGACGGCTCGGGCCGTGGTCGTAGCTCAATTGCTGGCCATCGAGGTCAAGTAAAAACTGGGTGATGCTGGCGTCCATCGCCACGGGTTTGAGTTCGAAGCGCACCATCGGCTGGGTGCCGCCGGAACGGAAAAATGCATCCCGGATGGTCGCTGCCCGCTGGAAGGTTTGCAGCACGCCCGGGGCGATGCCGAGCTTCTGCGCGGCGCCCGGTTGCCAGCGCCAGGCCTGGGTCGAGGTATCCACATACGGCTGCAGGTACTTGCGGAAGTAGTTGTCCATCACCCCGCCCACGCCGAAGAACTGGCCGAAGTCGTCGAGAGTCGCGTCTCGCGCACTGCCTGGCGACATCGGATAACGCCCGGCCAGGGATTGGCGATAGACGTTCAGCACTTCGCTGGTCCAGGCCGCGTTCAGTTGATTGCGTACCCCGCCCATCATGGTGTTGGTGGTGGAGTTGACCACCGACTTGACCAGCCCTTGCACCAACGCCGGTTGACGCTCGGCGTTGAGGCTGACCCGTGTCGCGGCCGCTGCGGCCTGGTTCTTGGCTTCGCCAAGCAAGGCGTCGCCGCTGGCGCCGACCATGGCGCTGACCTGCACATACAACGCATTCATGTCGGCCAGCAGGCCGTCGATGACCGCCGGCTCGCCTTCGTTTTTGCTGACGATGCTGTTGAGTTCAGCAAAATGTGCGGTGATGGGATCTTCGCTGGACACCGGTGCGTTTTGCGTCGCCTGCTCATGGCCGAGCAAGGTGCCCAGGCGCTCCTTGAGCTTGTCGACCCCGCCGTCCACCGGCGCACCCTTGGCGGCCAGCAGGCGTTCTTCCTGTTGCAGGTCGGTTTCCTTCGCCACCGCCACCAGCAGTTTTTTCAACGGCGAGGTCGGGCCGGAAATCACCCTCAGCACATCGGCGGCCTGGGCTACGCTGGTGATCGGCACGAAGTCGATATCAGCCAGCAAGGCGTCCCATTGGCGCTGGTAATCCTGGAAATACAGGCGACGCACGTCGGCGGCCAGGCTGGCGACGTTCTGCTGTTCTGCCTGGTCGCGACCGAGCACCCACTGCTCCTCAGCCAGGGTGCCGGTCTGGTTCAGGCTGGTGAGCAAAAACCCTTGGCGATAACCCTTGGCGGTGAAGAAGCCGCTCAAGGGTTCGCCCAACGGCTTGCCGCTCTTGCGGCTGAACACCAGCGCCGCATCGCGCCCGGCCGCTTCGCTGATACGAAAGTCCGGGATGCCGTCCGGCAGTTTCTGCCGCTTGACCCGGTCGTAGACACGCTGGGCCACCGGCAGTTGTTGCAGTTGCCGACGCAGGTCGTCGATCAGGCGCGGGTCCAGACGTGCAGTGGGCGGATGGCGCTCGAACAGGGCCTGCAAGTGCTCCGCCAGGGCCATACGCTGCTCGGACGGCAAGTCGCGCGGCAGATTGCGGTCCCAGTCCAGGGCGATCCACGCTTTGATGAAGTCGGCATCGTAATGCTCGCTGTCGGCGAGCATCAGGTAGGCCTTCAAACCTTCATAAAGGAAGTCCGAATTGCCGCCGCCATGCAGTTGCTCTTCGATGCGCGTGAGCAAGCGTGGCGCAAAGACCGCGATCAACAGCTTGCGATAGACGCTGCCGGACTCGGCTTCAAGCATGTCGCCCTGATACAGGCCCAGGCCTTCGGCCCAGCTCGGTGCGTCGCCGGCCAGGTGCTTCACCGCGTTGAGCAACGGCAATACGGCGAGCACGTCCCGCTGGGCCGGGCTGAGGTTTTGCACGGTCTGGCCCAGGGGCACGACTTTCTGATCGACTTGCGCGATATACGCCTGGTTGGCGCGGTAGCTGACCACCCACAAGGTCCCGACCACCAGCACCAGGGCCACCGTCGAGGCCAGCACACCCCGAGTGATCCACTTGCGCCGACGTTCGACTTTCGGGTTCACCCCCACCAGCCCACGCTCGGCAAAAGCCACAGCGCTGAAGAGTTTTTCGATGAAGTAACTGCGCCCGGTGCCGTTCTGGCGCGCCAGATGTTGGCGGTCCAGGTTCATGCTCTGGGCCATGGAGCCGATCAGCCGGTCAATCGGGCTGCCTTCCTGGGTACCGCTGGTGAAATACACCCCGCGCAACAGCACCCGCTCTTCAAAGGCGTTGGGTTTGAATACGCCCTCAAGGAAGCTTTGCAGGCAATCCTTCAACGCGCCGAACTGTTGCGCGAAGCCGTAGATCAACTCGCGCCGCGCCGGGTCGCGTTCCTGTTGCAAACGCTCCACCAAACGATCGTTGAGGCGCTGTTCCAGGCCGGCGAATTCGCTTTGCAGATGGGCCAGCGGGCTGTCATTGCTTTTACCGTCATCCAGGGCAAAGGTCATGCCCCAGACCTGGGTCCGCTCTTCCTTGCTCAGGGTATCGAAATACTCCATGAACCCCGGCACCAGATCGAGTTTGGTCAGCATCAGGTAGATCGGAAAACGCACGCCCAGTTGGGTGTACAACTCCTGGATACGCAGGCGGATCGCGGCGGCATGAGCGGCGCGCTCGGCGTCGCTGCCCAGCAGCAGATCGGAAAGGCTGATGGCGATAAACGCGCCGTCGATCGGACGACGGGCCCGCTGCTTTTTCAACAGGCCGAGAAAGCCCAGCCACGCAGCTTTATCCACCGTCGCATCACTGTCCTGGGTGGTATAGCGCCCGGCGGTGTCGAGCAGTACGGCCTGATCGGTAAACCACCAATCGCAATTGCGCGTGCCACCGACGCCGCGTACCGCCCCGGCGCCCAACTGCGCCGCCAACGGGAAATGCAGTCCGGAATTGACCAGCGCAGTGGTCTTGCCCGAACCCGGCGGGCCGATGATCACGTACCAAGGGAGTTCGTAGAGATTGCGACGCTCATCACCGCCCAGCTTGGCTTTCTTCAACAGCGTCAAGGCTTCGTCCATGCGCTGACGCAGGGTTTCGAGCTCTTGCGCCGTGGCGACGCTGGTCGGGTCGGGTGGGGTTTGCGCCGCCAGGCTGCGCATGACTTCGGCGGCCTGACGGCGGGCCTGAATGATGCGAAACACCCGGTAGGCGATCCACACCGAGAACACCAGAATGATCAGCGCCCAGCGCCGGCCTTCGGGCACCAGGAATTCGAGCAGCGGCCCGATAAACCAGATGATCAGGCTCAGGGCTATCAGCCCCAGCAACGGAATGACCCAGCGGACGATAAAACTCAAAAACGCCTTCACTCGACCCCCTCCGCCAATACTGTGATTTCGACCCGACGATTGCGTGCGCGGCCCTCTGTCGTAGCGTTCGAGGCCAACGGTTCGGTGTCGCTGCGGCCTTCGGCGCTGAAGCGCTCGGGCTGGCCGGTCTTGGCCGAAAGGATTTGCAGCACCGAAGTCGCCCGTGCCTCGGACAAGGCCCAGTTCGATGGAAACCGCAGGGTGGCAATCGGGCGATTGTCACTGTGCCCGGTCACCCGGACCTGGCCCTTGACCATGCGAATGGCCTCGGCGATGCGCAGCATCAGCGGCTGGAAATTGTCGACGATGCTGGCGCTGCCCGAAGCGAACAGCTCATCGCCACGGATGGTCACCACGGAACGATCAACGGCATCTTCCACAGCCACCCGACCGGCCTTGATTTCATCGGCAAGGAAGCCCGCCAGACGGGGGCGCTCGATCAGTTTCGGTTGCACCACCGGGCGGTCGATCGCCTGCACCGGGATCTCGCCCAGGGCATGGATATTTTTAAACACCGGCTCGGCATCGGCGGCCAGTTTCAAGCGCAGGCCGAACAGCAGTGCCAGCAGCAATGCCACGCCGATGGCCACGGCGATCCATGGCGGCATGAATTGCGTCAGCCGGTCGCGGGCTACGGCGACGCCGCGCCAATGGGGCGACAGTTCACGCTCATAGTCGCCACGGGCGCTGCGGATGACCGCACTGGTGCGTTCACGCAAGGCCTCCAGTTGGCTGCGACCGTCGTTGATGACCCGATAACGCCCTTCGAAACCCAGACACATGCACAGGTACAACAGCTCCAGCAGATACAACCGTTCGCGGGGGCTTTGCAGGCAATGCTCCAAGAGCTGGAACACCTTCTCGCCACCCTTGGCTTCGTTGTGCACGGTGATCAGCAAACTTTGCTTGCCCCAGTCGCTGCTGCCGCCCCACGGCGTACTCAACACCGCTTCATCCAGCGCAGTGCACAGGGCGTAACGGGCCAGCAACACATCGTTGCGCACCACACCGGCGGCCTCGGCGCGTTCCTCGAACTGGCGCAGGTAGGCCAGTAATTGCGCCCGCAGGCTCGCCGGCGCCGGGTGGGCAATGGTGTTGCGCAAGCGGCTCATCAAAGCCAGCAGCGGGCCCGCGGCGCTCTCCAGAGGGTTGAGACCTTCAGCTTTACCGGTCAACACCGGCGCGGCCGGCATCGAAAGCGGCGTGGACTGGGCGCGACCAGTATCCGGGCGGCCCGGGTCGGCGCCACGGCCACCGGGTGTCGGCATGAACTGGGTACGATCGTCGTTGTTCATTGCGGTTTATCCTCGGATCGCCCAGAAAGCCAGGTTCAGCCCCGGGAATTGCCCCGCGATGTAGAACGCAAATCCTCCGGAGTTGGCCAGTTGCTGCCAATGCTCGCTGCCCCGGTCGAGTTCGTAATAGGTGGAGCCTGCGTGATACGGGATCTGCCGTGGCGCCACCGGCAGCGGCAGCAGGCCGATGCCCGGCAATTGCAGGTTGACCAGGTTGCGGATGTGCTCCACCGAGCCGACCTTGCTCTGTTGGCCGAAGTGGCTGCGCAGGGTCTCGGCAGGCACGTCGGCGCGCACCACCAGGATGAAACTGGCGCTGTCGAGCAGGGCCTTGTCAGCCAGCATTGCCACATGAATGCCGTAGGCTTTTTCGACGATCGGAATCGGCGTGGCCTTACTGTCGATCAGCATCGACAGCGCCTCGCGCAGGGCTTGCATCACCGGCGCAAAACTCAGCGCCAGGTTGTCGTGCTGGTACTGCGGGTTTTCCTGCGGTCGCCGCCCGGAAGCGGTGAAGGTCGAAAACTCACCGGCCAGGCTCACCAACTCGCTGTAGAACCGCTCGGGGTGCAACGGGCTCAACTGGCTCAAATGCTGGATCAACGGCTGAGCGCGGTTGACCAGTTGCAGCAGCATGAAGTCGGCAATTTCCGAGGCACCGCCGGCACCGGAAGCGACCACCCGCCCGGCGAGGGCTTCGCCGCGTTGATGAAGCAGGCCCAGCAGTTCGCTGCGAAACGCGGCCAGGGGTTTGGAGGCGGATACATCCATCAGCGGTGGGATGTAAGTGTCGTCGAGCACCAGGGCGCGGTCGGCGCGCTTCTCTTTGATTCGCACCAGGCCGATGGCGGCGTAGTCGCTGATGCCATCCTCGGCAATCAACAATCGCAGCGCCCTGGAAGCCACTGCCACCGGCGCACGGTTTTCAAACGGCGCGTTGTCGTCCCGTACTTCGCGCACCTGGCTCACGTAGCGCGCAGCGCCCGGGGGTTCGCCTTCATCAACGGTGTCACGCGCTCCGGCACGCTTGAGCGGCAAGGCCAGGTACACCAGGCCATCGCGCAGGTCGGCATCGACATTCAGCGGGCTCGGCGCCAGGTCATCCTGAGGAATGTTGAATGGCGTGCCGTCCGGCAACAGGCCCCGCGCCGAGATGATTGCCAGTTTGCCCTGGGCCAACAGACCCTGATCAATCAGCAATTCGGAAAAACCCCAGGCGCCGGCCGACAACGGGCGGCTTCGGGCGTCGATGAGGTTTTCCAGATAACGGTCATGCTGCTGGAAGTGCTGCGTTCCAATGAACATGCCTTCCGACCAGACCACGCGATTGTTCCAGGACATGGGGGCTCCGATTGCTTATTGGGCAGGGCTGGATGGGGGAACAACGACGGCGCTGCGCACGGCGCGCACATCGAGGCTGATCTGGTATTCGGTGTATTGGCGCGGCGGGACATTCAACACCGTGCGCCACTGCGCCTGATCCAGTTCGCGATACCCCACCAGCACACCGATGTGGCGGGTGGCTGGGTCGAGGTCGCGTTGCAAGCTCAATTGCTGGCCGGGCTCGACCAGCACTTCGTCCTGGTCGAGCAAATCAGCGCCGAGCGTCGCCTGGGCCCGTTCGGCCAGGGCGAAATAATCGGAACGGCCGAAGGTGGCGGCATTTTTCAATTCGAAAATGCGCACCCGGACCGGGGCCGGCTGGCCGGTGCTACCGGGGTTGAGCCCGGCGATGGCGTGGAAGTGCAACTCGACGGCGGCGGTGTCGGCCTCGGCCTCAGCCACTTCGGGCTGGGGTTTGGCCGTATCCTTCGCACACGCGGTCAGCAGAAGCGCGGTGGCAACTGCGAGTAAAAACCTGTGAATCATCCTGCGTCCTCAATGACGTTTCAGCTATCCATTGTTCCGTTCGTTGCTATGTATCGCGTTATGAGTCGGTGCTCAGCCGCGGCGCGGCCTTGTACTGTGCTCTTCGTAGGCGCGGCTGAATTCCCGACCGAACAGGTCCTGGAAATCCTCTTGGGCCTCGCGGGAAATCTTGCTGTAGAGCTCGGTGAACTGCTGCCAGTACTGGGCCTGTCGCGAGCCATTGAAAAGGCTCGACAGGCCACCGGGCTTGCCCATGCGCTCTTCCAGTTGCGCCGGCTCGAAGCGCGCCAGCAGATGCTTGATCGCTGCTTCCACACCGGCCATCACCGCCAATTGGTGGGCACGCAAGTCGTCGAAGCTATCGCGCACCGCCAGGTCCGGCGCCATGAACGCCTGACTGCTGTGGCGCAGCAGCAACAGCATGGCTTCATCGACGTTGGGAGCGAATTTCAGCGGGTTGTTTTCCACGGGTTGAATCATCGTCTGCTGAATGCGGAACTCGCCCTTGAGGCTACTGCGGGCGCGCAAGACATCGATCAGGCCTTCGACCATCAGCCGATAACTGCGGCCGATGCTTTCCATCTGCGCTTCGGCCTGGGCCTTGTCCAGGCGCAACTGATCCAGACCTGCGCCGCGCAGGAAGGCTTGCAACAGGTCGGGTTGAGCATTGTCGGCCGGGCTGACCGGATTGACCTCGCGTTCGACGATGGCCACGGGCGGTTCATGCAGGGGTGCCGGCGCGATCGGTGTGCTGATTTGAGGCGCGGGTGACGGCGTAACCTCTGCAACAGGCAAGGGGGCGACAGGCAGCGGGGCAACCGCAACCGGCGCAGACTTATCGCTGAACAGGTCCCAATCTTCCGGAATCACCGAGGCCGACGCCAACGGTACAGGCACTGCCACGGGCGTTGGGCTGGGAATCGGGGTCGGTGGGCGGAAGTCATGCTGCTCGGCCGGAACATGGTCGGGCTGGGTGGCAGGCGGGATGCTGGTCGGGGACAGGAAGTCGAAAAGGTCCGACACTGTGTCCATGGCCGACCCGCCCTGGAAATGTGCGGGCGGTGTTATGGGCAACGACGTCGGCGTATTCGCAGCAGCGCCCTGGTGCCCCATCAGGGCCTCGAAGCTGTTGGACGAATCGGCAAAGGGGTTGCTGTCAGTCACCGGCAGACTGAAATCAATGCGCACCTGGATGTCATAATCACCGATACGGATAACTTCGCCATCCTGCAACGGCTCGCTGTTTCCCTTGCGCAGACGAATGCCGGCCTTGACCAATTCCACACCATTAGTGCTGTTATCGGTTAAATAGTAGCGGCCATCTTTGTATTGAATAACGCAATGTTTGCCGGAAATAAGGCGCTGAGGGTCAGGCAATACCCAGTCATTATCAGAATTGCGGCCAATTGCCATCATGCCCCGGTCCATGGATTTTTCAGAGCACTGACCTGGGGTAATCTTGTGATAACTAGTGATAGTCAAACACAGCGACATCTTGCCTCCTTGCTGAACACTTTGCGCGCAGGCGAGTGAGGGCCTACGCCCGAGTGACTCTCGCCGACATACCTTGCAAACAACGTCGAAAACGCCTTTCAACCAGCATGATTGCTGATCTTAACCGGCTTGCGTGACAAAAAACCTGCATAAGTGCCCGCCTCGACCCACCGGTCGCGCGGGTTGTTAAGCACCTCACATCTGTCGCACAGGATAATAGCTTACCTTGACAAGGCATAAGTACTACACCAAAAATGCGCAAGTTCTTGAATATGAGCGACGGTACTTCAAGATCATTGCCCCTCAAAAGAGCAATTACCGTCAAGGAAACATGTGAAGTTCCATCGCGAACTCGCGTGTGAAATGCCCGACTCTGTCAGCGGGCGATAGGGAGATCAAATTCAGTGGAAGTACCTTCGCTGCTCGCCGCCGTTTCCGAGACTTCGCCTTGCGGTGAAGATCTGGAATATGACCAGGCATTTTTGCGCCTGGAACGCGACTCCCGCGGCCAGCCCGAGCGCAGCATGGGCGATTCGATATTGCCTGCCGAACCCCCTGAATGGAGCAGCATCCAGCAGCAAAGCCTGGAGTTGTTGCAACGCAGTAAAGACCTGCGTATCACCCATTTCCTTTTGCAAAGCTCCCTTGCCCTCGAAGGCGTCACGGGCCTGGCCCGCGTCCTGACGCTGATCGGCGAATTACTCAAGCAATACTGGGCCGATCTGCATCCGCGACTGGATGCCGATGACGACAACGATCCTACCGTGCGCATCAATGCCCTTGCCGGCCTGACGTCGGACACCACCATCCGCCTGCTGCGCGAAAGCATCCTGGCCCGCTCGCGTACCTTTGGCCCTGTCAGCCTGCGCGCCGCCGCCAATGCCAGCGGCCTGCAAAGCTTCCCTGACGAAAGCCTCGGCTCCGAGCAGCTCGCCGGGGCGTTCCTCGGCAGCGATCCCGAGCAACTGGAAATCACCCGCGCTGCCTTGCACGAGGCTCGCAATGCCGCCGAGACCATTGAGCAACAGGTTAGCGAATACGTCGGTTCCGCCCAGGGCGTTGACCTTGGCCCGCTGAAACAGCCGATCAAAATGGCCCTGCAGATCCTCAGTCAGTTCGCCCCCCAGAGCGGCGACGGCCCCCTGCCCGATGCCATTAGCGACGACAGCGCCGCGCCAGTTGAATACGCCACCGCACCGAGTGCACCGCGCAGTACCGGCACTGGCGAAATCAACAACCGCGACGACGTGCTGCGCAGCCTGGACCGGATTCTTGCGTACTACACGCGTCAAGAGCCTTCCAGCCCGCTGCCGGTGCTGCTGAACCGGGCAAAGAATCTGGTGCACGCCGACTTTGCGGCCATCGTGCGCAATTTGATTCCCGACGGCATGAGCCAATTTGAAAACCTGCGCGGACCAGACAGCGAATAAAAGCGAAAGGATCACGCAGTCACGTCACCGGTACCACCGATGACGCCAACACCGTCGCTTGAGCGACCAGGAGCAGCAACGTGGCGAAGCAAAGTTCTCAGAAATTCATCGCGCGCAACCGCGCGCCTCGAGTGCAGATCGAGTACGACGTCGAGCTCTACGGCGCCGAAAAAAAGGTCCAGTTGCCCTTCGTAATGGGCGTTATGGCTGACCTTGCCGGCAAGCCGGCCGAGCCCCTGGCCCCTGTTGCCGATCGCAAGTTCCTTGAAGTGGACGTCGACAACTTCGACTCGCGCCTCAAGGCCATGCAGCCACGCGTCGCGTTCCACGTGCCCAACGAGCTGACCGGCGAAGGCAACCTGAGCCTGGACATCACCTTTGAAAGCATGGACGACTTCAGCCCCGCCGCCGTGGCGCGCAAGGTCGACTCGCTGAACAAGCTACTCGAAGCGCGCACCCAACTGGCCAACCTGCTGACCTACATGGACGGCAAGACTGGCGCCGAAGAAATCATCATGAAGGCCATCAAGGACCCGGCGCTGCTCCAGGCACTTGCCAGTGCGCCGAAGCCAGCCGAGCCTCAGGCTTAATCAGGACGAATGATCATGACCGATTCAGTACGTGCAGACGCTCAGACACTGGGCACCACCGAAGAAGCCAGCGAGTTCGCCTCCCTGCTGCTGCAAGAATTCAAACCCAAGACCGACCGCGCTCGCGAAGCCGTCGAGACCGCCGTGCGCACCCTGGCCGAACAGGCCCTGGCGCAGACCGACCTGGTGTCCAACGACGCGATCAAGTCGATCGAGTCGATCATTGCCGCCATCGACGCCAAGCTCACCGCCCAGGTGAATCAGGTCATCCATCACCCGGACTTCCAACAGCTGGAAAGCGCCTGGCGTGGCCTGCACTACCTGGTCAACAACACCGAGAGCGACGAGCAGCTCAAGATCCGCGTGCTCAACATCTCCAAGACCGACCTGCACAAGACCCTGAAGAAATTCAAGGGCACTGCGTGGGACCAGAGCCCGATCTTCAAGAAGATGTACGAGGAAGAATACGGCCAGTTCGGTGGCGAACCCTACGGTTGCCTCGTGGGCGATTACTACTTCGACCAGTCGCCGCCGGATGTCGAGTTGCTGGGCGAATTGTCGAAAGTCTGCGCCGCCATGCACTCGCCGTTCATCGCAGCCGCCTCGCCGACCGTGATGGGCATGGGCTCGTGGCAAGAACTGTCAAACCCGCGCGACCTGACCAAGATCTTCACCACCCCGGAATACGCCGGCTGGCGCTCGCTGCGTGAATCGGAAGACTCGCGCTATATCGGCCTGACCATGCCGCGCTTCCTGGCGCGCCTGCCCTACGGCGCCAAGACCGACCCGGTGGAAGCCTTCGCCTTCGAAGAAAACACCGACGGCGCCGACAGCTCCAAGTACACCTGGGCCAACGCCGCTTACGCGATGGCGGTGAACATCAATCGCTCGTTCAAACACTTCGGCTGGTGCTCGCGCATTCGTGGCGTGGAATCTGGCGGCGAAGTGGAAAACCTGCCGGCCCACACCTTCCCGACCGATGACGGCGGCGTAGACATGAAGTGCCCGACCGAAATCGCCATTTCTGACCGCCGTGAAGCGGAACTGGCGAAGAACGGTTTCATGCCGCTGCTGCACAAGAAAAACACCGACTTCGCCGCGTTCATCGGCGCCCAGTCGTTGCAGAAACCGGCTGAATACGACGACCCGGATGCCACCGCCAACGCCAACCTGGCCGCGCGCCTGCCCTACCTGTTTGCCACCTGCCGTTTCGCCCATTACTTGAAGTGCATCGTGCGCGACAAGATTGGTTCCTTCAAAGAGAAGGACGAAATGCAGCGTTGGTTGCAGGACTGGATCCTCAACTACGTCGACGGTGACCCAGCGCACTCCACCGAAACCACCAAGGCCCAGCACCCATTGGCTGCGGCCGAAGTGATCGTCGAGGACGTGGAAGGCAACCCGGGGTACTACACCTCCAAGTTCTTCCTGCGTCCGCACTATCAGCTCGAAGGTCTGACCGTGTCGCTGCGCCTGGTATCCAAACTGCCTTCGGCCAAAGGTGCGTAACACCGCCCTTGATGTGATCGTTCCCACGCTCTGCGTGGGAATGCCGCCCAGGACGCAGAGCTTCACCCGATGCGTTACCACGCAGAGCGTGGGAACGATCAGCAAAAACACAATGTGGTAGAGACCACACAGGGAGAAAACATGGCTGTTGATATTTTCATCAAGATCGGCGACATCAAGGGCGAGTCCATGGACAAGGCCCACAAGGACGAAATCGACGTCTTGAACTGGAGCTGGGGCATGTCCCAGTCCGGCAATATGCACACGGGTGGTGGCGGCGGTGCGGGCAAGGTGAATGTCCAGGACCTGTCGCTGACCAAGTATGTCGACAAGGCCTCGCCGAACCTGATGATGCACTGCGCCGCCGGCAAGCACATCGACAAGGTCAAACTGACCGTGCGCAAGGCCGGCGGCGAAAGCCAGGTCGAGTACATGATCATCAACCTGGAAGAAGTGCTGATCACTTCCCTGAGCACCGGCGGCTCGGGTAGCGATGATCGCCTGACCGAAAACGTCACCCTGAACTTCGCCAAAGTGCTGGTGGACTACCAACCGCAGAAAGCCGACGGCACCAAAGACGGCGGCCCGATCAAGTTTGGCTGGAACATCCGTCAGAACGTCAAGGCGTAATCGAAGATGCCCCCGTCGCTATGCGTCGGGGGCAGTTTGGTGCTTGCTCGAATCCAATCCTTCCCCATCCGGTGTTTGAGTCATGGCCAAGCCTTCGTTTATTAATTTGTGGAAAGCGTATTCCGACCTTCTGGTTACGCATCCCGACGCAAAGCCTTGCGATGGTCCGTGGGCCAACCAGTGCGCTATCCGTATGAGCATGACGCTCAATGCGGAGCTGACCATCAAGGTCAACAAATCTACCTATACCGAACCCAAATGTGCGCATGAACATGCCAGGGGTGCCGAGTCGCTGGCGAACTGGTTGTGGAAGCACCATCTGGGGCGGCCACTGATTCTCGATGGAAGTGCCGAAGAACGTCGGAAGTTGCAAGACAAGACCGGGCTCATCTTCTTTAAGGATTGTTTTCAGCAGACAGGAGAGTCATCGGACAATCGCACCGGCGACCATATCGACCTGTGGAATCGCGGCCTGACCATCGGCCGGTATAGCGACCCTTCCTACCGATCCCGAGCCATCTGGTTCTGGGAGCTGACATGATCGGGTCTAACCGAAACGCAGTAGCCCTGTGTTGCGTAATGTCGAGTGTATCCGCGTGCGCCGACCAGCAAGCGCCATCTGCTGCCGCGGATCAGGTAGTCACCCTGGGCGCACAACAGCTGACACTGGAGAACGAGCAGCAGCGCTGCGTGTTGCGTAAACCGGATCAGAGCGTGCTGCCGCTCGAAATGCCATGGCCTTGCCAATTTGCGGTCGACCGCCAAGGCAAGCCGCACGTCGAGTCCTTCAACAATGTGCCGATTGCCATCGTGCTGCACATAAGCGTTGACCCTGCGAACAGCCGCGACTGTCGGTCCGAGTACCGCGCCGTACGCCAGATCAAAGGTCAGCTCGAACCTTCGGCGGTTTCTCGCAGTGCCAGTTGCCTGCGTGGCGCAGGGGACCAGAAAGACTACACAGCGCTTTTCACTTGGTAAGCGACTTCACATGCAATCACTCACGACTCTGCGCATCGCGCAAAACAGGTTGGGCTTTGGGGTTGAAATGATCAAACGAACCCTGTTGATGCTGCTGTCCGGCTGCCTGCCGTTGAGCCTCAATGCCTGGGCCGGACAGCAATCAATTGCTGCACCCAGCAATCAAGTCATTGTCGCCGGACAAACATTGACTTTGGAAAACCACGATCAGCAATGTGCGTTACGCAAACAGGACCAAAGCTTCTTGAAACTAGACATGCCATGGCCTTGTTTTCTGAGTGTCGACCGCAAGGGCCAGCCACGGGTCGAAATCTTCAACAATGCCCAAATCATCATCGTGGAGCACTCCACGCCCGAGCCCCCTCCGAGCCGTGATTGTGACGCTCGGTATCAGGCCATCCGCCAAATCAAAGGCCAGCCCATGGAAGTGTCGAAAGTCGCTCGTAGTGCTGGCTGCATGACCGGCGGCATGGACCAGAAAAATTTCGTGGCGCATTTCTCGTGGTAACCGAAATCGCCACCCGCGATCGCCTGCAACCGTCCCTGCTGGATCGGTTGACCGACGACGACCCGAGCAATCTCAAGGAAAGCGCCGACAAGCGCGTGCTGTCCCTGAGCCAACTGAAAGCTTCGGTGCTGCGTGATCTGGCGTGGCTGCTCAACACCACTTCATTGCTCGGCGCCGATGCGACGTTGCACACCCCGGCCGGTACTTCGGTGATCAATTTCGGGTTGCCAGCCCTGGCCGGCAACAGTGCGTCGAACGTCGATATCGCGGCGCTTGAAGCGCTGATCCACCAGGCCATCGCCACGTTCGAGCCGCGGATTCTGCGCCATACCCTGCGCGTGCGGGCCCGGGCGTCCGCCGAAATGAACCACAACGCCCTGAGCTTCGAGATTGAAGGCGATCTCTGGGCGCAGCCGGTGCCGCTGCGCCTGATGCTGCAAACCGACCTGGACCTGGAATCCGGCCATGTGCGGGTGGTCAACGCCGACCAGCGGAGACGCTCATGAACCCGCGCCTGTTGGAACTGTACAACCAGGAGTTGCTCCACGTGCGCGAAAGTGCGGCGGAGTTCGCCCAGGAATACCCGAAAATCGCCAGTCGGCTGACGTTGTCCGGTATGGACTGCGCCGACCCGTATGTTGAGCGCTTGCTGGAAGGGTTCGCCTACCTGACGGCGCGAGTACAGCTCAAGCTCGATGCCGAATACCCGACCTTCACCCACAACTTGCTGGAAATCGCTTACCCCCATTACCTGGCACCGACACCGTCGATGACCGTGGTGCAACTGCAGGCCGACCCCGATGAAGGCTCGCTGAGCAGCGGCTTCCCGCTGCCCCGCGACACGGTCCTGCGTGCCGCCCTGGGTCGCGAAACCCAAACCTGCTGCGAGTACCGCACCGCCCACGCGGTGACGTTGTGGCCGCTGCAGGTCAGCCGGGCCGAGTACTTCGGCAACCCGTCCGCCGTGCTCGGGCGCCTGGCCGCCAGTGAACCCAAGGCCAAGGCCGGCCTGCGCCTGACCCTGCGTACCGGGGCCGAACTGCCATTCAACAGCCTGACCCTGGACAACCTGCCGCTGTACCTCAGCGGCGCCGACGAGCAGCCCTTTCGCCTCTATGAACAGCTGCTGGGCAACGCCTGCGCCGTCTTCGCACGTCAGCCCGGCGGCGATTGGGTAGAACGCCTGCCGCAGGATGCACTGCGTTCCGTGGGATTCGACGATACCGACGCCGCGCTGCCAGTGGTCTCGCGAGCCTTCCAGGGCTATCGCCTGTTGCAGGAATACTTCGCCCTGCCCCACCGCTTTCTGTTTGTCGACTTCACCCAGTTGAGCCGTGCGGTCAAACGCTGCGACGGCCAGGAACTGGAATTGATCGTGCTGTTCGACCGTCACGATCCGAGCCTGGAAGGCAGTGTCGGTGCCGCGCAGTTCCTGCCGTTCTGCACCCCGGCAATCAACTTGTTTCCCAAGCGCCTGGATCGCATCCATTTGTCGGAGCGGGTCCATGAACACCATGTGATCGCCGACCGCACCCGGCCGATGGATTTCGAGATTCATTCCCTGACCACCCTCACCGGCCATGGGACCGGGTCAGAACAGCCTTTTTTGCCGTTCTATACGGTACGTGATCCGTCTCGTTACGGCCGCGATCAGGCCTGGTACACGGTGCGGCGCGAACCACGTGTGCTGTCCAGCGGCCAGCGGCGCAACGGCCCGCGCTCGACCTACATCGGCAGCGAAACCTTCGTCAGCCTGGTGGACAGCCAGCAGGCACCCTATCGCCACGACCTGCGCCAACTGGGCGTAACGGCGTTATGCACCAACCGCGACCTGCCGCTGTTCATGAGCGTGGGCAATGGCAAGACCGACTTCACCCTGGCAGACAGCGCACCTGTAGCGGCGGTGCGGTGCGTGGCAGGCCCGAGCCGCCCACGCGCCAGCCATGCCCATGACGCCAAGGCCTGGCGGTTGATCAGCCAGCTTTCGCTGAACTACCTGTCCCTCAGCGAGCAAGGCCAGGGCGCCGCCGCCCTGCGCGAACTGCTGCGCCTGTACGGCGACAGCAACGATACGGCGCTGCAATTGCAGATCGAAGGCCTGCGCGAAGTCAGCAGCAAGGCCTGCACCCGACGCTTGCCAATGCCGGGTCCGATCGTGTTTGGCCGTGGCCTGGAGATCACCCTGGAATTCGATGAAAACGCGTTTCGCGGCACCGGGGTTTTCTTGCTCGGCGCAGTGTTCGAACGCTTCCTGGCACGCTACGTGTCGATCAACAGTTTTACCGAGACGGTGATCCGTACCACCGAACGCGGCGAGATCATGCGATGGAAAGCCAAGCCCGGACGCCGTCCGACCCTGTGAGTACCCTGGAGGCGATGCACCAGGAGCCCTGGGAATATGACTTCTTCCAGGCATTGCGGCGCATCGAGTGCGAATCGCCTGAGCTGCCGCGCCTGGGCCATTCGTTGCGCCTGGCCGATGATCCGCTGCGCCTTGGGCAACAAGCCGATTGCACCTTCGCCCCGGCGACCCTGGCCTCGGTACAGCCGGGTATCGACGGCGCGCCGGCGCGGCTGGAGCAGTTCTTTTTCGGCCTCGGCGGCCCCAACGGCCCGTTGCCGCTGCACATCACTGAGTATGTGCGCGAACGCCAGCGCAACAACGCCGACAGCACCAGCAAACGCTTCCTGGATGTGTTCCACCATCGCCTGCTGAGCCTGTTTTATCGGGCCTGGGCCGAAGCGCGGCCGACGGTCAGCCATGATCGCCCGGACGATGACTATTGGTCGGCACGCCTGGCGGCACTGAGCGGCCGGGGTATGCCGAGCCTGCTCAAACAAGGGCTGATCCCCGACACCGCGAAGCTGCATTACAGCGGTCATCTGTCGGCACAAACCCGCTACCCGGACGGCCTGAAGGCCATTATCAGCGAATACTTCGGCCTGCCGGTAGAGATCGAGGAGTACGTCGGCCAATGGCTGGAGCTGCCGGAACGCAGCCGCGTGGGCGTCAGCGCCCATCAATTGGGCATGGATTTTTGCCTGGGTCGTTACGTCTGGGATCGCCAGCACAAATTCCGCATTCGCCTGGGGCCGCTCAAGCTCGATGACTACATGGGCATGCTGCCCGGCAGCCAACCTTTCAATGAGCTGGTGGCCTGGGTGGCCGAATACCTGGGCCATGAACTGGACTGGGACTTGAACCTGATCCTGGAACAGCCCGAAGTACCGGCACTGCAACTCAATGGCCGCTTCCGTCTGGGGTTCAATACCTGGCTGGGCCGGCCCGAAACAGATGCCAAGGATTTAATACTGGCCCGGCATTACGCCGAGCAAGCCAACACCTCACAGACCTCAAGGAGCCATGAGCATGGGTGAAATCAGTCGCGCCGCGTTGTTCGGCAAGTTAAACAGCGTGGCCTACAAAGCCATCGAAGCCGCCACCGTGTTTTGCAAGTTGCGTGGCAACCCTTATGTGGAACTGGCCCACTGGTTTCATCAGTTGCTGCAATTGCAGGACTCGGACCTGCACCGCATTATCCGCCAGTTCAATATCGAACCGGCACGCCTGGCCCGAGATCTGACCGAAGCCCTGGACCGTTTGCCACGGGGCTCGACATCAATCACCGACTTGTCCTCCCATGTGGAAGAAGCCGTGGAACGTGGCTGGGTCTACGGCAGCCTGATGTTCGGCGAAAGCCAGGTGCGTACCGGTTACCTGGTGCTGGGCATCCTCAAGACCCCGAGCCTGCGCCACGGGCTGCTCGGGCTGTCGGCAGAGTTTGACAAGATCAAGGTCGAGGCCCTGAGCGAGCGGTTCGACGAATACGTCGGCGACTCGCCGGAAAATGCGCTCAGCGCCAGCGATGGTTTCAACGCAGGCAGCGTGCCCGGTGAAGCCAGCGGCGCCATGGCCCCCAGCGCCATGGGCAAGCAGGAAGCACTCAAGCGTTTTACCGTCGACCTCACCGAGCAGGCCCGCAGCGGCAAGCTTGACCCGATTGTCGGCCGTGACGAAGAGATCCGCCAGTTGGTGGACATCCTCATGCGTCGTCGGCAGAACAACCCGATTCTGACCGGTGAAGCCGGTGTCGGTAAAACCGCGGTGGTCGAAGGCTTTGCCCTGCGCATCGTCGCCGGTGACGTGCCGCCGGCGCTCAAAGACGTGGAACTGCGCAGCCTCGATGTCGGCCTGTTGCAGGCCGGCGCGAGCATGAAAGGTGAATTCGAACAGCGCCTGCGCCAGGTCATCGAAGACGTCCAGGCGTCGCCGAAACCGATCATCCTGTTTATCGACGAAGCCCACACGCTGGTAGGTGCCGGTGGCGCCGCCGGTACCGGGGATGCGGCCAACCTGCTGAAACCGGCTCTGGCCCGGGGCACGTTGCGCACCGTGGCCGCCACGACGTGGGCCGAGTACAAGAAGCACATTGAAAAAGACCCGGCCCTGACCCGTCGTTTCCAGGTGGTGCAAGTGGCCGAGCCGTCGGAAGACAAGGCCTTGCTGATGATGCGCGGCGTGGCCTCGACGATGGAAAAACACCATCAGGTGCAGATCCTCGACGAAGCCCTGGAAGCGTCGGTCAAGCTGTCTCACCGCTACATCCCGGCGCGTCAGTTGCCGGACAAATCCGTGAGCCTGCTGGACACCGCCTGCGCCCGGGTCGCCATCAGCCTGCATGCCGTGCCGGCCGAAGTGGACGACAGCCGTCGCCGCATCGAGGCGCTGGAAACCGAGCTGCAGATCATCGCCCGCGAGCACGCCATCGGCATCGTCATCGGCGCCCGCCAGAGCAACAGCGAAAACCTGCTGGCCGCCGAGCGCGAACGCCTCGCCGAACTGGAAAGTCGCTGGGCCGAAGAGAAAACCCTGGTAGACGAATTGCTCGCCACCCGCGCCACCCTGCGCGAGCGCGTCGGTGTGGTGGACAGCGAGGATGGCAGCGAGACCAGCCACGCCTTGCGCGAAAAACTGGTGGACCTGCAACAGCGTCTCAGCGCCCTGCAAGGCGAAACCCCGTTGATCCTGCCGACTGTGGATTACCAGGCCGTAGCCTCGGTGGTCGCCGACTGGACCGGCATTCCGGTGGGCCGCATGGCCCGTAACGAACTGGAAACCGTGCTCAACCTCGACCAGCACTTGAAGAAACGCATCATCGGCCAGGACCACGCCTTGCAGATGATCGCCAAGCGCATCCAGACCTCCCGCGCCGGCCTCGACAACCCGAGCAAACCGATTGGCGTGTTCATGCTCGCCGGCACCTCCGGCGTGGGCAAGACCGAAACCGCCCTGGCCCTGGCCGAAGCCATGTACGGCGGCGAGCAGAACGTCATCACCATCAACATGAGCGAATTCCAGGAAGCCCACACGGTGTCCACGCTCAAGGGCGCGCCACCGGGCTACATCGGCTATGGCGAAGGCGGCGTACTGACCGAAGCCGTGCGGCGCAAACCCTACAGCGTGGTGCTGCTGGACGAGGTGGAAAAAGCCCACCCGGACGTGCATGAGATTTTCTTCCAGGTCTTCGACAAAGGCGTGATGGAGGACGGCGAAGGTCGCGTGATCGACTTCAAGAACACCTTGATTCTGCTGACCACCAACGCTGGCACCGAGCTGATTGCCCGGGTCTGCAAAGACCCGCAAAACGTGCCCGAGCCCGAAGAAATCGCCAAGGCCCTGCGCCAGCCGCTGCTGGAGATTTTCCCGCCGGCCTTGCTGGGCCGCCTGGTGACCATTCCGTACTACCCGCTCAGCGACGAGATGCTCAAGGCCATTACCCGCCTGCAACTAAACCGCATCAAGAAGCGCGTGGAGAACACCCACAAAGTGGCGTTCGATTACGACGATGAGGTGATCAACCTGATCGTCTCCCGTTGCACCGAAACCGAAAGTGGTGGGCGGATGATCGACACCATCCTGACCAACAGCCTGCTACCGGACATGAGCCGCGAGTTCCTCACCCGCATGCTCGAAGGCAAGGCGCTGGCAGGGGTGCGAATCAGCGCCCGGGACAACGAATTGCACTACGACTTCAGCGACGCCGCATAGCCCTGGAGGAATGCGCTCAGTCTGGGAGCTGGCAAGCCAGCTCCCACATTTGATCCGGTTTCTGCTGAGAAAAGCGCTGCGGCGATTACAACGTTTACGGGATTACTGATGCTATTCAAGCAACTCTCACGCCTGGCAAAAGTCACCAGCCCCCTGGGGCCAGAGGTGCTGTTGCTCAAAGACATGGGCGGCGGCGAAGAGCTGGGGCGGCTGTTCAACTATGAGTTGCAACTGCACTCGCTGGACAATGCCATCGACCTCAACCAGTTGCTCGGCAAACCCATGTCCCTGAGCCTGCAACTGGACGGCGGTGGTGAACGTCATTTCCATGGCATCGTTGCCCGCTGCAGCCAGAATGTCGACCAGGGCCAGTTCGCCAGCTACCAGGTCACGCTGCGGCCTTGGCTTTGGCTGCTGACCCGCACCTCCGATTGCCGGATTTTCCAGAACCTGACCATCCCGCAGATCATCAAGCAGGTGTTTCGCGACCTCGGCTTTTCCGATTTCGAAGACGCCCTGAGCCGGCCCTATCGCGAGTGGGAATACTGCGTGCAGTATCGCGAAACCAGTTTCGATTTCGTCAGCCGCCTGATGGAGCAGGAAGGGATCTACTACTTCTTCCGCCATGAACAGGGTCGTCATGTGTTGGTGTTGGCCGATGCCTACGGCGCTCACGCCAGTGCGCCCGGCTACGCCTCGGTGCCCTACTACCCCAGGAATGAGCAGCAGCGCGAACGCGATCACATCCACGATTGGCACCTGGCCCAGGAAGTCCAGCCGGGTTCGCTGGAGCTCAACGACTATGATTTCCAGCGCCCCAGCGCGCGTATCGACGTGCGCTCGGCCATGCCCCGTCCGCACACCGCCGGCGACTATCCGCTGTACGACTACCCCGGCACTTATGTGCAAAGCGAAGACGGCGAACATTACGCCCGCACCCGCATCGAAGCCTTGCAGACCCTGCACGAACAGGTCGAGCTGGCCGGCAACGCCCGAGGCCTGGGCTCGGGTCATTTGTTCAGCCTCACCGGCTTCAGCCGCCAGGACCAGAACCGTGAATACCTGATCGTCGGCACCCGCTATTACATTTCCCAGGAAAGCGGGGAAACCGGTGGTGGCGCGCCTTCGGCGCAGTTCGAAAGCAGCCTGACCTGCATCGACGCCCAACAAAGCTACCGCCCGCTGCCCAACACCCACCGCCCAATCGTCAAAGGCCCGCAGACCGCGTTGGTGGTGGGCCCCAAAGGCGAGGAAATCTGGACCGATCAGTTTGGTCGGGTGAAGGTGCATTTCTATTGGGACCGGCATGATCAGTCCAACGAAAACAGCTCGTGCTGGATTCGCGTGTCACAGTCCTGGGCCGGTAAAAACTGGGGCTCGATGCAGATCCCGCGGATCGGCCAGGAAGTCATCGTCAGCTTCCTCGAAGGCGACCCGGACCGGCCGATCATCACCGGACGCGTCTACAACGCCGAACAGACCGTGCCCTACGACCTGCCGGAAAACGCCACCCAGAGCGGCATGAAAAGCCGTTCGAGCAAGGGTGGCACGCCGGCGAACTTCAACGAAATCCGCATGGAAGACAAAAAAGGCGCCGAGCAGCTGTACATCCATGCCGAGCGCAATCAGGACATCGTGGTCGAGGTCGATGAAAGCCACTCGGTGGGCCACGACCGCAACAAGAGCATCGGGCATAACGAGACAGTGCGTATCGGTGAAGACCGCCTCCGGGCGGTACAGCGCAACGATGCCTTGCATGTCGGAGGAACCAAGAGCGACAGCGTCAGCACCCAATACCTCATGGAGGCGGGATCGCAAATTCGACTGGTCTGTGGCAAAAGCGTGTTGGAATTCAATGCCAGTGGCGAGATCAACATCTCGGGCACGGCGTTCAATATCTACGCCAGTGGCAATGGCAATATCGACACCGGCGGACGTTTGGACCTCAACTCCGGAGGCGCAAGCGAAGTGGACCCCAAAGGTAAAGGCATCAAGGGTGTGATTGATGCGGCGGTAAAAGCATTATTCCCGGCAAAAGCCAAACACTGAGTTCACGCAAGGAGCAACGCCGGCCTCAACGCCCTTGCCTTTCGACGCTCAGATGGCCGTGCCGCGGTTCGTTCCCGGCTGGACAATCAATAGCTCGTCCAGCTCGCGCTTTCTGCAACGCGCCACAAACAGCAGTGCGGCATCCGGATCACGCCTGAACAGCTCAAAGGTTGCACGGTCGATTTCATAGTATTCCTCGTAGTCGGCCATGCCATTGCTGACCGGTATGGAGACGTAGAATCGACCGGCGTCTTGTTCGATGCCCACGGAGAACATATGTTCGCGGTGGATCAGAGCATCTTGAAACTTCACGCGTTCGTCAGCAGGTATTGACCCGGCTGCGTCCACGCGACTCGCAAAAATTTACCGCTCAGCAGTTGCTCGTCACGAAGATATTCGAAAACTTCGGAGGGACACCATTCCTTACCCGCCGAAAAGGCCACCCCTAATGAACGTAGATCATCGAATACCTTAGCCTTCTGCTTGTCGTCCGCGACGTTCAAAACATAGATGTCTTTCTCTGTCGCATGCAAAAACCCGATAGCGCGCAGGGGCAAGTCCAGCGCGTTATCAATGATTTGAACACGGATCAAGTCACCGTCCGCTTTTTCCACGAATGCCTTCAGCAGATCATTAATCACTGACAATTACCTCGGTTGACGTGGTAATACCGTCCGCATCCTTGGTAGGAATCGACTCGACAACCATTTCTGGAGCTCCACCCGGCAAGTGTTTGCCTGGCCCCAGGAAATATTGGTTCCCCTCCATCGGACTTCTTGGCATGCGCCCTACGACATCATCGACCTGCCTGATCTTGAATCCATCTTTAAGCGCTCCTCAGAGATTGGCAGGCACGAAGTCCGGTCCTCCAAGCTTGTCCCTGACGTCCAGGGCGATACGCATCAACGGTTCCCATAAACCGTTCTCGCTGTTCCAAGTGCCACCCGCCCAACGTGTATCCAGGATAAGCGCTGCCTTATTGATCTCAAGCTGCCTCTGAAGGGCTAAAGCCACGGCCCCCATGTCGATTTCGAACAGCTCGGCATAGCGCCCCTCGGGCTTTTCGCGCTTTTGGCTAAGGCAATATCGGTAATACCAAACCCAGCCCGCTGCGGCATAGATCGCCCGATTACGATCGGGGTAGGTCGCGAGAATCTTGAGCAAAGCCGCCACGAAACGTGCGGGGAAGTTGGCGTCGCGGGTCTGCTGCCAGTAACGCAACACCAGCAAATCGAAGGCCACGACGATATTCTGCGGTTCATCGTAGTCGTTTTTGGCTTCTTGAAAGTAGAACGGCTCGCCTACAAGGAATTTATCCAATTCGTCATTGGCCAGGGCAAGCAGCAATACATTGTCTGGATGGGTACTCATTGAATACTCACTACATCAGGGTTCGCGAGCAGAAAGTTGATGTCGTTCTGATGTGGAATGCCCACCTTATCCAATACCGCCTCCGTGCAGGTTTCACGCAAGGAATAACGCCGGCCTCAGCGCCCTTGCCTTTCGACGCTCAGATGGCCGTGCCGCGGTTTGTTCCCGGCTGGATCATCAACAGTTCGTCCAGCTCGCGCTTTCTGCAACGCATGACAAACGGCAGTGCGGCACCCGGGTCACGCCTGAACAGCTCAAAGGTCGCACGATCGATTTCATAGTATTCCTCGTAGTCGGCCATGCCATTGCTGACCGGTATAGAAACGTAGAATCGACCCGAGTCTTGTTCAATGCCCACGGAGAACATGTCCTCGCGACTTACCAAAACATCGTGAAATTTCATGACTACCTCTACAGTCATAGTGCCGTCCAACTGAAGTCGTTGGGTGAAATGCCTCCGGCGTCGATTACCGCCTCGCTGCTACCGGTAGGCAGCTTACCGCCAGGGATCCAAAACTCGTTAGCGCCGGCCTCGTTACCTGAAGGAATACGCAGGTTCAAGTCTCTAGGCGCGGGTATATCGACCCGAACAAGGGTACTACTTTCCAGCGTATTTTCGGGAAGCCCAAGCGCCTTCTCCAATGCCCTCTTGTCGCCCTTGGCATTGGCAAGCAATTGATCAGCTTCATGCTTGGGCATGAGGAACGTCGTGCCGTCGCGCTGAGCGAGTCCGTACTTATCCAGGTTGTTCTTTGTCGTGAAGCGTGAGGCGCCTTTGTCGAACTGGGCCAGGTGCTCGGTCACATACTCGGGTGAGAGGTACGTGTCGGCATCGGGTCGAGACCCCTTCGGTGTGGCAAGGATATCGGCCTCGGTCACACCAGGCTTGTACTTGGGTGGCGCAATCTCGGCAGGCTTGGCCGACTTCGCCATTTTCGGGCTCAGCCCAAGCAGTGCCATGCCGGCCACACCTTGCAGCAGGTCCCGATAACCCGGCCCCAGACGATCGCCCAAATCGCCCAGAAGCTCCATGCCCCCCAAAACCAACCCGCCCACCACCACGAACTCGACGAGAACGGCGATACCCGCCATGGCGGCCATTACCAACGCCGCACCCGCCGCCAACAATCCCAGTGCTTCCAACCCGGTATGCATCCATCCCTCAATATCCAGGACAAACGCCACCGAAACCGTCGGCCCGCCGATAAACGTATTGGGGCTGCCGCTCTTGATATGAGCACCGCAAACCATTTTGCTGTGCAAGCGTGCTGCCGGTTTGCCGTTGATGAACACCGTGGCACTGCCTTCAGCGATCAATACCGGAAAGGGCCACATCGGATGATTCATCGGCAGCCCGGAGCAGCTGGAAGCGACGTCCTCTCCCGCTCTCATGGCATTGAAGCTGTTGATATAGACATTGAAACTGCCCATCTGCAACTTGCCCGTTGTGGGCTCGGGCAAATTGAAGATGGTGGAAAGCCCCTTGACGATCTGGAACATCGACAAGCCGCCGGCTGCAATCGAGCCGGCAAAAATCGCCACCGCCACACCGCCGGTGGCGACGGTCGCGGCGATGACCGCGGCACCGATCAAGGCGCCGGCTACGGCACCGGCGACCATCGCTGCGACCCCGAATCCATGGGCTATTTCGTCACCCAGACGTGCTGCAGCCTGTGCATCCATTGCGCGCATCTACCTTACTGATGTGTATGACTGCTCAGTGGGACGTATGGATGCTCAGATGATTGGAGGCTGTGGCTTGAACGAATGCATCGCCAGCTTCCAGGCCTGCTCGTGATAGGCGAAGTCATTCGGTGTCGTGGTCAAGGTGGTGATCAGCACGGACGGCTTACGCTCGATGAACACCTGGCGCAGCATCAGTTCGCGCCCCTCGCGTTGCCAGGTGTAATCCAGCAATGTGGCGGTATGCCCTTGCAGCACCGTGTCCCAGCGCTGAACCAGCTTGAAACCCGGCAGTTGCTGCTCCGCACTTTTGAGTTGGCGGTCCACGTATTCTGCAAATGGCGCGTCGCCCTGGGTAGCATCGCGACTGATGACGAAACTGGCTTCTTTAGCAGGGCCGACTGCTGGCAGCTTAAAAATATTGATGCTCTGGTCCTGCCAGGTATCGGGGATTTCGAGATCGGCTTCTTGCATGCGGTAAGAGGTCACAGTAATCGCTTTCCATAGACGTGAGGTGACGCGCAGGGGAGCAGATATTCAGGTAATGCCTGGCAACAATCAAGAGCCTGGTTCCTCTCCCCCAAGTAACGAACTACATTATGACTTCTGCGCCACCGCCCTTGGCGGTCGCGCGTCTCTGTACGAACTACCGAAGGTCGCAATCTCTTGATCTTTAAAGTCAAAAGGCTGCAATCTTCGGCAGCGTCAAAAGGATTGCGACAGCGAATAAGGACAGCCCATGTTATTCAACCAAGCCTCACGCCTGGCAAAAGTCACCAGCCCCCTGGGGCCAGAGGTGCTGTTGCTCAAAGACATGGGCGGCGGCGAAGAGCTGGGGCGGCTGTTCAACTATGAGTTGCAACTGCACTCGCTGGACAATGCCATCGACCTCAACCAGTTGCTCGGCAAACCCATGTCCCTGAGCCTGCAACTGGACGGCGGTGGTGAACGTCATTTCCATGGCATCGTTGCCCGCTGCAGCCAGAATGTCGACCAGGGCCAGTTCGCCAGCTACCAGGTCACGCTGCGGCCTTGGCTTTGGCTGCTGACCCGCACCTCCGATTGCCGGATTTTCCAGAACCTGACCATCCCGCAGATCATCAAGCAGGTGTTTCGCGACCTCGGCTTTTCCGATTTCGAAGACGCCCTGAGCCGGCCCTATCGCGAGTGGGAATACTGCGTGCAGTATCGCGAAACCAGTTTCGATTTCGTCAGCCGCCTGATGGAGCAGGAAGGGATCTACTACTTCTTCCGCCATGAACAGGGTCGTCATGTGTTGGTGTTGGCCGATGCCTACGGCGCTCACGCCAGTGCGCCCGGCTACGCCTCGGTGCCCTACTACCCCAGGAATGAGCAGCAGCGCGAACGCGATCACATCCACGATTGGCACCTGGCCCAGGAAGTCCAGCCGGGTTCGCTGGAGCTCAACGACTATGATTTCCAGCGCCCCAGCGCGCGTATCGACGTGCGCTCGGCCATGCCCCGTCCGCACACCGCCGGCGACTATCCGCTGTACGACTACCCCGGCACTTATGTGCAAAGCGAAGACGGCGAACATTACGCCCGCACCCGCATCGAAGCCTTGCAGACCCTGCACGAACAGGTCGAGCTGGCCGGCAACGCCCGAGGCCTGGGCTCGGGTCATTTGTTCAGCCTCACCGGCTTCAGCCGCCAGGACCAGAACCGTGAATACCTGATCGTCGGCACCCGCTATTACATTTCCCAGGAAAGCGGGGAAACCGGTGGTGGCGCGCCTTCGGCGCAGTTCGAAAGCAGCCTGACCTGCATCGACGCCCAACAAAGCTACCGCCCGCTGCCCAACACCCATCGCCCCATCGTCAAAGGCCCGCAGACCGCGTTGGTGGTGGGCCCCAAAGGCGAGGAAATCTGGACCGATCAGTTTGGTCGGGTGAAGGTGCATTTCTATTGGGACCGGCATGATCAGTCCAACGAAAACAGCTCGTGCTGGATTCGCGTGTCACAGTCCTGGGCCGGTAAAAACTGGGGCTCGATGCAGATCCCGCGGATCGGCCAGGAAGTCATCGTCAGCTTCCTCGAAGGCGACCCGGACCGGCCGATCATCACCGGACGCGTCTACAACGCCGAACAGACCGTGCCCTACGACCTGCCGGAAAACGCCACCCAGAGCGGCATGAAAAGCCGTTCGAGCAAGGGCGGCACACCGGCCAATTTCAACGAAATCCGCATGGAAGACAAAAAAGGCGCCGAGCAGTTGTACATCCATGCCGAGCGCAATCAGGACATCGTGGTCGAGGTCGATGAAAGCCACTCGGTGGGCCACGACCGCAACAAGAGCATCGGGCATAACGAGACGGTGACCATCGGCAACAACCGTCTGCGCATCGTCAAGCAGGAAGACATTCTGTCGGTGGGCCAGCGCAAGACCGACAGCATCAGCCAGAGCTACGTCATTGAAGTGGGCGAGAACCTGCGGCTGGTCTGTGGTGAAAGCATCCTGGAGCTCAATGCCAGCGGCCAGATCAACCTGACCGGCGTGCAAATCAGCTTCTATGCCAGCGGTGATGCCGAGTTCAACACCGGCGGCGTGCTGCACCTGAACAATGGCGGCGGCGCTGGCGCCACGCCTGATGGCCAGGGCGTCAAGGCGAGCATCGACGCCAACATCAATGCCGCGTTTCCCAAGTCCAAGAGCTAATCACGAGAGCTGTGTTCCATGACCTACCGAATCAATGAATTCCAGTTCCAGCTGCCGGAAAGCGAGTTACTGGACGCGTCGATCAACATCCTCAAGTTCGCCGAACTGGGCACTTCGCTGATCGTCAGCCGCAGCTTGCTGGCCGACGGCGAAACCCTGCAAAGCAACTTCGACGACCAGCTCAAACGCCTGGAAAAACAAGTGCAAGACTTGCGTTTTCAACCGGGCGTCGCCGTGCGCCTGGGTGCCAACCAGGACGTCGAAGGCATCGAGTTGCGCAGCCAGTTCAACAAGGGCAACGACAAAGTCTTCCAGTACCAATTGGCGCTGGTGTTGCCCGGCACCCGCAAAATGCTCGCCCTGAGCTACGTGAAGGCCGAAAAACTCGGCGATGCCGAAGCCGCGCATTGGGCGACCATCAAGAATTCGCTGTTGTTCGACGTTCCGGCCTGATGAGCACCCTGCATGTCTGACGCACTCTGGGTCAACCGGCCGTGCGCAGCGGTGACCGCACCTTGCTGCGGCTGATAAACATCTGACCAAAACACCAGCAGGTAAAGCCTTGGATAAACCTATAAAAGCCGCCAACAAAGCCAGAGTCAAAGCCGCCGCCAAAGGGGTCAGTAAAGGCAGAGGAGGCCGTTGCTCATGAGTGATTCGTTAATGATTACTAAAGTGGAGTGAGCCCCATGGCCAAGCGCATAACCTGGAAGGAAGGCGATTTAGTCAGCCTCAAACTGCGAGACGATTTATATACCGTAGGCCAGATGATCAAAAATTCCGTCATGCGCTTTTACGACGTGAGAAGCGTGAATGGAATCTGGAGCGATCTCGTGCTGGACGACAGTAAAATTCTGTTCAGCGGTTTTGTAGGGAAGGTCGTTACCCAACGACTTGCCGTCGAAAAACTACAGCCTGCGACTCCACTGGTCCTGTCAGACCACGAACGTTACTGGTTACGACCGCACGTTAACTTTGAGGGCGGTTTCCCCTTTCGCGGTGCCGACCTGATCGATACCGGCAAAGACTGCGCTATCGATTACAGCTTGGCACCCGTGCGTCAAAAAGAGCTGAAACTTTCAAAAAATCGCGACGCTATTGAACAGTATGAACTTACCAACATGTGGGGGGACGAAGACTTGAGCGACAGATTGTGCCGCTATTTCGATACTGGACTTAACCGTGACGATTTGAAATTTGAAGTATTTCCGGGGCTGTGGACGGATCGTGAGAATCTGCGACCTTTAACCCGACGCTTACCTGTACCACTAAGATAAAGAGCAGCGTTTAATTCACAGCTGGTGGTAACAGCTATGAAGGCGCTTGATCAACTGCCTTAAACGCCTGGCAAGCCTAAATGCGTCACTTGAGTTTTTATTCGGAATAACGAACATGAGCGCGTTAGAAAAGGCACTAATAGAGCTGCGCCGTATCCACAAGAAGTTCCAGTTAGAGGGCGGCTTCGAAAAGAATGGCCAAGTCAACGCCACATGGCCGCAAATGCTTGAACGCTCTGTCGAAACTGATTTTTTCTATGACAACTACGAGCCTGTGGGTGTAGAGATAGAGACAGGTTTGACTCCGATACGTTTTTTTGATCTGAACATCCTTGAAGAGGACCAAGTGGGCTACAAGTGGGATGGCAATTCAAACAAGTCGCAGCTCAACCCACACTGGCCAGCCAGTTTTGTAGTATTTATGGATGATATCGGAGGCGGTAAACCTGTCATCGCTGTTACCAACATTGAGGGCACACCTGTATTTGCCAGCGGTGACGTGACTTTGCCTTTCAAAATTGCCGATTCATTGGCTGATTTCTTTTTCGCTTTTGCCAAGTTGATTGAGGTTGTCCACGGAAAATTCGAAATCTTTGAGATCTATAACGATGATGACGAGCTTTCCAGCAAGTTCGTGAAATTAGTCACAAAGGAAGTCAGTCCCCTGCTTGGGAAAGAAAATTTCGAACTGTTTTTTGATTATTTTTATGGTTAATCTTCAGGTCATGAATCTGACCCGGCCAATGAGCGCAGAAGATGGAACAACTGGAAGACGATTACCCTGGCGATGCCGAATGGCAAGTGCTTGTGCAGTTATATGAAGAAGACTATCTCGACGACGACGCCCGCACCCTGGCGAAACGACTGGATGGCAACCTCGATATGGCGGTCATTCTCTACGGTAAAAGAGGGCTCAAGGAAGGATTGTGGTGGATCGAACAGCAAGTGCCCGCCCTGGATAACATACGGCCATCCGATTGCCTCAAAGATCCGAAGCTGATCAAACGCCTTAGAGCCGCGCTGATGCGCATGCCGTAACCAACAAGGAGAACGGTGCAATGGAAGGCATACAATTGCGCAACAAGCACAGCGATTGTGCGGCGGCCAGACGCTTGCGTCGGATGAACATCCCGTATGTCTGACGCACTCTGGGCCGCCCGGCTGGGCGATGCACTCGACCACACCTCGATGATGGCCGACATTCTTGGCGGTGTGCTGGAGGTGGCGGCGAACATTGCGATTACCGCGCTGGCCACCGCTGCCGTGGTCGCGGCCACCGGCATCACCGTCGTCACCGGCGGGCTCGGGTGCTTCCTGCTCGGCGCGGTGGTGGGCACCATCGTCGGTCTCGCCATGAGCAAGACCGGGGCCGACAAGGGTTTAAGCAACCTGTGCGAGAGTTTCAGCAATTCGCTGTTTCCGCCCACGGTGCAGGCGACGATTCTCACCGGTTCCACCAACACCCTCACCAACAACATTCCCGCCGCCCGCGCCGCCGGGGCGATTGCGTCCCATGTCGCGCCGGCCGGTACCGAGCTGGAGACACCCGAGCCCGAAGCCGAGCCCAGCTATCTGGACATGGCCGAGAGCTTCTTCTCCCAGATGTGGCGCCCCACCGTCGCCACCCCGGCGCCCGGCGCGGTGCCCAAGCCGCTGGACCTGGTCACCTGCATGAAGCATCCGCCGATGCCGCCGCAGTTTCTGGCCGAGGGCTCGGACAAAGTCACCATCAACGGCCAACCGGCCGTGCGCAGCGGCGACCGCACCACCTGCGACGCCAAGGTGGTGGGTTCCGGGCTGATCTCACCCAACGTCACCATTGGTGGCGGCTCGGTGGTAGTGCGCGAGATCCGCAGCGGCAAGACCCCGGGCGTAGGACTGGCGGTCACCGCGTTGCTGATGCTCAAGGGCGGCAAAGGCAAGTTCTTCAGCAAACTGCCATGCATGCTGATCGGCGGCGCGACGTCGATGGCCGTCAGCAGCGCCATGAGCGCGATGGCCAACGCGGCCATGGGTTCGTCGAACCCGGTGCACGCCGCGACCGGGGCCAAGGTGCTGGGGGGCGACGATGAGCTGGACTTCGTGCTGCCCGGTGTCTTGCCGATGGATTGGCAGCGCTTCTACAACAGCCGCGACGAGCGCCGCGACGGGGTGTTCGGCGCGGGCTGGAGTGTGTCCTACGAAGTGTGCGTGGAAATTCTGCCTCACCCGGAGGGCGGGGAAACGCTGGTCTACACCGATGAACAAGCCCGGCGCATCGACATGGGCTCGATTCCTCTGGGCGGCGCGGTGTTCAGTGCCGGTGAAGGGCTGAGCGTTCGACGGCACGTTAATGGGCAGTTGTTGATTGAAAGCGATGACGGCGTATACCGTTTGTTCAATCCAACGCCGGGCAATACAGCGCTGCTGCGCCTTGATCAATTGGGCGACCGCAACGACAACCGCATCTACCTCGACTATGACGAAACCGGACGATTGTCGCGCCTGCGGGATACTTTCGATCTGGTGCAGGTCGAGCTGATTCATGAAGGCGGTCGCGTGGCTCGGGTGGAACGCCTGTACCCCGACCAACGTCGCGAAGTGCTCGTCAGCTATGGCTACGATGCAATGGGCAATCTGGCCGAGGTGCGCGACGCCACCGGCCAGGTGCAACGGCGCTTCAGCTACGACGCCGGGCGGAGAATGGTCGAGCATCAATTGCCCACGGGGCTGCGATGCTTCTATGAATGGGCGTTAGTTGAAGACCTTGAATGGTGCGTGGTCCGCCACTGGACCGACGAGGGCGATACTTACCGGTTCGACTATGACCTAGTCGCCGGTGTCACGCGCATCACCGATGGCTCGCAGCGCATCAGTACACGGCGCTGGAACACCCAGCACCAGATCACCGAGTACACCGACAACCTCGGCCAGACCTGGCAGTTCGAGTGGAACGACGAACGCCAACTGCTCAGCGCCACCGACCCGCTGGGCGGGCGCTACGAATACAGCTACGACGACGCCGGCAACCTGATCGGTGAAACCGACCCGCTGGGCCGCAGTGACTCGACCCTATGGCTGGAACACTGGGCCTTGCCGCTGGTGGAAACCGATGCCGCCGGCAACAGCTGGCAATATCGCTACGATCAGCGCGGCAACTGCATCGCCGAGACTGATCCGCAGGGCCATGTCACCCGCTACCGCTACGACACCCACGGCCAGGTCGTCGAGATCATCGACGCCACCGGCAAAAGCAAAAAACTGCGCTGGAACCCGTTCGGCCAACTGATCGAACACATCGATTGCTCGAGTTATCCGACGCGATTCAGCTACGACAACCGGGGCTATCTGCAAACCATCACCGATGCCCTCGGCGAACGCACTCAGTTCAGCTACGACGCCCAGGGACGGTTGCTCAGCAGCCAGTTGCCGGACGGCCGCACCGAGCAATATCAGCGCGACGTCAGCGGCCAGCTGACCGGTTATACCGACCCGGCCGGGCACACCACGCTCTATCAACATAACCGTCGCGGCCAGGTACGCCAGCGCACCGACGCCCATGGCCGGCAGGTGCAGTTCGGGTACGACAGCTATGGGCGACTGCAAGCGCTGACCAATGAGAACGGTGAAAGTTATCGGTTCGCCTGGGATGCTGGAGACCGGCTGACCGAACAACAAGACCTCGACGGCAGCGCCAAGCGCTACACCTATGACCTGCTGGATAACGTCGCGGCGGTCACGGCGATTCCGGCGCCTTACGGCAACGGTCTGGCCGTCGTCCCCGAAGCACCGCCGGCCCCCATCGTTCATCGTCTGGAACGCGACGCCGTTGGCCGGCTGATCGCCAAAGTCACCGACGATGGCCGCACCGACTACAGCTACGACCCACTGGACCAGCTCACCGCCGTCACCTTCACCGACAACCACGGCAACGCACAAACCCTGAGCTTCGCCTACGACGCCCTCGGCCAGTTGCTCGCAGAACAAAGCACGGCCGGCAGCCTGCACCACCACTACGACGAACTCGGCAACCTGATCCAGACCCAACTGCCCGACGGCCGCTGGCTCAATCGCCTGTACTACGGCAGCGGCCACCTGCACCAGATCAACCTCGACGGCCAGGTCATCAGCGACTTCGAACGCGACCGCTTGCACCGCGAAGTGCTACGCACCCAGGGCCAGATCAGCACCCGCAGCGAATACGACCGCAGCGGCCGCTTGCGCTCACGCCAACGCCGCCACAGCAGCCAGCCTTCGCTGCTGCCGGCAGCGGTGCAAAAGCACTTCGAGTACGACCCCGCCGACAACCTGATCGGTAAACTCGACCAGCAACCCGCCGCGCAACACCGCCAACTGCTGCACTACGACGCCACCGGCCGCATCATCGCCAGCCAGGACAGCCCGCACGGCCAGCGCGAAACCTTCGCCTACGACGCCGCCGCCAACCTGCTGGACGGCCCGCAACCCGGTGCCGGGCTGGTGGTGCACAACAAACTGCTGACCTATCAGGACAAGCGTTATCGCTATGACGCGTTTGGCCGGCTGATCGAAAAACGCAGCGCTAAACGGGGCCTGCAACGCTTCGCCTACGATGCCGAAAGCCGGTTGATTGAAGTGCGCAACGAAAACGGCAGCGTGGTCAGGATGACCTACGACCCGCTGGGCCGACGCATTGAAAAAACCGAGCACGACACCCACGGCTACCCACTCGGCGAAACCCGCTTCACCTGGGACGGCTTGCGCCTGTTGCAGGAACATCGCCATCAGCAGACCAGCCTCTACCTCTACGAAGACGAAGGTTACGAACCCCTTGCCCGCGTCGACGGCACCGGCCCGCTGCAAAAAATCCGTTACTACCACAACGACCTCAACGGCCTGCCGGAACAGCTCACCGAAGCGGACGGCCACAACGTCTGGCAGGCGACTTATCGGGTGTGGGGCAACACGTTAGAAGAGGTGCGCGAGCCGTACTACATCGAAGAGCAGAACCTGCGGTTTCAGGGGCAGTACCTGGACCGGGAGACGGGGCTGCATTTCAATACGTTCCGGTTCTATGATCCGGATGTGGGGCGGTTTACTACGCCGGATCCGATTGGGTTGGCGGGGGGCATTAACACATATACCTATGCCGACAACCCGTTTGGCTGGGTGGACCCATTAGGGCTGGCCACATGTGGCGGCGGTCAAAAAGTCCACGGAAATAGTCACTCAAGTAAGAACCCTAATCACGTCTATGTCATCGTTGATACAAAAACCGGAAAGATGATGAAGCCGGGGATAAGCGGACGACCCATGAATAAAAACGGTACGTCCCCCCGCGCCAACAAACAAGTAAACGCGCTGAATATAAACCAACCTGGCCGCTACAAGGCGGTTGTAGTGGAGAAGAACAAGACCCGATTACAAGCCAAGGCTACCGAACAAAAAATCACCGACAAACATGCGGCCAGAAATGGGGGTGACATGCCTTCGCCTATACACAAAAATCCATTACCACAGGTTGACACAAGAGATGGCTACATTAAATTATACGGCACGCCTGATAACCGCTAATTTTTGAAAGCGAACACAGCAATGAATCTGAATATGCTCATCCTGCAAGAAAGCGACTCGGCCATTCTGCCAGAGAATGTCCGTATTCGTTGGTTAAGCCACCCCATTACGCAGATATTTATGGCGTTGCTGCCAAAGATAGAAATCAACGGAAGCAGTAAAATAGTCGTGGAATTGGGTCCGAGGGGCGAGGAGGATTTATTTGATAATGTGCTAGGCGTGACTAATATCTTTATTGAAGATTTCGATTTCAAAGCTTTTTTGTCACTAGACCGCTTCACCCAGAATACCAAGCTGTTAGAAGAGTTAAGTAACGCGCTCATTACCATCGCCACAAAAAAAGTCGAAAACAAAGAAGTCGTCAGTGTAATAAATGCCACTCGCAACGCGGTGAAAGAGACTCAATTCCAACTGACAACTCAAATTAAAAAACTCTCAAAAAGCAGCAAAGACAAAAAACAAAAAATCGATGTTTTTAGACTTTTAAGCCCTGAAGTTGGCGAGAGTTGGTATTGCGAAATAACCAACTCACAACATTCGACGGAAGAGAAAACCTGGATGAATGACATCCCAAGCTTTATTGACAGGAGTGATTATTTTAAAAGCGCAGAAATAAAAGACGATATTTATATTGTTAAAAACCGTTTAGGCAAGATTGTTTTCGAAATGCCGTTGTCGTGACCTAATGGACAGAAGAGTGAATTCTTCTGAAAATACGGACAAAACCATTCAGGCAGGGTCAATTCGCGCACGAAAGCTGCGTATTCCGTGAATAATGCGCACGCGGAGTGCGCAGCGCGAACGTCGTTATTAAAGTTTGAGACTCGATCTCCGACTGGAGGGTTCGCAACGTCATATCGACCTAGGCAGATATTCTGATGAGCAAATATTTATCGACACTTGAAATCGACTCCCCTACGGAGCGCCTCCAGACTCACAGCATTCGAGAGGCAGCCGTACTCTACGTTTATCTCCTTGCTACTAAGTGCAAGCTACCTGCTGGCGGCATTTCCAAAATAATTCTTCAGCAAGCTCCAGTCGAAGCGGAGAAAACGCTTCTGGATGTTTGCACCTACTCTCATCCATTCAAACACCTCGATAAGCTACCTGCGGACGCTACGGACAGCGCCATTCGCCAGTCGTTAATCGAGGACATTAACGAAGCGCTTTTGTCACTGGCGGCGCTCAAAGGGTGGGATACCGACCCGATACATAAGCTCCAAGCTGAAATCATCAAACGTGACTATCGGTTCTCAGGTACCTCGGGACGCTCACTAAAAAACCCGTCCAAAACGCTCACTGCAACGGCTGCTTGGCGCGCGGATCAATACATCAACATCGGCGTCCTGGTGCAGGGTTCAAAAAACACGCCTGAAGCATTTTTCACAGCCACGCGAATCAGCGTCGCGCTGGGTCTTTTTGAGTCGTTGCTAGGGCCTGCTGAATGGGTGAACGATCAAACTGTTCGGCTATTCCAGGTAAACAAACGCGATTATTGGGAGATTGATACCACATCCCAAACGGTGGAATTTCACTTTCCCCGAGCCGAATCCGGTGATGCCCACGGTCAATATGACTTGGCGAAAATGTACCTTGATGGATGGATAGTCGAGCAGGACTTTGAACGAGCCAGACAGTGGCTGGAACGCTCAGCCGCTCAAGGTTTTTCCCGCGCAGTAAAGCTTTTGCAGCGAATGAATGATGGCGATGAAAACCTTGCCGATCCGGTGATGAACAGCAAGAAATAAACCAGCGGGCGATACTTCAAGCGCCCTCTGCTGCTCCTGGTCGGATTGAAGTGCGCAACAAAAACGGCAGCGTGGTCAGGATGACCTACGACCCGCTGGGCCGACGCATTGAAAAAACCGAGCACGACACCCACGGCTACCCACTCGGCGAAACCCGCTTCACCTGGGACTGCCTGCGCCTGTTGCAGGAACATCGCCATCAGCAGACCAGCCTATACCTCTACGAAGACGAAGGTTACGAACCCCTGGCCCGCGTCGACGGCACCGGCCCGCTGCAAAAAATCCGTTACTACCACAACGACCTCAACGGTCTGCCGGAACAGCTCACCGAGGCAGACGGCCACAACATCTGGCAGGCAACTTATCGGGTGTGGGGCAACACGTTAGAAGAGATACGCGAGCCGTACTACATTGAAGAGCAGAACCTGCAATTTCAGGGGCAGTACCTGGATCGGGAGACGGGACTGCACTTCAATACGTTCAGGTTCTATGATCCGGATGTGGGGAGGTTTACGACGCCGGATCCGATTGGGTTGGCGGGGGGAATCAATCTTTATCAATATGGATATAACCCCGTAGGATGGGTGGACCCATGGGGTTGGAGTTGTGTCCAGTTCAAACGCTGGAAAAGAGGCGACGCTATTGATAAACCTCTGCCTAACGGCAAAGCTGCTGCATGGGACGTAGTGAGATCAAGGTATTGGAAGAATCGACACGAAGCCTCGAAAACTTCAGGTGAATTCAGTCCAGCCAATATGAGCCGAATGAAGCGTGGCTCGGCCCCCTTGGACGCAAACGGAAATTCGATGGAGTTGCACCATCACAACCCTCAACGCAATGGCGAAGTCGGCGTGAATAACCCGCGAAATTTACGTGAAGTCACACGGGAACAACATGCCGAACTTGATGAGTTCAGACATCTAGGAACCAAGTAATGACTGCAATAGAAATCGTGAAGCAATTTGTCGAAGCATCCATTTCGCCAAAAGAATTCGAAGAGAAAATTCATTCAAACTCATCAATTGAAGAGCTACTAAAAAGCGAGAAAAATTTACCAGCTTATGTGGCAGAACCGGACCTATACACATACGCCATTAGTCAAAATTATGAAAACCTTGAATCCATATATAACACCCAAATTCTTCTAGCTGACTTTTTAAACAAGAAAAATATACCCCACAAGATCGAAAAAAAATATGAAGAGCTATTTAACCTAACGCTAAAAGTTCAGCCAAAATGGTTGTCCCTACCATCAGACTATCTATCCAGCCTCATTAAAGACAAGAAATCACTTAGCACCAAAGAGTTGCAACTATGGTTAAAGAAACAGATAAAAAGTGATTTTCGCTCTCTGAAGACACCACCTAAATGGCTCCAAAACCCCGAATGGCCTATACAGGATGGAAAACCAATGATTTTTTTGGGGCAACTCGATATTAGTGATTTAAGCCATGACAACTCTCAGGCGTATTTATTCTTTGATGAAATCAAAAGAACGTTCCATACGATCACACAATCTTGCTGAACAGTATTGACATTGAAAAATGTAGAATTAGACCATCCTCGGCGCCGTGCTGGCGGCGGCCAACAGCGTGATTTCAAATTAAATAGTTCCATTGGGATGAGTGATGATCGAAAACAAATTCTCAGATGACGAAACTGCTATTATCTCAGCGGATCTGGATCATCTGGAATCCACTATCGGAAAGAAACTACCGCCCCACTTTCGAAACCATTACCTCAAGTACAACGGCGGCATGCCGGAACGAGCTTATTGGGTCAGCGAAGACTTTTTCGACCCCATCGAAGTCGCCTCTTTCAGGCCGATTACCTATGGTGAACCCACGCTGCTGTCCACCTATCAGTTGATGCTGAAGAAACAAGTTCTTCCTGCACATCTCCTTCCTTTCGCAGACGACCTGGGCGGCAATTTCTTTTGCTTGAACCTTGATTCGGGAGCCATCAGTTATTTCACGACTGACACGTTTGATAGTGACCTTAGCCCGGAAGAGAACCAGGCTGAATCCGAGAAGCCTATTTGCTCGAACTTCCTCCGTTTCGTTCAAGGACTGATCGATGAGGATGATGTGGACGAGGAATAAATGAGCGAACGCCACAGGGCTTGCTTCGAAACGCAAATCCTGTGGCGAGGGAGCTTGCTCCCGCTGGGCGGCGAAGCCGCCCCAAAACAGGCTGACGCATTCTCCAGATAAACCGCATCAGCCGGCTTACGACGGCTGCGCCCCCGAGCGGGAGCAAGCTCCCTCCCACGGATCGCCTACACCTCAAAAGCAGGCATGTAACCCGCCTTCACCGACCTGCAAGGCAACGCCCAGCCCCTGAGCTTCGCCTACGATGCCACCGGCCAGTTGCTCGCCGAAAACAGCGCCGCCGGCAGCCTGCACCACCACTACGACGAACTCGGCAACCTGATCCAGACCCAACTGCCCGACGGCCGCTGGCTCAATCGCCTGTACTACGGCAGCGGCCACCTGCACCAGATCAACCTCGACGGCCAGGTCATCAGCGACTTCGAGCGTGATCGCCCGCACCGCGAAGTGCTGCGCACCCAGGGCCAGATCAGCACCCGCAGCGAATACGACCGCAGCGGGCGCTTACGCTCACGCCAACGCCGACACAGCAGCCAGCCATCACTGATGCCGGCCCCCGTACAAAAACATTTCGAGTACGACCCCAATAACAACCTGATCGGTCGCCTGGATCAACAACCCACCGGCCAGCATCGGCAATTGCTGCACTACGACGCCACCGGCCGCATCATCGCCAGCCAGGACAGCCTGCACGGCCAGCGCGAAACCTTCGCCTACGACGCCGCCGCCAACCTGCTGGACGGCCCGCAACCCGGTGCCGGGCTGGTGGTGCACAACAAACTGCTGACCTTTCAGGACAAGCGTTACCGCTACGACGCCTTTGGCCGGCTGATCGAAAAGCGCAGCGCTAAACGGGGCCTGCAACGCTTCGCCTACGACGCCGAAAGCCGGTTGATTGAAGTGCGCAACGAAAACGGCAGCGTGGTCAGGATGACCTACGACCCGCTGGGCCGACGCATTGAAAAAACCGAGCACGACACCCACGGCTACCCACTCGGAGAAACCCGTTTCACCTGGGACGGCTTGCGCTTGTTGCAGGAACATCGCCATCAGCAGACCAGCCTCTACCTCTACGAAGACGAAGGTTACGAACCCCTGGCCCGCGTCGACGGCACCGGCCCGCTGCAAAAAATCCGCTACAGAGCAGGTGTTGATAAGGCCTTTTGATGCAAGTGGTAAGCCTGTGAACTATCGTGTAAGAGTCGATAATATGGTTAAGCAGACAAACTCACCACCGAGGTTAATTGATGCCAAAGCCTCCACAACGGCTGGTTATACTAAGAACCAGAAAAAGGGCTACCCGCTGATACTCAAACACGGTGGGACGATAGAAAGTGGTTCGTTCAAAGGCACCGCCATCAAGGCTTCTACCGTCGAACGTAACGACCCACAAACAATTTCCAACTTGTGAGCCCCAGCATGCAGAAACACGACGCGATAATTTTCGAATGCAACGATAACTACTATATTATCCAACGATCAAAGCAAGCCCCCGATGCAGCTATTAGCGCTAGCGAAAACGTCGCACTGACAAAAAAACTGAATAGGGCGACTACGGATGAAGAGATCGGTTCAGCTGTTATTGAAGCTATCAATAACTATGGGAAAATCGCACCAGAGTTCTCGCCTTGGCAGCTCAAGGAGCTACGTGCCCAGCTATGTAAATGGACAGAATCCAAAACTTACCCTTCCCTGATGAGAAACAGCCGCCTGATTTCCGTTGAAAAGGACTTCCAGCACGAATCAGTTTCTGTTATCCCCTTCGACAACTTCAATATTAATGCATGGGAAACGCTGCTGGAGGCCAAAGCTATAACACTGCCCATGACTCCTACAAATACTGAGGTCGGAGAAGCTGTCAGGAAGGCTTTTGAAATAGCGACCTATCACCCTCAAAAAAATAATTGATAATTTCCGCCCTGATAAATAAAAACCAACAACGATTGAACACGTATTCTCGAAAAGACGAAGCCGCGATTAGCCCAGTAGATATCGACAATCTTGAGTCGACGTTTGGAAAGAAGCTATCTCCCTCCTTTCGAGATCACTACCTCAAGTACAACGGTGGAATTCCAGGGCGAACCTATTGGCTTGGTGGAGCTTTTGACGAGCCTCTGGGGTTGCCGCCTTCAAGCCCTTGGGATTGACCTTTGGGGCCAGCTACCGGGTCTGGGGTAATATGCACGGCCGGTAGTCTGCAACACCACTACGACGAACTCGGCAACCTGATCCAGACCCAACTACCCGACGGCCGCTGGCTCAATCGCCTGTACTACGGCAGCGGCCACCTGCACCAGATCAACCTCGACGGCCAGGTCATCAGCGACTTCGAACGCGACCGCCTGCACCGCGAAGTGCTGCGCACCCAGGGCCAGATCAGCACTCGCAGCGAATATGACCGCAGCGGTCGCCTGCGCTCACGCCAACGCCGACACAGCAGCCAGCCCTCGCTGCTGCCGGCAGCGGTGCAAAAGCACTTCGAGTACGACGCCGCCGCCAATCTGCTGGACGCCCCGCAACCCGGTGCCGGGCTGGTGGTGCACAACAAACTGCTGACCTATCAGGACAAGCGTTATCGCTATGACGCGTTTGGCCGGCTGATCGAAAAACGCAGCGCTAAACGGGGCCTGCAACGCTTCGGTTACGACGCTGAGAGCCGGTTGATTGAAGTGCGCAACAAAAACGGCAGCGTGGTCAGGATGACCTACGACCCGCTGGGCCGACGCATTGAAAAAACCGAGCACGCCCCCCACGGCTACCCACTCGGCGAAACCCGCTTCACCTGGGACGGGCTGCGCCTGTTGCAGGAACATCGCCATCAGCAGACCAGCCTCTACCTCTACGAAGACGAAGGTTACGAACCCCTGGCCCGGGTCGACGGCACCGGCCCGCTGCAAAAAGTCCGCTACTACCACAACGACCTCAACGGTCTACCGGAACAGCTCACCGAAGCGGACGGCCACAACGTCTGGCAGGCGACTTATCGGGTGTGGGGCAACACGTTAGAAGAGGTGCGCGAGCCGTACTACATCGAAGAGCAGAACCTGAGGTTTCAGGGGCAGTACCTGGACCGGGAGACGGGGCTGCATTTCAATACGTTCAGGTTCTATGATCCGGATGTGGGGAGGTTCACCACTCCAGATCCGATTGGGTTGGCGGGGGGAATCAATCTTTATCAGTATTCGCTGAACCCGTTTACCTGGATAGACCCTTGGGGTCTGAAAACCTGTTACCACAAAATAACAAAAAGCGAGATTAAGAAGTTACGAGCAAATTTTGATAAAAAAGGCGGCGCTAAACAGAAATTTTTGAAAAAAAAGTCCAAAGATCCCAAGTCACTCCAGCGCTATGGTCAGGCTGGCGCGGACAGAATGAAGAAAGGCCTGGTTCCTGATGGCTTTGATGTACATCATAAAAGGCCAATTTTCAGGGGAGGCAACAATCGTCAAAGTAATCTTGTTCTCATTGACAAGGCCTACCATAAAGCCAATAGCAAGGCCCTACATTGATATCCTGAAGGGGGAAATCCATATGGACTCAATTAAAAGTACACAGCGTCAAGTCTGCAAGGAAATCTTTGAACTGAATGCGCAGCAGCAAAGCTTCGTCTTGCCACTAGTCGAAAAGGGTCAACGCTTCATAATGATAGAGTGCCCCTGCTGCGGCTCCTCTACGCAATACGTCAAGACTGCGGATAGTGCTCAGAATCAGAATCAAGACATAAATTATCGATGCCCTATTACTCAATGCGCAGGATGGGTAGATTTGATTGACACCCATTCGCCGCCACTCTTGGGATGCGGTGAATGCGGCAGCGTTTGGTATGAAGAGAGCAATTTCCAAAAAGAAATTACCGAAATTGTCGCCCGTCATCCTTACAGAGCAGGTAGCTATGAGAAAATTAATGGTAAATGGCTGCCTGCCACCTTAAGTTCAGAGCCTGCAAATTACGAAGAACTCGTCCAGAAAGAACCGCCTGATGAAAACGATGAATTGGTACGAGGCTGATTGACTAATCGATGGTCGTAAAAGAGTAGAACCCGCGGTTTCAGGGGCAGTACCTAGACCGGGAGACGGGACTGCATTTCAATACGTTCAGGTTCTATGATCCAGATGTGGGGCGGTTTACTACGCCGGATCCGATTGGGTTGGCGGGAGGGCTGAATTTTTACAGTTATGCTCCAAACCCACTGACCTGGATAGATCCGCTTAGACCATACAATGGTGAAGTATCTCGCGACCTAGGGAAATATCATGTGTTCCATGAGCACTCACTGAACGCGTCCGAATACAAAATGACTGACGCAGAGCACTTTAGCCGCGCAAATGAATCTGTTTACAAACGAATGCAAACAGATCCGGACTTTAAACGTCAAATGCAGACTAAATACCCTGGTGCTGTAGAGCATGTGCAGCCACGGCCGAATGGGACGTTTAGAGGAACATCCCCAGCCAATATGACTTGGCATCATGGAAACAAACCAGGTTCATTACAGCTAGCCGACTTCAATGATCATAAAACGCATCATAAAATCTACCACCCTGATGGTAAAGGCGGTCGAAATAAATGGGGTGGCGGTACGAAATGTTGAAAATAAGGAGCACTTATGATAACCATTAATGGCTTTGACGAACTTCTGCAAAAATGTAATGACCTACCCAATGTCGGCTGGTTATATGTGGATACTGATTTTGATTTGGAGTCAAAAAACGACATCCTAAATAAAAAATATTACCTTGCAGAAAATGACGACGAAGAAATGGAGTTTGATGACAAATACGGAACATTCCTTGAGTCTCCAATACTCAAAGCGATCATTGAAAATAAAATAGAACATCATCCGAACTCCAGCAAAGAAGAACTGCTGAAAGCAGTTACTTATTATTTGGAAAACGATGACTTTCTAGAATAGATTAGAAAAAGAGCCGGAAGAGCCAAACAACTTCCGGCTCTATTTTTTAGCGAAAACCATAACATGCATGTTTGGATAAAGAACGGGAATGAGCTTTTCTACCGAGAGACCGGGCTGCACTACAACACGTTCCCGCTTTATGATCCGGACAAGCGTTACCGCTATGACGCCTTTGGCCGGCTGATCGAAAAACGCAGCGCTAAACGGGGCCTGCAACGCTTCGGTTACGACGCTGAGAGCCGGTTGATTGAAGTGCGCAACAAAAACGACAGCGTGGTCAGGATGACCTACGACCCGCTGGGCCGACGCATTGAAAAAACCGAGCACGACACCCACGGCTACCCACTCGGCGAAACCCGCTTCACCTGGGACGGGCTGCGCCTGTTGCAGGAACATCGCTATCAGCAGACCAGCCTCTACCTCTACGAAGACGAAGGTTACGAACCCCTTGCCCGCGTCGACGGCACCGGCCCGCTGCAAAAAATCCGTTACTACCACAACGACCTCAACGGCCTGCCGGAACAGCTCACCGAGGCGGACGGCCACAACGTCTGGCAGGCTACTTATCGGGTGTGGGCAACACGCTAGAGGAGGTGCGCGAGCCGTACTACATTGAAGAGCAGAACCTGCGATTCCAGGGGCAGTATCTGGACCGGGAGACGGGGCTGCATTTCAATACGTTCCGGTTCTATGATCCGGATGTGGGGCGGTTTACGACGCCGGATCCGATTGGGTTGGCGGGGAGATTTAATCTCTATGTTTACGCACCTAACCCCTTTACTTGGATAGACCCGTTGGGGCTAGCCTGTGGTCCAGCCACCAGGCAGAACTCAAAAGGGAGATGGATCGATGCCAAGGGCAAATTTGCGAATAAACCTAATGTCTCCAAACTTCCGTCGCTGAAAGGGAAATCCGTGCAACAGGTGGAGAAAATCCTCCGGCAAAACGGCTATACCAGAACGAATCCAGCAAATACCCGGAACCAGCGTTGGGTACACTCTGATGGTTCAGAAGTCCAGATTCATGCCTATGGGAATACGACCCCCACACCGTTCAAAGGATCGAACAATGCTCACAGTCACAAATCATTAGGTAGACATGGAAACCCAGGCACCACTGAATTAGCTAATGACGGAAAAACAGCCGTCAGCACTCATTCCTCGGAAGCGCACATCGGAATGAAAAACCCGCCAGATTACCCAACGGTTTCGGGCAGACCTCACGGAAGTTAGAAGGTAACCATAATGTCGGCAGAGTTTATATTGTCTTTTAAGGATACAATCTGGTACACGACCAATCTCAAAGAGATAGTGCGAAAAATCACCAGCCTTAGAACTTTTTCCAAGAGCTTGCAGGAAAAAGAATTCCGACTGATGGGCACCGAGCCCAGAAGTCCGGGAGATTGGAACTACGACGTCCGTCTCTTCCTAGAAAAAGAACGTATTTTTTTGGAGATTAGCGCTCACCCTTCCAGCATCGAGAATGACCTGTCTGCTTTTTTCGAGTGGATCAGGTCTCATACCGAAATTGCTATTGATGATGAGGATGGAGTGCCCTCAAACTGGTAGTAGATTAGGAGGAATATCTCTACCGTTGACTACAAAAAACGGGGCTTAAAGATGGCGTTCTGTCCAAAGCGAATGAACCCAAGGCCAAAGGCATTGGCACCAGGTTATTAGGTCCAGTGGGTAACTCACTGCCAAGCGCGACGAGATAGATATTCTGATGAGCAAATATTTATCGACACTTGAAATCGACTCCGCTACGGTGCGCCTCCAGACTCACAGCATTCGAGAGGCAGCCGTACTCTACGTTTATCTCCTTGCTACTAAGTGCAAGCTACCTGCTGGCGGCATTTCCAAAATAATTCTTCAGCAAGCTCCAGTCGAAGCGGAGAAAACGCTTCTGGAAGTTTGCACCTACTCTCATCCATTCAAACACCTCGATAAGCTACCTGCGGACGCTACGGACAGCGCCATTCGCCAGTCGTTAATCGAGGACATTAACGAAGCGCTTTTGTCACTGGCGGCGCTCAAAGGGTGGGATACCGACCCGATACATAAGCTCCAAGCTGAAATCATCAAACGTGACTATCGGTTCTCAGGTACCTCGGGACGCTCACTAAAAAACCCGTCCAAAACGCTCACTGCAACGGCTGCTTGGTGCACGGATCAATACATCAACATCGGCGTCCTGGTGCAGGGTTCAAAAAATACGCCTGAAGCATTTTTCACAGCCACGCGAATCAACGTCGCGCGGGGTCTTTTTGAGTCGTTGCTAGGGCCTGCTGAATGGGTGAACGATCAAACTGTTCGGCTATTCCAGGTAAACAAACGCGATTATTGGGAGATTGATACCACATCCCAAACGGTGGAATTTCACTTTCCCCGAGCCGAATCCGGTGATGCCCACGGTCAATATGACTTGGCGAAAATGTACTTTGATGGATGGATAGTCGAGCAGGACTTTGAACGAGCCAGGCAGTGGCTGGAACGTTCAGCCGCTCAAGGTTTTTCCCGCGCAGTAAAGCTTTTGCAGCGAATGAATGATGGCGATGAAAACCTTGCCGATCCGGTGATGAACAGCAAGAAATAAACCAGCGGGCGATACTTCAAATCCCCCTCTGCCGCTCCTGATCGGTTTGAAGTGCGCAACGCAAACGGCAGCGTGATCGCCATCAGCAGACCAGCCTCTACCTCTACGAAGACGAAGGTTACGAACCCCTTGCCCGCGTCGACGGCTCCGGCCCGCTGCAAAAAATCCGTTACTACCACAACGACCTCAACGGCCTGCCGGAACAGCTCACCGAGGCGGACGGCCACAACGTCTGGCAGGCGACTTATCGGGTGTGGGGCAACACGTTAGAAGAGGTACGCGAGCCGTACTACATTGAAGAGCAGAACCTGCGATTCCAGGGGCAGTACCTGGACCGGGAGACGGAGCTGCATTTCAATACGTTCAGGTTTTATGATCCGGATGTGGGGCGGTTTACGACGCCGGATCCGATTGGGTTGGCGGGGGGGCTGAATCTCTATCAATATGGACCGAATCCCTCATCTTGGATTGACCCTGCTGGCCTGAGCACTTGCGGTAGCGGAAAAGGCTATAAATTCTCATTTGGTTCCCTCCGGCACATACTAAGAAGGCACTCGCCACACGTTAGACCGCCTAAGCAACTCCCTTATTCTGCGATGAAACCAAGCAGACAAAAGGGTTCTTTGTTTCCGGCAGGATGAAGTAATAGAGATATTGCCAAGGCCACCAAAGACGTTGCCAACACCCCATCAAACCAAGTAATTTCCAATAGAGAAGGGTTCTATGGAAAAGTATTTGAGGGCACGTCAACACAAAATGGAGTAACTCAAAAAATCCGCGTAATCACTGACCATGCAGACCCACACATAGGTGGAACAGGACCTGGGGTCATAACATCCAGCATCCCAATAGAATAGTTGAGGCCATCATGAAATACACAGTATGCGAGAATTGCTATGCAAATTACGACCCCAAACTTAATAGATGCCCTGATTGCAACACCTCACAAGGACGGCTCGACGACGGAACAATTGCTTTTAACGAAGCCACCCGAAAAGAAATATCAAATCTCGGCGGAATAATCTGGAATATAATATCTATCGACTCTAAACAGCATATCTTGCCCTGTGAGTGGGGGGTAATTTATTTTCACAGTGAAACTGGCAGACACTGGAGTTACCTATGCGGCATTGTTGACAAAGTTACGGTCAACCAATATATAGAAGTAGCCCATGGGAACATTAAAGATTTTCTGGAAATCACTAGCGGAAAACTTATAAAAAGAGAGTCAAGTTCATAAACATGACGCCCCCACGAATCCGATGATGCTAATGGCCGAATCATCACTAGCCAGGACAGCCTGCACGGCCAGAGCGAAACCTTCACCTACGACGCCGCCGCCAACCTGCTGGACGGCCCACCACCCGGCGCCGGCCGACTGCTCGAAAAGCGCAGCGCTAAACGGGGCCTGCAACGCTTCGCCTACGACGCCGAAAGCCGGTTGATTGAAGTGCGCAACGAAAACGACAGCGTGGTCAGGATGACCTACGACCCGCTGGGCCGACTCATTGAAAAAACCGAGCACGACACCCACGGCTACCCACTCGGAGAAACCCGCTTCACCTGGGACGGCCTGCGCCTGTTGCAGGAACATCGCCATCAGCAGACCAGCCTCTACCTCTACGAAGACGAAGGCTACGAACCCTTGGCCCGCGTCGACGGCACCGGCCCGCTGCAAAAAATCCGCTACTACCACAACGACCTCAACGGCCTGCCGGAACAGCTCACCGAAGCAGACGGCCACAACGTCTGGCAGGCGACTTATCGGGTGTGGGGCAACACGCTGGAGGAGGTGCGCGAGCCGTACTACATTGAAGAGCAAAACCTGCGGTTTCAGGGGCAGTACCTGGACCGGGAGACGGGGCTGCATTACAGCACCTTTCGTTTTTACGACCCTGATATTGGACGTTTCACCACGCCTGACCCCATTGGGCTGACCGGCGGCTTGAATCTGTATACATATTCTCCGAACCCCTTTGGCTGGATAGATCCATGGGGCTGGTCGTGCTGGAGTACAGCACGGAAAAAATTCTGGAAGGAAGAAGCAACAACCAATCCGTCGCGCTACTCAAAAAATAACCTGGCACGTATGAAGGGCGGTTCGGCTCCTCAGATGAAAGTGGAATTTATTAACCGCAAAACAGGCGCGGTTGAGGAGCGAGTTGTTTCAATGGAGCTACACCATCGTGACATACCGCAACGTACAGGCGGTACCGGCGTCCATGATTCGAAAAATCTTGATGCGCTAACACCGTGGGAACATGAAGCAGCAGATCCCTTCAGGCATACCGGATATGATCTATCCAAAATAATCACGGGAATCGACAAATGGTAAACCTTGAAGACGTTAAGTCATTCGTAGAGAGCAACCGCTATCAAACAACACTGCTTGATATTAAAGAACACTTGAATCTCGACATTAACGAAGGTCAACCTTCGGACAATCTTTTCCAATACGACGCCAATAAAATTAATGTTGCCAATGTAGAAATTGAAGCGCTAGAGCGCGTTATTGACCAAGGAAAAGTAAGCCTTGCAGCCTTTATGGAGGCAAAACTATCGAAGCTCAAACAAACCGCGCACGAGCAGGAAGGAAATCAGGGTGAGGACAAGATAATCAAGGTCCTGCCCTTCTATAAAAATTTCCTGATTATCTATTTACTTGAATTGTACTTCCTAGAATATAATCCGAGCGGCCTGGATGTTTACTTGAAAGGCATACGCATTCCTAACAGTAAAAAATATAAAGATCAGCTTATTGCGATCTACACTGCTTTGGATAATTAAAACAAGCCGATTAAATAATGTTGTTCAGTGCCTCGTGAGTCATGCCCGACGCCAAGGCTAACAAAAATGGGCACCCGACCCAGTCGGCGTGCCCATTTTTTTTACCGCCCCACCTCCCTTCGAGACGGTACCGCTCTTACGGGTTGACGCTGTCTTTGAGCGACTTGCCCGGCTTGAACGCAACGGTGTTGCTGGCCTTGATTTTCACTGGCTCACCAGTTTGCGGGTTCTTGCCGGTGCGCGCGCCACGGTGGCGTTGCAGGAAAGTACCGAAGCCCACCAGGGTGACGCTGTCTTTACGGTGCAGAGCGCCGGTGATTTCTTCGAGGACGGCGTTGAGTACGCGGTTAGCCTGTTCTTTGGTGAGGTCAGCCTTTTCAGCGATTGCTGCGGCGAGATCTGGTTTACGCATGAGTGAAGCCTCTTTGACGGTTTTTTGTTGTTATGTCCGTGCTGTTCTTCCGGAACAGCGCCCAAGGCGCCGCAGGCTCTACTCTGCGGCAGACGGAGTGAGGATGGCATGCGGTTACGAGCGGCGCCAGTCTCGGGGCGACCTTTGTAGAGGCAAAAGCGGGGTGATTCCGACAGAACGACCGGTATTTACGCCAAAAGCGCCGGAAGCTCCTTGTTTAGAGCCAGTTTCTCCATCACTGCCGCCCCGGTGAGCGCGTAACCCAACAATTTTCCGCTGGCATCACGGCACAGCGCCTTGATGTCGGCGCCCTGCCCTTCGACGGTCCAGGCACCTTCAAAACCCCGTGGTGGCGGGGAAACCACCAATGGGCAGACCGGTGTTTTCACGGTAATCGGCATCGCACCGTAGCTGACCGCTGTCGGGTTGCCGGCCAGGGTTTGCGCCAGCGCACGCGCACAACTCATCAGGGGCATCACGTACAGCAAATTCAGCCCATCGACCTCGGCGCAGTCGCCCAAGGCATAAATATTGGCGTGTGAGGTCTTCAGATGACGGTCAACGACCACACCGCGGTTGATCTGCAAGCCGGCAGCGGCCGCCAGATCGATGCGCGGGCGCAGGCCAATGGCGGAAACCACGACGTCGCAGGGGATCACCTGGCCATCGGACAAATGCCCTTCGAGCCCGTCATCGGTGCGTTGCAAGCTATTGAGTACCGGGCCGAGGTGGAACTGCGCGCCCAGGCTTTCCAGACCGGCCTGCACGGCTGCGGCGGCCGCCGGGTGAAGCAGCGTCGGCATGACTTGTTCGCACGGCGCGACCAGTTGCACCTCGTAACCACCGAGGATCAGGTCGTTGGCGAACTCACAGCCGATCAGGCCAGCGCCGAGCAACAACACCCGACGCTTGCCGGCCGCCGCTGCCCGAAAGCGCGCGTAGTCTTCGAGGTCGTTGATCGGGAAGATCGCCTCGGGCGCATCGCCCTGCACCGGCACACGCACGGTTTCCGCGCCCCAGGCGAGGATCAGGTCGCGATAGGCCACGGCTTCTTCGCCGATCCACAGGCGTTTGTGGCCCGGGTCGATGCCGCTGATGCGCGTATGGGTCCGCACCTCAGCCTTCAGCTGTTCGGCCATGGCGCCGGGCTCGGCCATGCTCAGGCCATCGGCGTCCTTGTTCTTGCCGAAACCGGTGGAGAGCATCGGTTTGGAGTAAGAGCGTCCGTCATCTGCGGTAATCAGCAGCAGCGGTGTTTCGCCATCGAGTTTGCGAAACTCCCGGGCCAGGTTGTAGCCAGCCAGCCCAGTGCCGACGATCACGACAGGTGCGTTCATTCCTTACTCCTCTTCAATTCATCAAAATCTGTGATCAGGCAGCGATTTCGATCATTTCGAAATCCATTTTGCCGACGCCACAGTCTGGACACAGCCAGTCTTCCGGTACGTCCTGCCACGGGGTTCCGGCCGCGATGCCGTCATCCGGCCAGCCGTCGGCTTCGTTGTAGATCAGCCCACAGACCACGCATTGCCACTTTTTCATTACTTGTTTCCTCAGGTTCTCAGGCTTTTACCGGCGCGAACGATCACCCGATAAGGGTTTGCCGTCCGGCTCAAGGCGTTTTGTACTGATCGGGCGCAGCAGATGCAAGCCTGTTCGCCGCCACTACCCGGTCTGATCAGTCAATATCACCGACCGACATGGTAAGCTCGCCGCCTCATTTGCTGCCAATACTGACTCACTGTGCCGCACTCAAAACCCCTCGCCCCTGCTCTGTTCTGGCTGCCACAAAGCCAGCTGACCCCGCTACCCGACGCGCAAACCCTCGACTGGCTGTTCGATGAGGGCTCGCTCACCCGCCGCCTGACCCGTTTGTCGGATGACGGCTTCAGCGTGACGCCGCTGCTCGAAGGCTGGCAGCCTTTGCGCGCTGACGAATGCGCCGCACTGGAATTGCCCGAAGGCAGTGAAGGCTGGGTTCGCGAGGTGTATTTGCGCGGTCATGGCGAAGCTTGGGTGTTTGCCCGCAGTGTGGCGGCACGCAGTTCGCTGCAGGACGGCGGGTTGAATATGGATGAGTTGGGCAGCCGCTCCCTGGGCGAGCTGTTGTTTTGCGATCAGGCGTTCCAGCGCCGCGCCATCGAGGTTTGTCACTATCCTGTCGAGTGGTTGCCCAGCGAATCTCAAGCGCCGCAACTGTGGGGTCGGCGCTCGCGTTTCGACCGGGGGGACCTGAGCGTACTGGTTGCGGAAATATTCCTGCCAGCCCTGTGGCGCGCTGCCGGCGCGAATACGGAGAACTGCTGATGTACCAAAGTCTGCTCAAGTCATTGAATCGCGTGAATCCGCGCGCCTGGGACTTCATTCAGTTAACCCGCATGGACAAGCCCATCGGCATTTACCTGCTGTTGTGGCCAACGTTGTGGGCGCTGTGGATTGCCGGCAAAGGCTCGCCGTCATTGGCCAATATCGTGATTTTCGTCCTTGGCGTGGTGCTGACCCGCGCAGGTGGCTGCGTGATCAATGACTGGGCCGACCGGAAAGTCGACGGTCACGTGAAACGTACCGAACAGCGACCCTTGGTCAGCGGCAAGATCAGCTCCAAAGAAGCACTGGTGTTCTTCGCATTGCTGATGGGCGTGAGCTTCCTGCTGGTGCTCTGTACCAACGCAGCCACGGTCTGGCTGTCGTTTGGCGGTCTGGCGCTGGCCGCCACTTACCCGTTCATGAAGCGCTACACCTATTACCCGCAAGTGGTACTGGGCGCGGCGTTCTCCTGGGGCATGCCGATGGCGTTCACCGCCGAAACCGGTGAACTGCCGGCCATCGCCTGGTTGCTGTGGATTGCCAACCTGCTGTGGACCGTAGGCTACGACACCTATTACGCCATGACCGATCGCGACGACGATTTGAGGATTGGTGTGAAATCCACGGCGATTCTGTTTGGCGATGCCGATCGGGTGATCATTCTCACCCTGCAAGGCCTGGCCTTGGGGTGCTTGCTGCTGGCCGGATCGAAATTCGAGCTGGGCGGCTGGTTCCATCTCGGGCTGCTGGCTGCGGCCGCGTGCTTTGCCTGGGAGTTCTGGTACACCCGCGACAGGGACCGACTGAAGTGTTTCCGGGCCTTCCTGCATAACCATTGGGCCGGGTTGGCGATTTTCGTCGGGATCGTGCTGGACTACGCAACTCGCTGATACCCACGTCCCTGTAGCAGCTGGCCAAGCCTGCTGCTACGGATCGCGTAAAGGCAAACCCGCCCTCAAAGGGGCGGGTCTGCCAGAGGTTCAGATCATTGTGTATGGGTCAGTGCTTTGCCATGTGCCACATATTTTTGAAACCATCACCGTTTTTGTCGCCGGGCTTCATGTCCATTTTGTAGGTGTACATCGGCTTGCCGTCGTAAGCCCACTGCATCATGCCGTCATCACGCTTGATGACCGTCCATTCACCTTCAGCCTTGGCGCCTGCCGGGGCCATCATCGGTGGCCAGGTCTTGGCGCAATCACCGTTACACATCGACTTGCCGCCTGTGTCCTTGTCGAACGTATACAAGGTCATGCCCTTTTGATCGACCATCATGCCGTTCTTCATCATTGCCGGCTCGGCAGCGAGCGCGAGTGTCGGTAATGCCAGGGCAGCGGCCAACACCAGGGCTTTGAACGATTGAGCGTAGTGAGTCATGGAAACCTTCCTTTGTGGTTGTCAGGATTCGAACTTAGAGCGTAGTTCAGGATTGCGCTGATCGCCGCACGGCTAAAATACTGTCACACGACTGCAATAATTCCGTTATCTAATGCGGCGCAAGACAGTTAAATGACAAGAGGATTAAGGCATGGTTGGCAGGAGCATTCTGATCGTCGACGACGAAGCGCCCATTCGCGAAATGATCGCCGTTGCGTTGGAAATGGCCGGCTATGACTGCCTGGAGGCCGAAAACTCCCAACAGGCCCACGCCATCATTGTCGACCGTAAACCGGACCTGATCCTGCTCGACTGGATGCTTCCCGGCACGTCAGGCATCGAGTTGGCCCGCCGTCTCAAGCGTGATGAGCTGACCGGGGACATCCCGATCATCATGCTGACCGCCAAGGGCGAAGAGGACAACAAGATCCAGGGCCTGGAAGTCGGCGCCGATGACTACATTACCAAGCCGTTTTCACCGCGCGAGTTGGTTGCGCGCCTGAAAGCCGTGCTGCGTCGTGCCGGCCCTACCGATGGCGAAGCACCGATCGAAGTCGGCGGCCTGCTGCTGGACCCGATCAGCCACCGCGTGACCATCGACGGCAAGCCCGCCGAGATGGGCCCGACCGAATACCGCTTGTTGCAGTTTTTCATGACCCATCAGGAACGCGCCTACACCCGCGGGCAATTGCTCGATCAGGTCTGGGGCGGCAATGTGTATGTCGAAGAGCGCACCGTCGACGTGCACATTCGTCGTTTGCGCAAAGCTCTCGGCGATGCCTACGAGAATCTGGTACAAACCGTGCGTGGCACCGGCTACCGGTTTTCTACCAAGGCCTGAGCCGGCCCTTACCTGCTCGACACGCTGACAAGGACGCAAGTTTAAGTGAACCAAAACTGGCATGGCACTCTGATCCGCCACATGCTGTTACTGGTCACCGGCTGCCTGGTGATCGGCCTGATTACTGGCTATTACGGCTGGAGCCTGGCCGCAGGCCTGGGCATTTACCTGGCCTGGACCCTCAAGCAATTGCTGCGCCTGCACGAGTGGCTGCGCCTGCAAAAGCCCGACGAACCACCACCCGATGGCTATGGCCTGTGGGGCGAAGTGTTCGACAGCATCTACCACCTGCAACGGCGCGATCAGCGCGTGCGCGGACGCCTGCAAGCGGTGATCGACCGGGTTCAGGAGTCCACCGCAGCGTTGAAAGACGCGGTGGTCATGCTCGACAGCGACGGCAACCTGGAATGGTGGAACCGCGCCGCCGAAACCCTGCTGGGCCTCAAGACCCCGCAAGACAGCGGTCAGCCGGTGACCAATCTGGTGCGTCATCCGCGCTTCAAGGAATATTTCGAGCAGGACAACTATGCCGAGCCGCTGGAAATCCCTTCGCCGACCAACGACCGGATGCGGATTCAGCTGTACATCACCCGTTACGGCAACAACGAACACTTGATGCTGGTGCGCGACGTCACCCGCATTCATCAGCTTGAGCAAATGCGCAAAGACTTCATCGCCAATGTCTCCCACGAACTGCGCACGCCGTTGACGGTGATCTGCGGCTACCTGGAAACCCTGCTCGATAACGTCGAAGAGGTGAATCCGCGCTGGAGCCGTGCGTTGCAGCAAATGCAGCAACAGGGCGGACGCATGCAGACGCTGCTCAATGACTTGCTGCTCTTGGCCAAGCTCGAAGCCACCGATTACCCGTCGGACAACCAGCCGGTGCCGATCGACAACCTGCTGCAATCGATCAAGAGTGATGCCCAGGCGCTGTCCGGGCAGCGCAACCAGCACATCACCCTGGAAGCCGATCCGTCGATTATGCTCAAGGGCAGTGAAGCCGAGTTACGCAGCGCGTTCTCGAACCTGGTGTTCAACGCCGTCAAATACACTCTGGACGGCGGCAATATCCGCATCCGCTGGTGGGGTGATGAACAAGGCGCGCACCTCAGCGTGCAGGACTCGGGAATCGGCATCGACAACAAACACCTGCCGCGCCTGACCGAGCGCTTCTACCGCGTCGACTCCAGCCGCAACTCCAATACCGGCGGCACCGGGCTGGGCCTGGCCATCGTCAAACACGTTTTGTTACGTCATCGTGCGCGAATGGAGATCAGCAGCGTGCTCGGCCATGGCAGCACGTTCACCTGCCATTTCGCGCCGGCACAGGTGACAAAATCGCGGGTCAACTCGCTGACCGACTAGCGCGAACGTTGACTGAACACTAGGCAATCGCCCTGTCAGCCGCTACATTGGCTGACTTGGGCCTGCCTTTCAGGCTCGGCAATCCCCTTTCTTTTCGAATATACGGAACCCGCAAAACTCCATCATGGACCCTTCCCCTGGCGTGACCCTCGCTTCACTCTTCGCCGATTTCGGCATGATTCTTTTTGCACTGATCCTGGTTTTGCTCAACGGCTTCTTCGTTGCGGCGGAATTTGCCATGGTCAAACTTCGCTCGACCAAGGTCGAGGCCATTGCCCATAAAAACGGCTGGCGCGGGCAGATCCTGCGCACCGTACACAGTCAGCTCGACGCTTACCTGTCGGCGTGTCAACTGGGTATCACCCTCGCCTCCCTGGGCCTTGGCTGGGTCGGTGAACCGGCGTTCGCGCACATTCTCGAACCGTTGCTGAGCGCAGTCGGCGTCAACTCGCCGGAAGTGGTCAAGGGCGTGTCGTTCTTCACCGCCTTCTTTATCATTTCGTACCTGCACATCGTGGTCGGCGAACTGGCCCCAAAATCCTGGGCCATCCGCAAACCCGAGCTGCTGTCGCTGTGGACGGCGGTGCCGCTGTACCTGTTCTACTGGGCGATGTACCCGGCCATTTACCTGCTTAATGCCAGCGCCAACACGATCCTGCGGATTGCTGGCCAAGGTGAACCCGGCCCTCATCACGAGCACCATTACAGCCGCGAAGAACTGAAACTGATCCTGCACTCCAGCCGCGGCCAGGACCCGAGCGACCAAGGCATGCGCGTACTTGCCTCGGCCGTGGAAATGGGCGAGCTGGAAGTGGTCGACTGGGCCAACTCCCGGGAAGACCTGGTGACGCTGGAGTTCAACGCGCCGCTCAAGGAAATCCTTGCGCTGTTCCGTCGTCACAAATTCAGCCGCTACCCGGTGTACGACAGCGAACGCCAGGAGTTCGTCGGCCTGCTGCACATCAAGGACCTGCTGCTGGAACTGGCGGCGCTGGACCACATTCCCGAGTCGTTCAACCTGGCCGAGCTGACCCGCCCGCTGGAACGCGTATCGCGGCACATGCCGTTGTCGCAGTTGCTGGAGCAGTTCCGCAAGGGCGGTTCGCACTTTGCCCTGGTTGAAGAAGCCGACGGCAACGTCATCGGCTACCTGACCATGGAAGACGTGCTGGAAGTGCTGGTCGGCGACATCCAGGACGAACACCGCAAGGCCGAACGCGGGATCCTCGCCTACCAGCCAGGCAAATTGCTGGTGCGCGGTGACACACCGCTGTTCAAGGTCGAACGCCTGCTGGGCATCGATCTGGACCACGTCGAAGCGGAAACTCTCGCCGGGCTGGTCTACGAAACCCTGAAACGGGTGCCGGAAGAGGAAGAAGTGCTGGAAGTCGAAGGTTTGCGGATCATCATCAAAAAGATGAAAGGCCCGAAGATCATTTTGGCCAAGGTGCTGATGCTCGATTGAACCCTGCGCGAGCCCGCTGTTGTGGCGAGGGAGCTTGCTCCCGCTGGGTCGCGTAGCGGCCCCAAACCCTGCAATCGCACTCGTCCTGACAGACCGAGCTGATCTGTTTGGGGACGGCTTCGCCGTCCAGCGGGAGCAAGCTCCCTCGCCACAATTGATCGCAGTGACCTGGATTATTGCTTGCCGAGCGCAAAGTTCGGCAAGCTGCCCACCGGTTGATTGAACTGGTACGGAATCGACACCAGCCCCAACCCGCTATTGCGCTGCACCACGAAGTGCAGGTGCGGCCCGCTGCTGTTGCCGGTATTGCCCGACAACCCCAGCGCACTGCCGACTGCCACCCGCTGACCTTCGCGCACACACACCGAACCGCGCTTAAGGTGCAGGTACACGCCCATGGTCCCGTCATCGTGCAGCACTCGCACGAAATTGCCCGACGGCTCGGTGCCGCGTCCGCTCTGGTGGTTTTCGGTCTTCACCACCACCCCGCCACGCGCCGCGATGATCGGCGTGCCTTCAGGCATCGCGATGTCCATGGCATAACGGTTCTTGACCCCAAAATGGCTGTATCGGCCATTAGGTCCCTGAGTCAGGTGAAACGGGCCGCCACGCCACGGCAGCGGATACCGATAGGCCAGCGTGGTATCTGTGGGGTTGCCCAGCGAATAGTTGAACGTCGGGGTATAGGCCAGCGGCTTGCCCGGCGTAATCGCCGTGAGCAACGCCAGACGCACGGTGCTGCGCGCCGGCAACACCCGGCGGATCGGCTGTGCCGGCGCACCGTTGACATTCTTCAGCCCGGTGAAGCTCAGCTCGACCTCTACCGGCGCATACAAATCGTTGCGCACAAACACACTGTGCGTGTCCCTCTGCTTCTTGATATCGAGAAGTACCTGGCGCTCAAGGTGCTCCTCCATGCGGTCGCGGAACACAAAGATCCGCGCACCATGGGATGGGCGGTCACTGTAGGAGACCACACCCGTCACGCTGGTGGATTTATAAATAGTGATGGCCACAGCCGAGGTGGAGGCCATGAACAGACCACAGAAAAACAGCAATCGCGCGAACATAGGCAAGGTTCTGTCGAGGAAGGCCTGAAAACAGCCTAGCAGCCAGAATCGACCTGCGTAGTCGGCAGATGTTTCAAATGATCGCTCCCAAACCTTTGATGATCGTTCCCACGCTCCCGCGTGGGAATGCATCCTGTGACGCTCTGCGTCACGCACCAAAGCGGACGCGGAGCGTCTGGGGCGGCATTCCCACGCAGAGCGTGGGAACGATCAACTAACGATCAGCTACATCTTGACCCGGTACTCCGTTGGGTTCGGTGGGTCGAGGTTGTCCATGGCGCGGTCGATCAGCAGTTGGGCGCCTTCGGCCATGCGGTAGATGGCGAGGGCGACGTTGCGGCGGGAGCCTTCGATTTCGAAGGCGAGGTCGCCGGCGATGGCTTTGATGGAGGCGATGTCTTCAGAGGCGTTGGCCAGGAGGCTGTCGGTGTCGACACCGGGGGCGACGATGAAGAGTTGGCCTTTGCGGGCATCGGCCAGGTGGATTTTGGGTGGGGGCGTGCCCAGATGGTGGTCGAGGGCGCGTTCGGCGGCTTCGTGGAGCTTTTTCGAATCGATGGATTCGTAGGGGGAAGTTGCTGGGTCTTCTGGTGGATTTGGTGTTGGCTTAAACATAGGTGAAACTCCGCAATATGGAGCTGACCCTGTTTCGCTTGCACTTCGAAAGAGGTGGCAGCTGTGCATAGGTGTGCAAGACCGGCGGAGTTACCCGGCAGACCCGAAGGTCTCCCATACACAGCAGCCATAACGATTCGCGAGCATAGAAAAACGCTCGATGAATTGCCATAACCCATTGTGTACCCCGCCGGACTTGCACGTCCGTGTCACCGTTTTTTGGTGACAAGGTGAGACTAGCCGCGAACCACTGGCCGGACTAGTTACCGAACACCGCTACAACTTGAAGGAAATGTCCGAGGAAGTGGGGCTGTGATGATCGTTCCCACGCTCTGTATGGGAACGATCAGAGAGGTGAGGTACTTACGCGCCCGGTACGAAATGCTTCTGCGCCGTGCCGCGGGCGATCAGGCGGGAGATGTAGTCGAGCTTTTGCGCGTCCTGGTCGACGAAGCGGAAGGTCAGTTGCAGCCAGTCGCTATCGGGTTTCGGCTCGTGAGCGACGATGGCGTGCAGGTAGCCGTTCAGGCGGGCGACTTCGGCGTTGTCGCCCTGCTCCAGGTCGAGCACGGCGCTGTCGAGCACTTGCGGCAGGGTGTCGGTGCGCTTAACCACCAACAAGGCTTCCTTGATGCTCAACGCTTTGATGACGCAGGGCTGAGTACCACTGGGCAGGCGCAGTTGACCTTGGCCACGACCACCGGCCGGGGCCGCGGACGCCGCTGGTGCCTTGACCGGCGGGCTGTTGAGCAGACCGCGAGAAGGCGCGGCAGCGGCAGCCGGTGTGGCGGCGGCGGGCTTGGCGAACGGATTGACCGCAGTCGCTGCAGGGGCGACGACAGCAGCCTTGCCGCCCGTGAGCGCGCTGAGGGAGTCGTTGCCGAACGCCGAATTCATCTTGGTGGGTGCGCTGTTCATCAAGGTGTCGAGTTTGCCGACCTTGTTCAACGCCTGCTTGACCTTGGTCAACAGCTGCTCGTTGGTGAACGGTTTGCTGACATAGCCAGAAACGCCGGCCTGAATCGCCTGAACCACGTTTTCCTTGTCGCCACGGCTGGTAACCATGACAAACGGCATGCTCTTGAGATTGTCCTGCTCACGGCACCAGGTGAGGAGTTCGAGGCCAGACATTTCCGGCATTTCCCAGTCGCACAGGACCAGGTCGAATGCTTCCTTGGCCAGCATGGCCTGGGCCTTTTTGCCGTTGACGGCATCTTCGGTCCGGATACCCGGGAAGTAGTTGCGCAGGCACTTCTTTACCAGGTCGCGAATAAACGACGCATCGTCCACGACCAACACACTGATCTTGCTCATCCAACACCCCTATAAAAATCCCGGCAAGCATAACGCTGGCTGATGGCACTTTGCCAAAACTCTTCAGTCACGCCGGGACTTTTCGTTCGCGGGTGCTGCTTTTTCATTCGGCGTTTCAATTCGAAAGCCACACAAACAAAAACGCCCGACCACAAGGCCGGGCGCTTTACTTGGGCAATCTTACTTATCGTCAGCTTTGCCCGGAACATTAGCGCTTTCGGCACTTGTGCCTTCAACTTCTTCCTTCATGCGCTTGAGGCCCAGGTGACGGACATCGGTACCGCGCACCAGGTAAATCACCAACTCGGAAATATTGCGCGCGTGGTCGCCAATCCGCTCCAGCGAACGCAGCACCCAAATGATGCTCAAGACCCGCGTGATCGAACGCGGATCTTCCATCATGTAGGTCGCCAGCTCGCGCAGCGCGGTCTTGTATTCACGGTCGATGACCTTGTCGTACTGGGCCACCGACAGCGCCAGCTCGGCGTCGAAGCGAGCGAAGGCATCCAGTGCGTCGCGAACCATGTTGCGCACCTGGTCGCCGATGTGCCGAACTTCGACATAACCGCGCGGGGCCTCGCCTTCTTCGCACAGCTGGATGGCACGGCGGGCGATTTTGGTCGCTTCATCGCCGATGCGTTCCAGGTCGATCACCGACTTGGAGATGCTGATGATCAACCGCAAGTCCGATGCAGCCGGCTGACGACGGGCCAGAATGCGCAGGCATTCTTCATCGATATTGCGTTCCATCTGATTGATCTGGTCGTCGATCTCACGCACTTGCTGGGCCAGGCCCGAGTCCGCTTCGATCAGTGCAGTGACCGCGTCATTGACCTGCTTCTCGACCAGCCCGCCCATGGCCAGGAGGTGGCTGCGCACTTCCTCGAGCTCAGCGTTGAACTGCTGGGAGATGTGGTGGGTAAGGCCTTCTTTACTAATCATGTTGGCGTCCTTGGAGCGTCCGGTAAGGTGCGGTCTACCGCAGCGATGGTTAAGCGAGCAACGCTATCGGCATCCTAGCCATAACGACCGGTGATGTAGTCTTCGGTCTGCTTCTTCGCCGGATTGGTGAACAGGGTATCGGTGTCGCCGAATTCCACCAGTTTGCCCATGTACATGAACGCCGTGTAGTCGGAAACCCGCGCGGCCTGTTGCATGTTGTGGGTCACGATGACAATGGTGAACTTGGATTTCAGTTCGTAGATCAGCTCTTCGACTTTCAGAGTCGAGATCGGGTCGAGTGCCGAACACGGTTCGTCGAGCAGCAGCACTTCCGGCTCGACCGCGATGGTACGAGCGATCACCAGACGTTGCTGCTGACCACCGGACAAGCCCAGGGCCGACTCGTGCAGACGGTCTTTCACTTCATCCCAGAGTGCCGCGCCTTTCAACGCCCACTCGACGGCTTCATCGAGCACGCGTTTTTTGTTGATGCCCTGAATACGCAGGCCGTAGACCACGTTTTCATAGATGGTTTTCGGGAACGGGTTCGGCTTCTGGAACACCATGCCGACGCGACGACGCAGTTCGGCCACGTCTTCGCCCTTGCGGTAGATGTTGTTGCCGTAGAGGTTGATCTCACCTTCGACACGGCAGCCATCGACCAGATCGTTCATCCGGTTGAAGGTGCGCAACAGCGTTGACTTGCCGCAACCGGACGGGCCGATGAATGCGGTCACGCGCTGCTTGGGAATGTTCATGCTGACGTCGAACAGCGCTTGTTTGTCGCCGTAGAACAGGCTCAGGCTCGGCACTTCGATGGCCACGGTTTCCTGTGCCAGGTTCAGGCTCTGTTTGTCGCGACCCAGGGCCGACATGTTGATGCCGTGGGTATGTGTTTCGTGCTGCATGGGAAACTCCCTGTGCTAACAAATTCGGTTCGGTTGACCGCAGGCCTGGCCTGCGATTACGCAATTCTTTGTAGGAGCAAGGCTTGCCTGCGATGGGGCCGGTGAGTGTTAACCGGTTCAACGCGGTGATGCCATCGCGAGCAAGCTTTGCTCCTACAGGGTCGGTGGTGATTAGCTATCCAAAGCTTTGTATTTCTCGCGCAGGTGGTTACGGATCCACACTGCCGACAGGTTGAGCGTGGCGATCACCAGCACCAGCAGCAGCGCTGTGGCGTACACCAGCGGTCGTGCGGCTTCGACGTTCGGGCTCTGGAAGCCGACGTCATAAATGTGGAAGCCCAGGTGCATGATTTTCTGGTCGAGGTGCAAGTACGGGTAGTTGCCGTCCACCGGCAGCGACGGCGCCAGTTTCACCACACCCACGAGCATCAGCGGCGCCACTTCACCGGCGGCGCGGGCCACGGCGAGGATCATCCCGGTCATCATCGCCGGGCTGGCCATCGGCAGCACGATCTTCCACAAGGTTTCAGCCTTGGTCGCGCCGAGGGCCAACGAGCCTTCACGCACGGTGCGAGGAATCCGCGCCAGGCCTTCTTCGGTGGCCACGATCACCACCGGCACCGCCAGCAGCGCCAGGGTCAGCGAGGCCCAGAGCAGGCCCGGCGTACCGAACGTCGGCGCCGGCAAGGCTTCAGGGAAGAACAAACGGTCAACCGAGCCGCCGAGTACGTAAACGAAGAAGCCTAGACCGAACACGCCGTAAACGATCGCCGGAACGCCCGCTAGGTTGTTCACCGCGATGCGGATCAAGCGGGTCATCGGCCCCTGGCGTGCATATTCACGCAGGTAGACCGCTGCCAGTACGCCGAATGGAGTAACGATCATCGCCATGATCAGGGTCATCATCACGGTGCCGAAGATCGCCGGGAAGATCCCGCCTTCGGTGTTGGCTTCACGCGGGTCGTCGCTGAGGAATTCCCAGACCTTGTTGAAGTAGAAACCCAGCTTGGTCAGGTAGCTCATGGCGTTCGGCTGGTAGGCATGAACCACTTTGCCGATGCCGATTTCAACTTCTTTGCCGTTGGCATCGCGAGCGGTCAGGCTGTCGCGGTTGAACTGCGCGTGCAGGTCGCTCAGGCGTGCCTCGACGTCTTTATAACGAGCGTTCAGCTCAGCGCGCTCAGTGTCCATGTCGGCTTGCGCGGTCGGATCGAGCTTGCCTTCAAGCTCCAGCTTGCGGCCGTGCAGGCGAATCCGCTCAAGGCCTGCGTTGATCGCGCCGATGTCGGTTTTTTCGAGGCTTTTGAGTTGTGCCGCGAGCTTGTTGACGCGGTCCACCCGCGCTTGCAGCTCCGGCCAGGCCGCTTCGCCTTCAGCGATGACCTTGCCGTCCTGTTTGACGTTGAGCAGGTAGCCGTAGAAGTTGCCCCACTCACGGCGCTCGATGGTCATCAATTCACGCGGTGTGCTCTGGTCGGTCAGCCACTCGCCGACGATCCAGGTGAAGTCATTGCCGTTGATGTCACGGTTGCCGACCTTGATCAGCTCGCGGGTCATGAATTCCGGACCTTGGCCCGGCACAGGCAAACCTGCGGTTTTCAGACGCTCACGCGGCACTTCTTCCTTCTGCACCACTTCGCCGATGACGACATGGTTGGCCTGGCCCGGCACGTTGTAACTGGCGTGCATCAGGTCTGCCGGCCAGAAGTGGCCCAGACCGCGCACGGCAATCACCGCCAGCAAACCAATGGTCATGATGACCGCGATGGACACCGCGCCACCGCTGATCCAGACGCCGGGGGCGCCGCTCTTGAACCATCCTTTCAGGGAGTTCTGTTTCACAGACTTCTACCTTTCTTAAAGCGACGAGTATTTCTTGCGCAGACGCTGACGGATCAGCTCCGCGAGGGTGTTCATGATGAAGGTGAACAACAGCAGCACCAGCGCCGAGAGGAACAACACGCGGTAGTGACTGCCGCCGACTTCCGATTCGGGCATCTCTACCGCGACGTTGGCGGCCAGGGTGCGCAGACCTTCGAACAGGTTCATTTCCATGACCGGGGTGTTACCGGTGGCCATCAACACGATCATGGTTTCCCCGACCGCACGGCCCATGCCGATCATCAGTGCCGAGAAAATGCCCGGGCTGGCGGTCAGGATCACCACGCGAGTCATGGTCTGCCATGGCGTGGCGCCGAGAGCCAGGGAGCCCAGCGTCAGGCCGCGCGGCACGCTGAACACGGCGTCTTCGGCGATCGAGTAGATGTTCGGGATCACCGCAAAGCCCATGGCCAACCCGACGACCAGAGCGTTGCGCTGGTCATAGGTGATGCCCAGGTCGTGGGAGATCCACATGCGCATGTCGCCGCCGAAGAACCACGCTTCCATGTACGGGCTCATGAACAGCGACAACCAGCCCACAAACAGAATCACCGGGATCAGGATCGCGCTTTCCCAGCCGTCCGGCACTTTCAGACGAATCGACTCGGGCAGGCGACTGAAGATGAAGCCGGCTACCAGAATGCCGATCGGCAAGAGCATCAACAGGCTGAAGATGCCCGGCAAGTGCCCTTCCACATACGGTGCGAGGAACAGGCCGGCGAAGAAGCCGAGGATCACCGTCGGCATCGCCTCCATCAATTCGATGACCGGTTTGACCTTGCGGCGCATGCCCGGCGCCATGAAGTAGGCGGTGTAGATCGCCGCAGCGACCGCCAGCGGTGCAGCCAGCAGCATCGCGTAGAACGCGGCTTTCAGCGTACCGAAGGTCAGTGGCGAAAGGCTCATCTTGGGTTCGAAGTCGGTGTTGGCCGCGGTCGATTGCCAGACGTATTTAGGCTCGTCGTAGTTTTCGTACCAGACCTTGCTCCACAGCGCGCTCCACGAAACTTCCGGGTGCGGGTTGTCGAGCAGCAGCGGTTGCAGCTTGCCGCCCTGCTCCACAATGATCCGGTTGGCACGCGGCGACAGACCGAAGAGGCCTGCGCCATCCACCACCTGATCCACCAGCAAGGTGCGGTGAGCGGTGCTGTGGAACACCCCGAGCTTGCCGGCAGTGTCGAGGGCGACGAAGCCTTTGCGACGCTCTTCGGCGGTGATTTCAACGATCGGCGTGGTGCCCATCTGGAAGGTGCGGATCTGTTTCAGCCGTTGCTCGCCATCGGTATCGCGAGCCATGAACCACTGGGCCAGACCACCCTTGGAGTCGCCGATGATCAGCGAGATGCCGCCCACCAGTTGAGTACTGGCGGTCACTTGCGCTTCGCCGTCATCCAGCAGTTTGTAGCGACCGTTGAGGCTCTTGTCGCTCAGGCTGAAGACATCGGCCTGGGCGCGACCGTTGACCACGTACAGCCACTGCTGACGCGGGTCGACGAAGATGTTCTTCACCGGTTCGGTCATTTGCGGCAGTTCAATGCGCTTCTGCTCGTTGGTGACCTCACCGGTCATCATGTTTTCTTCGCTACTCAGCGACAGCACATGCAATTGCGAACCGGTAGAGCCAGCGAGCAGCAGGGTCGAGTCGGTCGCATTGAGGCTGATGTGCTCCAGGGCACCGCCCTGCTCGTTCAATGCAATCGGCGTTTCGTCGTACGGGAATTCGATGGCCGGCGAGATGGTTTTCTTGCCTTCCGGGTAAGTGACTTTATAGGTGTGACGGAACACCAGTGCCTGACCGTTGGACAAGCCCACGACGACCAGCGGATGGCCGGGCTGGTCTTTACCAATGGCGGTTACGCTGGTGCCGGCCGGGATCGGCAGGTCAATGCGGCTTAGCTCGGCGCCACTGTCGACGTCGAAAAACAGCGCCTGGCCCTTGTCGGAAACCCGCATGGCGACCTGGTTCTGTTCTTCGAGGGAGATCATCAGCGGTTTGCCGGCGTCTTGCATCCAGGCCGGGGTGATCGCGTCTTTAGCGGTCAGGTTGGCGCCCTGAAACAGTGGCGCAACGACGTAGCCAAGAAAGAAGAAGATCAGCGTGATCGCGCCGAGTACGGCGAGGCCGCCGACGAGGACGTACCAGCGGGTCAGGCGGTCTTTGAGCGCGCGGATGCGGCGCTTGCGTTGGAGCTCAGGCGTATTGAAGTCAATTCGCTTGGGGGGATTGGTAGTCATGGTGGAATTGGCCAGATCATTCATGCGCACACCCTAGCGATCCTGTATGACAGAAAGATGACAATGCAGTGACGCAACAAATCCGCCGCCCGTGTGAACTGGCAGCGGACTGGAAAATTGGGAGGTAGGAGCAATCTGTGGCGAGGGGGCTTGCCCCCGTTGGGGAGCGAAGCTCCCCCTAAAATCAGTCACCGCATTCTAAGCATCGACCGATTTACGACTGCTTCGCAGTCGAGCGGGGGCAAGCCCCCTCGCCACACCAGCCTCACTCCTACAGATCCGGGGCTAGCCCCGAATCAGGGTTTTACTTTTTTGCGACTTCAGCGCCGCCCTCTTGCAGACCCAGGTCAGCCAGTGCCTTGGCGGCAACTTTGGCTGGCAGTGGGATGTAGCCGTCTTTCACGACAACTTCCTGACCCTGTTTGGACAGAACCAGCTTCACGAACTCGGCTTCCAGCGGGGCCAGAGGCTTGTTCGGGGCTTTGTTGACGTAAACGTAGAGGAAACGCGACAGCGGGTATTTGCCGTTCAGGGCGTTTTCTTCGCTGTCTGCGATGTAGTCAGTGCTGCCTTTCTTGGCCAGAGCCACAGTCTTCACGCTAGCGGTTTTGTAGCCGATGCCCGAGTAACCGATACCGTTCAGCGAAGAGCTGATCGATTGCACGACCGAAGCCGAGCCTGGTTGTTCGTTGACGTTTGGCTTGTAGTCGCCTTTGCACAGGGCTTCTTCTTTGAAGTAGCCGTACGTGCCGGATACCGAGTTACGGCCGAACAGTTGAACCGGCTTGTTGGCCAGGTCGCCGGTCACGCCCAGGTCGCCCCAGGTTTTGACTTCTGCTTTAGCGCCGCACAGACGAGTCGAGGAGAAGATTGCGTCGACTTGTTCCATGGTCAGGTGCTGGATCGGGTTGTCTTTGTGCACGAACACGGCCAAGGCATCCACGGCAACCGGGATAGCGGTTGGCTTGTAGCCGTACTTCTGCTCGAAGGCTGCCAGTTCGGTGTCCTTCATCTTGCGGCTCATCGGGCCCAGGTTGGAGGTGCCTTCAGTCAACGCAGGTGGCGCGGTGGCGGAGCCAGCGGCCTGAATCTGGATGTTTACGTTCGGGTATTCTTTTTTGTAGTTCTCAGCCCACAGGGTCATGAGGTTAGCCAGGGTATCGGAACCGACGCTGGACAGGTTGCCCGAAACACCAGTGGCTTTGGTATAAGCCGGGATGGCTGGGTCTACACCAGCGGCTACCGCGTTGGCAGTTGCAACGCCAGCAGCGACAAACGTCATTGCCGCCATCAAACGCTTCAGTTTCATGCCTTACTCCTAGCAAATAGGGTGTGTTAAGTCGGGGCCAAGTATCGGCAGGCCGTGTGAACACTCTATGACCTGAATATGACAATTAGATGAAAGGCCAGCATTCCCTGGGAATACCGGCCTTTGGGGTACACCCGCAAAGGGGTGTGAGGGGGGCTGCGATCTTTTGATTCAATGAATCAACGGTTGTTCTTCCAGAGGTAACCGCCCACCAGGATGCCAATGCTGCAGATGATTGCCACATAGTAGGCAGGCCCCATCGGGCTCTCCTTGAGCAGCAGGGTGACGACCATCGGGGTCAGGCCGCCAAAGATCGCGTAGGCCAGGTTGTAGGAGAACGACAGGCCGCTGAAGCGCACCACGGCCGGGAACGCCTTGACCATCACGAATGGCACCGCGCCGATGGTGCCGACGAACAGGCCGGTCAGCGCGTACAGCGGGAATAGCCAGTCGGGGTGATTGAACAGGCTGTGGTAGAAAGTCCAGGACGTCGCCAGCAGCGCTGCGCTGCCAAACACGAACACCCGGCCAGCGCCGAAGCGATCCGCCAACGCGCCGGAGATCACACAACCCAGGCTCAGGCACACGATGGCCACGCTATTGGCTTGCAGCGCGGTCGTGGCCGAGAAGTGATAAATGGTTTGCAGCACCGTCGGGGTCATCAGAATCACCACGATGATCCCGGCCGACAGCAGCCAGGTCAGCAGCATCGAGATGGCGATGGCGCCGCGATGGTCACGCAGTACCGCACGCAGCGGCACTTCTTCGGCCAGCGCCTTACGCAGTTGCAGCTCGGCGAACACCGGGGTTTCGTGCAGCCAGCGGCGCAGGTAGACCGAGAACAGACCAAACACACCGCCGAGCAGGAACGGGATCCGCCAGGCGTAATCAGCCACTTGTTCAGCGGAATAGAGGCTGTTGATTGCGGTGGCGACCAGCGAGCCGAGCAGGATGCCGGCAGTCAGGCCGCACGTCAGCGTGCCGCAAGCGTAGCCGATGTGTCGCTGCGGCACGTGTTCGGAAACGAATACCCAGGCCCCCGGCACTTCACCGCCAATCGCCGCGCCCTGGATCACTCGCATCAGCAGCAACAGGATCGGCGCCCACAGGCCGATCTGCGCGTATGTCGGCAGCAAGCCCATGATCAGCGTCGGTACGGCCATCATGAAAATGCTCAGGGTGAACATTTTCTTGCGCCCCAGCAGGTCGCCGAAGTGCGCCATGACGATGCCGCCCAGTGGTCGCGCCAGGTAACCGGCGGCAAAGATGCCGAAGGTCTGCATCAGCCGCAGCCACTCGGGCATGTCCGCCGGGAAGAACAACTTGCCAACCACCGTGGCGAAGAACACGAAGATGATGAAGTCGTAAAACTCCAGCGCGCCGCCCAAGGCGGAAAGCGACAGTGTCTTGTAGTCGTTACCGGTCAAGGGGCGCGCAGGTTGCGCGGGTGTCGCGATGCTCGATGGCGCTGTGGTCATGGCAAGGGCTTCTCTTATAGTCAGATCCGCAACCCCAACAACGCTGGCAGGGGCTTGGGCAGGTTCGGCACGATAGCAAATTGTTCGAAAAAGCACAGGAAAGCGCGTATTTGGCAGTCAAAATGAGAACCCGATGGTCGTCTCGGAGTCTACCGACCGATATACTCGCAACCGTGCAACACTTTGTAAGGGGTTGCTGTGCGAAAACGTCGTTGGCCTTTGTCAGCCGGTTTCGCAGAGTTTCCCTTTAGCGCGCCTTATGGAAAACGTGACGAACGTAGTATGTTCGGGGCTGAATCGTTTTTCCCAAGACGGCTATTCACCCGCTACATATTCCAAGAGTCACGGCTCAGAGGCACCCTCGGCATGATAGAGCTCGAACAAGAAGATCCTATTCCGCAAGGCGATCTGGCCCTGCAAATCACCGCGCTTCCCCGCGAAACCAACGGCTTTGGCGATATTTTCGGCGGCTGGCTGGTGTCTCAGATGGATTTGGCCGGTACGGCGATGGCCAGCAAGGTCGCGGGCGGACGCGTCGCCACCGTGGCGATCGATCGCATGGCCTTCCTGGTGCCGGTCGCCGTGGGCGCGCAGCTGTCCTTCTATACTCAGGCAACGGAAATCGGCCGCAGCTCGATCAAGATGATGGTCGAGGTCTGGAGCGACGATCCACTCTCCAGCGAATGGCGCAAAGTCACTGAGGCGGTGTTCGTGTTCGTCGCCATCGATGGCAGCGGCCGCACCCGCTCGGTTCCGCCCAGAGCTCGTTAAACCGGGCGAGCGTTAAACCCGGCGGCCGTTTTACGGTCCATTGACGTCATTGATCCTGAACGAGATGTGCAACATGCCGACTCCCAACGTTGAAGCCGTGAAACTGGATGAACTGAACTGCTGGCGCATCCGCCACGGTCAGGCTGAATTGCTGGTGGCCCAGCAAGGCGCGCACATCCTCAGTTATCAACTGGCCGGGCAACCGCCGCTGATCTGGCTCAACGATGAGGCGGTGTTCAAAACCGGCAAAAGCATCCGCGCCGGTGTTCCCGTGTGCTGGCCGTGGTTTGGCAACCTGGACCGCAATCCGCCGAGCGTTCAGGCAATGCGCGTCAGCAACGAACCGCCGACCGCCCACGGTTTAGTGCGAGCGATGGACTGGGAACTGGGCGCCATTGAAGCCGAAGGCGAGAGCCTGAAGGTCGAGTTCGTCCTGCCCTACCTCGAAGGCGGCTTGCCGGGTTGGCCGTATGCGGTGGACCTGAGACTGAGCATTCGCCTGGATGAGCAACTGCATATCAACCTGACCAGCCAAAACCAGGGCAGTACCCCCGTCACCATCAGCCAGGCGCTGCACAGCTATTACGCGGTCAGCGATGTACGCAATGTGCACGTCGAAGGCCTGGACGGGCTGAGCTACATCGAAACCCTGGATAACTGGAAAACCGTGACTCAGACCGGCGATTTGCGTTTTGCCGGGGAAACCGACCGGATCTACCTGAATACACCGGCGCAATTGAGCATCGTCGATCCTGCCTGGGAACGGCGCATCGAGCTGACCAGCAGCGGCTCGCGCTCGGCGGTGATCTGGAACCCGTGGATCGCACGGGCGGCGCAGTTCAGTGACATGGCCGACGACGGCTGGCAGCGCATGCTGTGCATCGAAACGGCGAATGTGATGGATGACATCGTGACCCTGGCGCCGGGGGCGAGTCATACGCTGGGCGTGAGCATCGCCAGCAAAACTCTTTAAGCAACACTGCGATCAACTGTGGCGAGGGAGCTTGCTCCCGCTCGGCCGCGAAGCGGTCGTAAAACCAGGCAATGGGTTCTGCCTGTCAGAACTCGATTGCTGGTGTTGGGACTGCTGCGCAGTCCAGCGGGAGCAAGCTCCCTCGCCACAGGTCTTGTGCAGAACTCCAGACCTTACAAATCCGACTCTTTGACCACTCGCACTTTCGCCGCATCCAGTGCATACGCCGCATCGGCCAGGTCGTTGTTGACCTTCTCGATCTTCAGCGTGCCGGTGACCCACAGCGGTGTGTAGATATCGTCCAGCTTCAAGCCCTTCGGATAGCGCACCAGCACCAACTGGTTAGGCGGCGGTGGCGGCACGTGGATGCAGGCGCCCGGGTACGGCACCAGGAAGAACAGCGTGCTGCGCCCCTTGGCATCGGTTTCCAAAGGCACGGGATACCCGCCGATGCGGATGTTCTTGTCGTTCATCGACGCCACGGTCTTGGTCGAATACATCACCGCCGGCAAGCCCTTGCTCTGCTTCAAGCCACCCTTGTCGGTAAAGGTGCCGTTGGCTTCGGGCGAGTTGTGGTCGATTTCAGGCATGGCCTCAAGGGCTTTTTGATCCGACTTGGGCATCAGTTCGAGCCAGTCGGTTTCCGGCAGTTCGCCGGCATGAGCCAGGCCAGTGCCCAGCAATAAGAGAGTCAGCAGAAGACGGCGCATGAAATGTGCTCGGCAGAGGGGATTCAGTAAATCGTCGAGCATTCTAGCCCTCTCTGCCCGTGCGGCAGAGAGGGCTTTGTCGCTTGAATCAGGTGTTTTTCTTGATCAGACCGTAGATCACCAGCAAGACAATCGCGCCCACCAGTGCACCGATGAAGCCCGCACCTTGGCCAGCCTGATAGATACCCAGCGCCTGGCCGCCGTACGTCGCCGCCAGCGAACCGCCGATGCCAAGCAGAATGGTCATGATCCAGCCCATGTTGTCGTCACCCGGTTTCAGGAAACGAGCCAGCAGGCCAACGATCAATCCGATGAAGATGGTTCCAATAATGTGCATGGCGTTTCCCTCTGAATGATGTGGGTATGCCAAAGCCTAGCCAGACTTTGGCATCCTGCCATCAGAGATCGGCGGCGACCGAAGGTTCCGTCACTGCCAGATGAAACTATTCGGCAATCAGCGCTTCGACCTTGAGGATCTGCTGCGCAAGCGTCTCCCTGTCGGCGCAACGCAGGTTGGCGTGACCGACCTTGCGGCCGACCTTGAACGCCTTGCCGTAGTGGTGCAGATGGCAATCGGCGATGGCGATGACCTTCTCCACCGGCGGTACCACACCGATGAAGTTGAGCATCGCGCTCTCGCCGACCTTGGCGGTCGAACCCAGCGGCAGGCCGGCAACGGCCCGCAGGTGGTTTTCGAACTGGCTGCACTCGGCGCCTTCAGTAGTCCAGTGCCCGGAGTTGTGTACGCGCGGGGCGATTTCGTTGGCCTTGAGGCCACCGTCGACTTCAAAGAACTCGAACGCCATCACGCCGACGTAATCCAGCTGCTTGAGCACGCGGCTGGAGTAATCCTCGGCCAGGGCTTGCAACGGGTGGTCGGTGCTGGCCACGGACAGTTTGAGAATGCCGCTGTCGTGGGTGTTGTGGACCAGCGGGTAGAACTTCGTTTCACCATCGCGAGCACGCACGGCGATCAGCGACACTTCACCGGTGAACGGCACGAAGCCTTCCAGCAAACAGGCCACGCTGCCCAGCTCGGCGAACGTACCGAGCACATCGGCCGGCGTGCGCAGGACTTTCTGGCCTTTGCCGTCGTAACCCAGGGTGCGGGTTTTCAACACGGCGGGCAGGCCGATGGTGGCTACCGCAGCCTCCAGGTCGGCTTGCGAGTGGATATCGGCGAAAGCCGGCGTCGGAATGCCCAGGTCCTTGAACAGGCTCTTTTCGAACCAGCGATCACGGGCAATGCGCAGCGCTTCGGCACTCGGGTAAACCGGAACGAATTGCGACAGGAAGGCCACGGTTTCGGCAGGGACACTTTCGAACTCGAAGGTCACCAGGTCGACTTCATCGGCCAACTGGCGCAGGTGATCCTGATCGCCGTAATCGGCCCGCAGGTGCTCACCCAGCGCAGCTGCGCAGGCATCCGGCGCGGGGTCCAGAAAAGCGAAGTTCATTCCCAGCGGCGTACCTGCCAGGGCCAACATGCGACCCAACTGGCCGCCACCGATTACACCGATCTTCATCGTCAACAACCTCAGGCGATGCGTGGGTCTGGATTGTCCAGGACGCTGTCTGTCTGCTCAGCGCGGAAGGTTTTCAGCACCGCGTGGAATTGCGGGTGCTTGGCGCCCAGGATACTCGCCGAGAGCAGGGCTGCGTTGATCGCGCCGGCCTTGCCGATGGCCAGGGTAGCGACCGGGATGCCCGCAGGCATCTGCACGATCGACAGCAGCGAATCGACGCCCGAAAGCATCGACGACTGCACCGGCACGCCCAGCACCGGCAGGTGGGTCTTGGCCGCACACATGCCAGGCAAGTGGGCCGCGCCGCCGGCACCGGCGATAATCACCTCGATGCCACGGGCCTCGGCCTCTTCGGCATACTGGAACAGCAGGTCCGGGGTGCGGTGGGCAGAGACCACTTTCACCTCGTAAGGGATGCCGAGCTTTTCCAGCATATCGGCGGTGTGGCTAAGGGTGGACCAATCGGACTTGGAGCCCATGATCACGCCAACCAGTGCGCTCATCGTCGTGCCTCTTCTCTCTGGGCGCCCGCAGGCGCGTCAAAAAACAACAAGCCACGCAAATGCGTGGCTTGTTGTACGAATTATGGCCAGACGAACCGGCCGAAGGCCGCGCAGTATACCTCAATGAAGCAGATAAACAGCCCCCCGCGCGACCATCTGTCATACGGCGCAAAGTACCGGTTTTATTGACTTGAAGGTCAATCCAATACAACACGAATCCCACACTGAATCTTCAGCGTCTCAAGGGGTTTGCGCGGCGCTGCCTTCCAGCTTGCGCCACAACAGCCTTACGTTGGCCTTGCGTACCAGCGCGCAGCGGTACAAACGAATCTCCAGCGGTACATGCCATTGCGGGCCACCGCAGACCACCAGCTCACCGCGCGCCAGTTCGGCACGCACGCTGAGCTGCGGCACCCAGGCAATGCCCAGCCCTTCCAGCGCCATGCTTTTCAGGCTGTCGGCCATGGCGGTTTCATAAATGGTGGTGAAACGCAGCGCGCGCTGGCGCAGCAGCATGTTCACCGAACGCCCGAGAAAAGCCCCGGCGCTGTAAGCCAACAGCGGCACGCTGGCCTCGCCTTCGAGGTCAAACAGCGGCTTGCCATCCGCATCGGCCGCACAGACCGGGAGCATTTCGGTGTCGCCCAGGTGCAGTGACGGGAAAATCTCCGGGTCCATTTGCATGGCCGCATCCGGGTCATAAAACGCCAGCATCAGATCGCAGCCGCCTTCGCGCAACGCGTGCACGGCGTCGCCGACGTTGGTCGCCACCAGCCGCGTCGCAATGTTCAGGCCTTCATTGCGCAATTGCGCGATCCAGCGCGGAAAGAAACCCAGGGCCAGGGAGTGAGCGGCAGCGACTTGCATCACTTCGCCCTGCCCGCCTTCGAGGTGATGCAAATGCCGCAGCACTTCGCCGAGTTGCTCGACCACCGTACGCGCCGTGACCAGAAACAACTGCCCCGCCGCCGTCAGTTCGATGGGCGTGCGCGAGCGATTGACCAGGGTCAGCCCCAGCGCGGCTTCGAGGCTGCGGATCCGCCGACTGAATGCCGGCTGAGTCACAAAGCGCCGTTCGGCGGCCTGCGAAAAGCTGCGGGTGGCGGCCAGGGCACTAAAGTCCTCGAGCCATTTGCTTTCCAGATTCATCACGCCCTCCCGGACACGCACCAATTTAGGTCACACGCTTGCCGTATACACGGCGTCACACGGGTATTATGCCGAATGTGCATAGGGCAGTGCTTAACAGCATTGGCCCAAAATTTTCCACAAGCCTAGCATTCGCAGCGTTCCGGCATAGACCGGGTCCATATCGAGATGATTTCTATCATGTCCTCCGCTGCATCTTTCCGCACAGAAAAAGACCTGCTTGGCGTACTCGAAGTACCAGCTCAAGCGTATTACGGCATCCAGACCCTGCGAGCGGTGAACAACTTCCGTCTCTCCGGCGTTCCGATTTCGCATTACCCGAAACTGGTTGTGGGTCTGGCAATGGTCAAGCAGGCTGCTGCTGACGCCAACCGCGAGCTGGGTCACCTGAGCGACGTCAAGCACGCTGCCATCAGCGAAGCGTGTGCCCGTCTGATCCGCGGCGATTTCCACGAAGAGTTCGTGGTGGACATGATTCAAGGCGGCGCTGGCACTTCAACCAACATGAATGCCAACGAAGTCATCGCCAACATCGCGCTGGAGGCTATGGGCCACAGCAAGGGCGAATACCAATACCTGCACCCGAACAACGACGTGAACATGGCCCAGTCGACCAACGACGCCTACCCGACGGCCATCCGTCTGGGTCTGCTGTTGGGTCACGACGCCCTGCTCGCCAGCCTCGACAGCCTGATCCAGTCGTTCGCTGCCAAAGGTGAAGAATTCAGCCACGTTCTGAAGATGGGTCGTACCCAGCTGCAAGACGCCGTGCCGATGACCCTTGGCCAGGAATTCCGCGCCTTCGCCACCACCCTGAGCGAAGACCTGGCACGCCTGAAGACACTGGCACCGGAACTGCTGACCGAAGTGAACCTGGGCGGCACCGCGATTGGTACCGGCATCAACGCCGACCCGCGTTACCAGCACCTGGCTGTTCAGCGCCTGGCACTGATCAGCGGTCAACCGCTGGTACCGGCCGCCGACCTGATCGAAGCGACTTCCGACATGGGCGCCTTCGTGCTGTTCTCCGGCATGCTCAAGCGCACCGCGGTCAAGCTGTCGAAGATCTGCAACGACTTGCGCCTGCTGTCCAGCGGCCCACGCACCGGCATCAACGAAATCAACCTGCCAGCGCGTCAGCCGGGCAGCTCGATCATGCCAGGCAAGGTCAACCCGGTTATTCCTGAAGCCGTTAACCAGGTGGCCTTCCAGATCATCGGTAACGACCTGGCACTGACCATCGCGGCCGAAGGCGGCCAGTTGCAACTGAACGTGATGGAGCCGTTGATCGCCTTCAAGATCTTCGACTCGATCCGCCTGCTGCAACGCGCCATGGACATGCTGCGCGAGCACTGCATCGTCGGCATCACTGCCAACGAAGCCCGCTGCCGTGAACTGGTCGAACACTCGATCGGTCTGGTCACCGCGCTGAACCCGTACATCGGCTATGAAAACGCCACCCGCATCGCCCGTATCGCCCTTGAAAGCGGCCGCGGCGTGCTGGAACTGGTGCGAGAAGAAGGCTTGCTGGATGAGGCCATGCTCGCCGACATCCTGCGCCCGGAAAACATGATTGCTCCGCGTCTGGTACCACTGAAAGCCTAACGCTGTAGTTACTGCTCACCAGGTCGAGGGACTAGACACCTCTCACCTTTTGAGGGCCTGGAGTTCATTCTCCAGGCCCTTTTTTTTAAATCTTTTGCGGATTTTCCAAACATGTCGTGTGTTTTCAATACCGCCAAGATCGCAGCCTTCGGCAGCTCCTACACAGGGATCAACGTACACCCGTAGGAGCTGTCGAAGGCTGCGATTTTTTGATCTTGCAGCCCCTTGTTTTATCGTTCGCACCACAACCGTGCAGACGGACGCCGCACTGATAGGTATAGTGCCGCCCCTCTTCGCGTGAGCGGTCGTCGGTAACGAGACCCAAACCCATGCGAAACCCGAACTAATAACAAACCCGCGATATGGATCCAGGACGAACATCGCCCCATCCGTTGTGCCGTGCACAGACCGGTGTAACGCAATGTTTCGACCACCCACAATCGCCTACACAAAAAACAGCGAGGAATACTCCATGCTCGAAGTCATCAACGACTTCCTCTCAGGGAAAGTACTGATCGTGCTCATTGTCGGGCTCGGTAGCTACTTCACGATCCGCTCGCGTTTCGTCCAATTGCGTCACTTCCTACACATGTTCTCGGTCTTCAAAGAGAGCCTGCGTAGCAGCAGCGAGCAACTCAGCTCGTTCCAGGCCCTGATGCTCAGCCTCGCCGGCCGCGTCGGCGCAGGCAATATCGCGGGTGTCGGCATCGCCGTGACCCTCGGTGGCCCAGGCGCAGTGTTCTGGATGTGGGTGACCGCACTGGTCGGCATGTCCAGCAGCTTCTTCGAATGCTCCCTCGGCCAGCTCTATAAGCGCTGCGACTCCGAAGGTCAGTACCGCGGCGGCCCGTCCTACTACATCCAGCACGGCCTGCAGAAGCGCTGGTTGGGCATGATCATGGCATTCCTGTTGCTGGTGACCTTCGGGTTCGCCTTCAACGGCCTGCAATCCCATGCCGTGACCCACTCGCTCAATAACGCCTTCGGCCTGAACACCACCTACACCGGCCTGGGCCTGGCGGTGCTGTTAGGCCTGGTGTTTATCGGCGGGATCAAGCGGATCGCCAAAGTGGCCGACCTGCTGGTACCGGTGAAGACCCTGGTCTACATCGGCGTGACCATCTACGTGATCGTGCTGCAATTCGACCATGTGCCGGGCATGCTGATGACCATCGTCAAGAGCGCATTCGGTCTGGACCAGGCCTTCGGCGGCCTGATCGGCAGCGCCATCGTCATGGGCGTGAAGCGCGGCGTGTTCGCCAACGAAGCCGGCCTGGGCAGTGCGCCTAACGTCGCAGCCGTGGCGTCGGTCGAGCACCCGGTCGCACAAGGCGTGGTTCAGGCGTTCAGCGTGTTCCTCGACACCTTCGTGATCTGCACCTGCACTGCATTGCTGATCTTGCTGTCGGGCTTCTACACACCAGGCTTCGAAGGCGACGGCATTGCCCTGACCCAGAACTCCCTGGCCGCCGTAGTCGGTGATTGGGGCCGGATGTTCATCAGCGTCGCGCTGGCGTTGTTCGTGTTCACCTCGATCCTCTACAACTACTACCTGGGCGAGAGCAACCTGCGCTTCCTGGTCGGTGAAAACCGCAAGGTGCTGATCGGCTACCGCGCCTTGGTACTGGCGTTGATCTTCTGGGGTGCGATCGAAAACCTGAGCACCGTGTTCGCCTTCGCCGACATCACCATGACAATGCTCGCGTTCGTGAACCTGATCGCCTTGTTCCTGCTGTTCAACGTTGGCATGCGCATCCTGAATGACTACGACGCTCAACGCCGCGCCGGGATCAAGACGCCAGTGTTCGACTCCAGCAAATTCCCGGACCTGGACCTGGACCTCAAAGCCTGGCCAGCCAACCCGCCAGCCGCCGCTCCAAAGGCCGAAGCCGAGCCGCAAGGCGTGACCGCAGCGCAACGCTGATCGGTTAAAACCGGGCGCATCCCCTGCGCCCGACGTGACACAGCGTGCGACCGGCGTCATGCTCGGTCGTACGCTGTCATCGTTCAGGAGACCCCACATGATTCCCGCAACTTATCCTGCTGCGCAGCACGTCATGGTGCTCTACACCGGTGGCACCATTGGCATGCAAGCCAGCGCCAACGGCCTGGCCCCGGCGTCCGGTTTCGAAGCCCGGATGCGCGACTACCTGCACAGCCAGCCCGATCTGGTGGTGCCAAACTGGCGCTTTCGCGAGATGACCCCGCTGATCGACAGCGCCAACATGACCCCGGCCTACTGGCAGCGCCTGCGCGATGCGGTCATCGAAGCGGTCGACGTCGACGGCTGCGACAGCGTGCTGATCCTGCACGGCACCGACACCCTGGCCTACAGCGCCGCCGCCATGAGTTTCCAATTGCTCGGCCTGCACGCACGGGTGCTGTTTACCGGTTCCATGCTGCCGGCCGGCGTGCCTGACAGCGATGCCTGGGAAAACCTCGGCGGTGCGCTTGTCTCCCTCGGCCAAGGCCTGGCACCGGGCGTGCAGCTGTACTTCCACGGCGAGCTGCTGGACCCGACCCGTTGCGCGAAGATTCGCAGCTTCGGTCGGCACCCGTTTGCTCGCCTGCAACGCCAGGGCGGCGGCGTCAAAGCACCTGCCCTGCCGACAGCGCTTGAGTACCGTCAGAGCAAGCAACTGGCCAAGGTCGGCGTGCTGCCACTGTTTCCCGGAATCGGCGCGGAACAGCTCGATGGCGTGCTGAACAGCGGCGTCCAGGGTCTGGTGCTGGAATGCTTCGGCAGCGGCACCGGGCCGAGTGATAACCCCGAGTTTCTCGCCAGCCTTGCGCGCGCGCGGGATCAGGGGGTCGTGGTGGTCGCGATCACCCAGTGCCATGAAGGCGGGGTTGAGCTGGATGTCTACGAGGCCGGCAGTCGCTTGCGTGGCGTGGGCGTGTTGTCCGGCGGCGGCATGACCCGTGAAGCCGCGTTTGGCAAATTGCATGCGCTGTTGGGTGCAGATCTGGACACGGCAGAGGTTCGACGGCTTGTAGAGCTCGACCTTTGCGGCGAACTTAGCTGACACCACACAGATCCTGTGGGAGCAAGGCTTGCCCGCGATGAACGATGACGCTGTGTGTCTGGTAGACCTCGTCGTCCCTATCGCGGGCAAGCCTTGCTCCTACAGGTTGATGACACCCGGCATACAACTTGCTCGCTTCCAGCCACCCAAAGGCTGGAATCGCCCATGCTCCACTCCCACCTCACCACCCTCAACGCCGTTTCCCTGGTGCTCAATGCCTTCAAGGCCGATGGGCTTTCAAGTGAGGCGCTGCTGGCCGGCAGCGGCATCAGCGCCGCGGATCTGAGCCGCGCCGACACGCGAATCACCACCAATCAGGAAATGCAGGTCTGCGCCAACGCGGTCGCGCTCAAGCGTGACATCGGCCTGGAACTGGGCCGGCGGATGCACGTTTCGTCCTACGGCATTCTCGGTTATGCCCTGCTCACCAGTGCCACCTTCGGTGACGCCTTGCGCCTGGCGCTGCGCTATCCGGCGCTGTTGGGAACACTTTTCGAGCTAAGCCTTGAGGACGATGGCGAGCGCATCTGGTTCGCCGCCGCCGATTACCGGGAAAGTCCGGCGCTGGCAGTGTTCAACGCCGAGTTCTGCCTGGTCTCGCTGAAAGTCATCTGCGACGACCTGCTCGGCCATCCACTGCCGCTGCTGGGTGCCCGTTTCGAACATTCGGCACCGGATTATCGGGCCAGCTACGCGACGCACTTTGATTGCCCCCTGCGCTTTGACGGCACCGATAACGCCTTCGCTTTCGACAAACACTGGCTGGACCAGCCCTTGCCTCTGGCCGACAGCATCACCCATCAGGCCATGGCCGAACGCTGTCGCAAGCAGAACACCGAATTCACCGGACGCCAGGCGTGGCTGGGGCGGATCCGCCAACTGCTCACCGCCCAACTCGACGCCGCGCCAGGCCTGGAAGGCCTGGCCGAACAGATGAACTGCTCGGCGCGGACTCTGCGTCGGCACCTGAAGGATCTGGGGTGCAGCTATCAGGAATTGCTCGACGAACTGCGCTTTGAGCGCGCCAAGCAGATGCTTTACGAAGATCAGCTGCCGATCTATCGCATCGCCGAGGCGCTGGGCTTCAGCGAAACCGCGAGTTTCCGCCATGCGTTTGTGCGCTGGAGCGGCGTGGCGCCGAGCCAGTTCAGGCCTTGACGCTCTCCTGTGGCGAGGGAGCTTGCTCCCGCTGGTCTGCGCAGCAGACCCGAACTGAACACTGCGTTCTCCATATCAATAACGGTTGCCGGTTTTACGACTGCTGTGCAGCCGAGCGGGAGCAAGCTCCCTCGCCACAAAGGGGCGAATTTCGGTCAGATCTTTTGGCCATATTGATCCCCTTTTGGCCTTTCCTGCCGTTCTCTGAATCGCCGCACGCCGCAAGACTGTGTTCAACCGAATCAGCCTGCGGAGAACAAGAAAATGCTGACGATCTACTCGGACGATCACCACCTGCACCACGGACGCTGCGAATTGATGGACGGGCAATTGATGCCCTGCTTCGAAATGCCCTCGCGAGCCGACCACGTTCTGGCACGCGTTCAATCCCGCAGCCTGGGGCCGGTGCAAGCGCCGCAGGATTTTGGTCTGGGGCCGATCCAGCGCATCCACAGCGACGACTACCTGACGTTCTTCAAAGGCGCATGGCAGCGCTGGACCGAGTTTGAACGCGACGGCGATTTGCTGCCGTACACCTGGCCGGCACGCACCCTGCGCACGGTCATCCCGAAAAGCCTGCACGGCCAACTCGGTTATTACAGCTTCGACGGCGGCGCACCGATCACCGCCGGCACCTGGCAAGCAGCGTATAGCGCGGCGCAAGTCGCGCTGACCGCCCAGGCCGCGATCCAACGCGGTGCGCGCAGTGCGTTTGCCCTGTGCCGTCCACCGGGGCATCACGCCGCCAGCGACTTGATGGGCGGTTATTGCTACCTCAACAACGCCGCCATCGCTGCCCAGGCATTCCTCGATCAAGGCAACAAGAAAGTCGCGATCCTCGACGTCGACTACCACCACGGCAACGGCACCCAATCGATTTTCTATCAGCGCAGCGATGTGCTGTTCACCTCGATCCACGGCCACCCGGAAGCTGAATTTCCATTCTTCCTCGGTTACGAAGACGAACGCGGCGAAGGCGCAGGAGAAGGTTTCAACTTCAACTACCCGCTGCCCGCAGGTTCCGGCTGGGACACCTGGAGCGCGGCGCTGGAGCAGGCCTGCAAAGAGATCGAACGCTACGGCGCCGACATTGTGGTCGTGTCCCTCGGGGTCGACACCTTCAAGGACGATCCGATCTCCCAGTTCAAGCTCGACAGCCCGGATTACCTGGCGATGGGCGAACGCATCGGCGCCCTCGGCAAGCCGACCCTGTTCGTGATGGAAGGCGGCTACGCGGTGGAAGAAATCGGCATCAATGCCGTGAACGTTCTCGAAGGTTTCAAAAGCGCCCAATGAGGAATTAGAACAATGAACCGACTCAAGCGTTTGATCGTCCCAGCACTCTTCACCACAGTGGCGAGCGCCACGCTCCTCAGCGGCGCCGTACACGCCGAAGAGCGCACCTTGCGGGTCTACAACTGGTTCGACTACATCACCCCCAAGGCACTGGAAGACTTCAAGGCCGAGAACACCAAGGTCAAACTGGTCTACGACATTTTCGATACCAACGAAGCGCTGGAAGCCAAACTGCTCACCGGCAACTCCGGTTACGACGTGGTGGTGCCGTCCAACGTGTTCCTCGCCAAGCAGATCGAAGCCGGGGTATTCCAGCCGCTGGACCGCAGCAAACTACCGAACTGGAACCACCTCGATCCCAAGCTGATGAAGCTGATCGAAGCCAACGACCCAGGCAACAAATTCGCCGTGCCATACATGTACGGCACCATCCTGATCGGCTTCAACCCGGACAAGGTCAAGGCCGCGCTGGGCACCAACGCACCAGTGGACAGCTGGGACCTGATCTTCAAGGAAGAGAACATCAGCAAACTCAAGCAGTGCGGCGTGGCCCTGCTCGACTCGCCGTCGGAGATCCTGCCGCTGGCCCTGCAGCACCTGGGTCTGGACCCGAACAGCAAAAAGCCGGATGACTACGTCAAGGCTGAAGCATTGCTGATGAAGATTCGCCCGTATATCACCTATTTCCACTCATCCAAGTACATGGCCGACATCGCCAACGGTGATATCTGTGTCGCCGTCGGTTACTCCGGCAGCTTCTCCCAGGCCGCCAACCGCGCCAAGGAAGCCAAGAACGGAGTGATCGTCGATATGCGCCTGCCGAAAGAAGGCGCGCCGATCTGGTTCGACATGCTAGCGATCCCGAAAGGGGCGAAAGATCCGGAAGACGCCTACACCTTCATGAACTACCTGTTGCAACCGAAAGTCATCGCGCCGGTCAGCGACTTTGTCGGCTATCCGAACCCGAACAAGGACGCCACGGAAATGGTCGACCCGGCGATCCGCAGCAACCCGAATCTGTACCCGACCGAAGCGGCCATGAGCACGCTCTACACCCTGCAACCGCTGCCGCGCGACGCGGAACGGGCGCGGACCCGGGCCTGGACCAAGATCAAGTCCGGTACCTGAAACGCTCACGCCGCTGAAACCGAAGACCCGCCTGTGTGCGGGTCATTTTTTTGCCAGCACATAATTAGTTACCACCCTGCATTGCCCACTGCCCACTACCTTCGGTGCCATGACCAGGACTTGTCTTTGCGTCCTGGAAACCACACGAAGGAAGCGAACATGACTGATAACGTTCCTCTAGAGACATCCGGCGACACCACGCGCCTTGTAGAGAAAAGCGATCTGGTCACCCTGACCAGCCACGGCCCAACCCTCAACCAGATTGCTTCGAACCTGATGACTCAGGCGCTGAAAGAGCTTTATCCGGACCTGGACATTAACCCGGACCACGCAATGATCGCAACACCACATTGGCTCCAGGTTGATAACCGGATCGAGGCCGGCCCCTTTCGATTCGAATCACTGACGCATGCACTGATCCGCCATAGCTTTAACACGACAAAGGCCAATTACATCGAAGGCGAACACTTTCTCACCCTGGAGCGACATGCCAAAGATCCGATTCATCTCGCCGTCAGCATCGAGGAAGTCGCCGGCGTGCTCAATGACTCAGCACCGTTATTGTTTGTCGAATTCCAGGCGCGGCAGTTGGATTTCTGGAACCAGAAGGGACACAGGATCGCGCGCTGGCAGGAACTCTCCGACACACTGCGCAAGGCGCTGAACGTACGACAGGTCAACGGTTGGAATGCCGATGAATGCGCCATGGCGCGGGAGATTTCCATGGCTCCCGACAAAGCCCTGCGCAGCCCCGTGAACAGCGACTTTTCAGCGATCCAGGCGTGCCTGATCGACATAGATACCATCGAGAATGAGGTTGCCAGCCACCTCCTGGTCGGTGGTGCTCTGGTGCTCAAGGCAACGTATCGCAAGCGCGAACTGATCGTGATGTACACCATCGAGCGCGCTTACGAGTCTTTCGACTCAATGGAACAACTGGGTAATTCGCTTCCAGCACGCCTGGAAGACCAACTGGCAGGGCGCGACCTGAAATGGCGGCTTTACGAGCCCGACGGGAATATCTTCGATCACATGGCCTGGGCACTGGTGTCGTCGCAGCTCGATGCCATCGATGCACTCCGATTCCTGGAGGCGCCAACAACCGATGTGCTTGCTTCCGAGGTCGAGATCGACACCACGGAACACGTACGGATCGAGCAATTGGCTGCGGCGATTCCCGACTGGCTGCGCAACGCATCGTTCAGCGATATACAAGACTACAGTCGTTACGTCACGGCGCTGGGAAAGGTGTATCGCCAGCCCGACTACAAGGCTGCCAAAGACGAGATCCCGTCTATCACCTCATACGCCCAGCGCCTGATGAGCGAAGCGATCATCGCCGACCCTCACGCCGTCGGTGCGGCGGACCTGGTGCTGGATGAGTTGCGGATCAAGATCACCGATAGTTTCACCGTCGACGATCTCACTCTCCCCGATCCCCGCAACCAGCACACCGAAACGCTCGCCGACTTCGCCCTGGAGAACGAAGCGCCTTACCTGGCGAGCATCTTCTTCAAAAATGCCCGGCAGGTTCCGGATTGGCTGACGCCAGAATTCCTCACAACGTTGTCGGCTCGAGTCAATATCGGTGAGGTCTATCCCGCACTGATCAAGCGCAAGCTGATTGATGACCTGGTTGAATCCCGACGCCAGGAAAATTTCTATATCGACCAGCTGCGTTTGCTATTGCCGCTCATGGCACTGGAAAGCAAGGTCAGGCAAGAAGCGGGCATTGATGAACACGGCTATCGATACATCCGTGAGCTGCTCAACCCCGACACGGAGACAGCGCAACCGATCGCTATCTACCCCCTCTCGATGACCCCGCAACATCGCTTGATCAGCACCAGCGACACGGTTGCCAACATGTACATCATCAGCCCTCGAAGCGCCGAGAGCGGCGCTTGCCTGCTTTATCGTCCGATGCTGGACCCACCACTGATGCAGTTCCCCTCCCGGCAAAACTTGCTGTATGCCTTGCACCAACCCGGTGAACTCCGAGATTCGGTGCTGGCATGGCTACCCGACAAGGCCCTGAGCTTTGAATACGCTCAATATGTTTTCCCTGTAGGTCTGCCGTCCCCCTGGTTGGTGGCCGAACAGGTTGTCGATCCATTGCTGAGGGTGGACAGGTTCGGACACGTGATATTCAAATACGAGGAGATAACCGGCAACATTCTTTCGACACTGTTCAAAAACAACGCACAGACGATCGTCGATTTGGCTGACCGTCAGTCGCAATCAAATGCCGAACGGCGCTGGCGCTTGTTGAAAGACAGCAGCTGGGCGCTGTTCAGCGTCACCTCAAACTTCCTCAGTGGTGCAGTCGGAACCGCTGTCTGGGTCTGGCAGACCATCAACGAAATCCAGCAGGCACTCGATGCCCGAGATCAGGGTGACAGCTTCATCGAATGGACTTCCGTAGCGGATATTCTGCTGGCACTCGGGATCATCCTCAGCCATCATGCCGTGATGCGGCGCAAAACGGCATCGGGCAAACTGCAACCTGCACTGCCGATAGAGGAGCAGATAAAACCACCTACCGCGCCGCTCACCATTGCATTGGACCCCACCCCGCTTGTCGCTGAACTGCCACAGAGCCATCGCTCCTCGGTTGAGGTCGCGGGATCCGTGCCGCGCCGCACCATTTCGACGCTGGGCACCTACCTGGACACCCTCAAAGTCTCCGCGCCAAACCTTGCCGACACAGAACTGACCACGGTCAATGAAGCACCTCCCCACCTCTACCAGCTCAACGACAAGATCTATGCACAGGTCGGCGAACGCTGGTTCAACGTCATGCTGGACGCCGACGCTCAGGTCATTCTCATCGACCCCAAAGACGTCACGCGAACCGGCCCCCTGCTAGTCCATAACCAGCAAGGTCAATGGTTCGTGGACACCCGACTGCGCTTGCGCGGCGGCGGCCCGAAAAATCGCCTCAAAAGCATGAAAGCGGCCAAAGAGCAGCGTAAACATGAACTGGAAAACGCACTGGACTCATTCAAGGCCCAGGAACCTGCGAAGGCAAGGGAGCTGGCAAGAGCGCAAACAGATTTGCTGACAGCCAACGGCGATGCCTACGACCGAATGCTCGGGGTTTACGCGGAAAAACTGGAAGTCTTGATCAATAGTTATGAGCAAGCACTCGAGCAACTGCGAGAGTGGCGCACGCTCGGCGGAACAACAGGCTATACCTACGACTTGCTACGCCTGAGCACTGAGTTGCAGAAGCATCTTTCGCTCTGGTTTACCGCAAAAAAACACCAGTATATCCAAGCCACCAGCGCATTTACGCAAGCCCCCCAGCCGGACACAGCGATCACACGGCAAACCTACATTGACAACATCCAGCGGGCGACAGACCTGAGCCACGCAATGGTCGAGAAACTTGAACTCTCGCAAACGGCACTTCAAGGAATGCATGCGGCGGGAAGGCCGGGCATAGCTGAAGCCATAAAAATCAGCAAGCTGCTGCCTTCATTCTCGGCACTGGAGCTCAAGGCAAACGAGATAGGCATGGCGCAAGAGCTGTGTATGCAAGAGCAGGCCAGCCCGACAATGTCCCAGGCCCGTAGCGCCGTCGGCAGCATTATCGTGAGCGCCGCCGAGGCCGCTCATCGGGTTGCGGACCTGATGAACATTGCAGGCGGTAACGCTGCCCCACAAGAACGTATTGAAGACTTCGGCGGACTTGTCGATACCTTTGCCGACACCGATCAAAGAATCCGGGAGTTACCAGACACCTACCCTCACCTGTTCAAACAGCCTCAACTCGATCATCTGCGAAAACTGATCGAAGAGTTTTCACGACTGGCACACACCCAACTGCATACGTTGCTGCCCGAAAGTGAAGTGTTGATAACGCAGGGCTCAACAGAACCCGCACGTCCCGGCCCATCACGCCTGCCGGTAAAAGTTAGCAAGACCCGCCCTCGCGATCCCGGTAATAGCGAAGTCACCAAAGCCAAGGAAGCTCCACTCAAGGCAGTCATGCCAGGTGTCAGCGTGCAGCCAACGCCGGTGCTGAGCGATACCGACATCATCGAGGCCGGTCTTGAGCAGAGCCTGGATGTTCAGCCATTTATCGAGCGCACCCGCAAAGACGCTTTGCGACCGCGACGCATCCCCGCCGACATGCAGGATCTGTTCGATCAGTACGCACTCAAACTGGAACAAAACGCCACGAGCGTTGATCTGGCCATGATCAGGAGCAAAAACGCCGAAGGTATCCTTCCGCCAGTGGCCACCCTGAGCCTGGAACTGCGTCAGGCGGCAATCAAGGTAAGAGAAGCGGGCATCAGCACCCGAGCGGGCCTGTACAAAGAGCGCAAGCCCACGCAAAGCAGCTTCAAATGGATGCACGAAAACGAGCAGGTTCGAATCACCCGAAACGAACAAGGCCGAATCCAGACCAAACAGCTCGGGGACTACTTTCAGGAGTACCGGATTATGGATAAGGCGAACAATGATCAGGCGTTGTGGGTGGCGCATTTCCACTACGAAACCCTCAGGAGTCCAGCAGACACACCCGCTACTGCTCACCTGAAAGTCGCGGACAAATACCTGGAGACGCTCCCCCCTGAACAGCGGCGACTGTTGACCTCCGTCGAACCCATTGATGGTGTGCTACGGAAAATAGTCGACCCGAGCCTGCGCAAACTGTTTCTGGATCTGGAACCCCAGGCAACGCCATGAAGGACGGACGCTGATCGCGACTCCATCCTCCGCCCCCAGCATCACCAGACCTTTTTCAACCGCCCGAGCGCTGCGCGGATCGCCTCCTCGGGCACCGCCGCGAAACCCAGCACCAGCCCGGCGCGCTGGTCTGGCGGGGTGCATGACTCCGGCAGCCAATAGTTACTCAGACCATTGATCTCGACATCAACACTCGCCGCGGCGTCGATCAATTCGCGCTCGCGGGCCTGAGTGTCGACCGCCACCGTCAAGTGCAGCCCCGCCGCGACACTTGGCAGGCTGCCAACACCCGGGATATCCACAGGCCAACCCGCCAACAGCGTGTTGCGCCGACTCAAGGCCGCGCGCCGCATACGGCGGATATGCCGCTGAAAATGCCCGGCAGCCATGAACTCGGCCATCACCGCCTGAGTGCTCACCTCGGAATGGCGCACATCCACTGCACGACGCTGGGAGAACGCGTCTACCAGGCCCATCGGTAACACCAGATACCCCAGACGCAATGCCGGAAACGCGACTTTGCCGAAGGTGCCGACGTAAAGCACCCGCCCCTGTCGATCCAGCGCCGCCAAGGGCGCCAGTGGGGCGCCGCTGTAGCGATACTCGCCGTCGTAGTCATCCTCGATGATCCAGCCGTCAGTGCGTTCAGCCCAGGCGAGCAATTCCAGACGCCGCGCCAGGCTCATGATCACCCCGGTCGGATATTGATGAGACGGCGTGACGTAGGCCAATCGACAGTCGCTCAATTCAGCCAGTTCAGCACAATTGATGCCTTCGTTGTCCACCGAGACCCCATGCAGCCGCGCCCCGGCTACGGCGAAGGCATGCCCAGCCGCGCGATAGCCGGGGTTTTCCACAGCCACTCCATCGCCGGGCTCCACCAGCAGCTGTGCACAAAGGCTAATCCCCTGCTGTGCGCCACTGGTGATCACAATTTGCTCAGCACTGCACTGCATGCCGCGCGAACTGCGCAAATAGGCCGCGATCAATCCGCGCAAGCGCTCGTAACCTTCGGGCGCGCCGTAACACAGTTGCTGTAAATCCGGCTTACGCCAGAAAGCCGCATTCAGCTTGGCCCAGACCTCAAACGGGAACAGGTCAAAGGCCGGTACACCCACCCGAAAAGCCCTCGGCGGACCACTTGGAGGCCTGGGCAAATGGTGCTTCTCGACCCGCTCCAAAGCACCGCTGTGGATAACTTTACTGGATGAAACCACAGGCAAATCCAGCCATTCTGTGGATAACCCTGTGGGTAAGCCTGTTGGTAACCCTGTGGATACTTTTGTGGATAGTTTTTTCGTCGGCAATGCCGTTTGCGGCAATTGCGCCACATACGTGCCGTCCCCCACCCGTCCCTCGATGAAACCTTCGGCGTAGAGCTGATCGTAGGCACGGACCACGCTATTGCGCGAAATCGACAACGCCGCAGCCAGATCGCGGCTGGCAGGCAAGCGTGTGCCACTCACCAGCCGACCGTCGAGCACACGCAGGCGCAAGGCCTGATAGAGCTGACGACTCAAGCCCTGACGGCGATCGAGTTCGATACCCGCCGGGTTGAACGACAGGGACAGCAGCGAGTTGTTCATGGCAATGGAGCCCCGCTAATGGACCTACGAAATTGGCTGTTAATGGCTCTTACAACAGACCAATAGCCTGCCTAGGATAAAGGCATTCGCCAAGGAAAATATCCATGTATACCCCCAGCGCATTTGCCATCGACGACCTCCCCGCACTGCATCAGCAGATCCTCGACACACGCCTGGCCGTGTTGGTTACCCACGGCGAGCAGGGTTTTCAGGCCAGCCATGTGCCGCTGCTGCTCAGCCCGGAACAAGGGCCGAATGGCACCCTTTACGGTCACCTGGCCCGAGCCAATCCACAGTGGCAGGAGCTGGAGGCCGGGGCCGAGGCGCTGGTGATTTTTGCCGGGGCCGATGCTTACGTCAGCCCGTCGTACTACCCCAGCAAAGCGGACCACGGCAAAGTCGTGCCGACCTGGAACTACGTGGCAGTGCATGCCTATGGCAACGCCGAAGTGTTCAGCGATGCTCATCGCCTGCGCAATCTGGTCAGCGCCCTGACCGATCGCCATGAACACGATCGCCCTCAGCCGTGGAAAGTCGACGATGCGCCGGCCCATTACATTGACGGCATGCTCAAGGCCATTGTCGGTTTCGCCCTGCCGATCCAGCGTCTGGAAGGCAAGCGCAAGCTCAACCAGAACCGCAGTACCGCAGACATCGCCGGCGTGCGCGAAGGGCTGATCGCCAGCGCCAACCCGCACGACCAGGCCCTCGCCCATTTGATGCCCAAGGAATGATCATGAGTCAGATCGAGATTCGCCGCGTTACCGCCGATGACCACGCCGCTTGGCTGCCGTTGTGGCAAGCCTACTTGCGCTTCTACAACACCGAGCTGCCAGAGGCTGTCAGTCACAGCACCTGGCAACGGTTCCTCGACCCGAGCGAGCCGACTCACGCAGCCCTCGCCTGGGCCGATGGCAAAGCGGTGGGCATGGTGCATTTCATCTATCACCGCTCGAACTGGAGCATTGAAAACTCCTGCTACCTGCAAGATTTGCTGGTGACGCCCGAAACCCGTGGCACCGGCGTCGGCCGCAAGCTGATCGAATTCGTCTACGCCACGGCCAAGGCCGACGGTTGCTGCAAGGTTCATTGGTTGACCCACGAAACCAACGCCACCGCGATCCAGCTCTATGAGCGCATTGCCGAACGTCCTGGTTTCATCCAGTTTCGCCAAGCCCTTTAAGGCTCAAGGAGAGCAACATGTCGACTTCACTCGCTGACTGGAAAGGCGCTCCAGCGCCCTCGGTTCAACTGATCGAAGGACGCTTCATTCGTCTGGAAAAACTCGACCCGGCACGCCACGCCGACGGCTTGTTCAAAGCCCTGCAAGGCCCCGGCGCCGACCCGAAGCTGTGGGATTACTTGCCTTACGGCCCGTTCCCGGAACGCAGCGCCTTCAATGATTGGCTGAATAACCACGCCGCCAACAGCGACCCGTATTTCTTCAGCGTCATCGACCGTGCCACCGGTGAAGTGCAAGGCCTTCTCAGCCTGATGTCGATCGTCCCGGCCCACGGCCGCATCGAAATCGGTCACGTCACCTTCGGCGCAGCGATGCAGCGCTCACCGAAAAGCACCGAAGCGGTGTTCCTGCTGGCCAAAGAATCGTTCGCCCTGGGCTACCGTCGCCTGGAATGGAAGTGCAACAACGGCAACGCCCGCTCCAAATACGCCGCCGAACGCCTGGGCTTCAGCTTCGAAGGCGTATTTCGCCAGCACATGGTGGTCAAGGGCCAGAACCGCGACACCGCGTGGTATTCGATTCTGGATTCGGAATGGCCGGCGATTGGGGCGGGGTTTGAGAAGTGGCTGTCGGATGAGAACCAGACAGATTCGGGGCAGTTGAAAACCCTGGCTGAGTGCCGCGCCTGATGTTCGTTCCCACGCTTTGCGTGGGAATGCCTCACTGGACGCTCTGCGTCCGCTTTTGAATATGACGCGGAGCGTCAGGGGCTGCATTCCCACGCGGACGGTTCGACGCCTCGACGCGGGAACGATCTTTACGCCAGCTTCTGCGCCAACACCGCAATATGCTCCGGGCCAATCCCACAGCAACCACCGAGATGGCTGGCGCCGCGTTTCTGCCAATCGGCCGCCCAATGCAGGTAACCGGGCGGATCGAGGTCCTCACGCAACGGGTCCAGACCATCATTGGCCGTGGCCTCTTTCGGTTGCGGCGGGAAGGCGTTGGCGTACGCACCGATGTGGACTTTCACACCCAAACGCTCGAAGGTTTCCCGCGCGGCATCAATCGCTGCACCGATTACTTCCGGCTGGCTGCAGTTGAACAGCAGCGTCTCGACCCCCAGCTCTGCGGCCACCGCAGCGGCATCGGCCACCGGTTCACCTGAACGCAAACGCGGTACTTCGTCCGTGTCTTCATCCTTCAAGGTAAACGACAACCAGAACGGCTTGCCGTCCTTTGGCAAGCCGGCATGAATAGCCCGCGCTTCGACAATCGAACTCTGGGTTTCAGCCAGCCACAGGTCGACATGAGGTGCCAGGCCCGTGACCAATGGCGTCAGCAATTCAGTCACCCGGGCAGCATCAAAAAGGTCCGGACGATAGGAGCCGAACAGCGGCGGCAATGAACCCGCCACACGCACGGGCTGTCTAGCCGCGTCGGCTGCACGCCGTGCCAGCTCCCCCGCCAATGCGGCGAGCGCCTGACCTTCAGCCGCAAAACGTTCTTCACCGATATGAAACGGCACCACCGCGTAGCTGTTGCTGGTGATCACGTTTGCACCGCTTTCGATATAAGCCGTATGGACGGCCTCAACCGCTTGCGGTGCTTCGCTCAACGCCAGCGCGGACCACTCAGGCTGCCTGAACGGCGCGCCTCGGCGTTGCAGTTCGCGACCCATACCGCCATCCAGAATTACCGTGCTGCCTGCGTCCATATATTTTTTACTCATATGCTTATGAAAATAACTCACTATCAGAGTCGTTCTTATAACTATTAAATACGCACCATTCCGTTAATAACAAACTCTTTTTTAGTCAGGAACTGCCCGTGAAACTTCAACCGCTACTGGCCCTGGGCCTGACGATTCTCGCTGCTTCTTCCCAAGCCTTTGCCGGTGCCACGCTGGATCGTATCGAGCAAAAGAAAGAGTTGGTGGGCGTGCTGATGGAAAGCTATCCGCCGTTCTCGTTCCTCAACGATCAGAACCAGCTCGACGGTTTCGACGTCGACGTGGCCAAAGCCGTGGCGGACAAACTTGGCGTCAAACTGCGTCTCGAAACGCCGTCCTGGGACGTGATCGCTGCCGGTCGCTGGAGCGGTCGCTATGACATCTGCATCTGCTCCATGACCCCGAGCAAGGCCCGCGCCGAAGTCTTCGATTTCCCGGTGGAGTACTACGCTTCGCCAGCCGTGATCGTGGTCAATGCCAAAGACGATCGCATCCATGGTGCCAAAGACCTGAGCGGCAAAAAAGTCGGCCTCACCAGCGCGTCCAGCTACGAAAGCTACCTGAACAAAAACCTGGTGATCGAAGGCGCTGAAGACACCCGATTGCAGTACCCGTTCGAGGACGTGCAGATCGCCCCGTATGACACCGACAACGTCGCCTTCCAGGACCTGAGTCTGGGCGCTGGCGTGCGACTGGATGCAGTCCTCACCAACCTTGTAACCGCACAACCGCGCCTGACTGAAGACAAACGCTTCAAGCTTGCCGGTGAGCCGCTGTACTCGGAACCCAACTCCGTGGCCATCGAAAAGGGTGATGCCCAGTGGGATGGCAAAGTGCGCGAAGTCTTTGCCCAGTTGAAACAGGACGGCACCTTGAGCAAGCTCTCGCAAAAATGGATCGGCGCCGATATCAGCAAATGACTTCTTTCCCCAAACCTCCTCAGCCGCCGCAACCGGTGGCTGAGTCATTGCTCAAACGTGTCTTTGGTTTTCGTACCCGCCTGTACCTGACCTGGGCGACGATGCTGGGCCTGTTCGCGAGTTTCTTCCTGAGCTTCGACCTGAAGTTTTCGATCATTCTCGACAAGCTGCCGAACCTGATCGGCCTGCATCTGGCGCCCAACGGCTTCTTGCAAGGCGCAGCACTGACACTGTTTTTGTGCCTGTGCTCGATTGTCGCCTCGTCGCTGCTGGGCTTCATCACCGCCCTGGCGCGGTTGTCGAAGAGTGCCGTGGCGTTCGGCATCGCCAGCTTCTACGCCTCGTTTTTTCGGGGCACGCCGTTGCTGATTCAGATCCTGCTGATCTACCTCGGCCTGCCACAGCTGGGCATTGTTCCTGGCGCCATTGCCGCCGGGATCATTGCGTTATCGCTGAATTACGGTGCGTACCTGAGCGAAATCTTCCGCGCCGGCATTGTCGGTGTACCGTATGGCCAGCGCGAAGCTTCCCTCGCGCTGGGGATGCGCGAGTCGGTGATTTTCTGGAGAGTCACCCTGCCACAGGCCATGCGCACCATCATCCCGCCCACCACCAACCAATTCATCTCGATGCTCAAAGACTCATCACTGATCTCGGTGATGGGCGTCTGGGAAGTGATGTTCCTGGCGCAGTCGTATGGCCGTTCCAGTTACCGCTACATCGAAATGCTGAGCACGGCGGCGATCATTTACTGGCTGTTGTCGATTGGTCTGGAGTTGATTCAGGCGCGGATGGAGCGGCATTACGGGAAGGCGTACAAGCAGCGGAGCTAAGGGTTCAGCTGATCGTACGCCGAATCTTCACTACGCCAACAATTGGCAATTGATCGAACCGGAGAAAGCGATTTGCAATCGACAGCAAATAAAGCTGCGTGGATAAACAGCTTTATTTGAATAGAACTACCTCTTCTGCTGAGTGGTTATCCCTTCGCGGGCTCGCCTGGAGCTGACTCCGTCGGCCCGCAATTGCGACTTAGCTTCCACCCCAACGCATCCAGTGCGTCACAACCGTCCTGAATCAACAAATGCGCGGCATTGGCGAAGTGCTCCAGGTCGTAGCCTTCGGCATCCTTCACGCTCAGGCAGCTCACGCTGTTAAGCAGATTTCGACCGATCTTGAGACGGTGAATGGCGGTTTCGAAAAGATCACAGGCGTCGGCGTCGAGGTTGATGAACAGCGTAGGGTCGAGACTGAGGTTGCTTTGGAGGGGGGAAAAGTTGGGCATGATCTAACTCCGGTAGTTTGCAAGGAATGGCTCCTGGTGTTTGACCGGCTAAGATCAGTCACGGCCTGAGCGGTGACACAAGGACTATAGGCGAGCAAAAAGCGATGCAAAACCCGGTTTCCGCATCTCGGAGTCGTCCTACGCGAATGAGAGAAATGACCTTTTGAAACAGGTTAGCTATGAGGTCGCCCTCGCGGGCAGCCCCAATGCCGGCAAGTTACGCCGTTACGCGAACCGTAGCAGCTGGCGAAGCCTGCGTTCGGCTGTGAAGCAGTCGCAAATAGGCGATATGCAGTGTTCCTGAAAGGATGAAGTTTGGCATTTTGCGAGCGCTACGCACTCGAACGCAGCCTCGCAAGCTCGACAGCTGCTACGGGGAATATATTGAAGCCGAAGCTCCTTAACTTACCGGAGGGTCGCCTCTAGTCTCGATTGATAAAACGACGAACCTTCACAACCCCCATTCGAAACCCAAACGGTCTGAACACTGCATTCAACGACTTCAGCGTCTGGTTCCCTTCCCCGTGCTCGATATGCACCAGCGTGCGCACCGAAATTTTGCACATCTTCGCAAACTGACTCTGATGCAACCCCGTAACCTCAACCCGCAAACGTCGGACCGCCTCACCAATCTCCAAGGTGCCGTCAGCCAATCCTTCCTGAATGCTTTCGAGTAGAGCCCCTCGCTCAAGTACCGACATTCCCATGTTCATCGACTCCGAACAAATCCAACCCACCCTCCGACTATGCAATTTAATGCAGATATTGAGACTAAACACAGATAAAACATGCATTAAATTGCATATCAAAGCGTTTTTCAGTGCGAAAGAGCGGTGGCAGACGAGTTTCCGAGCCTTCGCCAATCGACACATCCGAGAACGTCGTAAGGAAAAACGTCAGCATAGGGAGGCCAATAGTCATATGGCCTCCTGGACGTGCCCTTTGCTACAACCGAAGCTCCAGCGCCTTGCACAAGAGCAAGAAATACCCGGCATCGGGGCATGTGCCCGCCCTTTTAAAGTTCGACCTCCCCAAGGAAGAGGTCGCACTCAATGCCCATTTTGCACGCTCATCGTCCACACCATCTCGCCCTGGCAATCGCGCTCGCACTAAGCGGTGTCGACATTGCGATTGCCCAGCAGCTTTCCATCAATGCCGAACCCCATCAGATCGAGACGCCAGTCGACCCGTTCGCACGGCTTCAAGCATTCATCAAGGCGACCGATACCACCCCAACCAAGATCACCAAGGCTTACAAAAAAGGTCCCGACGGTATCGCCCTGCAGCTGGACGACGCCAATGATCTGGTGATCGTACTCAACCGCGGAAGCTTCAACGGGGTGGTTGACGGAGGTGGTGGTCAAAACGTATTGCAGCTCGACGCCAAGAACGGCGGCACATTGGATGAGAGCCGCAACTTTACCGTGCTGCATGCCAAACAGGGCGATTGGATACTGACCGGTTCCAAGGATTTCAAGGAAAGTACGCTGGTCGATAAAGGCTCCACGCTAACCAACAATGGAGGTGTTGCAGGCGGTGCAGAAACCCGAGGCACGCTCATCAACAACGGCTGGATCGGTGGCAGCGCAAACGTCCTCCACGGTGGCCATCTGAGCAACATGGGCGACATCAAAGGCCATGTGGTCGTTGGCGAAGGCGCAACATTCAGCGGCAAAGGCAACGTCGGTAGTCTGAATGTGCATGGCGGCTTCGTGGTCGACCGTTCGCAGGGCGCAGCGCAGATCAACGGTGATTTGAAACTGTTCGAAAGTGCCGAGTTGTCCTATGAGATCAACGCCGACGGTAGCGCCGAAACCATCATAGTCGACGGTACCGCAATACTCGAAAACGCGAGCCTGACAGTCAACGCGATGGACGGCGAATACCCGCTCACACAACGCTACACAGTGCTTGAAGCGAATAAGGTCGAAGGTGAGTTTGGTAAAGTCAGCAGCAACCTCGCCTATATGACGCCAACCTTGGCCTACACCGACACCCACGTGGGCCTGATCTATGCCCGCAACGACGTGCCACTGGAAACCTTTGCCACGACCGAGAACAGTCGGGCACTCGCCAATAGCCTCGAACCCGAGCAACAGAGCGCCCCGGTTGCCGCAGCGCCACACGATGAATCCCCGCCCACTCCAGCAACCGCCGATATCGCGCCAGCGCTTCTGCCAAGCCCACCGGATGAACATCAACCAGCACTTACTCCTGTGATGAATACCGCCATCAATGCCCTGCTCACCAGCAACACCGCAACGGCCGCCATAGCGCTGGAGCAACTGGCCGGCGTCAGCAACGCCAATCTCGCCAGTGCCACTTTGAGCAGTGTCCGGCCGGTCAGCGCGAGCATGCTTTCGACCCTGCGCGAGTTGAGCAACGATGCGAGCCTGCAAGATTTCTCGGCAACCGGTCACGATACCAACGGCAGGGTCTGGGTCCAGGCCCTGGGCAACTCCGCAACCCATGATGACAAACTGGACGACAGCGCCCTTCGGCAACGCACTCACGGCATCGTGGTGGGGGCCGACTGGTCACTCGATAATGAATGGCGCGCGGGCTTACTCGGTGGCAAATCACAGACTCGCCTGGACGGGGTGCTGCTGGACGGCGATCTCGACAGCTGGCACCTCGGGGCCTATGCGCTGCGTCAAAGCGGCCCGCTGACCTTGCGACTGGGGGCGACTTACAGCAGTCATGACGGAACCACCAAACGCAATATTGCCTTCGCTCGTTACAGCGACCAGCTCAAAGGCAGCTACGACGCCAGCAGCCAGCAGGTTTTCGCCGAAGTCGGTTACAACCTGAGCAGTGGCGCCCTGCAGGCCGAGCCTTTCGCAAGCCTGGGGTATGAACATTATCAACGCGACAGCTACCGGGAAAAAGGTGGAGATGCTGCGTTGAAAGTCGACAAGCAAACCCTACGCAACTTCAACAGCATCTTTGGCCTGCGCCTGGCACACCGCAGCGACCTGGAAAACGGCATGCGCCTGACCCCGCGTATGAGCGCTGGCTGGAAGCACACCTATGGCGATGTCAGCAGCCATGTACGTCAGACTTTTTTGGCGGGTAGCGAGACGTTCAACGTCGAAGGTATTCCACTGGATCGCAACAGCCTGACACTGGAAGCGGGGTTGGACTTGAGGGTCTCGAAGCATCACGCTCTGAGCGTTGCCTACAACGGTGAGATGAGCAGCAACAGCCACGAAAGCGGCGTGATGGGTCAGTGGCGGATGAGTTTTTGATAAGGACTGGATGGACAAACACCTGTCACTTCTGACAGTAGACGACCTTATAACCTGCAGCCTAGCCTATTTCCCTGAAGCAGGTGTCGACTACTTGCTCTGATTTCAGTTCTCCATCGTTAAGGAGTTTCCGTGATGAACAACGAGACATCATTAGTAAGTCTGCCTGCAACAGCAAAAGCGGGTGATTTCATCTCACTAACGCATGAAAAAGTCCAGAGTATGACTGGAGTTTATTCAATCCAATTTGTACCTCTAGCGGGAGGAGCGGTACACGTAGCAAACATCTGCCGTCAGTCTGAAAGCTATGCGTGGTTCACAGTCCCTTATGTACAGCCAGGCGAGTACAACATAAAAGGCACATACCCGGCGCAAAGCCCGATAAAAGATCCGCTAATCGGAACACTGAGGATCGTTGTCTAGCAGTTCCTTGCACATGGACAAAAAAAGGGGGGCACATGCCCCCCCGAGGTAAAGCGTTGCAGTCGAGGCTGTTAAATCAGCCTTCGATCTCGATCAGTATTTCGCCCGGATTGACCCGGTCGCCCTTGGCCACGTGGATGGCGGTGACTTTGCCGGCGATGGCCGCTTGTACTTCGGTTTCCATCTTCATCGCTTCGGTGATCAGCACTGCCTGGCCGGCTTTCACGGTGTCGCCTTCCTTGACCAGCACATCGACGATGTTGCCTGGCATGGTGGTGCTGACGTGGCCCGGTGCGCTGGCTTGCTTGCGCTTGCTGCTACCACCGCTGACGAACTCGTTGAGTGGCTCGAACACCACTTCTTCCGGCATGCCGTCGATGGACAGGTAGAAGTGACGCTTGCCTTCGGACTTGACGCCCACACCGGTGATGTCGACGCGATAGGTTTCACCGTGAACGTCAATGACGAACTCCGTCGGCACACCTTCGCCGCCCGCCGAGGTCACACCGCCTGCTTCCGGAATCGGCAACAACACTTCCGGAGTCAGGGTGCCGGCTTCGCGTTCTTCAAGGAACTTGCGCCCGATGTCCGGGAACATCGCATAGGTCAGTACGTCTTCTTCAGACTTGGCCAACGCACCGATTTCGCCGCGCAGCTTGGTCATTTCCGGCTTGATCAAATCCGCCGGGCGGACATCGATGACTTCTTCGCTGCCGATCGCCTGACGGCGCAGCTGCTCGTTAACAACACCCGGCGCTTTGCCGTAACCGCCTTGCAGGTAGAGCTTCACTTCGTTGGTGATGGTCTTGTAGCGCTCACCGGCCAACACGTTGAAGAACGCCTGAGTACCGACGATCTGCGACGTCGGGGTCACCAGCGGAGGAAAGCCGAGGTCTTCGCGAACCCGCGGGATTTCGGCCAATACTTCGCTCATGCGGTTCAGCGCGCCCTGCTCTTTCAACTGGTTGGCCAGGTTGGAAATCATCCCGCCCGGCACCTGGTTGACTTGCACGCGGGTGTCGACGGCGGTGAATTCACTTTCGAACTGGTGGTACTTCTTGCGCACGGCGTAGAAGTACAAACCGATTTCCTGCAGCAGCTCCAGACTCAGGCCGGTGTCGAACTCGCTGCCCTTAAGGGCGGCAACCATCGACTCGGTGCCCGGGTGGCTGGTGCCCCAGGCGAAACTGGAGATCGCGGTGTCGATATTGTCGGCACCATTTTCGATGCCCTTGAGTTGGCACATCGCGGCCAGGCCGGCGGTATCGTGAGAGTGGATGAACACGGGCAGCGATTGCTCGCTTTTCAGTGCTTTGACCAATTCGCCAGTGGCGTACGGGGTCAGCAGGCCGGCCATGTCCTTGATCGCCACGGAGTCGCAACCCATGGCTTCCATTTGCCTGGCTTGCTCCACGAACGCCTCGATCGTGTGCACCGGGCTGGTGGTGTAGGCGATGGTGCCCTGGGCGTGTTTGCCGGCCGCTTTTACCGCTTCGATGGCCACCCGCAGGTTACGCACGTCGTTCATCGCATCGAAGATGCGGAACACGTCAATGCCATTCACGGCCGCCTTGGCGACGAAGGCTTTGACCACGTCGTCGCTGTAGTGGCGATAGCCCAACAGGTTCTGACCGCGCAGGAGCATTTGCAGACGCGTGTTAGGCAGCGCCGCACGCAGTTTGCGCAGACGCTCCCACGGGTCTTCTTTGAGGAAGCGTACGCAGGCATCGAAGGTCGCGCCGCCCCAGACTTCCAGCGACCAGTAGCCGACTTTGTCGAGCTTGTCGCAGATCGGCAGCATGTCGTCAGTGCGCATGCGAGTCGCGAGCAGCGATTGGTGAGCGTCGCGCAGGATTGTGTCGGTTACGTGGATTTTTTTAGTCATTGGAATATTCCTCACAGGCCTGCGTGGGCGGCAATGGCGGCGGCGATGGCCAGGGCCAGCTCTTCGGGTTTGCGCTTGATCGAGTAGTTGGTCAGCTCAGGGTGGCTTTCAACGAAGCTGGTGTTGAACTGACCGCTACGGAATTCCGGATTACGCAGGATTTCCTGGTAATAGGCGGCAGTGGTCTTGACCCCTTGCAGACGCATGTCGTCGAGGGCGCGCAAGCCACGGTCCATCGCCTCTTCCCAAGTCAACGCCCAGACCACCAGTTTCAGGCACATCGAATCGTAGAACGGTGGAATGGTGTAACCGGTGTAGATCGCCGTGTCGGTACGGACGCCGGGACCGCCGGGTGCGTAGTAACGGGTGATCTTGCCGAAGCTCGGCAGGAAGTTGTTTTTCGGGTCTTCGGCGTTGATCCGGAATTGCAGCGCAAAACCGCGGTGCTGGATGTCTTCCTGCTTCACCGACAGCGGCAGGCCGGAGGCAATGCGGATCTGCTCACGGACGATGTCGATACCGGTGATTTCTTCGGTGATGGTGTGTTCCACCTGCACCCGAGTATTCATCTCCATGAAGTACACCTCGCCCTCGGCGAGCAGGAACTCCACGGTGCCGGCGTTCTCGTAACCCACGGCCTTGGCCGCACGCACCGACAAGTCGCCAATGTAGGCGCGCTGCTCTGGTGTCAGTTGCGGGCTCGGGGCGATCTCGATCAGCTTCTGGTTACGACGCTGGATCGAGCAGTCACGCTCGAACAGGTGCACCACGTTGCCAAAACTGTCGCCAAGGATCTGCGCTTCGATGTGCTTGGGATTGACGATGCATTTTTCGAGGAAGACTTCCGCTGAACCAAAGGCCTTGGTCGCTTCGGAAATCACCCGCGGGAAAGCTTGTTCCAGCTCATCGCGGCTGTTGCAGCGACGAATCCCGCGACCGCCACCACCGGAGGTGGCCTTGAGCATCACCGGGTAACCGATGCGATCACCTTCGGCCAGAGCTTCGGCGATGTCGGCGACGTTGCCTTCAGTGCCCGGAGTGACCGGTACGCCAGCCTTGATCATGCTACGGCGGGCTTCGGTCTTGTCGCCCATGCGGCGAATGACTTCTGCCGACGGACCAATGAATTTGATACCGCGCTCGGCGCAGATATCGGCCAGCTCGGCGTTTTCCGAAAGAAAGCCGTAACCTGGGTGCAACGCGTCGCAACCGGTTTCCACCGCGAGGTTCACCAGCTTGCGCGGGTTCAGGTAACCGGCCAGTGGCTCGGCACCAATGCTGTGGGCTTCATCGGCACGTTTGACATGCAACGCATGGCGATCGGCGTCGGAATAGATCGCGACCGAACGAATGCCCATCTCGGCGCAGGCACGTACGATTCGTACGGCAATCTCACCACGGTTGGCAATCAGGATCTTTTTTATCACTTGGAGGTTCCCTTGAGCCGGTTGCTACCCACGACCTTGGACTGGGTCGGCGCGTGACTAAATGTTTCAAGCCAGTCGCACAGTCACACTAGCCCGCTCAAGGGATTAACAAAAATCAATAATAATTGGGTCAGGCATAAGTAAAGACTTATAGTTGAAGAGCCAACCCGCGACCAGAGCGTTTAAATAATGCGTAAGTCCTTGATGCGTATGACATTACGCCAGCTTCAGATCTTCAACGAAGTCTGCGATTTGCGTTCCTACAGCCGTGCAGCTGACGAAATGTCGCTCACACAACCGGCCGTCAGCCTACAGATTCGTCAGCTTGAAGAGCTGATTGGTCAGCCTTTGTTCGATTACGTCGGCAAAAAGCTCTACATGACCGAAGCGGCTGAAGCGTTACAGCGCGCCAGCCGGGACATTTTCGGGCGCCTGGAAAACCTCGATATGCAGCTCTCGGACATGCAAGGTTCATTGCAAGGTCAGCTGAAACTGGCTGTGGAGTCCAGCGCCAAGTACTTCGTACCGCACTTGTTTGCCGCCTTCAAGCGCCAGCACCCGGAAGTGAACCTGCAACTGACGGTGGTCAACCGTGGACAGGTCATCCGACGGCTGTCCGACAACCGTGATGACCTGGTGATCATGTCCATGGTGCCGCAGGATATGGGCCTGGAGTTTTTGCCCTTCCTCAACAACCCGATCGTTGCCGTGGCGCCACCGGATCATCCGCTGTGCCACATGGGGCCCTTGCGCTTGCAGGATCTTGAGCCCTACACATTGCTGCTGCGCGAGCCCGGTTCCGGGACACGGCTGGCGTGCGAGGAGTATTTCAAAGAAAAGCGCGTGCACTTCAACCAGACCCAGGAAGTCTCGTCGGCCGAAGCCCAGCGCGAATGCGTAGTGGCGGGTCTGGGCGTGGCTTTGTTGACGCGCCACGCCCTGAACCTGGAGTTGGCGACCGGCGGACTCAAAGAGCTGCCGGTCGAAGAGCTGCCGTTGTACCGCAGCTGGTGCCTGGTGCAGGCCAAAGCCAAACGCCTGTCACCGGTAGCGCATGCGTTCCTGGGGTTTATCCGCAGTGAACGGGCGCAGATCAGCGCGCTGGTTGAGCGTTTCGACGCGAAGCTGCCGGTTTTGCCTGCCAGTAATTGAGTTCCAGATCCGGGTATTCACCGATCTCGGCGAGAAGCTGGCGGTGCTCGCAACGATCTTCAATCGCGCGGCGAAACGCCATGCGACGCTGGTCTTCTTGCTGACGGCGGGTTTTGACTGCGCTGCTGCGTTCTTCGTAGTGCTGGGCCATTTCGAGTCTCCCAAGGCGAGTACGGGAGTTTCAAGATAGGCGCGGGGGATGACGGTTTGGCGGCACGGGGATTACAGACAGATGAAAATTTGTTCGATTTCTGTGGCGAGGGGGCTTGCCCCCGTTGGGTCGCGAAGCGGCCCCAAAGCTTTTGCGACTGCTGCGCAGCCGAACGGGGGCAAGCCCCCTCGCCACAAAAGATCCTCGTCACACTATCGTCGGATCAATCGTCGAGGGCTTTGACCGACTTGGGCGACAGACGCAGGCTTCGAAGGCTGCGTTTGACGCTCTTGAGGTGGTTGACCAGGCTCGGCCCACGCGCCATGGCCACGCCCATGGCCAGCACGTCGATCACCACCAGGTGTGCGATACGCGAGGTCAGCGGTGTATAGATCTCGGTGTCTTCGTGCACATCGATCGCCAGGTTGACGGTCGACAGCTCGGCCAACGGCGTCTGGCTCGGGCACAACGTGATCAGCGAGGCACCGCTTTCACGCACCAGGTTGGCGGTGATCAACAGGTCCTTGGAGCGGCCGGACTGGGAAATGCAGATCGCCACGTCCGTCGGCTTCAGCGTGACCGCCGACATCGCCTGCATGTGCGGGTCGGAATAGGCCGCAGCCGTCAGCAGCAACCGAAAGAATTTATGCTGGGCATCCGCCGCAACGGCGCCGGACGCCCCAAAACCATAGAACTCGACGCGCTGAGCCTGGGACATGAGCGTCACCGCCCTCTGCAACTCCAACGGATCGAGCTTCTCGCGAACTTCCATCAGGGTGTGCAGGGTGGTGTCGAAAATTTTCAGGCTGTAGTCGGCGACGGAATCGTCTTCGTGAATCGCGAACTGCCCGAAACTCGCCCCTGCTGCCAGGCTTTGCGCCAGTTTCAGCTTCAAGTCCTGGAAACCCGAACAACCGATGGCCCGACAGAAGCGCACGATGGTCGGTTCGCTGATGCCGACGCTGTGGGCAAGATCGGCCATGGAACTGTGCATCACAGCCGCAGGATCAAGCAGCACATGATCGGCGACCTTGAGCTCCGACTTGCGTAACAGATGGCGTGACTGGGCGATGTGCTGCAACAGGTTCAAAGGGCAGGACTCATTGTTATTGGCTGACGCCGGGGATGTAGCAATTTTGTAGTTATACTACAAGAATTCGCTTTTTGCCTGTTCAATCCGTAACTCAATGCCTGTGCTGCCCACGGTTTTGGCCATGCATACCCGATGTAGCTGCCTTCGCACGTTACCCCATCCGCAAGCAGCCGCTGTCGTTTTCAAGCCCCTTGACACGCCTTCATCCCTTATCTCAACTTGAAACGACAACGTCCCCCCTCTGCACTCACTGCCGACACCTGCACTTCGCCCAACTAACAAAGCCAATCCACACCCAACTAACTCTCAACGCATGAACACGCTCACATCTTGAACAACTATGCCACTCCACAAATAAAATACTTCGCGCTAATAATGGCCGGGCAGGAAGCACTTTAATTCTAACTTATGGAATATTAAACATGACCATTAAAAATAGTGGCTGGGTAGCGCAGATCAACCGTATGCCGGGTGACCTTTTTCTCCGCACTTACGGAACCGTGACCGTGGCGCATCCCGGCATTATACCGACATTGGTGCCGAGCCCAATGCAAGACAAGTCCTTCGACCTGAGACTTGATCTGGAACTTAAAGATTCTGGCGACCTTACAACTCAGGTCGAAACAGAAAAAGCCGTCACCTATAAAAACCTGGGCGACTCACATGTCACCGGCGTCAGTATCTTCTTCGAAGGCAAACTTCTTCACCATATTAAAGACGTCATGATCACCCATTAAGATAAAAGACACTTATTACTCCCGGGTCTTTTCCTGCCAGGCTAATCACATTAACTGGCAGGCTTTTTTCGTACGTAAAAAAACTCACTCTGGGCGCTCCCCTCTTAACAAGCTTGCAAGCTTGAACGCCTCCACCGGACGGCTGATCAGGTAGCCCTGCACCTCATCGCAGGACTCAGCCTCAAGGAATGCCAACTGCTCTGCAGTTTCCACGCCTTCTGCTACCACTTTCAGCGAAAGCCCATGCGCCATGGCAATGATTGCCCGGGTGATCGCCGCATCTTCCCCGCCCTCGCCCAACCCACGGATAAACGCCTGATCGATCTTCACGTAGTCCACAGGAATGCGCTTGAGGTAGCTCAGCGACGAATACCCCGTGCCAAAGTCGTCGATCGCCAGTTTCACACCAAGATCACGCAATTGCTGGAAGGTCGCGATGATGTGTTCGACGCTGTCCAGCAATTGGCTTTCCGTCAGCTCCAGTTCGAGGTAGCGCGGCGCCAGGCCGGTTTCTTCAAGCACCTGGCGCACCAGGCTGACCAACTTGCCCTGACGCAGCTGGTGGACCGACAGATTGACCGAAACCCGAATCGGCTCCAGCCCCTGACGCTGCCACTCGCACGCTTGCCAGCAGGCCTGGCGTAGCACGAACTCGCCAATGGCGCCGATCAACCCGACTTCCTCTGCCAACCCGATAAAATCCCCGGGCGGCACCTGACCCATGGTCGGATGATCCCAGCGCACCAACGCTTCGGCGGCGTTCAGCCGGCCAGTCGCGAGGCAGAGTTTCGGTTGGTAAAAAACTTTCAGCTGCTTGTCTTCGATGGCCTTGCGCAGCTGGTTCTCCAGCTGCAAGCGCTCAAGGGTGCTGGCCTGCAGGCTGTCGGTGTAGAACTGGAAGTTGTTCCCGCCCAGATGCTTGGCATGTTGCATGGCCATGTTTGACTGGCTGACCAGCGCGGAAATTTCCCGCGCGTTATCCGGCAACATGCTGATGCCCATTGACGCACTGACCACCAACTCATGGCCTTCAACGGTCAGCGGCAAGCGCAGCTTGGTCGACAATCGGGTGGCGACCCGCGCCAGGCTCGACAGGTTGCCATAAGCGTCGAACAGCACCGCGAACTCGTCGCCGGACAAGCGCGCAATGGTGTCCGCCTCCGGCAGCGCATTGACCAGACGCCGAGCGATTTTCTGCAGCATCTGATCGGCAACTTCATGGCCGAGGCTGTCGTTGAGCAATTTGAAGCGGTCCAGGTTGATGTGCAGCAACGCCAGGCTCCGGCCGCCCTGGCGCACCCGTTGATGGGCTTCATGCAGGCGCTCGCGGAACAATGAGCGGTTGGCCAGGCCGGTCAGTTCGTCGTAGTGGGTCAGGTAGCGCATGCGCTCTTCGGATTCGCGGCGGGCTGACAGATCGGCGAAAAAGCCCACGATATGACTGACATTTCCCCGAGAATCGCGCACCACATTCAGTTGCAGCCATTGCGGATAGAGCTCGCCGTTTTTGCGCGCCTCCACCAACTCGCCCTGCCAACTGCCCTGCTGTTCCAGTGCCTGATGGATCACCGAATAATGCCGCCGCGCGTCGCGACTGCAGGGCAGCTCGACCACATTGCGCCCCAGCAAATCTTCAATCTGATACCCGGTGACCCGACTGAACGCCTGATTGACCGCGATCAAGGCGTAATCCGGATCGAAAATCACAATACCTTCACTGGCGGCTTCAAACACTGTCGCCGCCAGTTGCCGCTGCTCTTCAAGCCCTTTGCTGACGCTGATGTCACGCCGGGTGCCGACCATCCGAATCACCCGTCCGTTGGCACCTCGCTCCACCGCCCGACCGCGGTCTTCGATCCAGACCCAGTGGCCATCGCCGTGGCGCACGCGGTATTCGATCTGATAATCCTCGGTGCGGCCCTTCAAATGCTCGACCAGCGCCCGCCGCAGCGGCGGCAAGTCCTGAGGGTGCAGCCGCGGTTTCAGATGACTGAGCATCGCCGTGACGAATTCCGGCTCAATGCCGAACAACTCCTTGAGCTGGGTGTGATGCACCTCATCGGTTTGCAGGTTCCAGTCCCAGAGACCCAGCTCACTGGCCTTCAACGCCAGCGCCAGCCGCGCTTCGCTCTTGCTCAGGGCCTGGTTGGCGGCGTCCAGTTCGCGGCTCCGCTGGGCGACACGGCTTTCGAGGCCGACCTGAGCTTCACGCAACTCTTCTTCGGCGTAGCGGCGCTGTTCGATTTCCCGCGCCAACTCCTGATTGAGCTGCTCGCTGCGACTTTGCGCCTGCTGCAAGTGCTCGATCAGTGCCTGATTCTGGAAACGCCGCATCAAGCCGTGCTGGATCAGCCGGTTGACCTGCCACGCGACCACACTCAGAGAGCCCAACAGAATCAGCCCGAGCCAGCCCCAGCCTTGCTGCTGTTCATCGCCGCCCCAGAACAAATAACCGATCGCCGGTAACAGACACGGCAAGGTGAACGACAGGAAGGCCGGCAGGCTCACCGCATAGGCGACACTGGCCGAGAGGGTTGCCGCGCCGATCAGGCCGAATACCCAGGCTTGTTGCAGGAAGCTGTCGGTGGGCACCAGGGCAATACCGGCACCGGCCAGCGTCAGGCCGGTCATGGCCGAACCCAGCAGAAACATTCGACGCCAGACTGGCTGCGCCTGACGACTGGGCATCGCCGAGTCGAAGGCTGCGACTTGAATCACCCGCAGCGCCACCAGCGACAGTAACCAGATCAGCCAGATGCTCACCAGGAAGTAGCGCTGCGGGCTCCAGAGCAACCCGGCGCAGACCAGACCATTGATCAACATGAACAGCGTGGGCAGCAACGAGCCCTGATACAGCAGACGCGTGCGCTCGACCGCCATCTCCATGGCGTACTGTTTGCGGATAACCCGCGGTTCCACAGAAGGGCCCGACAGGCTGGGGCTGAGGGTCATAGGCAATATTCTTGTTCTTATAAGGGTGAGCGTGATGAGCCCGAAATGTCGACGGAGCATACACAAGCAATGGCCCGGACCAAACTGCTCCAAATCATAAAACCGACAAAACAAATGGCCCGTTGCCAGCGTTCAAAACCACAGAAGCGCGGCCCATCAGGGCTTGCGACGAATGACTGACCGGTCGTCCCCTACGCTTCTTTCATCGGTTAATGCAAAGCTCGGTTTGCCCGGTGTGGCGTGGCGCCCTAGAATGCCCTGATGCGCGATGATCTCTCCCTTCTGCTGAACTCCCTCAACGATGCCCAACGTCAGGCCGTAGCTGCCTCCGTGGGTCGTCAGTTGGTCCTGGCCGGTGCTGGTTCCGGTAAAACCCGTGTGCTGGTGCACCGTATCGCCTGGTTGATCCAGGTCGAGAACGCCTCGCCACACTCGATCCTGTCGGTGACGTTCACCAACAAGGCCGCTGCCGAGATGCGCCATCGCATCGAGCAGCTGATGGGTATCAACCCGGCCGGCATGTGGGTCGGCACCTTCCACGGCCTGGCGCACCGCTTGCTGCGGGCGCACTGGCAGGAAGCCGGCCTGAGCCAGACTTTCCAGATCCTCGACAGCGATGACCAGCAACGTCTGGTCAAGCGGGTGATCCGCGAACTGGGACTCGACGAGCAACGCTGGCCGGCCCGTCAGGCCCAGTGGTTCATCAACGGGCAGAAAGACGAAGGTCTGCGCCCGCAACATATTCAAGCCAGTGGCGATCTGTTCCTGGCCACCATGCGCAGCATCTATGAAGCCTATGAGGCCGCGTGCTTGCGCGCGGGCGTCATCGACTTCTCCGAACTGCTGCTGCGCGCCCTCGACCTGTGGCGCGATCATCCGGGCCTGCTGGCGCATTATCAGAAGCGCTTCCGTCATGTGCTGGTGGACGAATTCCAGGACACCAACGCCGTGCAGTACGCCTGGTTACGTCTGCTGGCCAAGGGCGGCGACAGCCTGATGGTGGTTGGCGACGACGATCAGTCGATCTACGGCTGGCGCGGCGCGAAAATCGAGAACATTCACCAGTATTCGGCCGACTTCCCGGACGCGGAAGTCATTCGACTGGAACAGAACTACCGCTCCACCGCCGGGATCCTCAAGGCTGCCAACGCCTTGATCGCCAACAACACCGGGCGCCTGGGCAAAGAGCTGTGGACCGACGGCGGCGAAGGCGAAGCGATCAACCTGTACGCCGCGTTCAACGAACATGACGAAGCACGCTACGTGGTGGAAACCATCGAAAGCGCGCTGAAAACCGGCATGGCACGTAGCGATATCGCGATTTTGTACCGCTCCAACGCCCAATCGCGGGTTTTGGAAGAAGCGCTACTGCGCGAACGCATTCCGTACCGCATCTATGGCGGCCAGCGCTTCTTCGAGCGGGCTGAAATCAAGAACGCCATGGCTTACCTGCGGTTGCTCGAAGGTCGCGGCAACGATGCGGCGCTGGAACGGGTGATCAACGTTCCGGCCCGTGGCATCGGTGAAAAAACCGTCGAAGCGATCCGCGATCACGCTCGTCACAGCGATGTGTCGATGTGGGAAGCCATGCGTCAACTGGTGGCCAATAAAGGCCTCACCGGTCGTGCAGCCGGCGCCCTGGGTGCGTTCATCGAGTTGATCGAGCACCTGGCGACCACCACCGCCGAAATGCCGCTGCACCTGATGACTCAGACCGTCATTGAGCAGTCCGGCCTGATCGCCTATCACCAAGCGGAAAAAGGCGAGAAAGGTCAGGCGCGGGTAGAAAACCTTGAGGAACTGGTCAGCGCGGCGCGCAACTTTGAAAGCGCCGAAGAAGACGAAGACCTGACGCCGCTGGCCGCGTTCCTCGGCCACGCTTCGCTGGAGGCCGGCGACACCCAGGCCGACGAGCACGAAGACAGCATTCAGTTGATGACCTTGCACAGCGCCAAAGGCCTGGAATTCCCTTACGTGTTCCTGGTGGGCATGGAAGAAGGCCTGTTCCCGCACAAGATGAGCCTGGAAGAGCCCGGCCGCCTTGAAGAGGAACGCCGCCTGGCCTACGTCGGCATTACCCGGGCCATGCAAAACCTGGTGATGACCTACGCCGAAACCCGACGCCTGTACGGCAGCGAAACCTACAACAAGGTTTCACGCTTCGTACGCGAAGTGCCTAAAGGCCTGATTCAGGAAGTGCGGCTGTCCAACAGCGTCAGCCGTCCATTCGGTGGCGGCCAGAAGCAAAGTTCGAGCAGCATGTTCGCTGGCACGGAAATCCCGGAAACCGCGTTCAGCCTCGGTCAGCAAGTGCAACACGCGGTCTTCGGCGAAGGGGTGATCCTCAACTTCGAAGGCGCCGGCGCGCAGGCCCGGGTGCAAGTGAACTTCAGTGAAGGCAGCAAGTGGCTGATGCTCGGCTACGCCAAGCTCGAAGCCATCTAACGGCTATCTGCTTGATCGTTCCCACGCTCCTGCGTGGGAACGATAAACGGTGAGGATCACACATGGGCTCGGGCTTCTTTTCTTCCTGGACATTCTGGGCCCTGCTGTCGGCGGCTTTCGCTGCGCTGACGGCGATTTTCGCCAAGGTCGGCATCGAAAACGTCAATTCCGACTTCGCCACGCTGCTGCGCACGATCGTGGTACTGGTCAGCCTGGCCTTGATTTTGTACGCAACGGGCCAATATCAGTCACTGGGATCGATATCCGCCAAGAGCTACCTGTTCCTGCTGCTGTCCGGCCTGGCAACCGGTGCCTCGTGGATTTGCTACTTTCGTGCGCTGAAACTCGGGCCAGCCTCGCTGGTAGCACCCGTCGACAAACTCAGTGTGGTGCTGGTCGCCGTGTTGGGCGTAGTGTTGTTGGGTGAGCGGCTCGACCTGCGTCAATGGGGCGGAATCGGTCTGATCACGGCGGGTGTGGTGATGTTGGCATTGCGACGTTAAACAACGCTCCTGCTCTATCTATCCACTTGTCCTACAGACAAATGTACAAGCGCCTCCTTGTATCGACGGAGCTGAACGCAGCCTGTCAGGCAAAAGCCCGAAACACTCTGCCGCTAGCCAGTGTCACTTCACCTGTGCAACATGGCGCGCGTGCCATCCACAAATGGGAATTCCCTTTATGAAACGTTTTCTTAGCATCGCCCTGGCGCTGTGCATCGGCCTGACGATGAGCCTCGACGCCAACGCCAAGCGCTTCGGTGGCGGCAAAAGCGTAGGCGCTGCGCCTACCCACCAGACCAGCCAAATGGCGCCGTCCTCGCCTGGCATGGGTCCTGCTGCCGCGACCGCCGGTGCTGCGGGTGCCGCAGGCGCTGCCGCCAAAGCTGGCGGTGCTTCGCGCTGGCTCGGCCCTCTGGCCGGTATCGCTGCCGGCGGCCTGCTGGCCTCCATGTTCATGGGCGGCGGCTTCCAGGGCATGCAGATTTTCGACATCCTGATCATGGCAATCATTGCGTTCGTGATCTTTCGCTTCATCGCCGCTCGTCGCCGCAAGCAACAAGAGCATATGGCCCCTGCGGGCGCGCCAATGCAGCGTGAAGTGTACGAACAGAAGCCGGCCATGGGTTCGATCTTCGGCGGTTCGGCTGCCCCTGCTGCCGCTCGTCCGGTGATCAACGCTCCGGCCTGGTTCAACGAAGAGCGCTTCGTTGAAGCCGCACGCAACCACTTCCAGTCCCTGCAACAGCACTGGGACGCCAATGAAATGGACAAGATCGCCGAGTTCGTGACCCCGCAAATGCTGGAGTTCCTCAAACGCGAACGCGCCGATCTGGGTGACGGCTTCCAGTCCACCTATATCGACAACCTCCACGTTCAACTGGACGGCGTGGATGATCGTGCAGACAAGACCATCGCCACCCTGACCTTTACGGGCGTGTCGAAAACCTCGCGCTTCGACCAGGGCGAAGTGTTCAGCGAAAGTTGGAACATGGAACGTCCGCAAGGCGAAAACCAGCCTTGGCTGGTGGCTGGTATTCGTCAGAACGGCTAATAGCCCACGGTTCTGTTTGGAAGATGCCGAGCTAAGATCAGACAAGGCAAAAACAGGTGAGGAAGCGGAGTTGACGTTAGTCAATGAGCATTCCGAGCCTGTTTTTAACGCCGGATGATCGACGCGCAGGCGTGTTCCAGACAGAACCGAGCATGCTGTAATGAAAACCCCGGACTCGTCCGGGGTTTTCTATTTCGCAGTTGCATCTATAGCGAGCTACTGTATAAACCGCCCCAACTAAACCGCGCCATTGAGCAAGAGGATCCCGGACGTGGAAGAAATCATCGAACAACTGCGAGAAGCCAACGAACCGGTACCGGTGCCCTTGGAGCTGCCTGACGAAGACCTGCTGGTGGAAATCGAAGAACAACTGTTCATCGATATCCCGTTCGTCTTCAGAGAATTCCTGCTGACCGTCAGCGACGTCGTGTACGGCAGCCTGGAGCCGGTGACTGTCACTGACCCGCAATCGCACACCTACCTGCCGGACGTTGCCGCCAACGCCTGGGATGCCGGTGTTGATCGCAGCATGATTCCGATCTGCCAGGACGGTGACAACTACTACCTGGTCGAAGAAGACGGCACCGTGGTGCTGTGGCTGGCCGAAGAAGAGCTGTTGGCCGAAGAAACCTGGGAATCGGTGTGGCACTGGGCGCGGGACGTCTGGCTGGAAAGCTGATCTGCCTTGGTCTGTAGCAGCTGGCGTAGCCTGCGTCCGGCTGCGTAGCAGTCGTAAAATCAGGCAAAGAGGTGTTTCAGGTTAACCGAGCGGTAGGGTTTACGGTCGCTGCGCAACCGAACGCAGGCTACGCCAGCTGCTACGGCTCATTAACCAGTCCTCAATGCCCGGACGAGTCCTTGTGGTTGTCCAGGGTTTCCAGCAGGGCGACCTGCATCCGCGTGTGCACGCGGATGAACCAGCGCCAGAGCAGGGCCGCCACCGCGGCGGTCACGACGGCAATCAGCACCAGCAACTTGTTGGTCGGCAAGATACTGGCCGACAAGGCTGCCAGCAGCAGGAAAATCACCAGCAGCGAGAGTATCGGGATCACTTCGGCGATCACCCGACGCACTCGCTGCGTGTGGCGGCCCGCCATCTCCGGTTTCACGCCCATTTCCGCCAGCAACATCGAGAGCGCCTTCAGCTTGCGATAGGCGGCAATCAGGAATGGCAGCGACAGCAACAACGCCCCGCCCCAGATCAACGCCTTCTGCCAGCTCGGATCATTGATCCAGGCATGCAGATAGCTGGAAATCCGCTCGGCAAAAAAACTGCCCGAGAAGAAGATTGCCATCACCAGCGCCAGATTGACCCCGACCTGCAACAAAATCCGCCGAATCATCGACGCCAGCTGCGCACCCTCGCCCTGCGGTTGAATGCTGCGCAGCCACTCCCCATACATCCCCAACACACGGCCCAAACGTTGCGGGATAACTGCAGCCAGCTTTAACGAAAGCGGATCGGCGGCACGGATCAGGTACGGCGTCAGTAAGGTGGTGATGGCCGAAACAGCGACCGCCACCGGATAAAGGAAATCGCTGGTGACCTGCAAGGTCATGCCCAGCGCCGCGATGATGAAAGAGAACTCGCCAATCTGCGACAGACCCATGCCGACTCGCAGCGAGGTGCGTCCGTCATTGCCGGCGATAAACGCCCCAAGGCCGCAAGAGAGCATCTTGCCGAGCACCACTGCGACGGTGATTACCGCAATGGGCCAGGCGTACTGAAGAAGAATCTGCGGATCGATCATCAGACCGATCGCAACGAAAAAGATGGCGCTAAACATGTCGCGAACAGGCTCGATCAGGCGTTCAATTTTCACCAGTTGCCGAGACTCGGCCATGATCGCGCCAATCAGAAACGCCCCGAGCACCATGCTGTATTCAAGCTTGACCACCAGCAGGCAAAAGCCAAAACACAGGCCAAGCACGGTGATCAGCAGCATTTCGTTGCTGTCGAACTTCGCCACATAAGCCAGCAAGCGCGGCACCAGCAGGATCCCGACCACCAGTGCGACGATCATGAACAAAGAGAGTTTGCCGACCGTGGAAAACACCTCGCCGGAGCTCACGGTGCCGCTGACGGCGATACTCGAGAGCAAGGCAATAATGCCGATGCCGAGGATGTCTTCGACGATCAGCACACCAAAGATCAGCTGGGCAAAGCGCTGGTTCTTCATCTTCAGGTCGTTGAGGGCCTTGACGATGATGGTGGTCGAGGAAATCGCCAGGATCGCGCCAAGAAACAGCGAGTCCATGGTGCTCCAGTCAAACCAGCGGCCGATTTCGTAACCGATCCAGATCATCAGCACGATTTCCAGGAACGCCGCGATAAACGCCGTGGCACCGACCTTGAACAGCTTGCGCAGGCTGAACTCCAGGCCCAGGCAGAACATCAGGAAAATCACCCCGAGTTCGGCGAGGGTCTTGATGGTTTGCTCGTCGTGGATCAACCCGAATGGCGGGGTGTGCGGGCCGATGATGAAACCGGCCACGATATAGCCCAGGACAACCGGCTGTTTGAGCCGATGAAAAACAATGGTCACCACACCCGCAACCAGCATGATCACTGCCAGGTCCTGAATAAAACTGATGGCATGCATGGCGAGGGCTCCTTGGCGCGTGGGTGTGCTGACGTCGTTGGGCGATTACCAGATCGGATGAAAGGGCCCTTGAGGTGGGCTTTTGAAGGGTAACACCGCGACTTCGGGCGCAAAGGCGGTGCAATATATAGAAACAGATCGATTCGGGCGTGACGGCCTTCATTGGCGTGGCGTCCCGTTAACGGTGGTTTTGAAAAACCAGCCAGGCACCCACAGAGGTGCTCCCGCAATCCCAGCCTTGAACCGTGAGTAGTGTGCTATGGAACCCGGAAACGCCCAGCTGTCGATGACGGTATTGATGACCCCCGACATGGCCAACTTCTCTGGCAATGTCCACGGCGGCACCCTGCTCAAATACCTCGACGAAGTCGCCTACGCCTGCGCCAGCCGTTATGCCGGGCGCTACGTGGTAACCCTGTCGGTGGATCAGGTGATCTTTCGCGAGCCGATCCATGTCGGTGAGCTGGTGACCTTTCTGGCTTCGGTCAACTACACCGGCAATACCTCGATGGAGGTCGGCATCAAGGTGGTGACCGAGAACATCCGCGAGCGCTCGGTGCGTCACACCAATAGCTGCTTCTTCACCATGGTTGCGGTCGACGATCAGCGTAAGCCGGCGGCTGTCCCGCCGTTGCAACCGCAGAACAGCGAAGATAAACGCCGATACGCCCAAGCCAAACAGCGTCGGCAGATTCGTCAGGAACTGGATCAGCGTTATCGCGAAATCAAGGCTGACGCCTGACACCGCGCCGATCGCAGCCTCTGTAGAAACTACCGCAGGCTGCGATCTTTTCCGCCGTGACGCCGTTACAAACTGATCGCCGTCGCCTCGAACTTCACCCGAGGATGGGCAATGCGGTCCTGGGCCCGCACCAGTTCCAGCTCGTAGCTCGCGCTGGCCTGGGTTTCCAGCAGCACTTCATGCACTGCGGACGCCGCAAACTCAAAGGCCGCGACCAGGCTGTCACCCAACAACACCCGCGCCAGGAACAGGCCCGACGTCAGGTCGCCCACGCCCACCGGCTGACGTGGAAACGCCAGCAATGGACGACGCAGATGCCAACTGCCTTCGGCCGTCACCAGCAACATCTCGAAGCTCTCCGGCAACTTGCCGGGATAGTCCAGATGCTTGACCAGCACCGCCTTCGGGCCACGCGCCAGCAGCGCGCGAGCCATCGCCAGGCAATCGAACAATGACTGCGGCTTGCGACCGGAGAAACTGTCCAGCTCCAACTGATTCGGGCACATGAAGTCCGCCACCGCCGCCGCTTCATCCAGCAGGAAGTCGCTGACTTCAGCCGGTACGATGCAACCTTTCTCCGCATGCCCCATCACCGGGTCGCACAGGTACAAGGCGCTGGGGTTGATCGCCTTGATTCGTGCAACGCCGCTAAGGATCGCCCGTCCTTGAGCGGCACTGCCCAGATAACCGGACAGCACGGCGTCGCAGTTGCCCAGCTCGCCAATCGCCGCAATCCCTTCTACCAGATCGGGAATCTGCTGCGGCGCCAGCACTTCACCGGCCCACTGTCCGTATTGAGTGTGGTTGGAAAACTGCACGGTATTCAGCGGCCAGACGTTCACCCCGACCCGCTGCATCGGGAAAACCGCGGCGCTGTTGCCGGCGTGACCGAAAACCACGTGGGACTGGATGGCGAGCAGATGAGGAGTACGTTTCATGCGGGATATCCGTAAACCGATTGAAATTCGAGCCGCGCAGTATGCGACTAATCGCGGCCTGTACGACAGACCAGAGACACAGTTAAGCTGATACTAATTCGTTGGAGCGCTGTTCATGCTGACCCTTGGAAATATCTTCGTGCTGATGCTGCTGGCGACCGGTGCCGCCTGGCTGTGGCACAACCATGGCTTGCGCGAGCGGGCCCTGGAACGGGTCAAGCGGCATTGCGCCAAGCTCGACATCGAATTGCTCGACGGCAATGTGGCGTTGAAAAAAATCGGCTTCGTGAAGGACGCCAACGGGCGGCGACGCCTGGCCCGCGTGTATAACTTTGAGTTCACCGTGACCGGCGAAACGCGTCACATGGGCACCATTACCCAATTCGGTGCCCATAGCGCGCAAATCGAATTGGCACCCTACCCGGTCCCGCTCGAGGAAAAACCTGTGCTGCCCAGCGCCGAGGTGATCGAGCTGAGTCAATGGCGCCAGGACCACAACAAGTTGCGCCACTGAGCCCTGAACCGCGTTAAGTCAGGTTCACCCGGCAACTCGCAAGCTTCCCCTGTAGTGATTCGGCATCCTGCGGCTTATCGAAAATCAGCTCGATGCGCGAGTCCTGACGCCATTCACTGGGTTGCCAGCGCAGCGCGGCGTTATCCAGCGAATTGGCCGACACCCAACCCTCGGCGCTGTGGATAACCAGCTTGGCCCGGCGCCAGTCCAACGCCGCCAGGCAAGCCTGGACCCGGGAAAGTTCGAACGACTGACTCGGGTGCCAACGCCAACCAATGCTCCAGCCACCTTCCTGCTGCTGGCTCAGGCTAATCGGCTGCGTCGAATCAGGCCAGACTGCCGGCATCTGCGCCAGACCTTTAGGCACTTTGAAGTTATCCACACCCTCGACCGCTCGACTGTGCACGCCCGGCAAGTCAGCCAATGCCAGAGCGCCCTGCTGCGTCCAATACAGCGGGCATTCCGGTAACTGCACGGTGATGCGCTGGCGATCTTCATCGTTCAGGTGCTCGGCCTTGTTCAACAGCAACAGACCCGCGCTCGCTAGCGCTTGCTGCTGCGCCTCTGGCAGTGGTTTTCCGGCAGCCAGAGCTTGAGCGTCGAGCACCAGAACGCTCGGTTGAATCGCCAGTACGCCCTGCCACGGCGCTTCACTTAATTGCTTGAGCAATTGCGCCGGATGTCCCAGCCCCGAGGGTTCGATAAACAAGCGGTCCGGCCGTGACTTGCGCAGCAACCGCCCGAGGCCAATCTGAAACGGCGCACCATTCACGCAACACAAACAGCCGCCAGCCACTTCTCCCAGTGCGATACCATCGGCGCCCGTGGTCAGCAACGCGGCGTCGAGACCGATCTGACCAAACTCGTTGATCAGCACCGCCCAGCGCTCGTTCGCCGGCCGCTGCGTCAGCAGATGCTTGATCAGGCTGGTCTTGCCGGCGCCTAACGGTCCGGCGATGACGTGAGTAGGAATGTTCTGCAACATGTTCGGCGGCTTCTAGGGAGGAAAAGGATGCGACTGATCGGCTTGTCGTTGCTGTTGGCCCTCGCTTCGGGCGAGGCGTTGGCCCAGGCCTGCGTGGTTCACAGCCAGGCGGAGCGGCTCGACGTCAAAGTCTGTCAGCAGAACCGCAATATCCCGGAAAAAATGTTCCATGACGGTTTCTGTCAACCAAACCTCGCGGGGCAGAAGATCGACGTCGCATTCCTCGACCAATGCCCCAGCGGCGCCTTTGGTGTGTGCAGCAACGCTCAAGTTGCCAATATGCCTTACCGACAGGATATTCACTATTACGGCGTAGCCACAGACGCCGCGTACCTCAAGCCGTATTGCGAAAGCCAAAGCCAGGGCGCTTGGCTCACGCCTTGAATCAACCGAGCCAGTCGAGCGTCAGGACCAGCCGACGCTCACCCGGTGCGGGTTGCGGCGAACGATGAATCAGCCCGAAACCCTCGTTGCCGTGCCACTTCTCGCCCTTGAGCAACGCCACTTCACCACAGAGCATTTGCTCACAGCCCTGCGGCTCGGCCTCCGCTCTGGCCAGATTCTTACGATCCATAGCGCCCTCTCTGAGCCACTGACTGCCGATGCCGGCGTAGGTGGTGATCAGCCGCACCGGCACATGATCGACATGAAAACGCGGGCACATGGCGTTATCCAGCACCCGCAAACGCAAGCCGATACGCGTCGCGCCCAGCAAGCAGGCAAACGCGCTGACCAACCATGAAACATCGGCGATAAACCCTTCGTGGCCCTCCAGGTCACTGTAGCTTTCGGCCAGGCCACGCAGATTGGGTTCAGCGTCGTCAGTCGCCAATTCCACCACCAACGACTCGGCCAGCGGCTCGTTCAGCGATAACAGCAATGCGCCGAAGTCAGCGATATGTGCCGGCAAACGACGCTGCCAGAGCGCCAGGTTGGTGCCGTCTTGAAGTATCTGCGTGAAGACGTCTGGGGTTTGCCCCTGTACCTGACGAACCACCGGGCGCGCTTTCAGACTCGGCGCCAACATCAGGCCGCCTCCTCTTCGAGCCATGGACCAAACGGGTCTGCCATCAGGCGCCAGCCTTCGACACCGAGGGACATTTCGTCATCGTTGAGCAGGCAGTTATCGAGGTGCGCGGTGAGTTGGGCAAAGTCGATATTCTGGCCGATGAACACCAGTTCCTGACGGCAATCACCGGTGGCTGGGGTCCAGTTTTCCATGATCGCGGCGGTACTTTCCTGATCCTGTGGCCACTGCGCTTTCGGTACGAAGCGCCACCAGCGACCGGCAAACCCGTGACGCATCAAGCCACCGGCCTGCGACCAGCTACCGGCGTCCTGATGCTTGCTGGCCAACCAGAAAAAGCCCTTGGAGCGCAGCAGTTTTCCGTTCACCCACGGCTGATCGATGAAGCTGAAAAAGCGCTGCGGATGAAACGGTCGACGCGCCCGATAAGCCATGGAAGCGATGCCGTACTCAGTGGTTTCCGGCACATGCTCACCGCGCAATTCCTGCAGCCAGCCCGGTGCCTGAGAGGCTTTTTCAAAGTCGAAGCGGCCGGTGTTGAGGATCTGTTTCAACGGTACTTCACCCATGACCATCGGGATAATGTGCGCCTGTGCGTTGAGCCGTTTGAGGATCGCGATCAACTCTTCGCGCTCTGAACTGCTGATCAGATCGATCTTGCTGATCAGCAGCACGTCGGCGAATTCGATCTGCTCGATCAGTAAATCCGTGATCGAACGCTCATCTTCCTCGCCAAGGGTTTCACCCCGTGATGCGAGGCTTTCGGCGGCCTGGTAATCGAGCAGAAAGTTCATCCCGTCGACCACCGTGACCATGGTGTCGAGCCGCGCGATGTCGGCCAGGCTTTGGCCTTCTTCGTCGCGAAAGGTGAATGTTTCCGCCACGGGAAGAGGTTCGGAAATACCGGTGGACTCGATCAGCAGGTAATCAAAGCGACCGTCCCTGGCCAGCTTGCTGACCTCTTCCAGCAGGTCTTCGCGCAAGGTGCAGCAAATGCAGCCGTTACTCATTTCGACGAGTTTTTCTTCGGCGCGGTTCAAGGTGACATCGCGCTGGACTTCGCTGCCGTCGATGTTGATTTCGCTCATGTCATTGACGATCACCGCGACCCGAAGATTCTCGCGGTTGCGCAGTACGTAGTTGAGCAGCGTGCTTTTGCCGGCGCCGAGAAAGCCGGACAGCACGGTAACGGGGAGACGATTGGGCATCAGGTGTTCCTCATCGGGAGTGGCCGGTCGGGCGATTTTTTAATGTTATAGTATAACAACATAAAGACACCAATCCCCCTCTTGCTCCCTGCGACGAAGGACGCAATGCTTGAGCCCGTTCGCACCACGAGAAAACCCATGCACAACGCCTTGAAATGCACACTGTTGAGCCTTTCGCTGTTGTTCGCGGCAAACGCCTGCGCGCAGGCATCGAGCCAGGCGAAGTGCACGCGCAGCGCCAATCTGCTGGCCTGCGTGGACCCGGACGGCAACACTTACAGCGTCGCCACGGCGGGCAGCACGACCTACATGCGCGGGTTTGAAGTGAGCGGTAAACGCTATTGGGCGCAAACCAGCAGCCGTTACGGCCAACTGACGTTCTTCACCGGTTTGGCATCGGATGGAGAAGCCTGGGTCGGTTACAGCCGCCGCGTTGGCTGGACCACCCTCAATCGGTTTTCCAGCTCCGGCGGTTCCAGCGGCAAGTTCACCTGTAGCCGACTGACGGGCTGCTAGACCTGCGATTTTTGCTGCGACTGTTGCCAGGCCATGTAACTGTTTAGCGGCGGATTCTTCTGAAAATAGCGCTGCAAACCTTCAAAAAGTCCGTCGGCTACCGCCTTTTGATGCCGCGCCGTCACCAGCCGTTGGCTGTCGCGGGCGTTGGAAATGAAGCCGGTCTCGACCAGGATCGATGGCACATCCGGTGACTTCAGCACCGCAAATCCGGCCTGTTCCACACGTTTCTGATGCAACGTGGTAATGCCTGCCAGGCTGCCAAGTACCGTGCTGCCAAGCTGCAAACTGGCGGCGATAGTGGCGTTCATCGACATGTCGAGAATCACCCCGGCGAGCATCGGATCCTTGTCCTTCAAGTTGAGCAGACTGCTTGCCCCCAGCAAGTCCGCGCCGTTTTCCCGTTGCGCCATGAAGCGCGCCGTGGCCGAAGTCGCGCCACCTTCGGACAATGCATAAACCGAAGCGCCAGAAGCCGTGAGCCGTGGCGCCGCGTCAGCGTGCACCGAGATGAACATGTCAGCCTTGTGCGTACGGGCGATCTCCACGCGCTTGCGTAGCGGCACGAAGAAGTCGTCGTTGCGCACCAATTTCACATCAAAACCTTTCTCGCGCTTCAATCGCTTGGCCAGCAATTGTGCGATGGACAGCACCACATCTTTTTCGCGCTCGCCTTTGGCACCAATTGCGCCGGGGTCCTTGCCACCATGACCGGGGTCGACCACGACGATGATGTCGCGCTTGGGGTGAGCCTTGTCAGCCGGTGTTTCACGCTGGACCAAAGGTGCCGCCGCAGCGATCTGCACGGGCGCGGCGTTGAGCAGGTCGAGCACCAGACGATGGCCCTGCCCGTCCTGTGGCGGCAGTTGAAAACTATTGAGCCGCACTGGACCGGTAAGGTCGAGCACGATCCGCGTATCGCCTTGTCCGAAGTGCCCGGAACGGATCGAACGAATCACCGTGTTGGTGAGCGCCAATTGGCTGAAGTCACCGCTGAGCTGCGCACCGCTCAAGTCGATGATCAGTCGCTCGGGCGCGCTCAACGAGAAGGTTTTGTACTGCACCGGTCCGCTCAGATCGAGTACCAGGCGAAGCTTGTCATCCGAACGCCAGAGCCGTGCATTGCGGATCTGCGTGGCCGACACGCCGAAGGGTAAAACCAGCGCAGCGCTGGCCAACAACAGGTTGAGCAATTGTCGCCTGTGCATAGTGAAAGACCGCTCGAGAAAAAGGTATCGTCGACTGTATTGTTATAATATAACATGGCAAAATATTTCCAACGATGGACCTGCTCATGAATGCGCTGACTTTGCCGGATATCGCCGCGCAGGCCTCACGCCAAGCCTTGCCACTCGAATGGGTGGGCATGTGCGGCATTGCTCTTCCTGTTGTGTTCGACGGTCAGCGATTAAGCGCAAGAGCCGACGCGGGCGTCAGTCTCGATGATGGCGAAGCGCGTGGCATTCATATGTCGCGGCTGTATCTGGCGCTGGAGATGCTGGAGCAAGAAAGCCTCACCCCGGCGTTATTGCGGCAAGTTCTGCAACGTTTCCTCGACAGCCACGAGGGTTTATCCAATGCCGCTTACCTGCGCATTCACGCTGATTTACTGCTCAAACGCCCAGCCCTGATCAGCCCTTTGGCCGGCTGGAAAAGCTATCCGATCAGCATCGAAGCGCGCTTGGAAAACACAGTGTTCCACGTGGAACTTAAAATTGAAGTTCTTTATTCGTCCACATGCCCCTGTTCAGCCGCACTGTCGAGACAACTTATTCAGCAGCAATTCATCGATGACTTTGCCAACAAGCCGTTGCAGCACGCCGACGTTTTGACTTGGCTCGGATCATCAAAAGGCATCGTCGCGACGCCCCACAGCCAACGCAGCAGTGCGCAATTGCGGCTACGACTGGATGACTATCTGGACGATCTGCCCTTGATCGCGGCGATCAATGATGCGGAAGCCGCGCTCGGCACCGCCGTTCAAACCGCAGTAAAGCGTGCCGACGAACAAGCCTTCGCTCTCGCGAATGGCCAGAACCTGATGTTCTGCGAAGACGCTGCACGACGTTTGAATCTGGCGTTGAAACGCTCTCCCGGCATCAAGGCATTTCAGTTGCGCGTGGTTCACGCTGAAAGTCTGCACGCCCACGATGCAGTCGCTGAAAGTCGTTGGAACTGGGAGGCCGCATGATTCGCTGCCAAGGGCTCCGCTGGGGTGCGCCCGGTCAACCGCTCACTCCCGCCCTCGATTTCGATTTACCCGGCGGAAGCCTGACCGCAATCATCGGTGCCAACGGCTCGGGCAAAAGCAGCTTGCTGAAAGTCATCGCCGGTCTGCAAAAGCCGCTGGCTGGCAAAGTTGCTCTCGACGTTTCACCACGGGGTGGCTTGTCCTTTTTGCCACAACAACAGCACCTCGACCGACAGTTCCCCATCAGCCTGCAAGAGTTGGTGAGTGCCGGATTCTGGGGCAACAAACAAACTCCGGACGTTCGCCGCCAACGCCTCGACAGCGTGCTGAACGACTGGTGTCTGAACGGTTTGGAACAACGCCCGTTGATGGCGCTGTCGGGCGGCGAATTGCAACGCGCCCTGCTCGCTCGTCTGAGCCTCGCCGAAGCGCCACTGTTGCTGCTCGACGAACCTCACGCCGCACTGGACGAACTCGGCCAGGCGCTGCTGTGGAAACACATCCACAGCTGGCACAACGAGGGCCGAACGCTGGTCGTGGTGTGTCATGACCTGGCTGCGGTTCGCCAACACATTCCTCAAGCATTGCTGATCAAAAGCTCGGGCTGTGTCCTGGCGCCGAGCCGTGAACTGATCCTCCAGCAACCACATACGCAGGTGGCGTAATGCTCGTCGCTGCGCAACTTTGGCAACCGTTCCACGAATTCGTGTTCATGCGCCGAGCTCTAATCGGCGGTCTGGTATTGGCTTGCAGCACCGCACCGCTTGGGGTGTTTCTGATCCTGAGGCGCATGAGCCTGATCGGCGACGCCGTGGCTCACGGCATCTTGCCTGGCGCCGCATTAGGGTTTTGGTTCGCCGGTTTGAGCTTGCCAGCACTGACCATCGGTGGCCTCGGCGCGGGGCTGAGCATGGCCGGATTGGCAGCGTGGATCACTCGCCGCACTGGCCTTCGGGAGGACGCCAGCCTGGCGGCGATCTACCCCATCTCGCTGGCCAGTGGCGTGCTGATTCTGGGGATAGCCGGCAAACGCCTCGACTTGCTCCACCTGTTGTTCGGCTCGGCATTGGCTGTCGATGGCCCAACATTAACCGGCATGCTCTGGGTCTCGGGGATCAGCCTGATCGCCATGGCGCTGATCTATCGGCCACTGCTGCTGGACACCCTCGACCCACTGTTTCTGCAAACCGTCAGCCGTCTTGGCCCTTTGGCACACGGCGTGTTTTTGACCCTGGTGGTGCTGAATCTGGTGATCGGTTTCCAGGCCATCGGCGCACTGATGGTGGTCGGTTTGATGATGTTGCCGGCCGCTGCTTCACGCTTCTGGAGCCGTCACTTGCCAATGTTGATGGCCATCGCCGGGCTGCTCGGCTGTCTCTCGGTATGGTTCGGTCTGTTGCTGTCGTTCTACTACTCGCTGCCCAGCGGCCCGGCCATCGTGCTGGTAGCCGGCGCGTTGTACCTGCTATCCGTGGTGTTCGGTCCGGTGCACGGACTGCTGCGGCGCCCGCCTTTGCTCACGTCCCAATGAGGTGTTTCCCGATGCGCGCTCTACTCGTGCTATTCAGTGTGTGGTTGTCGATGTCGCTTTCAACGGCATCGGCAGCCGAAAAGCTCCCGGTGGTCACCAGCTTCAGCATCCTTGCCGACATGGTTCATCAGGTCGGCGGCGAACACATCCAGATCACCAACATGGTCGGCCCGGACGCTGACGCTCATACCTACGAGCCCACTCCGGACGACGCCAAGGCCCTGCTCAAAGCCAAGCTGATCTTCAAGAACGGCCTCGGTTTCGAGCCGTGGCTGGACCGCATGGTTGCCAGCACTGCCACCAAAACCCCAGTAATCACCGCTAGCCGCGGGGTGATTCCAAGGACCATGAACGAGAACGGCGAGACCCTCCCCGACCCGCATGCCTGGCACAATCTGGCGAATACCGAACTCTATGTGAACAACATCACCAAGGCGCTGATCGCCGCAGACCCGGCGAACAAATCCGACTATGAACACAACAGCCAGACCTACCTGAAACAGATCTATCGTCTGCTGGCCGAAGCCAAAGCCAAGCTCGGCGCATTGCCTCCGGGCAACCGCAAGATCGTTACGTCTCATGACGCCTTCGGCTATCTGGGTCAAGCGTACGGCATCGACTTCATGGCACCTCAAGGCCTGTCCACCGAACGCGAACCGTCTGCCGCCGAAGTGGCCGCATTGATCACCCAGATCCGTCAGGCCAAGGTCAAAGCGGTGTTCATGGAAAACATCAAGGACGCCCGCCTGCTCAAGCAAATCGCCGATGAAGGCGGCGCGCACATTGGCGGCACCCTGTACTCGGATGCACTCGCCGCCGAAGGTCCGGCCAGCACCTTTTCCGGGCTGTTCAAATACAACCTCAACACGCTTTACAACGCCTTGAGCACGCCATGATCCGCAAGAACCCGTCCGGCGATTTGCCGCGGATTGCCGAGTCCGCCTACGTCGATAAAACCGCGATCATCTGCGGCAAGGTAGTGATTGGCGAGAACGTCTTCGTCGGTCCTTATGCGGTGATTCGCGCTGATGAAGTCGATGACTCGGGCGAGATGGAACCGATCACCATCGGCGCCAACTCGAACATTCAGGATGGTGTGGTGATCCACTCCAAATCCGGTGCAGCGGTGACCATCGGCGAGTTCAGTTCCATCGCTCACCGCTCCATCGTCCATGGCCCGTGCACCGTCGGGAACCGGGTGTTCATCGGTTTCAACAGCGTGCTGTTCAACTGTGCGGTCGGCGACGGCTGCGTGGTACGGCACAACTCGGTGGTCGACGGGCGAGACTTGCCGGCCGACTTCTATGTGCCGTCCACCACACGCATCGGCCCCAAAACCGACTTGTCGCAGTTTCCGCCGGTCAGCATCAGCGCCTCAGAGTTTTCTGAGGACGTGGCGCGCACCAACGTCGATCTGGTGCGCGGCTACAAAGCCCTGCAGAACGAGTTTTGAGCATGAGCAGCGTGCTGATTCGCAACGCCCGACTGGTCAATGAAGGCCGCGAGTTCGACGCCGATCTGCTGGTGGATCACGGGCGCATTGTGAAGATCGCCAGCAGCATCGAAGGTGAAAACGCGACGCTGGAAATCGACGCCAATGGCCAATGGTTGCTGCCGGGAATGATCGACGACCAGGTGCACTTTCGTGATCCGGGTGCACCGAACAAAGGCAGCATCCATACCGAATCGCGGGCAGCCGTAGCGGGGGGTATCACCAGTTTCATGGACATGCCCAACACCCGACCGGCAACCCTGACGCTCGATGCACTGGCCGAAAAAAAGCGCCGGGCGGCGATCCACTCGGTGGCCAATTACGGCTTTCACTTCGGCGTCAGCAACGACAACCTCGACACTGTCGCAGCTCTCAACCCCTGCGAGGTCGCCGGGGTCAAAGTCTTCATGGGCGCCTCCACCGGCAACATGCTGGTGGACGACCCGAAAATTCTTGAACGGCTTTTTGCCGAGGTTCCGACGATCCTGCTAGCCCATTGCGAACACACGCCAAGCATTCAGACCAACGAAAACAACCTTGCCGAACTGTTCGGGGAGAACATTCCCGTTGCGGCTCATCCGCTGATTCGCGATGCCGAGGCGTGCTTTCGCTCCTCCTCAATGGCGGTCGATCTGGCCAAACGACACGGCACTCGATTGCATGTTTTGCACCTGACCACTGCTCGCGAACTGGCCTTGTTCGAAGACAAACCGCTGAAGGAAAAACACATCAGCGCCGAAGTCTGCCTGCATCACTTGCTGTTCGATGATCGCGACTATCTGCGCCTGGGTAATCTCATCAAGTGCAACCCGGCGATCAAGACTCAAGCTGACCGCGATGCATTGCGCCAAGCGTTGCTCAGCAGCCGACTGGACATCATCGGCAGCGACCACGCGCCCCACACCTGGGCTGAAAAACAGTTGCCCTACCGACAGGCACCTTCCGGGTTGCCGCTGGTACAACACGCCCTCCCCGCGCTGCTGGAACTGGTGGCCGATCAGTTGATTCCACTGACCACCCTGGTGGCCAAAACCAGCCATCGCGTGGCCGATCTGTTTGCCATACCGGATCGCGGTTACCTGCGTGAAGGTTATTGGGCCGACCTCGTTTTGATCAAACCAGAGCCTGCCGGCAAAGCTGTTTCCCGGCAGCCGATTCTCGCTCAATGCGGCTGGACACCGTTCGCCGGGCAGCACTTTCGACACAGCGTCAGCACGACATTGGTTTCGGGGCAAATTGCCTGGCACGCCGAACGTCTAAATGAAGACTGTCAGGGTTTGCCCTTACGGTTTATGCGTTGAATAGCGTTTTGCATGAGACACCCAGGAAAACCGACGATGATTCACATCACCCTGCCTGACGGCTCGCTGCGCGAGTACGACCAACCACTCTCGGTATTTGAAGTTGCAGCCAGCATTGGTATTGGCCTGGCTAAAGCGGCGGTCGCCGGCCGGGTGAATGGCACGCTGGTGGATTGTGCATTCGTGATCAGTCAGGACGCACGGGTGAACATCGTCACACCGCAGGAACCGGAAGGTCTGGAGATCCTTCGCCGGTCTTGCGTGTGCTTGTTGGCGATGGCGATCAGGCAGCTCTATACCGAGGTAAAGCTGTACGCAGGTGCGGTTGTCGGTGATGGTTTTTACTGTGAACTTACCCACGAACAATCGTTACAGCTTGACGACCTGAAGCTGATCGAAGCGCGGATGTACGCCCTGGCAACCACCAACCACTCGATCAATTACGTGCTGTCGCAATCTCGGCAGGGGAACTTCGAAGAGATGGGTGATGGTCCGTACGTACCTTCAACCAGAGTATTGCAGGCGTTCACCCTGGCCCATCTTTGCGGAACATCGCGGCAACGGATTTACGGCGTGTGCTGGGCTAGTCAGCAGGAGCTCGATGAATGGCGAGCCCCGCAACAGGTAGTCGTCGTGAACATCGATGAGCGTCAGATCGGCTACGCACAATCAGTCACCGAAGCACTGCGTCGCGCAGGTTTTCGCGCCAACTCCGATCTACGCAAGAAAAACATCGGGAACAAGATTCGCCACCACACTCTGCTGGCGGTGCCCTACTTGCTGGTGATCGGTGACAAGGAAATGGACGGCGGATTCGTCAGTTTGCGCAGCGGCAAGGGCGAGGATTTTGGGCGGATGAGTGTTGAAGTGGTGTGTGAGCGGCTGCGGATCGAAGTGGACGCTGTCGCTGGCAAGGCCGCAGCCTTGCCAGCAATAGAGATCAAGCGCGAGGTTTGACCGTTCCGCAATCCTGTCCCAGCCACACGGCGCGTGTATCCATGCTGCCCTTTTGCTGAATGCCGGTGGCGTTGAACGTGCCGTTGACCGTGGTGTTGAATTCGCGATCGCTAAGGAACGTAGCAACACCGGCGCCCTGGGCTTTCGGGCAGCTGAAGCGGAATTTCCACTGGTTGCCGCTGCGGTCGGTGACCTGCTGCGTGCAGCCTGACTGTGGGTCTTGCAGGGGAATGGTGTCGGATTGAACCTGTGCCTGGGTCAGGCACACACGAATCCCTTTACCCCCCATGGTGATGCCCTGTTTCTCCAGTGCAGCCTTTTGTGCCGGCGTCATCTGGCTGCCCAACTGGTTAAGGATCAACTGCAGATCCGGGAGGTTCTGGTCATCGACCTTCATGTTGCTTGAGGTCAACTCCCACAAACCCGGTTGCAGCATCTGCGCCTGAGCGACCACAGGAAGTGACAAGCCAACAGCCATGGCCAAACCCAGCAGACGTACGTTCATCGAGTAACTCCTAGACAATAGTGCCCGTTAGACGTCGCCAATCTACTTCGGTTGCATGTCTAATTAAATAGCGACATTCACCGTGGAACATGGTCTGTTAAGCATTGAATTGTCAGGAGCATGATTGCCCCATGGATTTTTTTGGACCCCATCTTTTCGCGTATCTGATCGCGCTCATCCACTCACTGGGCACGATCGCCGCCATTCACGCCGTATTGACCGTCAGGACCGCTCAAGGCTCGATTGCCTGGGCCTTGTCACTGGTCTTCATACCTTACCTGACGCTGATCCCTTATCTGGTCTTCGGTCGCAGCACCTTCGACGCTTATATCAAGGCTCGTCGGCAAGCTAACGAAGAAATGCACAAGGCCATCGCCGACCTGAACTGGCGTCCGTGGATCGAGGAAGCGCTGACCGCCCGCGCCTCCAAAGCCTACACCTCGTTGCGGGCGATGCCGAAGCTGGGGCGGATGCCGTGCCTGGCAAACAATCAGGTACGGCTGTTGATCAACGGCCAGGCAACCTTTGACGCGATTTTCGACGCGATCCGTGCCGCCCGCGAAGCCGTGTTGATTCAGTTTTTCATCGTCCATGACGACCAGCTCGGCCGACGCCTGCAAACACTGCTGATGGAAAAATCCGCTGAAGGCGTCGCTATTTACCTGCTCTACGATCGAATCGGTAGCCACTCCCTGCCTCACAGCTATGTTCAACCCTTGCGTGATGCCGGGGTGCAGGTCGAAGCGTTTGCCACACGCAGTGGCTGGCTCAATCGGTTCCAGGTGAACTTCCGTAACCATCGCAAGATTGTCGTGGTCGACGGCGCGCTGGGCTTTGTCGGCGGGCATAACGTCGGTGACGAATACATGGGCCAGAAACCACCGCTGGCACCGTGGCGCGATACGCACATCGCCGTCAGCGGCCCCGTGGTTGCGTGCATGCAGGAGTCTTTCGCGGAAGACTGGTTCTGGGCCTCCCGAAAACTGCCACCGCTGATACTGCCACAGAGCTACCCCGATGACGGCGTGCTCTGCCAACTACTGGCCAGCGGACCGGCGGACCCTTACGAAACCTGCTCGCTGTTTTTCGTTGAAGCCATCCACTCCGCGACCGAACGCGTGTGGATCACCAGCCCGTATTTCATACCCGATGAAGCGGTATTTGCCGCGCTACGCCTGGCGGTGCTGCGCGGTGTCGATGTGCGGCTCCTGTTGCCATCTCGACCGGATCACCGGATCGTCTATGCCGCCTCCAGCCTGTACGCTTTCGAAGCGGTACGCGCCGGGGTTCGGGTATTCCGTTACCAACCGGGCTTCCTGCATCAGAAGGTCGTGCTGATCGACAGTGAGATCACGGCCATCGGCAGTGCGAATCTGGACAACCGTTCGTTCCGGCTCAACTTCGAAGTCATGCTACTGACCGTCGACAGCGAATTCGCAGGTTTGGTGGAACATATGCTCAACGACGACTTTGCTCAGGCCCACGAAATTGCCAAAGGCGAAAGCCGGAAGACCCACCGCCTGCAACAGCTTGGCATGCGGGTCGCCCGGCTTATCTCGCCGATCCTTTAAGGGTTGTAGATATCGTCACGCGTCCACGGTAGCTCATGGCTGCCGTCGGGATGGGTCTTGACCGCGAGGATCTGGTGCAAGTTGATCCAGCCCCGCGCGAACGCATAGGCGCAGCCTGCCAGATACAGTCGCCAGATCCGCAGCGCCTGCTCCGGCACCTCTTTGGAAGCGGCTTCAAGGTTGTCCTCCAGCCGCTCGCTCCAGTGGTCCAGCGTGCGTGCGTAATGCAGACGCAGGCTTTCGACGTCGACGATCTCCAGCCCCGCTTCACTGATTTCAGCCGAAATCATCGACAGGTGCGGTAATTCCCCGTTAGGGAATACGTAGCGCTCGATGAAGTCACCCGCTCCGCGTCCGACCGGCCGGCCATCTGTGTGCTTGGCGGTAATGCCATGGTTCATCACCAGGCCGCCTTCACGCACGGCACCGAACAATGTCTTGCAGTACTCCGCCAGGTTGGCGTGCCCGACGTGTTCGAACATGCCGACACTCACGATCTTATCGAACCGCCCATCCTGAGGCAGATCGCGGTAATCGAGCAGTTGTAGCTCAACCTGATCCTGCAAACCTTCAGCGATCACCCGCTCCCGGGCCAATGCCAACTGCTCCTTGCTCAGGGTGATGCCAAATACTTTCGCCCCAAACTCTCGCGCCGCATAACGCGCCAACCCTCCCCAACCGCAGCCGACATCCAGCAGGTATTCGCCGGGTTGTAGCCGTAGTTTGCGGCACAGGTGGCGGAATTTTGCTTGTTGGGCCTGTTCCAGGGTTTCGCTACCGGTTTCGAAGTAAGCGCAGGAATACGCCATGTCACTGTCGAGCCAGAGCTGATAGAAAGCATTCGAGAGGTCGTAGTGATAGGAAATCGCCGCTGCGTCGGTGGCTTTGTCATGGACAGAGCGCACCGGCTGCTTGCCGTCGACATCATCCAGCAACGCTTGGCTCCACTCATCACATACCCGGATCACATCGCTGATCTGGCCTTCAAGTTCGAGCTTGCCCTCAACGAAAGCGGCGCCCAGCAGGTCAAGGCTTGGGCGAGTGAATTGAGACACTAATTGTGGGTCCTTGACCACAATCGTGACGCTGGGCGCAGGGCCCAGATTAAATTCATGGCCGTCCCAGAGTCGCAAGCGAAGCGGTAATTGCAGATTCTGTAAGGCCGGTGGCAGTTGCGCGAGCATGAATAGTCCCCCTTGTTTCAGACGTCTGATTTGAGGGTAGACCATTGTGGAAAATTAGCTGGCTATCGATTTAATAGCCTTTTCCTATGAGTCACGATAGAGCAACAAGCTGTCGTAAACCCACTGTTTCAGCCACGTAACGACCTGAAGAGGTGCGCCCTCTTCACAGTTGACTGTCAATTGTGCGCACAGTTCGCCAGCTGCTACAGGTCGCGTTACGAACTGACCGGCCACGTCCTCAACCCTCTTCTTTCAGCTTCAGCAGCGGTTCCTGGAACCGCAACAAACGCCCGGCATTGCCCAACACCAGCAACGTGCTCAGGTTATGCAGGACCGCAGCGATCATCGCCCCTGCCGCTCCCAGCCAGCCAAACGCGGCGAACGCGACGATCGCCAGCGTCCAGCCCAGACCGATGATCACATTGACCTGCAAGGTCTGCCGGCACTGGCGGCTCAGGCGTACGCAAGTCCCGAGTCGACGCAGATCGCTGCCGATCAATACGATGTCGGCCGAGGCCAGGGCGATGTCTGCCCCGCCCGCGCCCATGGCCACTCCGACCACGCCAGCCTTCAGCGCCAACGAATCATTGATGCCGTCGCCGACCACCATCGGCCGGAAACCATTGTCGATTTCAGTCAGGACGCGATTGAGTTTGTCTTCCGGCAAGGCTTGCGCCTCGACATCGCTGATGCCGACTTCATGGGCCAGGCTGTGGGCGACGCTTTGTCGATCACCGGTCAACAACAACTGCCGGCCAAGGCCCAGTTCGCGCAGTTCTCTCATGGCAAAACGCGCTTCCGGTTTGACGCTGTCAGCCAGCAACAACCACGCGAGGAAACGTCCATCCAACGCCAGACCGGCAATCGGCCCATCGTGCACCGGCACCGTCGAGGTGGCGATGCCCAACTGCGCAAACAGCTCGGGTCGGCCGAGCGCCGCTTCGCCCTGTTCGGTCATCGCCACCACGCCCAGGCCCTGGCGTTCCCGAATATCCGACAGCAACAGGAAATGCTCCTGAGCGACCAACCCGGCCAATGCCCGACTGACCGGGTGGCTGCTGGCCGAACCGAGGCTGGCGGCCAGTTTCAGTAAGGTGCTGCGGTCCTCGACCGGGCTGTCGATCGACTGCAAACGCAACGTGCCGAACGTCAGGGTGCCAGTCTTGTCGACTACCAACGACGTCAGGTCCGCCAACTCTTCAAGGAATGCCGAGCTGCGAATCAGAATGCCGTGGCGCGCCGCTACCGCGATCCCGGCAATCGCCGTGGCCGGGGCCGACAGCACCAATGCACATGGGCAGGCGGCAACCAGTACTGCGAGCATTGCTTGCGCATCATTGGTGACGAACCAGGTCACTGCGGCCAACAGCAACACCAGCACCATGTAGCTGCCGGCATAGCGTTCCAACAATCGGGTGATCGGTGGCTTGGAGCGCTCGGCGCTTTGCATCAGCGCAATGACTTTGCCGAGGGTCGATTCGTTGCCGGTGCGGGTCACTTCCAACCGCAGCAAACCATCGAGGTTGATCGCCCCGCCGAACACTTGCATGCCGACGATGGCCTCAAGCGGCACCGACTCACCGGTAATCGGCGCAGTGTCCAGGCTCGCTTGACCGGACAACACCCGCCCATCCGCTGGGACTCGATCGCCTGCGCGCACTTCGACGATGTCTCCAGCCTTCAGCGTAGCGTTGTCGATTTCGATAATCGAGCCATCGGCCTGAACCTTGCGTGCGTGGCTGCGCGTCAGACGGCCCAGCGCGTGGATCGCTTCCTGAGAGCCAATCACGCTGCGCTCTTCCAGGACATGGCCGAAGATCATGATGATTGGCAACAAGGCCGCGGTCAGCAGATCTCCCGTCGCCCAGGCGCCCATCATCGCCAAGGCGATCAGTTGATCGGTGATTCCGTGCAGGCTCGGATAGCGCAGGCTGTACCAAGCCGAACGCATGACCGGAACGGCCACCAGCAACGAAGCCAACCCGAGCAATAACTGGCTGACACCGGTTTGCTCCGGCGACAACCAGCGCCAGACCAGCCCCAGGCCGAGCAAGCCCAAAGCGAGCATCGCCAGGGTCAACTGGCGTGCGGCGCTGCGTTGTTCAGCCGTGCTCAGCATGCTTGGCGCGGCGGCAGTTTGAGTTGTCATTGTTCGGCTCCCTGAATGATCAGGCGGGAATCGTCTTTAGGGTTGACCGTGGTAACCGAGCCGGCCTGACCGAGAATTTTCGGCATGCGCTCGCGATAGATCCGCAGGAGCATTTCCGGGTCGCTGCCCTTCTGTTGCGCCTGCGCCAGGCTGAGCACCGTGGCGGTGTCGGCCGACGCTTTGGCCAGGCGTTCACTTGCTTGAGCGTGAGCCACTTGCAGCGTGCGATCAGCTTGTTGGGTCGCGGTCTGAGTAAGTTTTTCGGCTTCAGTACGTGCGTTCGCTACGGCCTTATCTGCCTGCTGACTGGCAGTCAGTACCGCGTTGAAAGCATTGACCGCAGGTTCGGGCAGACTCGATTGCACGTCGACCCGGGCGACTTCGATCCCCAGTCCCAACCCCGTCGCGGCTAACTCGGCCAAGCGTTGATTGATCCCTTGCACCAGATCACCGCGCAGACGTTCGCGACGTTCGGCGGCCTGATTGTCGGCACCGATCAACTCCGGCCGAGCGACCAGAATGGTGTCCAGGTCTCGTGCAGCCGTCAGCGCCACCGCACTGCGAGTCACCAAACGATCCAGCGCCGGCAGCACATGTTCACCCTGCAGGACGAAGGCGTAAGGCTCGGTCACTTTGTAAAACACCCGAACATCCAGTTGCACCACGCCCGAATCGCCAGTGAGCAAATACCCAGAACCGGCCAGCGCATCGCTCAGTGGATTGGCGAAACTCGCCACACGCTCACCTTGCAGCGCAGCATCGGAGCGCAGCAGATTTTCCACCCGCCGTTCGATCACCCGATCCGCTGCCGGCAACAAAATCACCTGCTCGAACGGACGCGGCCACGCCAACAGCAGGCCGGCGTTCTGGTTGCGATCCAGCGCGCCGAAGTGCATCACCACGGCGCGATTCTGCGGATCAATCTGCCGCACATTGGAGAAAGCCCAGGCCAACGCGGCCAACACCGTTACCGCATAAAGCGCGAGAAATGCCAGACGCCCCGCCTGAATCCACGGGCTGTCGAGTTCATTTGTTCCACGTGGAACCACCCTCATGGCTGAGACCCAGACTTGTTATCCAGCGTCGGCGGTCCATCAACCAACACCCGGAATGGCGCAGCATCGGTACGCAGAATCAGCTTTGTGCCAGGCTTTATCATCGTGTCCAAGGTGTCCAGCGAACGCAGCAAGTTGTACAACTGCGGCGAACCCGTGTAAGCCTTGCCGTAGATTTGCGCGGCTTCAACCCGCGATTGGGCCTCGATGTCCGCAGCCTTCACTGTGGCGTCAGCCTGGACGATCCGTGCATCGCGCTCGGCGGCCGAGCGGATTTGCGCCGCCTCTCGCTTGCCGATGGCCGTGCGTTCGGTGGCAATGGTTTCACGCTCGGCACGCATGCGATCGACGGTGGCGGTCAGGGTCACTGACGGCAGTGTCAGCCGTTCGATACCCACTTGCAGCACACGCACGCCGTAAGTGGTCAGCAGTTGTTGATCGATCTGCTTGCGCAGTTGCGCCTCGAAATCAGCGATATGCACTTGGTTGGCGTCGGTGTTCACCAGGTTGGCCAGGTCGAAACTGCTGGCAGTGGTTTCCAGCGCCGAGCCGACAAACGTACGAATCTGCCGCGCTGCTTCGTCCGGTTGGTTCTGCACCGCTCGCATGAAGCGTTGCACATTGTCTGGATCACCCTGCACCTGCCACGCGACATAAGCCTGAACGATGATTCGCAAACCATCGCGGGTGCCCACGTCCTGCAAACCGCTGGAGGTGGTGCGCAGTCGCAGGTCGACCGGAATCGCCGCCTCGAACGGTGTCGGCCAGCGCCAACCGAGGCCAGGCTCCAGCAGCACCCGCGAAGGATTGCCGAAACGGGTAATCACCGTCGCCTCGCCCGAGCGCACTTGCACCAGGCTCGCCGCCGCAATGGCAAACAGCACCAGCAGCGCCGCCCAGCCCATGCGTCGCCACGGGAAGGGGCCCGCCTCTTGCGGGTCGCCATGGTGATGATGGTGATGGCCGTGATGATGCCCGCCATGGCCATGGTCGTGGCCGGCGTGGTCGTGATGATCATGCGGCTCGTGGGAATGCGACGGGCTCAATTGGCGGCTCCTGACTGAACGGGTTGACGTGACGGCGAAGTGTCAGTCGGTAAGGTGGCGGGTAACGTGTAGCTGCGTAAGTCGATGGTCGGCGTACTGTTGCCGCCCAGACGATGATCGAGGACCAGTACTTTTGCGTTGGCTAATCCTTGGCTCAGTTGTGCGAAATATTGCTCCAGCACAAAGGCCCGACCGGCTACGGCGTAGGCTTTGCGCTCGGCAGCGAAGCGCAGGTCGGCGGCCTGGGCCGTAGCGTAGACTTCGCGGGCCGTGGCCAGCGCCTGGTCATGGGCGACACTGGCCTGCAATTGCGCCTGATTGGTCTGCTCGGCAGCTGCGCCACGCTCGCGCGAGATCAACGCTTGCGCGCCGATCTGCGCCGCTTGCACGCCGTGATAGGCGTTGGCAGCTCCGGCCGGAGGGTGAATCGCTTCGACGACCGTAGCGAGGATTTCCACGCCGCTGTCGAGCTTCTGCAAATCAGCCTGCACGGCACGACCAATGTCTTCGGCGAGCCCTACCCGATCGGCCCCAAGCAAACCGTCGAGGGTCCGCGAGGCGAAATCGTGCACCAGAATCCGGCTGGCGGTGCTGCGAATCAGTGTGGGTACATCGGTGCTGTTGTAGGTCGCCGCCAACGCGGCCTGATCGCTCAAACCGATGCGGTAGACAAAACGCACGTCCATATTGACGATCTGGAAGCTCTGTTTATCGTTGCTGCTATTGGCAATCACCTGCGACTTGTCATTCACGTGGCTGGCATCCCACAACCGATTGGCAATGGCCGGTGCGGGCCCTTCCGCAGGATCAGCCACCGTCACCGCTGGCGTGTCACCGACGCTGGTCGCCAATTCGTGAACCACACCATTTTCGACGCTCAGCACCCGGCCCAACGGCCAAGGCAAACCGGCATGCAAACCCGGACCAAACACCTGCACCGGCTTGCCAAAGCGCTCGTAGATCCCCCGCCCTTGCAGCGGTATTTCGTGAATCCCGGTGAGCAGCCACCCCACGAACAGCACCACGCTCAGCACAGGCAAGAAGGCCCGACGCATGTAAGTGAAAGCCCAGATCTGCCGCAGATCGATACCAAAGCGGTTATGCAATTCGTGCTGCAACGCCAACAAAGGTTGTGGTGGCCAGCGCAACATGTCCGCGACAAAACTGCGCGCCAGCAACGTCGGTTCGAGCAGATCGCGACGCGGACTGAACAACGACAACACCGCACGCAGCAACAACTCTGCGGCGACCAGCCCCGGCAATAGACCGATCAATACCGCCAGACGCACCGGCCAGACAGCAGTTTCGCTGCTGAACAACAGGCAGAATGCGCCGGTCACCAGACAGATGATCGCCACGCGAGTGAGCTGCGCCAACTGCCCGGCTTCGGGCCATTGCGCGGGAACTTCCTGAGTCAGTTGGCGCTCGCACACCAGCAAGCCGAACGCCAGCAACAACGATAGCGCCGCCCCAACGCTGGCCGAAAGACCCAGTGCAGCGGCGGGTAATGTCAGGTTCCAGAATTGTTCGAGGCTGAACAACGCCAGCAATGACCAACCGGCCAGCCACAACGTCGGTGCGCCGATCTGCGCCAGCAACCCGATCCAGCGCTCACCCGCTCGCGCCAACAGTCGCTCATACCAGCCGAGCGCCTCGATCGGTTCGAGCTGCTCCGCAGCCAGCACAACCACCGGTTCAACCAGCGCCCGCGCCCGCCATTGGGTGATCCACCAGGCCGATTGCAAACCGGCCACCACCACGATCAACGCCGAAGACTGACTGACCAATAGCGGCGGCCAGATCGATTGCGGTGCAAATAGCCCGACAAAAAACGCCAACAACAAGCCTGCTGCTGCGAGACTCGCCAGGCCGATGCCCACCCGCTTCAACCGACGTCCGTGAAACACCGCCTGCTGAAAACGCGGCAGTCCTTCCACGTTCGTCCCCTCAGCCTCCAGATCGACTTGCATACCACCTCAGTACTTGCTGTTACGTGAACCAGACCTGTGGATAAGTCGTCAGGCCGTTGCATTTTTTGCAAATCGTTACGATATAACGATGGTAGTGAATTTTTGGCTCCCCGCCCATCACCCAACCCGCACATATAAAGATGAAAGCGTAGCCGGGCTGAGCATCAGCTCGGCAAATGCCCCAGCGGTAATGGTCCTGGGGTTTTCACCGTATGAATTGCGAAGTTGCTGCGAATATCACTCACACCCGGCAACTTGAGCAGACTGCCGGTCAGAAAACGCTCATAACCGCGCAAATCCGGCACCACCACCTGCAGCAGAAAATCCGATTCGCCTGACACCAGAAACGCCGAAATCACCTCGGGCAATGCCGTTACCGCCAGTCGAAACGCTTCGGCCTCTTCGTCGTTGTGGCGCTCGACCTTGACCCCGACAAACACGGTCAGCCCCAGCCCCACTTCGTCGCGATCCAGGTTGGCTTGATACCCGCGAATCACCCCGGCCTCTTCCAGCATTCGCACCCGACGCAGACACGGCGAAGCGGACAGGCCGATCTCATCCGCCAGTTGCACGTTGCTCAGGCGACCGTCGCGTTGCAGCGCGGCAAGGATTCGGCGGTCGTAGGCGTCCAGTTTCATGGTTTGGCAGTTCCCGACTGTTTTAATTCATCGATTGGCAGAATCTGCCAAGTCTAGCCGTTTCCAGGCGCGACTACGCAACCACCTGCCCTGCCCTTCGGCCCTAGACTTTGATCACCGAATCGCTAACGAATGGGGTGCAGCATGGCAGAGCTCTGGATGTTCTTTTTGGCCTTGGCAGTGGTTTACCTGTTGCCCGGCCCGGACATGATTCTGCTGCTGCAAACCGGTGCCCGACAGGGTAAAGCCGCCGCGCTGGCCACCGCCATTGGCCTGGCGATTGCCCGGGGTTGCCACGTTGCGCTGGCAGCGCTGGGCCTGGCGACGCTATTCAAGGCTGCACCCTGGACCTTTGAAGTGGTGCGCCTGGCCGGCGCGGCCTATCTGCTGTGGCTGGGGATTCAATGCTTGCGCTCAAACATGCTGCCGAACCTGAATGCCAACGGCACAGCCGTTGCGAAACTTGCGTGGCGCGCGGCGATCCAGCGCGGCTTGTTGACCAACCTGCTCAACCCCAAGGCGCTGCTGTTTTGCTCGGTGCTGTTGCCGCAGTTCATTGATCCGCAGGCAGGGCCGGTGCTGACGCAGTTCGCGACCCTGGGCGTGTTGCTGGTGGTGGCCGGTTTGCTGTTCGACAGCGGTTACGCACTGATCGGTGCCTGGCTCGGTCGCTGGCTTGAACGCAGCCCCTCGGCGCAGCGCATGCAGCAATGGCTGTTTGGCAGCCTGCTGATCGGTTTTGCACTGCGCCTGACGTTCGTTCAGCAGGCTTAACGATGGGCCTTGCGCTTGTGGCGATTGATCAGCAACAGGGCCAATGCCGTGAACATCACCACAGACCCCATTTGCAGCCACTTTTTATAGGGCCGCAAGGTTGAACGCACGGGCTCCAGGACTTGAGTCACGTAACGTTTATCGGCGTTCTGAAAGTCGGGATAAGGGCATTGATGCCCGAAGTTCACCGCCCAATCCACATAAGGTCCTTCTTTGACGTAACGTTGGTAGAAGGCCTTTTCCTCCTCAACGCTGGTACCAAAACCCGCCGCTGCACACAGAACCGCCGCGAACGCCCCGCTGCTGTGGGGCAACAGGTCCGCCGCCTTGCTAGCCAGGCCTGTAGCAATGTAACGGTAGTGGAAACGTTCGTCCGGTTTGGCTGCGCTGGCCTGCTGGCGTTGCACCTCCCCTTCTGAAATCAGCGGACCGACTTTTAACTCAGTTGTCTCAAGGCTGTAGTTGCCATCGAATGTCGCGTAATCCGGGGCCATTTCGTAACCGAGAAGCTCCATTCCCCAATGACGAGCAGCCATGCCTGCATTGAAATAAGCCGCTGCACGACGAGTGGGCCACCACGCTGATTCAGCCTCCTGGCGCAGCTCGGCGTAATGTTTGGCCTTGGTTTGCAACTCAGGATTATCAAAGTACCCCGGCGCTTCGTCGTAGCGCTCTTCACGCAGCAACCGACGCCCGAGCAAGTTCCGCAGACGTGCCGCGATCGGTACCGGCACATAACGCTCGCGCTCCTGCTGGGTCAACGGCGTTGGCGCTGGCACCTGACGATCGACAAACTGCTTCAATTCATCGACGGTAAGCACCCGTTCCGCGACAACAGCCGCGTCTTCCCAGTAGAGATCCTGGCTGCGATACAGCTGCTCAAAGGCTTGCAGGTAATCACCACGCTCCAGCGCCAGCAACGCACTTTCTCCGTCGACCCGGCAGCCGGGTTTGAGCGTTTCGTAGTCGCCACTGGACGCTCTTCGATCGCCCCAGTTTTCATCCTGCGGGAAGGCTTTGGCTGCCTTGGCATAGGCGCCGGCAGCCGCCGCTTTGTCACCCTCACGCAACGCCATTTTGGCTCGCAACCACCAGGCCAGGCCGCCGTCACCGGCATGTTCGAGCAAGGCTTTGGCGGTGGCGTAATCACCGATCTGATAATTCAGCGCCGCCAGACGGTCGGCGTTATCCAGACTGCCAACGGTGCTCTGGACCAGCGACTTGATCATTTTTTGTTCAGCTGGCGGTTGTTCACCATACGACCAGCCGACATGGCTGATCAACGCCGCCGTGACCAATTGCTGCACCGCTTTGCCTTTGAGCACCTCGTTGAGCTGCGCCTCCGGCATCTCGCCCAGTTCATTCATCAACTGCTTGAGCGAGCTGTAACCGACTTGCGAGCCTTGCAGGCTTTGGGTCGCGTAAAGCTCGACGGCAGTGTTCCAGTCACCCGCCAGACGTACCAGCCGCGCTTCTTCACCAAGGCTGGCGACGCCCAATTCCTGAGGGTCGCTGAAGCCTTCGATACTCAACTGGCGAGCCTGCACAAAGGCCTGACGGGCCTGTTGCAGACTCTCGCGGCGCCCAACTTCGTCGAGATCATTGGCCTCCTGGCTGATGGCGAACAAGGCCCGTCCCAGCGAGTAAGCCGCCCAGGTGCTGCGCAACGCCCGCTGATCGGCCGGCAGCGCCAGCACTTTGCGGAAATACTCTGCCGCCACGGCATGTTCGCCCGCGTTGAAGGCTACCGCTCCGGCGGTGTACAGGCTGAGTTCAGGCGGCAGGCTGGCGCCCTCGGCTTGCACTTGTTGCGCGTCCGGAAGTGTTCGCAACTGCGCTACCTGCGCGCGCTGAGCGTCGCTCAAACCCGTCTGTTCAGCGGTTTTTCGCGCCTGCACATAAAGATCATTCTCTGCGCCGTAAACAAAGTCGCCCGTCATGACCTGTGCAGGCTTCAAACCGGCGATGGATTTGCCCAGGCGATTCACTTCGAACCGGAAGCTGCCCTCCGGCAATTCACCCAGGGTCTGTGCCCGGTCACCGAGCAAGCGCAGCGGAAAATCAGGCCCACAAGCCATCGCGCAGCCCAGCGGCAGACAGAGACCTAAAGCGAGCAATTGACGCGGCCAGTTAGGGATAGACATGAGAACTTCCTTGATCAATTTTTGTGCAGCGCGCCCAACCAAGGGTGCGTTCGGCCTCTGCCGGTAATCGGCCGTCTTTGAGGCGGGTAAAGCTGAGTTGTCCGGGTGTCTGCTGCACGGCATAGCCGTTGAGCGCATCCACCGCATCGCATTCAGTGACCGCCAGCGTCACGCGCTCGGGCAGACCTCCGTCGAGGTTGCCGCGATTGCTCACCGCAATGTCGTACAGACCGTCATGGCTGGAAAGGTTCAGCTCGAGCTGACTGGCCAACCGATCCCCCCGCGCCACCGCGCGTAACGTTGCCAAGCTCCACGCGCGTCGGTCGCCCTTGAGCGGCAGACGAAACCAGATCAACCCGGCCAGATGGGGCGGTGGCTCGGCGCGCAATTGACTGGCGAGTGTCGATAACTGGTGCGGATCAGCCAGCAACTCACGGCGCTGGCCAACGCGTTCTAACGGCACTTCGCTTTCGACTATCGGCGCCCCGCCGTCCCCCGGCAGCAATGCGATACCGTAGGCCGGCAACGCCAGGTAGAAAGGTTTCGCAGTGATCCGACTCCAGCGCCCGGTCCATTGTTTCGCCTGGGCCGGATCAAACAACCCGTGTTCGGGACTGCTCACCGCGTGCACCTGCAACACGCTGCTGTCGACCACCGCCAGCAACCCCGGCAGTTCGGGACTGTCGAGCCAGGCCGGCAGTGCGGTGATGCTCAGTTTCAACGTAGTCGGCAACACGTTGCGCAATCCAACGAGAAACTCACGGTAGGCCGGCAGGCGCGCCGTGCCAGCATCGTGGTCAATCTCGACGCCGGCCAGCGTCAGGCCCTGAGCCTGCCACTCGGCTACTACGCTCTGGATCTGCGCCGAGGCTTCGGTTTGATCCAGGCTCTTGAGCTGGCCATCGAGTCGAATCACTGTAATCAGCGGGCGACCATCATTCTTCAACAGCGCCGGGTTGATTCGCGCACGACGCCAACCAGCCTGTGGATAAGTCTGCAAGGCCAACACCCGCAACGTCGAAAAGTCCCCGCGCGATTGAGCCAGAGCATCCTCATGGGCATCGGTCCATTGCCGCTGCCAGACGTAAAGCTGTTGATCGAGCGGCGGCGCGTCCTGCTGCTGGCACGCGCTGAGCAGCAAAGCGGCTAGTACCAGCGTGCAACGGACAAAGAATATCGCAGACATTAAGGCATGGAACCTTTGGAGACGGCCGTGCGCCGACCCCACATGGATTGCGCTTAACTGACTGACACTAGCCACTCAGAATCACTTTTTCGCTACAAGCTGATGTCGAGCCTGCCTCACTCTTTCACCGCGCCGGGGAGAATGTCAGGCGTTGACGGGCGAGGCGGTTGGGGGGCTGACTCAGTTTCCAGGTGTGCCAGTTTGCGCCGGGCGATTTCCGCACCCCGGCGGCGCAAGGGTGTTTCGATGAAGCGGTAGTTCAGCTCAGCGCATACCAGCATGATTGCCACCGCTGTCAGTAGCAGTTCGGTGGTGAAACCCTGAGCAAGTGTAAGTCCTTGTTCCGTGGCAACCCGCGACCATATTTCAGTGCTCAGGTGATAGGCAAACACATGAATCACATACAGTGCGTACGAGCGCGAGCCTAGCCATTCCAGTACAAGAGACAGTGGCGAAGGGCTGAACACATAGCCTTTCTGGTAGCTGGCCAGCCAAACGAGAATGACCGACACGATCGCGACCAGGCCGTAGGCAATCGGTGTCGAACTCAATTGCGCACCCGCGGCACCGAGCATGTAAAGCAAGAACAGAGTCACACCCAGACGTTTGAGCAGGCTACTGCGCAGGACTATCGGTTCCATCTGTTTGTAGAGGTCGGTGCGGGTGAACATGCACAGTAAAATGCCCCACATCATGGCATCCAGACGGAATGAAAACAGCATGGCCGCCGGGGCAGGAGCGAACATGTTGCGATCAAGACCGAACTGCGCAGCAATCAGCAGCAGCAACACGATGACTCGCCAGCGCTGCGAGGTAACCAACAATAGGAACAGGGGGAAAATGAAATAAAACTGCTCTTCCAGTGCCAGACTCCAGTAAACGGAATTGGGACCCAGCAACATTCCATATTGATTCGCGAGGTTACCGCTGAAGGTGGCAACTGCTGTGAAACTGCGAACGTTGTTGAACCAGGAATCAAATGCATTGGATTGGTTATAGAAAATCGAAAAGAACAGCGGAATCAGTACCCAGAGCCAAGCTGTAGGCAGCAGTCGGTACGCACGCCGCAGCCAGAAGGTAAAGGTCGCAAGACCGTAGCTACCCTGTTGCCGGTGTTTGTCGAAGTAGTCCAGATAACTTTTGCTTACAACGTAGCCTGAGATGCAGAAAAATAAATCCACCCCTGACCCCATGGCATACAGATTGAACACACGGGAAAAAAAGTCTTTGTAGAACGGCAGCAGCATCGACAGATGCGCGAAGAGGGTCAGGCCAATCGCCATGCCGCGCAGGTATTCGATTTCCAGGTTTTTCTTATTACTCATCGAACGCTCTACATTCATTATTGGTTTTCATCTGCGGCCGCCAGTCAGCTTGATTGACTGGCATTTGTCATTCGGGCGCCTGGCTGCTCAGCGCTAGGCAGACAGCGGCTTGCGGGCAATGATCACCTGACTTTTTGCCACGGCCGCATCCAGCGCCTGCTTGAGCTGCGGACCGCGTGGGGAGTCCAGAATCAGCCGCCACATTTCAGCCCAGTGATTGAGCAGCGGATGATCGGCATTGTAGAGATCGACCTTAGTTTCCCAGAACAGCAACATCCACATCGACCAGTAGAAGCCGAACTGGCTGTGACTGATCACTTCCAGGCCGGCATCACCAACCATCTGCTTGAACTGCTCTTCGCCGATGATCCTAATGTGATTGGGCTTCTGGAAATATTGCTCGGTGGCAATGCCCTTTTGCAGGTGTTCGGAGCTGGGGTGGGGAACACTGAGCAAGTACAAGGCGCCTGGCTTGCCAACCCGCACCAGTTCTGCGAGAAACTGCGCCGGATCGTCCACGTGTTCGATCACTTCGGTGGACACAATGCGCGTGGCAATGGCGTCAGGCAATGGCAGCGGGTTGCAGTCCGTGACATAGCATTCGACATCACGCGCCGGGGTGTCCTTGAGGCGCTCGCCGGTGGCGGCAATCTTCGCCGCGTCGATGTCAGCGACAATGATTTTCGCGCCGCTCATCGCACAATAATGCACATTGCCGCCGTCCCCACAACCGACGTCCAACACCGTATCCTCAGGGGAAATATCGAACCCGGTAAACAGCTCGCGGGTTTGCTGATTGAACCAGCCACTGAGCATTGCATCTTCCAGGCCCAGCTGGTAGGAGTTGACCTTAGGCGGGGTGGGTGCCGCAACCTCTGCCTGCATCGGAGCGGTTTTTTTGCCCGCCGTAAGTTTTTTCAGAAGGCTCAGCATAAGGTGGCTCCAGTGTGGGGGTCGCTGCTTGCGTAGGGTTTACGGGCAATAATCACTTGGCTTTTGGGCATGAATCCGTCCAGCATCTGTTTGATCGCCAGCCCGTCGGGTTGCGCCAGCAAGTCCAGCCAGGTACGCGCCCAACTCTCCATCAACGGTGAGAACGGTGGCGTGATCCGGTCACGCACCGCCCCGCCCAGGTCACGCCCGGCCGCACGCTCGCCGGCCCAGAAAAAGATCATGCCCATGACCCAGAAAAAGCCTGTGGCCTGACGATGCTCGATCACCAGCCCAGCGTCTTCAACCAACGCGGCAAAGCGCTCCGGGGTAAAGATCTGTACATGGTTGGGCGATTGAAAATAGCCAGCGGGCGCGATGCCCTTTTGCAGGTGTTCACCTACCGGCGCCGGCACACTCAGCAGGTACAACGCGCCGGGGCGTCCCATGCGCACCAGTTCGGCCATGAACGGCTCGGGCTGATCGATGTGCTCAAGCACTTCCATGCACACGACCTTGCTTGCACAGCCATCGGCCAAGGGCAGCGGCAGGCTGTTGCTCACCAGCCCCAGGCTCGGCTTGTCTGACTGGGCTTCCACTTGCCGGGCGAGGTCGCGGACCTTGTCGTGCTCGCTGTCGGTGAAGATCACCGACGCACCCTGGCGCACCGCAAACAACGTCGCCACACCTTCACCGCAACCGACGTCCAGCAAGGTGTCGTCCGCCGTGATGGCGAAGCCCTTGAGCAACTCACCACTGTCACCCAGAAACCAGCCGTCGAGTATGGCGTCGTGCAGACCCACATCCCTGGGCGAAACCGGGTTCGGCACAATCGGTAACGGTTCGGATTTCACCGCAGGAAACAGGCGTTTCATCAGTGCGCGGATCATGCCTTGGGGGTTTCCACGGCAGACACCGCACGGGCCTTGAACAGCCGAGCAAAAAATCCTTCAAGGCGTTGTTCAGCGGTTGCCTGGCTGCAGAAGGTTTCGAGACTGGCCACCGCATGGGTGGACATCTGTGCGTAACGCCCGGGATCGTCTTTGGCAACCTCGTAGCTAGCCCGATAAGCCCTGCACAACGACGCCCAATTGGTGACGTATCGCAGGGTGCGGAATGCCCTTCGCGGGTCGTGAGGCCAGGCGGTCAGTTCGTCAGTGGTATCGATCAGGAAAGCGTTGTCGACATCCAGGTAATCGATCATCGCCGTGGTGCGTGGCGCCACCGCCGGCTTGCCGCAGGACATGAACTCCATCAACGGCAGACACTGGCCTTCACCGTAGGATGTGTTCACCACATAACTGGTAGCCTGAACCAGACGCTCGTAGTCCGCATCCGCGAGGTAGCCGTAAATCAGTACGATACGGCAGCGATAAGACTGGTTTTTGTACAAATGGTGAAGAACGTCGGTCAGCGCTTCTTCGGCATCGTGGTGGGTCAGTTTGAGCACCAGCGTCGCGTCTTCCACCTCGCGGAAGGTCACGCAGAAGGCACTGAGCATGTCTTCCCAGTTCTTGCGCCCGTCACTTGGGTTGAATACCGAGGTGTAGATCACTCCGTCGAGGACTAAATCATGCTCGCGAGCCGGCGCCTGGAAATCGATACCTTTGCCGGCGCGCAAATGCGCAGGACCAAAGGCACGCAGGTCGAGCTGGCGACTGTCTGCCAACAATCCCCTGATCTTCAATCGCACCTGACGGGCCAGCGGCTGGCGCTGTAACTGTGCACCCCGCGAGGCAAAACGGTCCCACACCGGCGCGGGTACTGCCACGATCGGATAATCGGCACCCATTGCCTCGCGCACTGCATTGACGGTGTAGCTGGAATGGGTGATCGCCGCGCCTGACGCCCGCAATACGGTACGCCAGTCATTGTGCGGTTCACCGGCAAATGGCTCGTTGGGAATGGTACTGAACTCCCATGCGAACACCGCCAGGGTCGGACAGGCAAAATGTACCGGTGTGCGATGAGGCGGCGAGAACGACAGGAACACACAGTCTTCCCCACGGGACAGGCAGTCGAGGTACAGGGCATCGACTTCGGTCTGCGGGTCGCTGACTTCCACCACCGTCCCCAATCGCTCCAGCACCGGCCGGTATTCCTTGAGCACGAAGTAATAGCTGTACTCCGAGCGCCCAAGGTTCTGGGCGATGGTGTGCTGGTTGGTTTCCGAATGAATGATGATCAGCATGAGGCGTTATCCGTCACAGCTGTTGCCTGCGAAGTCAGCGGTGCCAACCCGAAAAAATCCGACAGGCGCTGTTGCACCGGGGCGAAAGCGCAGTAGTCGTACATGCGTTCGATGGCGGCGCGAGACATACGCTGATAATCCTGCGGTTGCTCCTTGGCCATTCGATAGCTGTTTTCGTAAGCCGTTTTCAACGACCCCCAGTCCGGCCGATAGCGCAGGGTGCGGTAGATGATGCGACTGTCCTGAGGCCAGATGGTCAGCTCTTCGCTGGACTCGACCACAAATGCCACGCGCTCGTCGATGTAATCCTCCATCGCCGTGTGGTCCGGGGCGATCACCGGTTTGCCACTGGCCATGAACTCCATCAGCGGCAGGCACAGTCCCTCGCAGCGTGAAGCGTTGACGTAGTAACTGGCGGCTTCGTAGAGCCGGGCGTATTGCGGATCGTCCAGATAACCGTGCATCACCACCACCCGACAGGCGAACGGCGACAGCTGCGCCAACAAGGTCATCAGTTCGGTGTAGTAGGACGACAGATCGTTGTGGGTAATCTTCAGCACCAGCGTGGCGTCCTCGGTTTCCCGGAAGGCCCAGCAGAACGCCGAAATCAGTCGATGCCAGTTCTTGCGGCCGTCTTGAGGGTTGAACACGCTGACGTAGATCACGCCGTCCACCTCGGTTTCGACCTGGGCGGTGGTGTCGGGAAAATCCATCGGGGCAGGCTCAGGCGCCACAACCAACTGCGGGCCGGCGATGGCCGGCAGGACCCTCGCCAGCCGGTAATGGGCAGAGTCCGATAAAAGATCGCGAATCCCCTCCCAATACCACTGGCTCAGGAAATGCGTGCGATGGACCGGCACCGGTTGCGCCTTGCCCAAATCCAGCGCCCACAGGCGCAGGTAATGGCGAGCAATGATCAAGCGACGCTTTAGCGTCAACGGTGGCGGCCGTAAGGCTTCCAGTTCCGCCAGTTGCTCGGCGGTCAGCGGCACGGGAATCAGCGCATCGGCAGACAGCCCGAGCGTGCGGCTATCGAAGATGCAGCCCTTGATGTCGAGGGTCGATCCCGAGTTGACCGGCCTGCTGGTGTGGCAGCTACGAATGGCCGAGAAGTTTTCCCATATTGGTGTCGGCAAGACCAACACCGGGAAGTCTTCGCCCATGGCCCGACGAATCGCCCGGGCGGTGTGACTGGAGAGCGTGATCACCCGCCCCTGGCGCGCGAACATTTGCGTCCAGTCCTGTCGCGGATCGTTGTCCCACTGCTCATCGGGAATCGAGTCGAACTCCCAGGCGACTACACAGATCGTCGGGCACTCAAGGTCGTTCGGGGTTTTCTGCGGCGGAGTGAAGGACAGGAACAGGCTGTCTTCGCCGACGGCAAGCAATTGTCGATAGAGGGGGTCGACCTCGGCAGTGGAGGACACCACATGCACCCGCCCAAGGCTTTCGAGCACCGGGCGATAAGCCTTGAGCACGAAGTAATAACTGTATTCGGGACGACCGAGGCTCTGGCTGATGGAACTGTCGTTGACGTCCGAGTAAAGAATGAAATTCATGGCATCCCACGATGAAACTGCCGTCCCGGCAGCCTCACTCTATGACGGCAAAACCATGGATCGAGTCGGTATTTGCCGGCCCTCGTCCATCGTCTTCTTGCCCGTCTACGTTCTTGTTTTAGTGGTCAGTTTCGCGGAGTTTCAGAACAACCCGCCGAACCCTGGACGATCATGACGAGGGGCATTCTAAACACATCCGCCGAGGGTTCGTGAACCGTCCGGCGAGAATAAATCAGGCTACGCTGACGAGAACTGACCGGTCACGGTGGGACTTATTGAAATTGCCGCGCAATTGGCACAGATTGGCTACCAAACAACTACAACAACGACTTCGCATACCAGACATTTCCGAGAAAGCAGCCTCTGCTTTCCGGTTTTACCTAGTAAAGACTGGGGTTGCCGAAGTTTGCTCATTGAGGGGGCTGCTGCTTGAAGAAGCGTCTGTTCGTTACGGGTCTGAGTGGATTCGTAGGACGTCACATCCAATCCCGTCTGAACTCTTCTGACTCGGGTTGGGAATTGTCGCCCGTCCCATCCCGTTATGACCTGTGTGAACCCAAAAGCCTCGACGGCCTGTGGCCGCATATTCCGGATGCGGTGATTCATCTGGCAGGGCAAACTTTCGTCCCCGAAGCCTTTCGCGACCCGGCTAAGACTTTTCAGGTCAACCTGCTAGGCACCCTGAACCTGCTGCAAGCCCTCAAGGCGCGGGGCTTCAACGGTACTTTCCTGTATGTCAGCTCCGGCGATGTCTACGGCCAGGTCAGCGAAAGCGCCTTGCCGATCGACGAACGCCAGCCACCCTGCCCGCGCAACCCGTATGCCGTGAGCAAGCTCTCGGCGGAAATGCTGTGTCTGCAATGGGGCATGACCGAAGGCTGGCCCGTGCTAGTCGCGCGTCCCTTCAACCACATCGGCACCGGGCAGCTGGACAGCTTCGTCATCGCCAGCGCCGCCCGGCAGATCTGCCGGATCAAGCTCGGCTTGCAAGCGCCTGAACTTGAAGTGGGCGACATCGACGTGACGCGCGACTTTCTCGATGTCCGAGATGTCGTGTCGGCCTACCTGGCATTGCTGGCGTGCGGTACGCCCGGGCAGGTCTACAACATCTGCTCCGGGGTCGAGCAGAGCATCCGCTCCGTGATCGAGCAACTGACAGATCTGGCCCAGATCGATATGCAACTGATTCAAGACCCGACGCTTCTGCGCCGTGCAGAACAGCGTCGTGTCTGTGGCAGCCATGCCAAGCTGCACCATGCCACAGGATGGGCGCCTGAACTTACAACACAACAATCCTTGCCCCTGCGGGCGATCCTTTCCGACTGGGAGTCTCGGGTACTACAAGAATGACAAAAAGTGCACTGATCACAGGGATCACCGGTCAAACCGGGGCCAAGCTGTCACTGCAAATGCACCACCACCGCAACGAACACTGGGTCGTGGTCGAAGGCATGGCCAAGATCACCAACAATGGCTCGGGGACACACCTGATAGCAAAAAACGAGTCCACCTTCATTGCCGCCAGGCACAAGCATCGTCTGGAAAACCCGGGGGTGATCGATCTGGTGATCATTGAAGTGCAAAGCGGTGAGTATCTGGGGGGGGACGATATCGTCCGCTTCGAAGATCAATACGGCAGGATGGTCTGAATGTTACTCAATTTGTATCGCTCGCTGTGGAGCTACCGGGGTTTCATCCTTGGTAGCGTCAAACGGGAGTTTCAAGCGCGTTATCGCAACTCGCTGTTCGGTGCGCTCTGGACCGTACTCAACCCACTGTCGATGATCGTCGTCTACACGGTGATTTTTTCCCACATCATGCGCGCGCGATTGCCTGGCGTGGACGACGGTTTGGCCTACAGCATCTACTTGTGCGCCGGCTTACTGACCTGGGGCTTTTTTTCCGAGATCACCCTACGTAGCCAGGGCATGTTTCTGGAAAACGCCAACCTGCTGAAGAAGATCAGCTTTCCGCACATCTGTCTGCCGGTCATCGTGCTGTTCAATGCCGGGATCAATTTCGCAATCATCATGGCGCTGTTTCTCGGTTTTCTGCTGATCAGCGGTCGCTTGCCAGGCATGGCATTGCTGGCGCTGTTACCTCTGGTTGCCCTGCAAATACTGTTCTGTGCCGGCCTTGGGATGATTCTTGGGGTGTTGAACGTGTTCTTTCGCGATGTCGGGCAACTCTTCGCCATCTGCCTGCAATTCTGGTTCTGGCTCACGCCGATCGTCTATCCGCTTGCGATCCTGCCCCAGCCAATCCAGCGCTTGCTTGAGCTCAACCCCCTGACCGCGCTGATGACCAGCTATCAGAACGTATTCCTCTACGGCCAATGGCCGGTCTGGAGTTCGTTGCTGCCGATGCTGGTCATCACGCTACTGTTGTGTGCCATTGGCCTGCGGCTGTTCCGCCAGCGAGTGGGTGAAATGGTGGACGAACTCTGATGGGACATATCCGCGTAACCGGCCTGGGCAAAGCCTACAAGCAGTACCAAAACCGCTGGAGCCGACTCTTCGAATGGATTGTTCCGTTCTCGAAACCGCGCCATCACCAGCAATGGATCCTGCAAGGTGTCGAGTTTGAAATCGCGCCGGGGCAGGCCGTTGGTATCGTTGGGGTGAATGGCGCCGGCAAGAGTACCTTGCTGAAGATGATCACCGGTACCACACAGCCGACCTGCGGCAAGATTGAAGTACAGGGCAGCGTGGCGGCGCTGCTGGAACTGGGCATGGGCTTTCATGCCGACTTCACGGGCAGGCAGAACGTCTTCATGGCCGGGCAACTGCTGGGCATGCAGGTAGAAGAAATCGAAGCGCTGATGCCACAGATCGAAGCATTCGCCGAGATCGGCGATGCCATCGACCACCCGGTGCGCACCTACTCCAGCGGCATGCAAATGCGCCTGGCCTTCAGCGTCGCCACCGCCCGCAGACCCGACATCCTGATCGTCGACGAAGCGCTGTCGGTGGGCGATGCCTACTTCCAGCACAAGAGCTTCGAACGTATCCGCAGCTATCGCCGGGCAGGCACTACGCTACTGATCGTTTCCCATGATCGCTCGGCGATCCAGTCGATCTGCGACACCGCAATCCTGCTAAAGGATGGCCACATGGCCATGCACGGAAAACCGGAAGAGGTGCTCGACTACTACAACGCCATGATAGCCGAGCGCGAAGGTCAGATCGTACGCCAGGAAATGCTCGCCACCGGTCAGGTACAGACCGTTTCCGGAACCGGTGAAGCCGGCATTCTTAGTGTTCGCATGCTCGACGAGCGTGAACGCTCGATCGATGTCACCGAAGTCGGCCAACCGGTGGTGCTCGAGGTTCAGGTCGAGGTTCGCCAGGATATCGAGCGCCTGGTACTGGGTTTCATGATCAAGGATCGATTGGGTCAACCCATGTACGGCATCAATACCCATCGCCTGGACCAAGCACTCACCGACTTGAGGACCGGAGAACGGGTGACCTACCGGTTTGCCTTCCCCATGCACCTGGGCAAAGGCAACTACTCCGTGGCACTGAGCCTGTCGCGACTGGATTCGCACCTGGACCGCAATTTCGAATGGCGCGATTACGGCCTGGTGTTCCATGTCATCAATAACCGACATGAGGACTTCGTCGGCTGCTCGTGGCTGGGAGCGAAAACCACCATCACTCGCACAACCGCACAGATTGTTTCGGAGACTACACCATGACTCGCCTGCTGATAGAGTGTACCCATGTGTTCCAACACCCCAAGATCAATTCGGGCATTCAGCGGGTGGTGCGCAACGTCATCAATCAGTTGCCGGAAACCGTGGACGGCGTGCAATGCATTCCCGTGGTGATGCTCAAGGGCAAGCTCTACCGAGTGCTGACGCTGGCCCCTTTGAACATTCCGTTGTTCGATGGGCTAATGGAGTTCACCGGGCGCCTGGAGCGCCTGGCGCACCGCTACCGCCAACTGCACCAACGTTTCGACAAACGCTGCACTTCGCGATGGACCCGGCGAGCGCTGTATGTGGCTTACCGCCTCACGGCACTGGCAGGTTTCAGCGTTCCGTTGCGCCTGATTGACCAGATCAACCAATATCATCTGCCTAAGCGTTGCTCACCGTTGCAACACCAGCCGGGGGATCAACTGGTATTGCTGGATTCATCCTGGCACGCGGATTCCTTTCCGTTGGCCGAACAGCTCAAACGCGACGGCGTAGGTATCGTTTCGGTGATCTACGACCTGACTCCCCTGACCCACCCGCACTTCTACGACACGCGGCTGGTGCAGATTTTTACCCAGTGGTTCGACTGGATCACCAAAACCGCCGACGGCTATGTGGCAATTTCCGCCACGGTGCGCGATCAGGTGCGTGAGGAAGTACATCGCAGGGTCGGCCCGGCGAAAGCTGACACATTGTGGTTCGACTATTTCCACCTCGGCTCTGAACTGGACCTGAGCGAAGCCACCGCCGCCGTGGAACCGCGTCTGAGCCAGTTGTTCGCAACGTCGGAACCGGTGTTCCTGATGGTCAGCACCATTGAACCGCGCAAGAACCACGACTATCTGCTGGACGCCTTCGAGCTTGCCTGGGCTGCAGGCTCCAAAGCCCGACTGTGCATTACCGGCAGAATCGGCTGGAAGTGCGATGCCCTGCTCGCCCGTGTGCGTGAACATTCGGAGCTGAACCAGCGGCTGTTCATGTTTAACGACCTGAGCGACACCAGCCTCGAATATGCCTACTCCCACGCCAGCGCACTGGTGTTTCCGTCCTACGTCGAAGGTTTCGGCCTGCCACTGGTGGAAGCGATGCAACGCGGTTTGCCAGCGATGGGCAGTGATATTCCCGTGTTCCGCGAGATTGGCGGTGAATTCATGGCCTACTTCAATCTCGCGTCCCCGCAAAGCCTGGTCGATCTGATCACCCACATGGAAAACACCGGAGCCTTCCCGGCCGCGCGCAAGGTGAGCGAATGGCGCTGGCTCGGTTGGCGCGAGGCCAGTAAGCAATTGGTTGAGCACGTTCTGCGCAACCTGAAGCAGTCCCAGGTGACCGTTGAGAAGCAGCATGCAGATTGCCCTTAACGCACGAATTCTCCAGGCCCCCCGAACCGGCATCGGCCACTATCTGGCCGAGCTGGTCAGTGCCCTGGCCCATGATCCGGACCTCGAACTGTCATTGTTCCACGGTTGGGGTTGGAGTTCGTCGCTGCCAAAGGCAACGATGCCCGGTTACTCACGGCTCACACCGTTGCTACGGCAAATCCCCGGTTCTTACCAGGCGCGGCGCTGGCTGGAGCAACGACGCTTCGACCGAGGGCGCTCGGCGACCATCGACCTCTACCACGAACCGAGTCTGTGGCCCCTGGCGTTCAAGGGACCGACCATCATGACCCTGCATGACCTGACCCATCTGCACTACCCGTCGACCCAGCCCGTAGCGCGGTTGCGGGAGATAGAACGCCGACTGAGCCAGGGCGTGCAGCAGGCCCGCCTGATCCTGACCGACTCGCAGTTTGTTGCCCAAGAGGCTCAGCATTATTTCGGCCTTGGACCTGAGCGCTTCGTGGTTGCCCCGCTGGGGGCTGCGGCGCGTTTTCATCCGCGCTCCAACGCATCGCTACAGCAGGTGCTGCAACCTTATGGGGTAAAACCACAGGGGTACTTCCTGTGTGTCGGCACCCTGGAACCACGCAAGAACCTGTCGCTGGCCTTGCGCGCCCACACCGAACTGCCCGAGACATTGCGCCAGCGTTTTCCTTTACTGGTGATCGGAATGGCTGGATGGGAACGTCGCCAGTTCAGCGATGAACTGAACAACGCCTTGGCAGCCGGTCATGTTCGCCTGCTCGGGTATTTACCCGATGAGCACGTCGCTCAGTGGGTGGCTGGCGCCCGAGCACTGATCTTTCCGTCAGTTTATGAGGGCTTCGGCCTTCCGGTTCTGGAGGCCATGGCCAGTGGCACGCCAGTAATACTGACTCGACGCTCGGCAATGCCGGAAGTCGCGGGCGCTGCGGGCAACTATATTGAGCCTGATGATTTGCACGGTTTGTGCGCGGCCATGAGCCATCTGGTCGAGGATGAAGCGCATTGGCAGGCATGCCGAGAAGCGGGGTTGCAACAAGCGAAGCTTTTTTCCTGGGAGCGTTGCGCGGCGATAACAGCTCACGCCTACCGTCAGGCTTTGGGAGGTTGAATGTGCGTACTCCATGACCCCCTACACATCCAGCACCAACAGCTGCTGGCCCTGAGCCGGAACCGCACAGCAAATCAGCACTTCCCCCGCACCGGGTAACTCCGCCGGGGGCTGTGGATAAGTCACCTGACCGCTGATCAAACGGGTCTTGCAGGTGCCGCAGGAACCGCCGCGACAGCTGAACTCTGGCCGCAAACCCTGGCTTTCTGCCAACTCCAGCAAACTGCCGCCGTCCGGCTGCCAGCGAGCATCAATGGCTGAGCGCTGAAACACCACCGCGACCGAGGTGGTGGCCACTGGAGACTGATCGATGACTACCACCTCTGGATCCGGCTGCCGACGTAGCGTCGAAGGACCAAAGGTTTCGGCGTGAATCCGCTGATCGCGGATATCCAGCCCACGTAAATCGTCGTATAGCCCTTGAGTGAAACTGCTCGGACCACACAAGACAAAATCCAGCTGATCGTAGTCTTCCACCAACAGGATGGTTTTAAGCAGTGCGAGGTCGATGCGCCCGGTCAGGTCAAAATCCTCGCCTTCCAGGGCTTCGCGTTCCGGCTGGCTGAGCAGACGTAATACCCGAACTGCGTCATCCGCGCCCTCCAGCAAGCGCTCAAGCTCAGCGCGAAATGGCTGATCAGCCAGGCTACGCGAACTCTGGATCAACCAGGTCGGGCGGGTACGCCGTGTGCGCTGGCCCTGGTAAACCACTTCACGGAGCATCGACAACAAAGGCGTGATACCGACCCCGGCCGCCAACAGCACCAGCGGCCGGCGTTCATTGGCGGCCAGCGTGAAATGCCCTTGCGGTGCGCGGGCTTCAATCAGGTCACCGACCCGAATGTGTTCGTGCAAATGTGACGACACCAACCCTTCACGTTTCACGCTGATACGAAAGAACTCATCGGAGGGCGCACTCGACAGACTGTAAGTGCGGATGTGCACCTGGCCATCAAGCGTGAAACGCACCGGCAAGTGCTGCCCGGCCTGGAACAGCGGTAACCCGGCGCCGTCAGCCGGCTCCAGATAGATCGAGCGAATGCTCTGGCTTTCCCGCTCGATCCGGGACACCCGCAATGGCCGCCAGTGATCGCCCAATGCCGCTGCCTGCAACCTGGCGGCAGCCTGTTCCCAGGTGCCGGTCAGCAGACTGGTGGGCGAAACTCCATCGAAGCGCCAGCGCAACGCCAACGCTGCGGGTCGCCGAACCACCTGCTGCACATGCAGCTTCCACAACCGTTCGGCGCCTTGAAAGGCTTCGACTTGTGGGCCATCGAGGATGATTTCGGTACGACCGCTGACCTGCAGCAAGTCGCCCGTAGTGAAATCGATAAACAGCAACCCCGCCCGCGGATTGAGCAGCAGGTTGCCCAAGGTATTGAAGTGCAGATTGCCGGCAAAATCAGGGATGGTCAGGCAGTCACCCTCGACCTGAACAAAACCCGTCAGGCCACCACGGTGGGAAACATCCACAGAGCGCGAGTTATCCACATCCACGTAACTGGCGACAAAAAGGGTGTCGGCATCCCGAATCATCGCCGTGGCCGCGTCATCCAGCGAATTCAGGCGCTGTGCGATACGGGTCGACGGATCGGCCAACGGCACCGATTCGAACTGCCGCAATTGAATGTACTGCGGGCAATTACCGAAAGACTGCTCGACCGAGACGCTCAGGCCTTGCACGTCAATCGTGCTGACCCGGCCGTTGATCCGGTTGCGCCGTCTTGTGTGCAACTCGATCCCCAGCAAACCAATCGCCGCCCCGGCGTGTAATTGCGCCGGGTCGTTCAGCGTTGGCAGGCTGTCGAGTTGCAACTGTGCAGGTTCAGGGGAATGGGCGAACCCCGGCGGGCCTTCAAGGATACTCGCCCAAGGGTTACCGTCGGCGTCCACGGCACCGAACACCATGAACGGCAGCTGACGATAGAACTGCCGATGCTGATCCGGCATTAGCTTGCGGATCACCTTACGCCCGTGCGCTTCCATACGCTCGGCAACCCCTGCATGAGCCTGCAACTGTTTCTCGCCGGCATGCCAAGGTGAAAGCTCCATCACGGTTCTCCCCTGCGCACCCGGCGCAGTGTGAACGGCCCGACATCGTCGGGCCGTAGCGCTTCAGGCAGTTTGCAATCCGGCCACGGTGCGTGGCATGCCGACAAAACCGGGCAAGGCCTCGATCCGCGCCAGCCAGGCCCGCACGTTGGCATAGTCAGCCAACGACACGTTGCCTTCCGGCGCATGGGCGATGTAGCTGTAGGCAGCAACATCGGCGATGGTTGGCTCATCACCCGCAAGATAGGTGGATTTGCTCAGTTCCTGATCAATCACTTTGAGCAGGTTGTGCGAACGGGTAATCACTTCATCGGCATTGTTAGGCGCACCGAATACCGTGATCAGCCGGGCAATGGCCGGACCAAAGGCAATCGGCCCGGCCGCTATCGACAGCCAGCGCTGAACCCTGGCCGCACCGACCGGGTCGGCCGGCAGCCAGCGGCCCTTGCCGTATTTCTGCGCCAGATACACCAGAATCGCGTTGGAATCGGCCAGCACCACACCTTGGTCGTCGATCACCGGGACCTGACCAAAGGCATTGAGTGCAAGAAAGTCCGGCTGTTTGTGCGCGCCTTTCGCCAGATCGACGAAGATCAGTTCGGTTGGCAGCTCAAGCAGTGAGAGCATCAGCTCCACACGGTGGGCGTGGCCAGAGCGAGGGAAGTTGTAGAGTTTGATGGCGTGCATGGTCGACTCCGCGGCTGGATCGCGCGGTTCAGGAGGGAACCGCGCTAAGTGGCGTTATCTTCCACCTGCCATCAAATCAACAGAATAACCAGAAAACACAATCAATCATTTCATCCAGCGCAATAACACCTCAGGCGCGCAATGCCGGATGTTCACGTAATGCCTTCACCGCATAGTCCACGAAACTACGTACCCGCACCGGCGCCTTGCGCCCGCCCTGATACACCACATGGATGGGCAACGGCGGCAGTTCGAAGTCTTGCAGGACGATTTCCAACTCACCGCTGGCGACCTTGCTGGCCACCTGATAGGAAAGAACCCGGGTCAATCCAAGCCCCAGAGCTGCGGCCGTGATTGCCGCCTGATTCGCCGTGACGACCAGACGCGGTTCAGGGCGAATGCTCAACACCTCTCCGGCCTCGCTAAAGGGCCAGTTTCGCTGTTGCCCAATGGACGAGGTGGCAACAATCCGCGCTCGGCCCAGATCATTGGGATGCATTGGCCGACCATGACGCTTCAGATAATCGGGAGACCCGCAGATAACCCGCCGCACCTCGCCGACCAGAATGGCGTGCTGATTGCTGTCAGGCAGTTCACCGATGCGCACAGCGACGTCGATGCCCTCCTCGACCATGCTCACCACCCGGTCGACCAGCAACGCGTTGATACTGATGTCGGGAAACTGCTCAAGGTAACCAACCATCACCGGCGTCACGAACAACTCACCAAACAGCACCGGCGCGGTGATCGTCAGTTGCCCACGCGGTTGCGCATGACTGCCGGCAGCTGACGCTTCGGCTTCCTGAATGTCCGCCAGAATGCGTCGACAGTCGTCCAGATAACGCTGACCGGCCTCGCTCAAATGCAGGCTGCGCGTGGTGCGTGTGAGCAATTGAGTACCGATACGCACCTCCAGCGCCGCCACCGCCCGCGTCACGCTGGCAGCAGACAACCCCAGGCGCCGTGCCGCCGCAGAGAAACCCTGCTCTTGCGCCACGGCGACGAATACCTGCATTTCCTGGAGTCTGTCCATGAGCTACCTGTTGCATCGTCGTGTCCGGCCCTGAATGAGCCGGTTACAGACTGCCTTCGACATCTTCCAGACTGAAAGTCTCGGTGTTGTCGTCATAGGAGAATATTTCGGCGTACCGGCCCCAACTGATCACGTTCTCCAGCGTTTCTTCTACTGCGGTGTCACTGAGCGAGTCCCCCAACTCCTGCTCGAAACGCACACGCGGCGCCCAATGACCGCGTCGCTCCTGCAACACCTGGCGAATACGGGCGGCCAAGGGCACATACCGGAGCAGATGATCGGCAAAAATGGTTTTGCGCTCCTGGGTACCGTACTCCTCGAACAGCTTGCCCGCGTCCGTCAATTTGATGTCGGCGCCCTTGAGCTCGGCAAACCCCAGATGTTCGAGCATCTCCGCCACCGGAAACAGGTCGTCGACCTCCAGCAACAGGCGCTCGGCAACATTGGAGAGGCTGTCCTGCCCATAATACGGCTCGGCCGCCAGTGCGGAAATCAAACCCGCCATGAGGTTTGTCGACACGTCAGGCAATGGGCTGCCCAATTGCAGTTCGGCCTTGCCGGTTTTGGCATCGGCACTGCGCCGGTTGGTCATCAGTGCATAGATGTCATCGACCATTTTGCGAAAGGCCGGGTCCAGACGGTTGCGCGGGTGGGCGAACGGCACACGGATTTGTGCCACGACCCGGCCGGGGTTCGACGACAACACCAGCACGCGGTCGCACATCAACACCGCTTCTTCAATGTTGTGAGTCACGATCAGGATGGACTTGATCGGCAGCTGGCCGCCACTCCACAGGTCCAGCAAATCGGTTCTCAGGGTTTCTGCCGTCAGTACGTCCAGCGCCGAGAACGGCTCGTCCATCAGCAGCAAGGTCGGATTGACCACCAGCGCCCGGGCAAAGCCTACGCGCTGGCGCATGCCACCCGACAATTCCCGTGGGTACGCGTTTTCGAAACCGTCGAGGCCGATCAGGTCGATCGCTGCCAGTGCACGCTTGCGCGCAGCCTTGGGTTCAACCTGCAACGCCTGAAGACCGGCCTCAACGTTTTCCAGAACGGTCAGCCAGGGAAACAGGGCAAAGGTCTGAAAGACCATGGCCACGCCTTCGGCAGGTCCGGTCAATAACGAGCCGTTATAGCGAACCTCGCCTGAGGAGGGCAGGATCAGACCGGCAATGATCCGTAGCAGCGTCGATTTGCCGGAGCCGGAGCGACCCAGCATGCCGACGATTTCACCTTCGCGCAGGGTCAGATCGACATCGCTGAGTACCTGTAACTCGTCCTTGCCCTTACCGAACCCTCGACAGACGTTCTTGAGTGCATAAATTTCGGAGTGCGCGCCTGTTTTTTCAGCCTGGCTATTCATCAAATCGACCCCTGTTAATTCAGACGGAGTTTGTTTTCAGCAACCGCGTACAACGGCCGCCACAGAACGCGGTTGAACGCCACGACAAAGAACGACATCACCACCACACCCAAGGTAATTTTCGGAAAGTCGCCAGCCGCAGTGGTCTGGGCGATGTAGGCCCCCAAACCGTGAGCGACCACCTTGTCCTGCCCCCAGGAAACGAATTCGGACACGATACTGGCGTTCCACGCCCCGCCCGAGGCGGTAATCGCACCGGTCACATAATAAGGAAAGATGCCGGGCAGCATGACCTTGCGCCACCACTGCCAGCCGCGAATACGGAAATTGGTCGCAGCCTCGCGGAAGTCGTTGGGAAAGGCGCTGGCACCAGCGATCACGTTGAACAGGATGTACCACTGGGTGCCTAACACAATCAGCGGGCTTAACCAGATATCCGGGTTCAACTGATAGCGCAGAATCACGATGACAAACACCGGAAACAACAGGTTCGCCGGGAACGCTGCGAGGAACTGGGCCAGCGGCTGGATTTTCTCCGCCAGATGCGGGCGCAAGCCGATCATCACGCCCAGCGGGACCCAGATCAGCGAGGCCACCAGAATCAACAAAGCCACCCGCAGCAGGGTGATGGTGCCCAGACCGATCACATGCCAAAGTTCGCCCAGCGTCACCTCGCTGCCAACGTAAATCACGATGTGATACAGCGCGTACAGGGTCATTAGCGCAATCGCCGAGCCCCAGACCCAATCGATAACTCTTGAAACCGTCGGACTGGCCTGAACGGCCACCGCTTTGGAACGTGGCAGGCTCAGGCGCATGTTGGTGATGCGCACGATAACCCGGATAAAAGGTCGCAACAGGCGCTGAACGACGCGGGTTCGCTGGATCAGATTCAGTACCCAGGACTCGGGAGCCCCGGCCTGTGAAGCCGTGTTTTCCATCCGGAACTTGTCCGCCCAGGCTACCAGAGGCCGGAACAGGAACTGGTCGTAAATCAGGATGACCACAATCATCGCCAGAATGACGTAACCCACGGCGTGCATGTCGCGTTGTTCGATAGCGGTCGCCAGATAGGAGCCGACGCCCGGCAAGGTGATGGTCTTGTCTCCCACGGTGATCGCTTCCGAGGCCACCACGAAGAACCAGCCACCGGACATGCTCATCATCATGTTCCAGACCAGGCCCGGAATGGCGAACGGCACATCGAGTTTCCAGAACTTTTGCCAGCCGGAAAGCTGCAGGTTGCTGGACACCTCTTCCAGATCCCGAGGCACCGTACGCAGCGACTGGTAGAAGCTGAACGTCATGTTCCAGGCCTGGCTGGTGAAAATGGCAAAGATCGCTGCGCACTCCGCGCCCAGCACACGCCCTGGAAACAGCAGCAGGAAAAATGTCACGGTGAACGAGATATAGCCAAGCACCGGCACCGATTGCAGGATATCCAGCACCGGCACCAGCAGCTTCTCTGCCCGCCGGCTCTTGGCCGCCAACGTGCCGTAGACCAACGTGAAAATCAGCGCCGCCACCATGGCCGCGAGCATGCGCAATGTCGTGCGGATTGCATATTCAGGCAGGTCGCTCGGGTCCAGTGAAATGACCTGCGTCTGCAACGTCGAAATTGGAGCCCAGGTCTCGCGCGCACCAATCGAGAAAAACAGCAAGAAGCCAATCACCAACGGCATGGCGATCAGGTCCCATCGGTTGGGAAGCAATCGTTGTGCCGTGGCCGGTATGTAATGACGCAATACCTTATTCATGTTCAGTGATTCCAGTAGCGTTCTGGAGGTGATCGTTGACCACCGATCAACAGGTTCTAGAGCAACCGCGCACAGAACGGCTCAACAAGCAGTTGAAGTACAGCTAAGTACACTCTAGCGGGGTAATAAAACGACGGAGGGAGGCCACACAAACGAACGCTACGGGGCGATGCAGAAAATGGTTCAGTGGCTCAGAACTCCGGGGATCCGAACACACCATTTACCCTCTGCGCCTCACTCGGCATCTCAATGGGTGGCCCGCCGAGAATCGGCAGGATCCATGGCTGGAGTCTCCTGAACGGGAGTGAAAAGGACATTTGGACAGGAAAAGCACGACGTCATCCGGCCGCAGATTTTGCCTGTGGCACACGCAACCGAGATCAATGCCGACGCGCTGCATTTCCGGGGCGGATTGTACGTTTCAAATTGTTACAGAAACATAAACTTGACGTATTTTTTACGTATTTGTGAATGGCCACCATCCCCTTGGCAGAATCGATGCCTATCGCCGCACTCCGACTCCACCGGCCATCTGGTAGCGAGCAGGGGGTTGGATGGGCTGTGTTGACTTTCCCTGCTCGGCCCGCCAAAATTTACAACTTGTTACATCTGAGGTCATTTTTCTTTGGACAGTCATTGTTGTAAATCGGAGAAATTCTCCGTAAACGCTCGGCACGACCTCAGCTAGATCCCCTTAGCCAACGTCTTGCCGAGAGCAGGACGTTGCGCGCATCAGTATCAAACTCCTTCGCGTAACTAAAACATCAAACCTGAGCGGGCGGATTTTTCTGTGCGCTTCTAATCCGTACGTGCGCCTCGCGTTCGCTGCGGTCACAGGTTTCTGACCCATCGCCTGCCTTCATTTGTGCAGTAGCGATTGTTTTAACGTGTTCGTACCACCAGGTACGTAAAGGAGGGCGTCATGCCACCTGAAAAGAATCTACAGCCCTCTCAATATTTGAAGCTGTGCCGCCATGAAAAACATGAAGGAGAGACCACCTATGGACCCCAGTAATAGTAGTCCGGTCACTCTGACTGAAATGGCGGCATCTAGCGGGTAGCAGCACAACCATCACTGGCTGATCTCCTTCCTGTACTTCCCCCGCATTTCTCTCCGTGTGACCTCTTCACGACCCTGACCACTTTTGTGTCGATGGTTTAGTGCCCGTTTATTTCGCGCCCCTGAGCGCCAGGACGCCTGATTTTTCACTCTGATCCAGCTTCAGGCTGTGGTTTTCAGAGGGAAAGCACCTACGCACCTGTCCGGCGGGAATCGAAAGCGGCATCCAGCGTTACGCTTTTGGAGAGATTCGTTATGTCCAACTTGAAGATTGAAACGGCTGTTCTTGACAGCGCCCACGCCGGAGACATCCGCGGAGCATTCGGTACCATCCGTCATGACGACATCGCCCCGCGCAAGGGTTGGTGGCAGCGCTTCAAAACACTGATGGCCATCCTCGGCCCCGGGTTGATCGTAATGGTCGGCGATAATGACGCCGGCGCATTCAGCACTTACGGCCAGGCCGGCCAGAACTACGGGACCATGCTGCTGTGGACCATGGCACTGTTGATTCCGGTGTTGTACGTCAATCAGGAAATGGTGCTGCGTCTGGGGGCCGTGACGGGTGTCGGTCACGCCCGACTGATCATTGAACGCTTCGGCAAGTTCTGGGGTGCGTTCAGTGCGATCGACCTGTTCATCCTCAACGCGCTGACCATTGTTACCGAGTTCATCGGCATCAGCCTCGGGATGGATTTCCTCGGTGTGCCCAAGGTGGCCGGTGTGTGTGTGGCAGCGGTGTTCATCATGCTCGCCGCCTGTACCGGCGACTTCCGGCGCTTCGAACGCTTCGCGTTGATCCTGGTGATCGGCAGCCTGCTGCTGGTACCGATTTTCGTGATGATTCATCCACCGATGGCACAAGTCGCTCACGACTTTTTCATCCCGCAACTGCCGACTGACGGCAAGCTGTCGGAAGTGTTGTTGCTGATCATCGGCATCGTGGGTACCACCGTGGCGCCATGGCAGCTGTTCTTCCAGCAAAGCTACGTGATCGACAAACGCATCACTCCGCGCTTCATCAAGTACGAACGCGCCGATCTATGGCTGGGCATTGCAATGGTGGTGATTGGTGCCGTGGCAATGATCGCTTTCACCGCGCAGGTTTTTGTCGGTCACCCTGAGTTTGGCCAGTTCACCGATGCCGGCGCCATCGCCACAGGTATCGCCAAATATCACGGACGCCTGCCGGGCGTGTTGTTTGCCATCGCGTTGATCGACGCCAGCATCATCGGTGCAATGGCGGTGTCGCTATCGACCGCCTACGCACTGGGTGATGTCCTGAACCTGAAACACTCGCTACACCGTAAACCAGGCGATGCCAAAGGCTTTTACCTGATGTACTGCGCCTTGATCGCCCTCGCTGCGGCGCTGGTGTTGATTCCGGGCGTGCCGCTCGGCCTGTTGACCAACGCGGTACAGACGCTGGCGGGGGTACTGCTGCCAAGCGCCACCGTATTCCTGTTGCTACTGTGCAACGATAAGGAAGTACTGGGCCCATGGACGAACAAGCGCTTCACCAATCTCATTACTGCAGTCATTGTGGCAGTGCTCGTACTGATGTCGGTCATCTTGACCGCGGCGGTGGCCTTCCCGGATATGTCCGGTGAAACCATCACCAACATCCTCATCGGTGGAGGCATGGTGGGGCTCGTCATCGCCATTGCGGTGAATGTGCTGCACGCTCGCGCAGAAGTCGACAAAGGGATGCTGCCTGAGAGCACCGTTACCTTCACCCAACAAATGATGTACTCGTGGCGGATGCCGCCACTGGCACAGCTGAAGCCGATGGTACTGTCGCAACGAAACCGTATCTGGATGGGCGTGTTGCGCGGTTACCTGGTGGTGGCAATGGGTATGGTGATTTACAAAGTCATTCAACTGGCACTCGCCTAAATCTGTGAGCAGGCGGGCCGGATTGCGCAAGCTTTCGTCCCGCCTGTAAAACAACCGCTATCCCTTTGTAAGCGTCCGAACTACACCGCCTTGCAACTCAAACCTTAATCCGTTTAAACCACCGATTCACGCGCTCGCACTACTCATTGATCACAGTCAAACTAACTGAACCATACGAACCTGAACGGTGACAAACAAAGCCTCGGCCATTAGAATTTGATTATCATCGAACGCCTTAGGGTACTGCCAACTCCATGGAAAATAAGACTGCACGACTGACTGTGCTCATTGATCCCGTCAAGAAAAAAGCCCTGGAGGAGCTCTGTGCATCTCAGGACCTGACGCCTTCACAGGTCGTCCGTCAGCTTATTCGAGACTACCTGGAGACACATGGCGTGTCCTACTCGACCAAAAGCAAAATAACGGCCAATGGTAAGTAGTTCACTCGCCATGCGGCCGGCAGATCGGGAACCCGATTATCGCTCTGCCCACTAAAGCTCCGCTCAGCCGAGGTGTGGTGTCTTGTCGATCTCGAAACTGCCCAATGCACCACTGAAGTCGGCATGATAATGCTCCGGACCGAGCGCTTGGAGTATTCCTGCTTTGTCCAGCTTGCCAAGAACCTTCTCGTTGGCTTCGCACAGTTTTACGACAATGCTGCGCTTGCGTAAGTGCTCAATGACTTCGAGCAGCGTTTGCAAGCCCGTTATGTCCATGAACGGCACTCGCTTCAGACGAATAATCAATGTCCCCGGATCGGTGTGCGTTTGGGCCAGAACACGCTCAAAGGTTTCTGCTGCGCCAAAGAAAAGCGGCCCTTCAATGGTGTACACCAAAACGCCAGGCGGCAGACGAACGTGCCCATTGATCCGTAACTCAACCTCAAGCTCTTTTTCGACCATTTGCTGCACTTCGACAGACGATGCCATCCGACGCATGAATTGCAGCATCGCGAGAATGACACCAATGTTCACAGCGATCGCTAAATCGCTGAAAACGGTCAGGCTGAAGGTGATGAGCAGTATCGCCACGTCGGCTTTCGGGGCACGCTTGACCATGCGTTGAAAATGCTTCAACTCGCTCATGTTGTAGGCGACCACGAACAGGATCGCTGCCAGCGCACACAGCGGGATATCCGAAGCCAAAGGCGCCAGGAATAAAATCAGCAATATCAATGTGAGCGCATGTACAAAACCCGCGATGGGACTGTTACCTCCATTGCGGATGTTGGTAGCGGTTCGAGCAATTGCACCTGTCGCGGCAAAGCCACCGAACAAAGGGGTGACCAGATTAGCGATGCCTTGGCCGATTAACTCCTGATTGGAGTCATGCTTGGTACCGGCCATACCGTCGGCGACAACAGCAGACAGTAACGACTCGATAGCGCCCAACATCGCGATGGCGAACGCCGGGCCAATCAACTCAATCACTTGAGGCAGTGTTATTGCGGGAAGGCCGACCGCAGGTAATCCTTGAGGAATCCCCCCGAAAGCACTCCCGATCGTTGCAACGCCAGCGAACTGAAAAAATGCCTGCAGCGCCGTCACGACGACCATGGCGATCAAAGGGCCAGGAACACGTCTTATGCCAGGTATTTTGGGGGCGGTGATCACCAGCACCAGACTTGAGAGTGCTAACAGTGTCGTAGGCACATGAAAGCTGGGGAGAGCCTGAACCAGGTGCCAGAGTCGCTCATGGAAATGCTCACCGCTGATTTTCGGCAAACCGAAGAAATCTTTCCACTGCCCGACCCAGATGATCACACCAATGCCGGCGGTGAATCCGACAATCACCGGGTCGGGAATGAACTTGATGATGGCGCCAAGCTTGGTGATACCGAGCAATAACAAAATCGCCCCGGCCATCATCGTTGCGATCTGCAAGCCATCAACGCCGTATTTGGCGGTCACTCCGGACAAAATGACAACGAATGCCCCTGTCGGGCCTGCGATCTGAAGACGGCTTCCTCCGAAAAGAGAAACCAGGAGACCACTGACAATGGCGGTGTAAATTCCTTGCTCCGGCTTGACGCCTGAGGCGATGGCAAACGCCATGGCCAAGGGCAACGCCACAACGCCGACGATGACCCCGGAGACGATATTTCGAAGCCAGTGCTCGGGCCTCAACAGGCCCGCTTTCCAGGCTTCTCGTATCGCAATCATGACTGGCCCTCTCTGGTGGCATGTGCATAATATTTACATGAAGTGATAATAGCAAAGCCACTGAAATACCCTTTGCACAGCATCCTCGACGCTGAAAAAACCAGTGTTGAATGATCCAGAATCATGTTTGTGGACAAAATGAGTCCACGCTCGGAGATCCACATGAAACGCGAAGACGTCAAAACCAAACACGGTGAAGGCATGCACTTCGACACGCACGTGATAGTCAACCCGGCCAACACGCACGAGTGGATCATCCTGTTTAAAAAAGAGGTGGGAAGCAGTTATTTTCTGATCAATGACAATGAAGAAATCGAGTCATTTCGACAGCTGGATGACCTGATCCATGAGCTTCGGGAGATCGGCATCAAATCCGCTGAGATTCATTTCTGACTGCCCCTCCCTTGGAGGGGGGTCATGTCGGTAGCGAGCGCTCTGCTGTACTTGGCAGGCCATACCCATCGACCAGCAAGGAGAACAGCGGCCAGCCCCAGCGTGGGCAACCACACCCATAAAATCTCAGACTGCAGCACTGCCCAGCCGCGCTGACTCAGAAACTGCGTCAAACCGATGGGGGACACTTCGATCGGTCTGAACGGCATGAACCACCGTAGCTCACTGAAGGGCCAGAACAAGGCAACCCCGAGGCCGCCATCGGTGCAGGCATCCAGTAATGGATGAGACACGGCCGCCAGGAAGAGAAAGCTGATGCAGCGCCCAAGGCTCGTATGCAGTGACTTATAAAACACACTCGCCAGACAGCTAATGGCCAAGGCAAAAGCTATCGAATGGGCTGCACCGCGATGCCCCCAGGTGTCGGTATAGGCAATGCCCAGTTTGAATGAAATCACGTCGGCATCAGGTAGCGCGGCCAGCACCGCGCCCATGATCAATAACCTGGCGCTGATGTGGCGCCGCCCCATCGCCGCTCCAACAATAAGGGGCACGACAGCATGGGTGATAATGCTAGGCATGGAGCGTTGTTCCTCACGGTAATAACAGGAGTGAAGGCTGAAGGTCCTTCACGTTTAAACATCCGCCCCTTTGTTCGCGCCCATCGCACTGAGGAACCGCTGTTGGAGCCTCAGCATTTCACTGGGCCCGATACGCTGGTACTCAAGGCCGAAACGTGGAGCAACCTCGCTGATGAGCTGGCTTAAGGCCGGATAATGCCGATGGCTCCAGTGCGGGAACAGATGGTGTGTCAGGTGCAGGTTGGCCCCGCCGAGCCAATACCCCAGCCAGCGCGGCGTTGTCTGCCAGTCAATGGTGGTAGAAAACACATGGCGATACCGGCCGTGGGGTAATACGCCACTTTCCGGCGCCTGGTAAAACTTCGCCTTTGCCCAATGAGTACCGATGATCAGCATCACGAACAGCAACGAGGAGAGCATTTGACTGCCCAGGTAAACCAGCACGATGTCGAGCGCGCTGATGGTCGCTGGCAAAACCCGGAGCGGGATCAACAGCGCCAATACCAGGTGCGTGCCTTTGCCAAACACAAACACACTCCAGCCGCGCACGCCGTGTTGCGCCATTCGCCTGGTCACCGGCGTTTGCCCCGCCCGGTCCAGCCAGTCGAACAGAAAAATGTAATAAGGGAAGGTCATGGCCGCAACCAGTGGCCAGTAAAAGCGCTGCACTCGCATAAAGGGCTTCCAGCGCTGGAATGGGGTCTGGCGTAGAACACCATTGGATTCAATATCGAGGTCGTAGCCCTCAACGTTATTGTGCCAGTGATGAAAAATAACGTGCCGCACTCGCCAACAATCAGGATCAAGACCCAGCGGTATGCTGACCAGGCAATTGAGCCAGCGATTGGCCCAGCGTCGTTTGAAAAACGCATCATGGGACGCATCATGGACCACGTTGACCGTGATAAACATGGCCGTAAAAATGAAGCCGAAGTAATAACCGCAGTAAGCCCACCCTGTGGACTGCTCCAGGCTCATGCCGTAAAACCCGGTACATAGCAGCACCAGCACCAGTAGCTTGGCGATCATCCAGGTATCGGCGAAACGATGATCATGGTGCGCCGCCAGATAGTCGCTGGCCGCCTGCATCAGCGCTTTATGCACATCAGCGTCATCGCGCTGGAATGCTAGCGGTTTCATTATTGGGGCACCTTGTCCATGGACGTCTCCTGCCCCATCTGGCGCAGGAACTGTTGCTGTTGCCTCAGCAGTTCGCGATAGCCAATACAGCGATAGTCCATGCCGTGTTGCACCGCCAACTGTTCAATGATCGCCGCCAGCGCGGGGTAATGACGATGACTCCAACCGGGGAACAGATGATGGGTCAAATGGTAATTCAGCCCACCGGTGAAATGGCGCAGCCAGGGCGGCGTGGTCAGCCAGTCGCAAGCCGTAGAGAAATTATGTCGATACCAGCCATGGGGCATCACCGCCATATCAGGCGCACGATAAAACTGCGCCTGTGCCCAATGCGTACCAAGCAGCAAGTAAACCACCAACAACGACGCACACATCTGGCTCACGGCATACGCCAGCAGCACCGTCGACCCACTGATGCCATTGAGCTGACAAACAGCCAACGGCACCCCCAGCACCAATAGCAAATGGGTAACCTTGCTGACGACAAACAGCGTCCAGCCCCAGCGGCCCGGCAACACGTCTTTTGACTTGAGTGGCGTTTTTCCTAATCGATCCGACCAGTCAAATATCCAGGCGACATAGGGCAGCGACAACGCCGCGATCACCGGCCAGTAAAGGTGTTGATAGCGCATGTGTGCACGCCAACGCTGGAACGGAGTCTGTCGGAAGATGCCGTTCTCTTCCGTATCCAGGTCGTAATGTTCGACGTTGGCGTAGACGTGGTGAAAATCGACATGGCGCACCCGCCAGTAATCCGGATCCACACCCAACGGCAGCGTGACCAAGCGCCCTACCAGGCGGTTGGCCCAAGGTGCACGGAAGAAGACGTTGTGAGAGGCGTCATGATTGACCACCACGTTTAACAGCATTCCCATCATCACAAACAGGAAGTAGCAACCGACAAACGCCCACGCGTTGTGCTGCATCAGGCTCACGGCGTAGAACCCCGCGCACAACACCAGCAACACCAAGGCCCTGGCGAGCAGCCAACCATCGGCATAACGGTGGTCATCTGCCAGATAGGCGTGAGCCGCGCGCTTGAGTGCTTGATGAAAGGCCTGCTCGCCATCGGCGGGAAAGACCAGGGGCCTGAGCGACTCAGCCATGAGATTGCTCCACCGCAGGCGCAGCGTCGGATCGCCGCCGGGTGCAAGACCACAGCACCGCTACTCCGTGCACCCCAAGCGAGACAAGCACGACCTGCCAATACCCCTGTGACCACCTCAGCAGCCCGAGAAACAGCATTGGCAGCCCCAATGAAATTGCCAGCCACCCCATTACGCTCCAAGCGCGCCCTTGCACCATGCCCGCCAGCGCCACCGGTCCCAGCGCCAACAAGGTGAACAGCGCGACTTGCGGCCAATGAACGTTGGTGTAGCCGTAGCCATATTCATAGACATAGGCAATCACCCCGACAAACACCAGCAGCGCACCACTGAAAACGGTCAGGTTCGAGCAACGCCAGCGTCCGCCTTCATCGGACATGCTCACCGGCATGTGCATGTAGCGCAACAACGGCAGATTGCTCGCCCAGAATGGGTTTGCAGACGGTTTGGCGCCATCCACGCCATAGTCGAACGGCGCTTGCGGCAGGCTGGGACAAAACGTGCCGAACAGTTTGTCCCAGAAGATGAAACTGCCGCCAAAGTTCTTGTTCGAGTAGGCCATGTCTTTGACGTGATGTACCCGATGATGGGCAGGCGTGACGAACACCGACTCCAGGACTCCCAACTTGGGCGTCAATGCACTGTGATTAAACAGTTGAATTGTGTAATGCAGGATGGACACCGTGACAAACACCGACAACGGTACGCCCAGCACAGCCAACAGCATAAAGAATGGAATGGAGGTCAGTGACGAGTACCAAGAGTTGCGTACCCCCAATGACAGATTGAAATGCTCGCCCTGATGATGAACCACGTGCACCGCCCACAGCACACGCAAGTAGTGATGCGCCCGGTGCAACCAATAAAAACCGAAGTCCCAGGCAAACAGTGCAAATACCCAAGTCAGCACCGGTGGCCATGACTCAAACAGCGAGAGGCTGAAGTGGCTGGCGACATAGCCGTAACAGGTGATTTCCAGCCCACGGAACAACCACAGCATGAGATGGCCGGAGTTCAGGTTGAACATCACGTCATGCCAGTTGACCACGTCACGCTGGCGCCACTGCACGACCAGCATCTCGCCAATCACCACCAGCAACATGAACAGGATGGGGAACGCCAGATCAATCATCACGCCACTCCTCTGACCGCACGATAGCGAATCAAACCAACACACCGCACCAGCCATCCAGCCACCAGTGCCAACAACGTACCGCTGACCAGGTCAATCAACAGGTGTCGGCGTAACTGCAGGATCGAAAAGGCAATCGCCACAGCCCATAGGATGAACAACACCGTTCTCACTTTGTGCCTTTCATCGCCAACTGCCCATACGGCCAGCACCGTCAGTGCCATGTGCAATGACGGTAAGCAATTTTGCTTTGAGTCGAACCGTGTTAATGCACTCAACACTTCAGAGCTGAGGGTGGTGCCGTGATCGAGCGGATAGACCATGGTCGTCGGCCACAACACATAAACGACCCCCGCCCCTATCGCAGTCAGTTGCATGGACCTGGCCAACCATTTAACCCGATCAAGCGGGGCAAGCAGGTAAGCCAACGCAATCATGATGAAGAACGACAGGTACAACCAAATGGCGTGCGGGCTGAATGTGATCAGGCGATCAATCAATGAGGGCGAGATGACAGTCCCCGCGTCTTGAAGACGGTCAGTGAGGTTGTAAACAACCCCCACAGATCCCCAACCCAACAGCATGTGCCACAACCTTGGAAAGATTGCCTTGATCATGGATTCATCTGCCGAATGATTCGTCGTCTTTTCTGATCGAACGCTGGCATCACGGTCTGTACCGTCAGTTGCCACTCCAGTGGTTCGGTGGCGATCCCCTGTTGCTCGAACACTGCCACGAGTTGCGCGTGACACTGTGCCAACTCCTGTTGTGAACAGTCGGCAACGAGCTGTAAACGATGTTCGGCCTGTTGAATCAACCGGTAATCACTGGTCAGCGGCAACGCGTTGGCAATGGCCCGCGTGCACAGATCGGCAAATATCACCTGCGGCGTCCCCTGGCGATTGAGCAACAACAACTGGTCATCGCATCGACCTTCTATCCGTTCAATGGCCATGGTCGCTTGCCCGCACGGGCATGGGGTGGCCTTCCTGACCAGTACATCATCGAGCCGGTAGCGCACGATGGGTTGTGTGCTACGGGTGAAATCGGTGATCAACGGCGTAAAGCGATGCTCATCGATCCACTGTGGCTCGATGTAGAGAAACTCTTCATTCAAATGCAGCGTGCCATGGGAACATGAAGCTGCCAGAAAACCCTCGGTGGCCTGATACACCTCACCGATGTCAGGAAACACCTGCTCCAGTATCCGTCGATCATGTATGTCCAGGACTTCGGCTACCGAGATCACTTTCTTGACGTTGAGGGCCAGTTGCTGATCGAGGACCGCGAGCGCAAGCGCCCTCAACACCTGGGCCGGCGCGACAATGATCGTCGGTGCCTGCTGCTGCAAGCGCGGCAGTTGCGCCGGGAAAGGCGCAAACAGATCGTAGAACTCCAGGCTCAGCCAGCGGTTGTTCACGCTGTGGTAGAGGTTGTTGTCCGCACGTAAAAACAGCGCGACGCGTTCACCGGCAAAAATACCTTCGGGCAGCATCTTTGCCAGCATGCCACCGGCCCAGACCTGTTGCTCCCGCTCACTGACGACAAACACACCGCGCTGCCCCGACGTGCCAGACGACAACCCAACACTGTAGGCGCCGACCGTGGGGGTGAAGTCGCGTTCGGTTTCGCTGCGTCGGGCACACGCCAGTAACTGATCGCGCTGCAATTGGGCGGTGTTCATCTGGTCGAACTGCGCCATCATCAGCGCCTTATCCATCAGCGGCCACTCGGTCACCGACAGCGTGCTGTAAGGGCGAAAATAGGGACTCTGTGCAAGGACCCGTCGAGCGAAGCGCTTCAGCTGTTTTGCCTGATAGGCTTGCAGCACCGCACGATCGGTGAAGCTCAAACGCTGGGTACGAAAGTAGTGCCAGAGGGTCTTCACCGGAATCATAGGTCGCCCTCATGACACAGACGGATGTCGACATGACCGGCCGCCCACAGCTGGTTCAGTCGGCGGAGCGTGTCGTAATAGACGCGGGAATCATCCATCAGCAAATTGGCCAATACCGAGGGTCCGCGCAAGGTTTGATAGCTCTGGGCAGACCATCCGGCGTCACTGGCCAACAACGTCCAGCCTTCGTCGGTGAGAATGAATGCGCCGATATGCCCCGCCGCATGGCCTGGCAAAGGCACCAGGAAGATCTGCCCCTCACTTCCCGGCAGTTCAAAGCCGTGATCGAAAGGCGCCAACTGCTCAGACAAGCCCACCCGTGCAAAACTCTCCATAAACTGCAGTCGTGCTTCAAAACTCTCCGGGATCAAGCCGGGAATGAAGGCCTGCTTCAGCGCCGCAAACCCTCGCAGTGTCCGGGTTTGTTGCCAACCCTGGCCCGAGCAGATGAAATTGGTCTGGTTGAAATCACGCAGCCCGGCAATATGGTCGGCATGAAAATGCGAAAGGATCAGCCCCTCGATGTCATTGCCCGCCAAGCCTGCGGCGCGCAGTTGCTCGAGCAATGACTCGCGTGGGTCGAAGTACACCGGAGTGACCTGACGGTACACACGAAAGAGGCCGGACTGCGTCTGCTCCTGGAAATGCGTCGAGTAGCCGGTATCCCATAGCCAGCGACGACTGCCGACCTCCAGCAGATACGCCCGGGCCGGGAACTTACACACGCGCAGACCGGCCCCGCGTTGTGCCATGCAGGCGATATGGGTGCAGTAGCCCACCTCGAATTGGGTGACTTTAGCCATGAGCCGCCGCCCCCTGTTGCCTGAACCAGGCACCTGTTTGCTCGATCCCCTGCTCCATCGTGTAGCGTGGCGAGTATCCCAGTTCCTCAGTGGCGCGCACCTGGCTGAGCGTCATATCGAAATTCAACGCGGCGACGCTGTAGCGCGTCAGTTGCGGCTCTTTGCCCGTAGCGCAGCTCAGTAGCTCCAGCCCGCCGGCCAGTGCGTGCAAGAGTGGGTAGGGAATCGCCTGCAACTGATAGCGCAGGCCCAACTGTCCATGGAGCAAAAGATGCAGCATGTCAGCCAAGCGCATCGGCTGGTGGTTGGTGATGTTGTAGGCCGCCCCGGAAGGCAAAGGGTTGCTTCGGCTCGCCAGGTCCATGGCGTGCACCACGTTGAGCACAAAGGTCAGGTCCAACAGCGCTTTGCCGCCGCTGGGAAGGCGCAACACGCCGCGATCGTGCTCAAGCCGGCTCAGCACCCTGGGCAGGATCACCCGATCATGTGGGCCGAACAGGCCACGGGGCCGCAAGATTACGTAGGTGGTGTCCGGATAGCGCGGCACCAGCGCCTGGATGCCCTGCTCCGCCGCGTACTTGCTGGCGGCGTAATGGTTGGCAAACCGTGGGGCGCGGTAGCTCTCGACGATTTCATGATGATGCTGGAAATCAAAGTAGATCGAGGGCGTGGAGATATGAACAAAACGCCGAACACCGGCACGCCCTGCTGACTCAGCCAGTTTTTGCGTGGCAACCACGTTCGCCTGGTTGAAATCTTCCCGGCGACCCCACGGCGAAGACTTCGCGGCGCAGTGCCAGACCGCATCACACCCGCTCATCAATGGCTGGCATTGCTCAAGGCTTGCATGGGTTAAATCCAACGCCGTAAAGTCGGCGCCCAGCTCACGCAGGGCGTTACCAACCTGGGTGTCGCGACCGGTGGCATGCACCGCATGACCGGCGTCGAGCAGCCACTGTGCTGCGTTTCGCCCAAGCCCGCTGGTGGCGCCGGTCAGCAGTACCTTCATGGCAGCAGGACCATGCCGGCCAAGGATAAACCAGCCGCTGTGCCGATGAGCATAGCCGGCTCGGCGCGATTAAACCGTCCGCTGGTGACGGCCGCGTGCAATGCCGTGGGGATCGATGCGGCCACCTGGTTGCCGTGATAGCGGTAGATATCCACCAACACGCTGGAAGAGACATTCAGGCGTCGACGCATATGCTCCAGCGACAGATGGCTGGCCTGATGCGGCACCACCGTGGCGATTTGTTCCAGGGTCAACCCGCTCGCCCCCAACAGACGAGCCAGGTAGTCCTCGATCAACGCCGAGGCTTGCCTGAACAATTGCTTGCCGCGCATCTGGAACAGGAAGTCGCTATCGGTCATACCTGCGCGCGGATTGCGTCGTGTGCCGCCCGCCCGTATCTCACAGAGTCCGCTACCTTGGGGGTGGGTTTCAACCAGGCTGGCGAGGATCCCACTGGTGCCATCGCCCCGTTCAACGATGGCGCACGCTGCACCGTCGCCGAAAATCAGTGAGGATTCTTCATCGTCCCAGTCGATCCCGCGTGACGCCAGGTCGGCCGACACGATCGCGATGCGTCGGTAGGTGCCGGCATTTAACAGCCCTGCGGCGACCTGTAGCGCCGAGATAAAGCTCACACAGCTGCTATTGATGTCGAAACCAGGGGTGCCGGGCGCCAGCTGGGAGACCTTTAGGATGTGCACCGCCGTGCACGGCAATGCCTGCACGGAAATCGCCGAAGCCGAGATCAGCAAGTCGATTGATGCGGCGTCGATACCCTGGCGGTCCAGGGCGTCGTGAAGAGCGGCTGCCGCCAGCTCTGCCTGGCAGGCATCATCCGAGGCATGATAGCGATAGATAATGCCCGAACGCTTCTCGACATAGCCCGCAGGCTTGTTCAACAACCGATCAAGGTCGACCGAATCGACGCGATTGGGCGGTAGCGCCACGCCGGTGGCGATAATCTTGAGGGGAAGCAATGCGGGCGATGAAAACGGTGACTTCATTAAATATTCGACCTTGAATTCAGCAATGAAGGACGGAAGGCCGACAGACATCGGCACCGAAGTTGTTACTGCGCAGGGAGGAAAAACCGGCATTCGGCGAGGTCTTGCTCAGGGCACCGCGGTGGATAACCCACTCGGCGCGCAGCGCACAGACCACTAGAACCCACGAAAAAGACCCCAGCCAGCATATCGATTCCATCCATGGTGTGAGCGCTTGTTAGTTGTTGAGGAGACAGCGGGTATTTATAAAAACGAAGGAGCTTAGTCAGCCAAGGAGAGACGATTACCTCAAGTGCAGACACGGAAAAGTGTGGGAACTGTTCTCGAATGTCTATGACGTTTTCGGAAAAGTATTACATCGTACTCAGCGCGACGGAAACCTGATGAGCGGCGAGACCAAAAAAATGAAAACCCTTTTTATTTAAAGGGTTTTCATTGTGTCGTACTTAATGACTACTGTGTCAGACGTTAATTATTCTATGTCAGTGTGATTTATTGAAAACCACGAGCTCCTGATCGCCGCAATGACTTACTCCACCGTCACCGATTTTGCCAGGTTACGCGGTTGGTCGACGTCAGTACCTTTAAGCACAGCGACGTAGTACGAGAGCAGTTGCAGCGGAATGGTGTAGAGGATCGGCGACAGGATGTCGTGGATGTGCGGCATGTTGACCACATGCGTGCCTTCGCCATTGCTCATGCCGGCTTTTTCGTCAGCAAACACAATCAGCTGGCCGCCACGGGCACGAACTTCCTGCAGGTTGGATTTCAACTTCTCCAACAGTTCGTTGTTCGGTGCCACTGTCACTACAGGCATGTCGTCGTCGACCAGCGCCAACGGGCCATGCTTGAGCTCGCCGGCCGGGTAGGCTTCAGCGTGGATGTAGGAGATTTCTTTGAGCTTCAGCGAGCCTTCCATCGCCACCGGGTACTGTGCGCCACGACCCAGGAACAGCGTGTGTTTCTTGTCGGCAAACAGCTCGGCGACTTTCTCCACAGTGCTGTCCATGGCCAACGCTTCACCCAGGCGGGCAGGCAAACGGCGAAGCTCTTCGACCAGTGTCGCTTCCACGCCTTCAGCCAAGGTGCCACGCACCTGACCCAGCGACAGGGTCAACAGCAACAGGCCCACCAACTGAGTGGTGAAGGCTTTGGTTGACGCCACACCGATTTCGCGACCGGCCTGGGTCAGCAGCGTCAGGTCGGACTCACGCACCAGGGAACTGATGCCGACGTTGCAGATCGCCAGGCTGGCAAGGAAACCCAACTCTTTGGCATTGCGCAGTGCCGCCAGGGTGTCAGCCGTTTCGCCAGACTGAGAGATGGTCACGAACAGCGAATCGGGTTGCACGACTACTTTGCGATAGCGGAATTCGCTGGCGACTTCGACCTGGCACGGAATCCCGGCCAGTTCTTCCAGCCAGTAACGCGCGACCATACCGGCGTGATAGCTGGTGCCGCAGGCGACGATCTGCACATTGCGGACCTTGGCAAACAGCTCGGCGGCTTGTGGGCCGAACGCTTGGACCAACACCTGATTCGGGCCAAGACGGCCTTCAAGAGTGCGTTGCACTACCGACGGTTGCTCGTGGATCTCCTTGAGCATGTAGTGACGGAACTCGCCCTTCTCGGCGGATTCGGTGTTATCGCGGTACTGCACCGCTTCTCGCTCGACAACATTGCCGTCGATATCCCAGATCTGCACACTGTCACGGCGGATCTCGGCGATGTCGCCTTCTTCCAGGTACATGAAACGGTCAGTGACCTGACGCAGTGCCAGTTGGTCGGAGGCGAGAAAGTTCTCGCCCAGACCCAGGCCGATCACCAACGGGCTACCACTGCGAGCGGCGACCAGACGATCCGGTTGCTGCGCGCTGATAACGGCCAGGCCGTAAGCGCCGTGCAACTCCTTGACGGTGGCCTTGAGGGCAACGGTCAGGTCGGGGAGGTCTTTGAGTTTGTGGTTCAGCAGGTGGGCAATGACTTCAGTATCGGTGTCCGAAGTGAACACGTAACCCAGTGCCTTGAGCTGCTCACGCAGGGCTTCATGGTTTTCGATGATGCCGTTGTGCACCACCGCCAGATCGCCGGAGAAATGCGGATGAGCGTTACGCTCGCACGGCGCACCGTGAGTGGCCCAACGGGTGTGGGCGATACCGAGACGGCCAACCAGCGGTTCTTGCGCCAGGGCCTGTTCAAGTTCGCTGACCTTACCCGGGCGACGCATGCGCTCAAGTTTTTCAGCGTTGGTGTAAACCGCCACGCCGGCGCTGTCGTAGCCGCGGTATTCGAGGCGCTTCAGACCTTCGAGCAAAATGGCAGTGATATTACGTTCCGCGACTGCGCCGACAATTCCACACATGCTATTTCTCCTGGCTGACTGCCGCGCATATCACGTTAATGCCGCGGGCCTGAATCTGGTCGCGAGCCTCTTGCGGCAGGCGATCATCGGTAATAAGGGTATGGATGCTGCTCCATGGCAGTTCCAGGTTTGGAATCTTGCGGCCGATCTTGTCGGATTCGACCATCACGATCACTTCACGGGCCACGTCGGCCATCACTCGGCTTAGACCGAGCAATTCATTAAAGGTCGTGGTACCTCGTAGCAGATCAATGCCATCGGCACCGATGAACAACTGATCAAAATCGTACGAGCGCAGGACCTGCTCGGCGACCTGCCCCTGGAATGACTCGGAATGCGGGTCCCAGGTTCCACCGGTCATCAACAGCACCGGTTCATGTTCAAGTTCACCCAACGCATTGGCGACGTACAACGAATTGGTCATGACCACCAGGCCCGGCTGTTGGCCAAGTTGTGGAATCATTGCCGCCGTGGTGCTGCCACTGTCGATAATGATCCGCGCATGCTCACGAATCCGCGCCACCGCGGCTTGGGCAATGGCTTGTTTGTACAGGGAAACGGATTGGCTCGGGTCATTGACCAACTCTTGGGGCATGGTGATCGCGCCGCCGTATCGGCGTAACAACAAGCCATTGCTTTCAAGCGCCGCCAGATCTTTGCGAATTGTAACTTCCGAGGTTTCAAAACGCTTGGCCAATTCATCCACACTGACTTCGCCCTGCTCAGTCAGCAAGGCAAGGATATTATGGCGACGTTGTGGTGTATTGCGCTTTGACATGAGCTGGTAAGTTTCGATTCGAAAGATAACGAAAGCAATCAAAACCTATCGGCGAAACCTCGTCAAGCCGGCACACGAAAAAAGATCTGTGGATAAAAGCATCGCGGGCAAGCCTTGCTCCTACGGATCTCACCGTCTGTAGGAGCAAGGCTTGCCCGCGATGGCTATCTCACCAGCGCCACAGATACACTTCCCGAACGATCTGTGGATAACTCAACTCTTCTGGACTTTCACCGGACGCTTCCAGCCATCGATATTCTTCTGTCGAGCCCGACCAACGGCCAACTGGGACTTATCCACAGTCGAGGTAATCGTCGAACCTGCCGCAGTGGTCGCACCGTCCAGGATATCCACAGGTGCTACCAACGAGTTGTTGGAGCCAATGAATACGTCTTCACCCAGGACAGTCTTCCACTTGTTGACGCCATCATAGTTGCAGGTGATGGTGCCGGCGCCAATGTTGGTGCGCGCGCCGACTTCGGCATCGCCCAGATAGCTCAGGTGACCGGCCTTGGCGCCTTCACCCAGATGGGCATTCTTCAATTCGACAAAGTTACCCACATGCGCGCGGGCTTCCAGCACCGTGCCCGGACGCAAGCGCGCGAACGGACCGGCATCGCTATCCTCGCCCAATACCGCGCCTTCGATGTGGCTGTTGGCCTTGATGACCACGCCCTTGCGCAGGGTGCTGTCCTTGATCACGCAGTTCGGACCAATGACCACGTCGTCTTCGATGACCACACGACCTTCGAGAATCACGTTGATGTCGATCAGCACATCGCGGCCGACAGTCACTTCACCGCGCACATCAAAACGCGCCGGATCGCGCAACGTCACGCCCTGGGCCATCAGCCGACGGCCTTCGCGCAACTGATAATGACGCTCCAGCTCTGCGAGCTGTTTGCGGTCGTTGGCGCCCTGCACTTCCATCGCGTCGTGAGGCTGCTCGGTGTCCACCACCAGACCGTCGCTGACTGCCATGGCAATCACGTCGGTCAGGTAATACTCGCCCTGCACATTGTTGTTGGAGAGCCGGCTCATCCAGTCCCCCAGATGACTGGCCGGCACCGCCATAATGCCGGTGTTGCCTTCAGTGATCATACGCTCGGCTTCACTGGCATCCTTGTGCTCGACGATAGCGGTCACGCGCCCATCAGCATTGCGCACGATACGGCCATAACCCGTCGGGTCATCGAGTTCGACGGTCAACAGACCCATCTGCAGTGGCGCCACAAGCTTGAGCAGGCGTTGCAGGGTCGGGACTTCGATCAGCGGCACGTCACCGTAAAGGATCAATACGGTATCGGCGGTAATGAACGGCACGGCCTGGGCCACGGCGTGACCTGTGCCAAGTTGCTGGTCCTGCAACACGAAGTTCAAGTCATCTGCTGCCAGACGCTCGCGTACCACGTCGGCACCATGGCCGATCACCACGTGAATGCGCTGTGGATCAAGTTGGCGGGCGCTGTGGATAACATGGCCAAGCATGGAATTGCCCGCCACCGGGTGAAGCACCTTTGGCAGCGCCGAACGCATGCGAGTGCCTTGACCGGCAGCGAGAATAACGATTTCTAGAGACATGACTGGCAACCAATCCTGGGAGGTCAGCGGCTGCGACCAAGAGGTAATTTGCAGAAAAAGAAAAAGGGTAGCCGAGGCTACCCTTTTTAATCAATCACACAACAAGCGGGAGGCTTATCAGCCGCCGAACTTCTTGCGGATCTGCTGGACGGTGCGCAGCTGAGCTGTCGCCTCGGCCAGACGAGCGGCAGCGGAACCGTAGTCGAACTCGGCGCCTCTTTCATGCAAGGCCTTCTCAGCAGCCTGTACGGCTAGCTGAGCGGAGGCTTCGTCCAGGTCGGCAGCACGTTGCACAGTGTCGGCAAGCACCTTGACCATGTTCGGCTGAACCTCGAGGAAACCACCGGAGATGTAAAACACCTCGGCTTCCCCGCCCTGCTTGATCAAGCGGATCGGACCTGGTTTCAGATTAGTGATCAGCGGAGCGTGACCCAGAGCGATACCAAGATCACCCAGCTCACCGTGCGCAATCACCATCTCGACCAGACCAGAGAAGATTTCCCCTTCCGCACTGACGATGTCGCAATGGACTGTCATAGCCATCTGCTTGCCTCAACCTAAATTAGCGCCCGTCGCCGGGCGCCGGGATTACAGTTTCTTGGCTTTCTCGATCGCTTCTTCGATGCCGCCGACCATGTAGAACGCTTGTTCTGGCAGGTGGTCGTAGTCACCGTTGAGGATGCCTTTGAAGCCAGCAATGGTGTCTTTCAGGGAAACGTATTTACCCGATGCACCAGTGAAGACTTCAGCCACGAAGAACGGCTGCGACAAGAAGCGCTGGATCTTACGAGCGCGGGATACCAACTGCTTGTCGGTTTCCGACAGCTCGTCCATACCCAGGATCGCAATGATGTCCTTCAGTTCTTTGTAACGCTGCAGAACATACTGAACGCCGCGAGCGGTGTCGTAGTGGTCCTGACCGATCACGTTCGGGTCCAGCTGACGCGAAGTCGAATCCAGTGGATCTACCGCTGGGTAGATACCCAGGGAAGCGATGTCACGGGACAGAACGACGGTGGCGTCCAAGTGGGCGAAGGTGGTCGCTGGCGACGGGTCAGTCAAGTCATCCGCAGGTACGTATACCGCTTGGATCGAGGTGATCGAACCGTTTTTGGTGGAAGTGATGCGCTCTTGCAGAGTGCCCATCTCTTCAGCCAGGGTCGGCTGGTAACCTACTGCAGAAGGCATACGGCCCAGCAGTGCGGATACTTCAGTACCGGCCAGGGTGTAACGATAGATGTTGTCGACGAACAGCAGAACGTCGTTACCTTCGTCACGGAACTTCTCGGCCATGGTCAGGCCGGTCAGTGCTACGCGCAGACGGTTTCCCGGCGGCTCGTTCATCTGACCGTAAACCAGTGCCACTTTGTCCAGAACGTTGGAGTCCTTCATCTCGTGGTAGAAGTCGTTACCCTCACGAGTACGCTCACCCACACCGGCGAACACGGAATAACCGCTGTGCTCGATGGCGATGTTACGGATCAGTTCCATCATGTTTACGGTTTTGCCTACACCGGCACCACCAAACAGACCGACTTTACCGCCTTTGGCGAACGGGCAAACCAGGTCGATAACCTTGATGCCGGTTTCCAGCAGGTCGTTGCCGCCAGCTTGTTCAGCGAAGGACGGCGCAGGACGGTGAATGCCCCAGCGTTCTTCGGTGTCAATCGGGCCAGCTTCGTCGATCGGGTTACCCAGTACGTCCATGATCCGGCCCAGGGTCGCTTTACCGACCGGTACGGAGATGGCTGCGCCGGAGTCCTTGACTTCCAGACCACGCTTCAAGCCCTCGGTGGAGCCCATCGCAATGGTACGAACCACGCCGTCGCCCAGCTGCTGCTGAACTTCAAGCGTAGTTCCGGCCGCGCTTTGTACTTCCAGCGCGTTGTAGATGCTCGGTACGCTGTCGCGTGGAAATTCCACGTCGATAACGGCGCCGATGATTTGAACGATACGTCCGCTACTCATAGCTGGATCCTCTGAATATTTGAACCGTTAAACCGCGGCAGCGCCGCCGACGATTTCCGAGATCTCTTGGGTGATCGCAGCCTGACGCGCCTTGTTGTAGATCAGCTGCAAATCGCTGATCAAGTCACCGGCGTTGTCGGTAGCGTTCTTCATTGCGATCATCCGCGCCGCTTGTTCAGCTGCGTTGTTCTCGACCACCGCCTGGTAGACCTGCGACTCCACGTAGCGGACCATCAAGCCGTCAAGCAGCTCCTTGGCATCCGGTTCGTAGAGATAGTCCCAGTGGTGCTTGAGTTCTTGATCCGGGGTCGCCACCAGTGGAATCAACTGCTCCACGGTAGGCTGTTGCGTCATGGTGTTGATGAACTTGTTGGACACCACGCACAGGCGGTCAATACGGCCGTCCAGGTAGGCATCCAGCATCACCTTGACGCTGCCGATCAGATCATTGATCGACGGCTCTTCACCCAGGTGGCTGATAGCTGCAACGACGTTACCGCCGAAGTTGCGGAAGAAAGCCGCACCTTTGCTACCAATCACGCACAGATCGATCTCGACGCCTTGTTCGCGGTTTACCGCCATGTCCTTGACCAAAGCCTTGAACAGGTTGGTGTTCAAGCCACCACACAGACCACGGTCACTGCTCACGACGACATAACCAACGCGCTTGATAGCGCGCTCGATCATGAACGGGTGGCGATATTCCGGGTTAGCGTTGGCCAGATGACCAATAACCTGGCGGATGCGCTCCGCGTAAGGACGGCTAGCCGACATGCGCATTTGTGCCTTGCGCATTTTGCTGACCGCCACTTTTTCCATGGCGCTGGTAATTTTTTGCGTGCTTTTGATGCTCGCAATCTTACTGCGAATCTCTTTTGCGCCTGCCATGTAACACCTATCAGGTTAGCAAGCGGGAGCCTCTCGGCCCCCGCTGCGGCTTACCAGGTTTGGGTGGCCTTGAACTTCTCGATACCGGCTTTCAGGCCAGCGTCGATTTCGTCATTGAAGTCACCCTTCACGTTGATCTTCGCCATCAATTCGGCGTGATCGCGGTTGAAGTAAGCAATCATCGCCTGCTCGAAGCTACCGATTTTTGGAATCTCGATGTCTACCAGGAAGCCACGTTCAGCGGCATACAGGGACAACGACATGTCGGCAATGGACATCGGCGCATATTGCTTCTGCTTCATCAGCTCGGTAACGCGCTGACCGTGCTCAAGCTGCTTGCGAGTGGCTTCGTCCAGGTCAGAAGCGAACTGGGCGAATGCAGCCAGTTCACGGTACTGAGCCAGAGCGGTACGGATACCACCGGAAAGCTTCTTGATGATCTTGGTCTGAGCGGCACCACCCACACGGGATACCGAAACACCGGCGTTCACTGCAGGACGGATCCCGGAGTTGAACATGGCCGATTCCAGGAAGATCTGACCGTCGGTGATCGAAATCACGTTGGTCGGAACGAACGCGGAAACGTCGCCAGCCTGGGTTTCAATGATTGGCAGAGCGGTCAAGGAACCGGTCTTGCCAGTCACGGCACCGTTGGTGAACTTCTCTACGTACTCTTCCGAAACGCGGGATGCGCGCTCCAGCAGACGGGAGTGGAGATAGAACACGTCGCCTGGGTAGGCTTCACGGCCTGGTGGACGGCGCAGCAGCAGGGAAATCTGGCGGTAAGCCACTGCTTGCTTGGACAGATCGTCATAAACGATCAGCGCGTCTTCACCGCGGTCGCGGAAATATTCGCCCATGGTGCAACCGGAGTACGGTGCCAGGAATTGCAGTGCAGCCGATTCCGAAGCACTGGCAGCTACGACGATGGTGTTAGCCAAGGCGCCGTTTTCTTCCAGCTTGCGAACCACGTTGGCGATGGTCGATTGTTTCTGACCGATCGCTACGTAGACGCAGAAGATGCCGCTGTCTTTCTGGTTGATGATCGCGTCGATCGCCAGAGCGGTTTTACCGATCTGACGGTCACCGATGATCAGCTCACGCTGGCCACGGCCGACAGGGATCATGGCGTCAACAGCCTTGTAGCCAGTCTGTACAGGCTGGTCTACCGACTTACGCCAGATCACGCCTGGAGCAACTTTCTCGACCGCATCGGTCTCGGTGTTGTTCAGCGGACCTTTACCGTCAACTGGGTTACCCAGTGCGTCGACTACGCGACCCAGCAGTTCCTTACCAACAGGAACTTCAAGGATGCGGCCAGTGCACTTGGCGCTCATGCCTTCAGCCAGAGTCTGGTAAGAGCCCAATACAACGGCACCTACAGAGTCTTGCTCCAGGTTGAGGGCCATACCGTAGACGCCGCCCGGAAACTCGATCATCTCGCCGTACATTACGTCGGCCAGACCGTGAATCCGCACGATGCCGTCAGATACGCTGACGACAGTGCCTTCGTTACGGGCTTGGGAGGTCACATCGAGCTTTTCGATGCGGCCCTTGATAATTTCACTTATTTCGGAAGGATTGAGTTGCTGCATTGCTCTGCTGCCCCTTCAAACTCAAGATTTCAATGCTTCGGCAAGGTTCGCGAGTTTGCCGCGAACCGAGCCATCGATAACCAGGTCGCCGGCGCGGATGACAATGCCCCCTATCAGGGATTTGTCTTCCTCGACTTGCAGGCGCACTTCCCGGTTGAGTCGTGCACTGAGAACCTTGGCGAGTTTGTCTTGCTGTTCTTGGTTCAACGCGAAAGCACTGGTCACTTCAACGTCTACCGACTTCTCTTGTTCGGCCTTGTACAGGTCGAACAGAGCGGATATCTCCGGCAAAAGCGGGAGACGGTCGTTTTCGGCAACGACGTTGATGAAGTTCTGTGCCTTGGCATCAAACTTGTCGCCGCACACGTCAATAAACGTGGCGGCCTTGTCTGCGCTCGTCAGTCGCGGGGCCTTGAGCACGCGCTGCATGGTGTCGTCTTGCGACACTGCTGCAGCCAGGCCGAGCATGGCTGACCAAGAGGCCAGTTGCTGGTGGGCCTGGGCATGCTCGAAGGCTGCCTTAGCGTAAGGTCGGGCCAACGTGGTCAGTTCTGCCATGATCGCCCTCGCTTAAATTTCAGCAGCCAGTTTGTTTACCAGCTCCGCGTGCGCGTTTTGATCGATTGTGGCACCCAGGATCTTCTCGGCGCCGCCAACGGCCAGTGCACCCAGTTGGGCACGCAGCGCGTCTTTGACACTGTTCAGTTCCTGTTCGATCTCGGCCTGAGCCTGCAATTTCACACGTTCAGCGTCGACACGGGCTTTATCAACAGCCTCTTCGACGATCTGATTACCGCGCTTCTTGGCTTGCTCAATGATTTCGGCTGCCTGAGCTTTAGCTTCGCGCAGTTGTTGACCCGCTTTATCTTGGGCCAATTCCAGGTCGCGAGCTGCTCGGGCGGCAGCGTCCAGTCCATCCGCGATCTTCTTCTGACGTTCGTGCAAAGCCGCGATGACCGGAGGCCACACGAACTTCATGCAAAACAGTACAAAAATGAAGAACGCAACGGACTGGCCAATCAGGGTTGCATTAATGTTCACGCCAACACCTCGCTCGTTCGTTGTCCATCAGACTTGCTCAACTCGAAAATCCGAGTGATTAGTGAGCGAGTTGACCAACGAAAGGGTTCGCGAAGGTGAAGAACAGAGCGATACCAACGCCGATCATGGTTACGGCGTCGAGCAGACCGGCAACGATGAACATTTTAACTTGCAGCATTGGAACCATTTCTGGCTGACGCGCTGCGCCTTCCAGGAACTTGCCACCCAACAGGCCGAAACCAATTGCGGTACCCAGTGCGCCCAGGCCGATCAACAGTGCAACAGCGATAGCGGTTAGACCAACTACAGTTTCCATCTTTCCTCCCGACTTTTACGTCGTATGGTTTAGGTTTTTTAGATTAAAGCGGTAAAACAAATCGTTTCATCGAGCCCGGTACGGGCCCCCTCTCGCCGAGGCGAGAGGGACATCAGACTAGCCGAAGCCGGTCTTAATGGTTCTCTTCGTGCGCCATCGACAGGTAGACGATGGTCAGCATCATGAAGATAAACGCCTGCAGGGTGATGATCAGGATGTGGAACACAGCCCACGCCCACTGCAGCACAATGCCCAGGCCGCTAAGCCAGAGCAGGCCGCTGCCGAACATCACGGCGATCAGGATAAACACCAGCTCGCCAGCGTACATGTTGCCGAACAGACGCAGTGCCAGCGAGATTGGCTTGGCAATCAGCGTCACGAATTCCAGCAGGAAGTTCACCGGAATCAGCAGCGCCTGAACAAAAATGTTCTTGCTGCCGAACGGGTGCAGGGTCAGTTCGCCGATAAAGCCGCCGATGCCCTTGATTTTGATGCTGTAGAAAATGATCAGCGCGAACACCGAGAAGGCCATGGCCAGCGTAGCGTTCGGGTCGGTGGTCGATACGGCGCGGAACGGAATCTCGTGGTTGCCGGAAATGGCCGCAGCCAGTTGCGGGATCCAGTCGACCGGTACCAGGTCGATGGCGTTCATCATGAACACCCAGACGAAGATGGTCAGTGCCAAAGGTGCAACCACCGGGCTACGGCCATGGAAGCTGTCTTTCACGCTGCTGTCGACGAATTCGACCAATACTTCAACGAAGTTCTGCAAGGCACCTGGTACGCCGGAAGTCGCCTTCTTCGCCGCCATGCGGAAAAGAAGAACGAAGATCAGCCCCAACGCGACCGACCAGCCGAGGGTATCGACGTGGAAAGCCCAAAAGCCCATTGCCTTGGCTTCTGCTGCGGTGTGGGCAAAACCCCAGCCGCCGGTAGGTAGCTGACCGAAGGTCAGGTTTTGCAAGTGGTGCTGGATATAGCCCGAAGCGGATTCTGCTGCCATGGTTGCCTCAAACGCCCTAAGGTCTCGAAAGTCTTGTTCTCATCAGCAGGGGAGCGAACCAGCTGACCAGTTGGGTCAGCACGAAGACGCCGAATACAGCTAGCGGCGCCAGTGGCTTCACACCTGCGAACGTCAATGCAAAGAGCACTGCCGTCAAAATCAGTTTGCCTGCCTCGCCGGCATAAAAAGACCGGACAATGGCTTGAGCTGCTCGGGCGCCGGAAAACCGAAATGCCCTGTGAGCGAAATAAACATTGGGAAGCAAGGCTATCAGACCTCCGCAGAGTCCTGAGTATCCGGCTACGACTCCATGCCATCGCCAGAGCGCCGTCGCTGCAAGCAGCAAAACGACAAATTGCGCCAATAACACGGGAAAAACCGCCAAGCGATGGAACGGCAAGCGGTTTGGCGTGCGGGTTTCCATCACTTTTGCTCCTCAAAGGCCGGCTGCCAGAATTCAATAACTTGGCATAATTTGTGCCGACAAAATGCGCGCAGAGTATAGGGGCGGTTCAGCCCCTATTCAACTGTCAGGTAGTGATTTCGAACGTCGCGCTACATGAGGAAATGTTTCAGCGGATATGTGCGAGGACGCCTTGAAGCTCATCAAGGGAGTTGTAGCCAATCACCAACTGCCCTTTGCCCTTCTTCCCGTGGCGGATCTGCACCGCAGAGCCTAGGCGCTCTGCCAGGCGTTGTTCGAGACGAGCGATATCCGGGTCCGGTTTCGAGGGTTCGGCGAGCGCCGGTTTACCACTCAACCACTGGCGAACCAGGGCCTCGGTCTGACGCACGGTGAGGCCACGTGCGACAACATGTCGCGCCCCCTCGACCTGTTGATTTTCCGGCAACCCGAGCAAAGCCCGGGCATGACCCATTTCCAGGTCGCCGTGGGACAGCATGGTCTTGATGACTTCCGGCAATGCAATCAGGCGCAACAAGTTGGCCACGGTCACGCGGGATTTGCCCACAGCTTCGGCGACTTGCTGCTGAGTCAGCTGGAATTCCTGCTGCAGACGCTGCAGGGCGACCGCTTCCTCGATCGGATTGAGGTCTTCGCGCTGGATGTTCTCGATCAACGCCATGGCGATTGCGGTTTCATCCGGCACATCGCGCACCATCGCCGGGATGGTTTCCTGGCCAGCCTGCTGGCTGGCGCGCCAGCGGCGTTCGCCGGCGATGATTTCAAAGCGGCCGGCACCGATCGGGCGAACCACGATCGGCTGCATCACGCCTTGAGCCTTGATCGACTGCGCCAGTTCTTCCAGCGCCTGAGGGTCCATGTCGCGACGCGGCTGGTACTTGCCGCGCTGGATCAGGTCCAGCGGCAGGTGCTGCAGCTCACGCTGATCGGCCTGCACCGCTTGCTCTTCAAGCGAACTGACAGTCGGACCACTCAGCAGTGCATCCAGTCCACGTCCGAGACCTCGTTTCTTGACGGCCATGGGGATTCCTTAAGTTGCCTGAGCAGCGGCAATGCGTGAATTTTTGCGTTGACGACGAACCATCTCGCCCGCCAGGGCCAGATAGGCCAGTGCGCCACGGGATTGTTTGTCATAGGCCAACGCCGGCATGCCATAACTTGGCGCTTCGGCCAGACGGATGTTGCGCGGTATCACGGTGTCGTACAGTTGCTCGCCGAAGTGTTCCTTGAGCTGCGCCGACACATCGTTCATCAGGCTCAGGCGCGGGTCGTACATAGTCCGCAGCAGGCCTTCGATTTTCAGGTTCGGGTTCAGCAGCTCAGCGATGCGCTTGATGTTATCCACAAGGTCGCTCAACCCTTCGAGCGCGAAATACTCGCACTGCATGGGGATAATTACCCCGTCGGAGGCAACCAGAGCATTGAGCGTGAGCATCGACAGCGACGGTGGGCAGTCGATCAAAATGTAATCGTAGTTCTCACGGATCGGCGCCAAAGCGCTGCGCAGACGGCTTTCCTTCATCTGCATTTCCAGCAGAACGACTTCAGCCGCGGTTAAATCGCGGTTGGCCGGCAACAACTGGTAACCACCGTGTTCGGAAAAGTGCATGGCCTGGGCCAGATCGCATTCGCCGATCAACAGGTCGTAGACCGAGTTTTCCAGGCCGTGTTTATCCACACCGCTACCCATGGTGGCGTTGCCCTGTGGATCAAGATCGATCAACAACACCCGGCGCTTGGTCGCGACCAGGGATGCTGCGAGGTTGATGCAGGTGGTGGTCTTGCCCACACCACCCTTTTGGTTCGCTATCGCGAATACCTTAGCCATTCTTGCTTGTGTTCCCAATCATGCCCTGCGGCGCAGTATCAGCAGATGGCGTTGGCCTTGGCAACCGGGTACGGCCAGGGCGTGTTCGCTATCGAGGTGGAAGTCTGCCGGCAATGCTACCAGCTCATCGGCGGGATGAACGCCCTTCATTGCCAGCCAACGCGTGTCGCTATCGCCCAAGTGGCGAGTCCAGTTGCTGAAGTTCTCCATGCTGCTGAATGCCCGGGAAATAATCCCGTTGAACGGCAGTTCAGGCGTGAAGGCTTCGACGCGACTGTGGATAACTTGCAGGTTATCCAGTTTGAGTTCGAGTTTGACCTGAGTCAGGAAGCGGGTTTTCTTGCCGTTGCTGTCCAGGCACGTCACTTGCGACTCGGGAAACAGGATCGCCAGTGGAATACCCGGCATGCCGCCGCCACTGCCAACATCCAGCCAGCGACCGTTTTCGATGAAGGACATCACGCTCAGGCTGTCGAGCAGGTGCCGCGAAACCATTTCGTCCGGATCACGCACGGCGGTCAGGTTGTAAGCCTTGTTCCATTTGATCAACAGGGCCAGATAACCCAGCAGCTGCGCGTGCTGGGTTTCTGTCAGGTTCACACCGAGCTGGCGAGCACCTGTGGATAACTCTTCGGCATGTTGCGAGGTGACCAACGAACTCAAGCGCTTTGCTCCAACTGACGGCCCGCGCCGCGTTTTTTCAAATGAATCATCAACAGCGAAATCGCTGCCGGGGTCACGCCCGGTATCCGCGAAGCCTGGCCCAGGGTCTCTGGACGGGTCGCGCCGAGCTTGCTCTGGATCTCTTTGGAGAGACCGGAGATGTTCGTGTAATCGATATCCACAGGCAATTTGGTGTCTTCACTGGCCCGCAGGCGAGCAATTTCATCCTGCTGACGGTCGATGTAACCGGCGTATTTGGTCTTGATTTCGACCTGCTCGGCGACCTGTGGATCTTCTGCACCGGCACCTGTCACCGAGATCAGACCAGCGTAGTCGATTTCCGGACGGGTCAGCAGGTTCAGCAAGTTGTATTCGTGGGTCAGCGGCGTGCCGAACTTTTCGGCAATCGCATCGCCCTGCTCCGTACCGGGGCGAACCCAGGTGCTTTTCAGGCGTTGCTCTTCCACTTCGATGCTTTCGCGTTTTTTGCAGAAAGCCGCCCAGCGCACGTCGTCCACCAGACCCAGCTCGCGACCTTTTTCGGTCAAGCGCAGGTCGGCGTTGTCTTCGCGCAGGATCAAACGGTATTCGGCGCGGGACGTGAACATCCGATACGGTTCTTGGGTCCCCAGGGTAATCAGGTCGTCGACCAATACGCCGATGTACGCTTCGTCGCGACGCGGGCACCAGCTGTCTTTGCCCTGGGCACGCAATGCTGCGTTGGCCCCGGCCAGCAAACCTTGGGCGCCGGCTTCTTCGTAACCGGTGGTGCCGTTGATTTGTCCGGCGAAGAACAGACCACCAATAACTTTGGTTTCGAGGCTGTACTTCAGGTCGCGCGGATCGAAGTAGTCGTACTCGATGGCGTAGCCCGGGCGAACGATATGGGCGTTTTCCATGCCGCGAATCGATTGCACGATCTGCAATTGCACGTCGAACGGCAAGGATGTGGATATCCCGTTCGGGTACAGCTCGTGGGTGGTCAAACCTTCCGGCTCGATGAAGACCTGATGGCTTTCCTTGTCGGCAAAGCGGTGAATCTTGTCTTCGATCGACGGGCAGTAACGCGGGCCGATGCCTTCGATCTCACCGGCAGCAGAATACATAGGCGAACGGTCGAGGTTTGCGGCAATGATTTCGTGGGTACGCGCATTCGTATGGGTAATCCAGCAACTGACCTGCTGTGGATGCTGTTCCTTGTTGCCCATGAACGACATCACCGGGATTGGCGTATCGCCCGGTTGCTCGGTCATCACCGAGAAATCCACAGAGCGGCCGTCGATACGCGGCGGAGTACCGGTTTTCAAACGACCCACACGCAATGGCAGTTCACGCAGACGGTGAGCCAGTGCGATCGATGGTGGATCACCGGCGCGACCGCCGGAAAAATTCTGCAAACCGATGTGGATAAGTCCACCGAGGAACGTGCCAGTGGTCAACACCACGGAGTCTGCGAAGAACCGCAGGCCCATTTGGGTGACAACACCACGCACTTGTTCCTGTTCGACGATCAGGTCGTCGGCGGCCTGTTGAAATATCCACAGGTTCGGCTGGTTCTCGAGAATCTCGCGTACAGCGGCCTTGTACAGAACGCGATCGGCCTGGGCGCGAGTAGCGCGCACGGCTGGGCCTTTGCGGCTGTTCAAGACGCGAAATTGAATACCACCTTTATCGGTAGCCATGGCCATCGCACCGCCAAGGGCATCGATTTCCTTGACCAGATGGCTTTTGCCGATCCCGCCAATCGCGGGGTTGCAGCTCATTGCTCCGAGGGTTTCCACGTTATGCGTCAGCAACAGGGTTTTTGCCCCCATACGTGCTGATGCAAGTGCTGCCTCGGTACCGGCATGACCGCCGCCGATGACGATCACTTCAAAACGGGAAGGGAAATCCACCACGCACCTCGTGCCTGCTTCAGTTGGGTAATCAGGAATAGTTTGAGCTCAGGTTTTCGGACCTGGTCGACAAGTATAGGGACTTCGCCCTTCCTAAAGAACCCTTTGCACAAAATTTAACCAGCTGTGGGTAAGTCACGGACAATAGAAATTAAAAAGAAAGAAATTTATTAAATCTTTGTTTTTATGTTTATTTCTATAGAGCACCTTTTCTGTGGATAGATCTATGTAGCCCTTTATTTTCAATGTGTACAGAGGAATGAAAGCCTGTGGTCATGTGCCAAGGAGGCCCTTGGATAACCGGTGTAAGCCTGTGGATGAATGGGGTGGTTATCCACAGAGGAGGTTTTCCTCAGTTTTGAAGCCCTGTTATCAACCGTGCTCAGTGGCAGTTATTCACAGGGCTTAATCCACAGAAAAGCGCTGAATGGAGTAAATTCCGCCCATGGAAAAACCACCGAAGCGATCGATACCGCTCGGCAATGCGAAAAATCTGGGGGATACACGGATTCGTGGGAGCTGGCTTGCCTGCGATTTAAGCAACACGGTGTGTCAGACACGCCGCCTCGCGAGCAAGCTCGGCTCCCACGGAGGGAGAGGTGAGGTTATTTACCGATACAAAAGCTGGAAAAGATCCTGCCCAACAGGTCGTCGGAGCTGAATTCGCCGGTAATTTCACCCAACGACTGCTGTGCCTGACGCAAATCTTCAGCCAGCAACTCTCCGGCACCGGCCAAAGTCAGCTGTGCGCGACCATGTTCGAGTGAAGCACTGGCATGGCGCAGGGCTTCCAGGTGACGCCGGCGGGCGCTGAAGCTGCTTTCCGAGGTTTGCTCATAGCCCATGCAGGCCTTGAGATGGTCACGCAGCAGTTCCAGGCCTTCGCCAGCAGACCTGGCGCTCAAGCTGATGGTCACGTGGCCATCTTCACTGACTTCCAGCGCTATCGCTTCTCCGGTCAGGTCTGCCTTGTTGCGGATCAAGGTCACTTTGGCCGGATCCGGGCGTTGCTCGAGGAATTCAGGCCACAAGGCAAAAGGATCGAGCGCTTCAGGCGCAGTGGCATCAACCACCAGCAACACCCGATCTGCCTCGCTGATGGCTTTCAATGCCCGTTCCACACCGATTTTCTCGACCTGGTCTTCGGTGTCGCGCAAACCAGCGGTGTCGACCACATGCAGAGGCATACCATCGATGTGGATATGTTCGCGCAGGATGTCCCGGGTCGTGCCGGCAATCTCGGTAACAATCGCGGCTTCACGGCCGGCCAATGCATTGAGCAGGCTGGATTTTCCGGCGTTAGGGCGACCGGCAATCACCACGGTCATGCCATCACGCAGCAATGCGCCCTGCCCGGCTTCACGCAATACGGTGGATAACTCGTCGCGCACCGCATCGAGCATCTTCAGCACGTGGCCATCGGCAAGGAAGTCGATTTCTTCTTCAGGGAAGTCGATTGCCGCCTCAACGTAGATCCGCAGTGCAATCAATTGCTCGGTGAGGTTATGCACACGCTGCGAAAATGCGCCTTGCAACGAACGCAGTGCATTTCGGGCTGCCTGTGCAGAACTCGCTTCGATCAAATCGGCGATGGCTTCGGCCTGGGCCAGGTCGAGTTTGTCGTTGAGGAACGCGCGTTCGCTAAATTCACCCGGCCGAGCCAGACGGCAACCCAATTGCAGGCAGCGCTGCAGCAACATATCCAGAACGATCGGGCCGCCATGGCCCTGGAGTTCCAGCACATCTTCGCCGGTGAATGAATTCGGTCCAGGGAAATACAAGGCGATGCCTTCGTCCAGCACGTCCTCGTTTTCACTGAGAAACGGGCCGTAATGGGCGAACCGTGGTTTCAGTTCGCGACCGCTGATGGCTTTCGCCGCAACACTCGCCAGCGGACCGGAAATACGGACGATACCGACACCGCCACGGCCTTGAGCAGTGGCGACGGCGGCAATGGTTTCACGAGGAGTGCTCATGATTCGATATCCAGATAAAAATGACGGATAGCAAAACGCCCCACTAGGGGGCGTTTTGAGTGGTTATCCACAGAGTAAGTTATGCAGCCGCTTTTTTGGTAGCCGCTTCAATCTTACGTGTGATGTACCACTGTTGGGTGATGGACAGGCAGTTGTTCACAACCCAGTACAGCACCAGACCCGCAGGGAACCACAGGAAGAAGAAGGTGAAGATGATTGGCATCAGCTTCATAACCTTGGCCTGCATCGGATCCGGAGGAGTCGGGTTCAGCTGCTGCTGGATGAACATGGTTGCGCCCATGATGATCGGCAGAATGAAGAACGGATCCTTGATCGACAGGTCAGTAATCCACAGCATGAACGGTGCCTGGCGCATTTCCACGCTTTCCAGGAGTACCCAGTACAGCGAAAGGAAAACCGGCATCTGCACGAGGATTGGCAAGCAACCACCCAGTGGATTGATCTTCTCTTTCTTGTACAGCTCCATCATGGCTTGCGACATTTTCTGCCGGTCGTCGCCATGTTGCTCTTTCAGCGCAGCCAGTTTCGGTGCCACTGCACGCATGCGCGCCATGGATTTGTAGCTGGCAGCCGACAGCGGGAAGAAGATCCCCTTGATCAGCATGGTCAGGAAGATGATCGACCAGCCCCAGTTACCAACGATCGCGTGGATATGTTGCAACAGCCAGAAGATCGGCTGGGCGATGAACCACAGAATGCCGTAGTCGACCGTCAGTTCCAGACCTGGGGATAACTCTTTCAGTATCGCCTGGCTTTTCGGACCTGCGTACAACGTAGCGCTGGTTTCAGCCTTGGCACCTGGCGCAACGGACAATACCGGGCCAGTGAAACCGATGATGTAGTTGCCTTGGCTGTCTTTGCGAGTCTGCACCACGTTGCTGTCGTTCTTGGCTGGAATCCAGGCAGTCACGAAGTAGTGTTGCAGCCAGGCGACCCAGCCACCGTTAACGGTTTCTTTCAACGACGCCTTGTCGATATCTTTCATCGACACTTTTTTGTACGGCTCTGCACTTGTCCACAGGGCAGCGCCCAGGTAAGTCGCAGTACCGGTAGCGGTAGTCGAAGAAGGATCGGCACTTGCATCGCGCTTGAGCTGGGCAAACAGGTTGCCCGTCCAGGCTTTATCGCTGGTGTTGTCGATCAGATAAGTGACTTTCAGATCGTACAGACCGCGAGTAAAGCTGAAGCGCTTGATGTAATTGACGCCAGCGTCGCTGAATTTCAGGTCAACGTTGAGCTGGTTCTGGCCATCAGCCAGTTGATAAGTCTTCTGTTCGGTCGAGTAAACCGGACGACCGGTAGCACGAGCATCCGGACCGTTGGTACCGGTCAGGCCGCTTTGAGCCAGGTAAGTACGTTCGCCACCGTTATCAAACAGCTGGAACGGAATTTCCGGATGGTCCTGACGACGTGGATACAGCGGCAGCATCAGCTGGGCGATATCACCACCTTGAGGATCGATAGCCAGTTCGAGCACATCCGTTTTGACATGGATGAGATCTTTATTGGTGACTACCGGCGTTGCGGCAGGGGCACTGATATCGGTATTCGCGCTGGGTACATCGGCACTGGCGGCAGCATTGTTACCAAGTGGCGTATCCGGAATAGCCGGGGCAGCCTGATTGGAAGCAACATTCTGAGTCGGCAAGGCAGCCTGACCATAGTCCTGGTTCCATTTCAGAACCATAACGTAGGACACGATTGCCAGGGCGACGATCAGGATCGTGCGTTTAATATCCATGATTACTCGGCCATCGAAGAAGAACGGGAGGTAGGGATAGATGGAACCGGGTCATAACCACCGGGATTCCACGGATGACAGCGACCTAAACGACGAAAGGTCAGCCAGCCACCGCGCAGAAGGCCATGATTTTCTATGGCTTCATACGCGTAGCAGGAACAACTGGGGTAGAAACGACAGTGGCTGGCCATCAAAGGACTAATGGCATAGCGATAAAACTGGATCGGAACGAGCGCCAGTTTACGCATCAGTGCTGTCTACCCCTACAGTTTCGGTTTTGACTGCTGGTACCGGCGTGCTGCGTGCCAGACGTTTCCAGAGTTTGCCGAAATGCTGAATCAATTCGGGGTTTTCTACATCACCCAAACCTTTGCGCGCGACGATAACGATATCCCAACCAACCAGAGAATCCTGGTGGAGGCGAAATGATTCGCGCATCAAACGCTTGAGGCGATTGCGCTCAACGGAGAGCTTCACACTCTTTTTCCCGATAACCAGCCCTAGGCGGGGGTGATCGAGATCGTTGGTGCGTGCAAGGAGCAGGAGATTTTTCCCCGGAACCTTGCCGGTAGGGGAGTCAAAGACTGCCTTGAAATGCCGGGGGGTAAGCAAACGCTTTTCCCGACTGAAGTCCTGACTCACCTCCAGTACCGGATTATCAAACTGCCAGACGCGCACGACCTTTGGCGCGACGACGCGACAGGACGGCACGGCCGTTCTTGGTAGCCATGCGAGCACGGAAACCGTGGGTACGAGCGCGTTTGATAGTGCTTGGTTGGAAAGTACGTTTCATGTCGTGTTACCTGGTTCGTCCACAACGGGCCGGAATGGCCCCCGTTTTAAGAGACCGGGGATTCTAGAGAAAGCAAGCCTCTAGGTCAATTTCCAACCAACGTTTCCTTTAAATGGATATCCGAAGGGTTCGTCCTTGAAAGGTGGACAGCTAGATATAAAAATAAAGAAGGGAATTATTTAAAGCTTTTCTGTAAAGCTTATAAAAGCTAGGCCTGCCATCATCTGTGGATAACTACCTTTAGCCCTTCTATTCCGTGCTGTACAGAGAATGACAACTACAGTGGAAAACGGTGGTCAGCCTGTGCTGCGCTGTCGGATAAGCTGTGTGTGGAATGGGTGGTTATCCACAGGCAGGTTATCCACCGGGTTTGCCCCCCACTTGTACAATGAGCTTAGGTAGGTTTATCCACAGGGCTTATGCACAGACCATTGGTCGTCTTTTTTACGTATAAAGCGTTGATTCTTCGACACCCGTGAGCAACCTACGTGTGGATAAGTCGGCGTCTGGTCGCTACAATGGCCGCTTGTTTTTGCCTCACCGGCTTTCAACTTAGGGGATATCC